>NZ_JBIVGA010000051.1:0-1179 GCF_044748405.1 Pseudomonas sp. NPDC089996 | reverse complement strand
CCCGCTTGTATGGTAGGACTTGAAGGGAGGAGGAGGGACATAGCTCGCTTCTGACTGTTCGCAGCAGTACAGACCGTGGGAGAAATCACCCCTCCTCCTTTCAGCACCCAAGCGCCGATAAGGAATGCCTCGTGAGCAAGCGACGATAGATGCAAGCCTGCGCCAGGGTGTGCCCTTCAAGTCTCTCTACGCTACAAGGAGCAGCTAGCCATGGCAATGTCCGTCACACCAATCGAAGCTGGCGTGGATACCGCGAAAGATGAGTTGGTGATTCAGAGCGCTCCGGATACAAAACCCTTCGCCATCCCAAATACCCCAAAAGCGATCAGGGCCTGGCTCAAAACCTTACCCAAAGGTTCAGCACTGGCCATTGAGGCGACGAGCACCTACCACATGGAAATGGCCGAGCAGGCTCATGCTGCGGGCTTTGTGGTGTACGTGGTCGACGGCCTAAGGTTGAGCAAATACCGGGAAAGCATCGCTTTACGCGCGAAAACAGACGCACATGATGCTGCCTTACTGGCTCGCTACCTGAGCAAAGAGCGCAGTTCTTTGAAAGCCTGGACGCCGCCGCCTGCAGGGCACCGCAAAATTCAGGTGCTACTGCGCCGTCGCGCCAAGCTCGTGGAGATTCGCGGCATGCTGCGTATGAGCTGGTCGGGGGACAAGCTGTTCGCGTCCGAGCTCAAGCACATAGAGAAAGCACTCAAGAAAGCAGAGCTGTCGCTGGAAAAGGGGCTGCGCGCCGCGATCAAAGACGCTGGACTCCAAGATCAGTTGAGTCGTGTCCGGCAACTGCCAGGGGTTGGTTTCCTGACTGCCGTCGGTTTAGTCATGTCATTCATGCGAGGTGACTTCGCCAACAGCGATGCTTTTGTTGCCTACCTGGGGATGGATGTGACGGTTGCTCAGTCGGGCAAATGGTCTGGCAAAGGCAGGTTGAGCAAACGGGGAGACGCGGAGGTTCGCAGGCTGCTGTACAACGCGTCGATGAGCGGCAGTCGAACCGCGACCTGGAAACAGTTCTACGCCCATCATCTGGGACGTGGAAAGAAAACTACCCAAGCCTTGGTGATTCTTGCACGCCGCCTGGCCAGGCTAGCCTTTGGCTTATTGAGGCACCAGGCAGACTGGAAGCCAGAGGTGTACACCGGAGGTGCCAAACTCGCCAGCTAGAGC
>NZ_JBIVGA010000050.1:0-1225 GCF_044748405.1 Pseudomonas sp. NPDC089996 | reverse complement strand
CACCCGCGCGGCACAGCGCGAGTTTCACTTCCTTGAGATGTTGCCCGGCACAACTGGCTTCCATCAATTTGCAACTGGCGCTGTCGAGGAACTTGTAAGCCTCTGTCATCGAGCTGGCAGCGCTGGCTTCTGGCCAATTTATAAGGTTGAAGAGAGGATGTCCGAAAGTATAAGTGCCAGGAAGAGCGTGATCTGCAAGGCCAGCAGGGAAAGCAGGATGCAGCGCTCGCGCAGCGGAAAATCTTTCACTTCATCTGCTTGAGCGACCCTTCTCCATATAAACAGTTTAGGGATTGCCAGAACAATTGAAATCGAGCCTGTGCGCATCAGCTTGCCTGGCAAGCCGCCATGTTTGTAGGTAATTTTGTTGTCTGTAATGTATTTGCAGTTTGGTAGGTGTGACTCAAAACGCTCAGTGTACCTGTGGGCGATGTAGCATTGAATGATGAGCGTAATTGCCATGGGGGCAAGTATAAAAAGCACTATGGTTTCAGAATCAATGGCGTTCATTTAAGGCTCTCGTGATAAAGTATTTCACCATATTCCCTGCCTTTATCTGCCCCGTAATCGCCAGCATATTTACCTGCTATGGCACCTATCACAACTGCGCAAACAAGTGATCCAGTGCCAGCAGTAGGGATGCCGAGAGCCACGCACACTGGTGGCGCAATCAGCGCACCAACAAAACTGCCAGCGCTAGCGCCTGTCAAGCCGCCCGCCAATGCCGTGCCCTCGACGAATTTTGCCTTACTGCATTCCTCTTCTCGCCCCAGGGTGCAGGCCCTCTGAATCTCCAGCCCCGTAGCGCCCACTCCGAGTGCGACGCCGATATAGCCGCTGTTCTTGATCAGACGCGCGGCCTTGCCCACCCCGGCGACCTTATCGGCATACCCTGCAATCTCACCAGCTTTCAGATAGCTTTTCGTGGAAATACCAAGCGTTCTCTTGATAGACCCTTTATTCCGCAAGCTGGCACCGAACGCGGCCATTTTGCTCAACTGCTCATCCAGCCTCACAAACAGCGCCGCACGCCTGGCATAGAACTGATCGCGAGCTTTGAGCGTCCCTGACCCCATGTACTCCTGGTGCAGCTTTTCAATTTCCAGCAACGTGTCCTGAATCGCCTTCAAGTGCCTGCTCCAGCCATCGCTGACCACGCCTGCGCCCATGGACGCATGGGCAAGCAGACTCTTGAGCAATTCGAAATTCTCCAGAAAGAACTCAT
>NZ_JBIVGA010000049.1:0-1392 GCF_044748405.1 Pseudomonas sp. NPDC089996 | reverse complement strand
TGTGGGAGCAACTGTCTTGCTCGAAATTTGAAAAGCTTGCGCGGCCCCTGTGGGAGCGGGCTTGCCCGCGAACACGGGCGAAGCCCGTGCCAACTGTCTTGCTCGAAATTTGAAAAGCTTGCGCGGCCCCTGTGGGAGCGGGCTTGCCCGCGAACACGGGCGAAGCCCGTGCCATCCAGCGCGGTGTGGGCAAGCTGCTTTCATATGGGTTTCCTCAGCTTCCTGATCTAGTCCCCTTGGGCTGAGGCAAAACCAGGTCCAGCCAAGGCTCGCCAGTCCTGAGCATGGCATTGAGCCGTACGAGGAATACCCTCATGCAGGCTACGATAGCGACCTTGGCAACTTTCCCTCGTTCGAGCAGCGCCTCATAACGAGCCTTGAGCGCTGGGTTGTACTTAACCGCCACAAGGCATGACATGTAAAGCGCTCGCCGGGCCTCAAACCGTCCGCCTGAAATAGAGCGCTTGCCCACGGATTTTCCGCTGTCGTGGTTGAAGGGCGCTACCCCAACCAATGAGGCTATTTCTCTGGACTCTACACGTCCCAGTTCTGGCAGAAGCGTTACAAGCTTGCCCGCCGTCACCAGTCCAATGCCTTTGACCTGTACCAGCTGAGCAACCCGTTCATCTTTCAGCTCTTCCGTTTGCTGACAGATCTTTTGTTCAACCAGCTTGATCTGTGACTTGAAGTGCTGAAGGTTGGCCTTCAGAAAGTCGGCCACCACGTTAGACTGTGCCTGTTTCAGGCGCCTCAGGTCGTCATCCCGCTGTTGAACCAACCGATCACGTTGCTGCAGCAATTCCCGCAGCAGCGCACGCTCCGGGCTGATCCGCAGGGTGGGCTGGTCTGGAATGACCTCTGCGTAGTGGGCCAATACTTCGGCATCGATGGCGTCGGTTTTGGCTTTGATGCCGATGGATTCGGCGAACGCTCGGGCCCGCCTGGGATTGACACGTATGACTTTATAGCCGGCATCCTGCAAGGACTGCATGACTTCTCGCTCGTAACCGCCTGTGGCCTCCAGCAGAACGCGCTTGATACTGCACCCGCCAAGGCTTCGCTGCAGTTCCTCGAAGCCTGCCGGATCATTGCTCACATGGATTTTTATGCCTTGAGGCCGCACCAGCGCATCAAGTGAAAGACTGGAAACATCGATACCCAAGAAGGACGCCATCACCAAACCCTCCTAAACTCAACATTGTGAGAGGACTTTGGCTTGGCCCACGCTTGTGATTCGAGATCAGAGCCGCATCCAACTGTTCGGGCTCTCGCCAAAGTGGAACGGTGAATGACAGCTTGTGCTCCCACTCGTGCTCATGGCACCTGCGGCATTCAGCTTGTCATTCACCGCTCTCACTTCAGATTCTAATCCCCTCTTAAGACACAAGCGGC
>NZ_JBIVGA010000048.1:0-1432 GCF_044748405.1 Pseudomonas sp. NPDC089996 | reverse complement strand
TGGACTGCCCCCAAGAAGTTGGACAAAAAATCCAACCCTTGGGGGACCTATGGGCAAATACACAGAGCAGTTCAAGCTCACAGCCATCTCAGCCTACCTGGATGGCAATAATGGCTTCCGCAAGGTAGCCCAGCTTTTCGGTGTCGACTACAGCTTGCTACGCCGGTGGGTTTCAAGCTATCAGAGCAAGTCCAGCCTTTCTCCGCGCTCAAACGGGCAGCGCTATGACGACGATTTCAAGCGGCAGGTGCTGAGCTTTATGCACGAGCATCGTCTTTCCATGCGTCAAACCGCAGCGCATTTTGGCCTCGGCCAATCGTCGCAGATAGGCAATTGGCAGCGGCAGTACTACAGTGGTGGCCTTGTAGCTCCTGTCGACCGCCAGAAAAAGCCGATCAAAGTGCCGAAGAAGATCAAACCAGCAAAACCCACAGATACTGACGACTCGCAAAAGCCCCGAGACCAGCTGCTGGCGGAGCTCGAATACCTGCGGATGGAGAATGCTGTCTTAAAGGAGCTCAAGGCTTTGCGGGAGGAAAAGGAACGAATACCGGGGAAAAAGTCCTGATCGTTTCCAAACTCAAGTGTAGGTTTCCTTTGCCTGACCTGCTGCGGCTGATCGGGCTGGCTCGCAGTACCTTTTACTATCAGGTGCAGAGCCAACAGAAGCCGGACAAATATGCCGAGCTAAAAGAGAAGATTCAGCAGATCTACCATAAGGAGAAAGGGCGCTACGGCTATCGACGCGTTGCACTCGTGATCAGGAAAGGTGGGGTGTTGGTCAACAAAAAGGTCATCGAAAAGCTGATGACTGCCCTGAGTCTGAAATCACTGGTGCGGCCCAAAAAATATAAGTCGTACCGAGGTACTGTTGGCAAGATAGCGACGAATCTGCTGGAGCGAAATTTCGTCGCCCAGCGTCCCAACCAGAAATGGGTAAGTGACGTAACCGAGTTCAAGGTGGCTCAACAGAAGCTCTACCTTTCACCAGTGATGGATTTGTACAACGGGGAAATCATCGCCTACGAGACAGATACTCGCCCTCAGTACAGCCTGGTTGGAAACATGCTCAACAAAGCGCTCAAGACCTTGGGAGAGAAGCCCAAGCTAGTGCTCCACACCGACCAGGGATGGCAGTACCAGCAGACTCAGTATCGCCACACGCTCCGCAATCATGGCGTGAAACAGAGTATGTCTCGCAAAGGTAATTGCTTGGACAATGCAGCTATGGAAAGCTTCTTCGGCACGCTCAAGGCAGAGTTTTTCTACCTCAAGCGCTTCGAGAGTATTGATGAACTGAAAGCGGGCCTGGATGAGTACATTCACTACTACAACCATGACCGCATCAAGCTGAGGCTCAATGGCCTGAGCCCTGTCGAGTACAGGACCCAGGCGGCAGCTTAAAACTGTCCAACTTTTGGGGGGCAGTCCA
>NZ_JBIVGA010000047.1:0-1507 GCF_044748405.1 Pseudomonas sp. NPDC089996 | reverse complement strand
GATTCATGACTGGGGTGAAGTCGTAACAAGGTAGCCGTAGGGGAACCTGCGGCTGGATCACCTCCTTAATCGACGACATCAGCCTGCTGATGAGCTCCCACACGAATTGCTTGATTCATTTGCTGATCAGAACTCAGTAATGAGCATTCCCTGCGAATGTTGATTTCTGACTTTTGTCAGATCGTTCTTTAAAAATTCGGATATGTGATAGAAATAGACTGAACACCAGTTTCACTGCTGGTGGATCAGGCTAAGGTAAAATTTGTGAGTTCTGCGCGCAAGCGCAACATGCGAATTTTCGGCGAATGTCGTCTTCACAGTATAACCAGATTGCTTGGGGTTATATGGTCAAGTGAAGAAGCGCATACGGTGGATGCCTTGGCAGTCAGAGGCGATGAAAGACGTGGTAGCCTGCGATAAGCTTTGGGGAGTCGGCAAACAGACTGTGATCCAGAGATCTCTGAATGGGGGAACCCACTCAGCACAAGCTGAGTATCTTGTACTGAATACATAGGTGCAAGAGGCGAACCAGGGGAACTGAAACATCTAAGTACCCTGAGGAAAAGAAATCAACCGAGATTCCCTTAGTAGTGGCGAGCGAACGGGGACCAGCCCTTAAGCTGGTTTGAGATTAGTGGAACGCTCTGGAAAGTGCGGCCATAGTGGGTGATAGCCCCGTACACGAAAATCTCTTGCCAGTGAAATCGAGTAGGACGGAGCACGAGAAACTTTGTCTGAACATGGGGGGACCATCCTCCAAGGCTAAATACTACTGACTGACCGATAGTGAACCAGTACCGTGAGGGAAAGGCGAAAAGAACCCCGGAGAGGGGAGTGAAATAGAACCTGAAACCGTATGCGTACAAGCAGTGGGAGCCTACTTTGTTAGGTGACTGCGTACCTTTTGTATAATGGGTCAGCGACTTATATTCAGTGGCGAGCTTAACCGAATAGGGGAGGCGTAGCGAAAGCGAGTCTTAATAGGGCGTTTAGTCGCTGGGTATAGACCCGAAACCGGGCGATCTATCCATGGGCAGGTTGAAGGTTAGGTAACACTGACTGGAGGACCGAACCGACTACCGTTGAAAAGTTAGCGGATGACCTGTGGATCGGAGTGAAAGGCTAATCAAGCTCGGAGATAGCTGGTTCTCCTCGAAAGCTATTTAGGTAGCGCCTCATGTATCACTGTAGGGGGTAGAGCACTGTTTCGGCTAGGGGGTCATCCCGACTTACCAAACCGATGCAAACTCCGAATACCTACAAGTGCCGAGCATGGGAGACACACGGCGGGTGCTAACGTCCGTCGTGAAAAGGGAAACAACCCAGACCGTCAGCTAAGGTCCCAAAGTCATGGTTAAGTGGGAAACGATGTGGGAAGGCTTAGACAGCTAGGAGGTTGGCTTAGAAGCAGCCACCCTTTAAAGAAAGCGTAATAGCTCACTAGTCGAGTCGGCCTGCGCGGAAGATGTAACGGGGCTCAAACCATGCACCGAAGCTACGGGTATCA
>NZ_JBIVGA010000046.1:0-1622 GCF_044748405.1 Pseudomonas sp. NPDC089996 | reverse complement strand
GCGCGTTCATCAATCCCAGAATGCAGAACTACCACACGCTCAAGGCTGGCCTTGCGCTGAGTGGGCATTCTGCGAACAAGTTCGACGTTCTGAATGCACACATTTACAACAGTGTTGTCAGGAGCGGCGAACTGGTCATAGTCGGTGACTGGTCAACGGCTTCCTGTACCAGCCAGGAGGCCTATCTGATGGCGAACGCTGCCACGACACACATGGGGCTGATGCGCAGCGGGCAAGGTGCCGATGAGTTCTTTCTGGAGAATTTCGAATTGCTCAAGAGTCTGCTTGCCCATGCGTCCATGGGCGCAGGCGTGGTCAGCGATGGCTGGAGCAGGCACCTGAAGGCGATTCAGGACACGTTGCTGGAAATTGAATAGCTGCACCAGGAGTACATGGGGTCATGGGACGCTCAAAGCTCGCGATCAGTTCTATGCCAGGCGTGCGGCGCTGTTTGTGAGGCTGGATGAGCAGTTGAGCAAAATGGCCGCGTTTGGTGCCAGCTTGCGGAATAAAGGGTCTATCAAGAGAACGCTTGGCATCTCTACGAAAAGTTATTTGCATACAGGGGAGATTGCGGGATATGCAGACAAGGTTGCCGGTGTGGGCAAGGCTGCCAACCTGATAAAAAAAGGTAGTTACGTTGGCATCGCACTTGATGTAACAGCGACAAGTCTGGCGATTCGTCAAGCATGCACAATGGGTAGAGAAGATGAGTGCAGACGAGCCAGCTATGTCAATGGTACATCATTAATCGGGGGGCTGACTGGGGGCGGTATAGGCGGATACGTAGGAGGGAATATTGTGGCGCCCGCTGTATGTGCGGCCTTGGGAGTAGGGACTGCCGGCCTGGGAGCTCTGACCTGCGCAGTCATTGGTGGCGCCGCTGGGGCGAAGCTTGCCGGGGACTTCGGAAGTGAAAACGGCGAAATCCTAGGCGAATTCTTATATCACGAGTTATCCAAATGATTACCATAGAGCCGGGCCTGATCGCGCTTGCACTGATCACATCAATGTCAATTGCCGTTGGCGCCCAAATTTTTATTGCACATAAGTACACCGAGCATTTTGAGTCCTTTTTGCCCACCTCTCGTCTTGTATGCGACAACATCAAGAATTATCAGCACGCTGGGCTCCTAGGCAAGACAATAAGGACCGGCCAAATTGCAACGCTACTGGCTATACCCAGGATATTCATCTACAGGGGATATGCTGACATCGAGGAAATAAAAAAATTCCCACGTAACGAAAAGCTTATATTGATAGGACTGTGGGCAAGCCATATTATTTTGTTCAGCGCACTCATATTGTCACACTACCTACCCTCTTGAGTCGGTTCTACACCAGGCGGACGGTTTTCTTTGCCAGGCTGGATGAGCAGTTGAGCAAAATGGCGTTTCGCTACAGTTGTTGTCACTCAGTCTGGTCATCAATCTCAGATGACTGGTTTTGGCCCATGCCGGGCACACTAGGAGCGGGCTTGCCCGCGAAGAGGCCACCGCAGGCTAAGCCAATTTTTCTGAGACCTCTTCCCTACGCGCTGCTCAACCGAGCCACCCGCAAAGCCGATAGGTAATATTTCCTACAACAAACACCCGTCAATGAAATAATTCGACATATCCACA
>NZ_JBIVGA010000044.1:1546-1705 GCF_044748405.1 Pseudomonas sp. NPDC089996 | reverse complement strand
AACCCGCCGCAAGCTGGCACCACTGTGACCCTGACGGTCAACGTGGGTGGTACCAACTACACCGTGAATGTGGACTCCACTGGTAAAGGCACCCTGCAGGTCCCGAATGCCAACGGTGACGACGTCTATACCGATCCGTCGAAGCTGACTGCGACCGTC
>NZ_JBIVGA010000044.1:0-1450 GCF_044748405.1 Pseudomonas sp. NPDC089996 | reverse complement strand
GTTCACCGCAGTGAACGGCGGCAACTTCGAAGCGGTCGACCTGACTGGCGCGACCACTACCGCCACTGTCGAAGACACCGTCGACACCACCACCGTGGCCGTTTCTGCCGAGCCGGCGAAGGAAGGCGACACCAATGTCACCTTCAACTTCCAGCTGAGCAACCCGCCGCAAGCTGGCACCACTGTGACCCTGACGGTCAACGTGGGCGGCACCAACTACACCGTGAATGTGGACTCCACTGGTAAAGGCACCCTCCAGGTCCCGAATGCCAACGGTGACGACGTCTATACCGATCCGTCGAAGCTGACCGCGACCGTCACCGCAGTGAACGGCGGCAACTTCGAAGCGGTCGACCTGACTGGCGCGACCACTACCGCCACTGTCGAAGACACCGTCGACACCACCACCGTGGCTGTTTCTGCCGAGCCAGCGAAGGAAGGCGACACCAACGTCACCTTCAACTTCCAGCTGAGTAACCCGCCGCAGACCGCGACCACGCTGACCGTGAATGTAGGCGGCACAATCTATACCGTAGAAGTAGACGTAACTGGTAAAGGTAGCCTGCAAGTTCCGAACACGAACGTGGAGGATGTGTATGTTGATGCAAGTGACGTCACGGCGACGGTAACCGCAGTAAATGGCGGTAATTACGAGATTGTTGATCTTGCTGGAGCTAGCAAAACTGTCACCGTCGAAGATACCGAAACGCCAGTGACTGCCGTCGTTACTGCAGCGCCGGTAAATGAAGGCCAGGACATCACCTTCAACTTTGCGATGAGCACCGCGCCACGTGCCGGTAGCGATCCGGTTGTGCTGAACGTGAAGTTCGGCGACGTCACCCACCAGGTCACTTTGGACGCAACCGGCCATGGTTCGCTGACTGTGGCCAACCCAAACGGCGAAGACGTGTTCGTCGACGCCGGCAGCCTCTCCGTCAACGTGCTGGGCGGTACCGGTGGTGGCTACGAGAAGATTGGCGCCTCGACTGGCAGCGTTCAGGTTAACGATACCGAGACTCCGGTCACCGCCGTGGTCACTGCTGCCCCGGTCAACGAAGGTCAGGACATCACCTTCAACTTCGCAATGAGCACTGCCCCGCGTGCGGGCAGCGAGCCAGTCGTGTTGAACGTGAAGTTCGGCGACGTGACTCACCAGGTCACTCTGGACGCAACCGGTCACGGTTCGCTGACCGTAGCCAACCCGAACGGCGAAGACGTCTTCGTCGACGCCGGCAGCCTGAGCGTCAATGTGCTGGGCGGCACCGGCGGTGGTTACGAGAAGATCGGTGCTTCCACCGGTACTGTTGACGTGCGTGACACTGAAACGCCGGTAACTGCTGTGGTTACTGCAGCCCCGGTCAACGAAGGCCAGGACATCACCTTCAACTTCGCGATGAGCACCGCGCCACGCGCGGGTAGCGATCCTGTCGTCCTGAACGTGAAGTTCGGC
>NZ_JBIVGA010000043.1:0-1747 GCF_044748405.1 Pseudomonas sp. NPDC089996 | reverse complement strand
CGCCATTAGCCAGAGTCGATCAGGCAGAAGGGGAAGAGCAGAAGCTGTACTACTTCCATACGGACCAGATCGGTACGCCGCTGGAGCTGACGGATAGCGATGGCAAGATCGTTTGGCAGGCGACGTATCGGTCGTGGGGGGCGATTGAAAGTATAGTGGTCGATGAGATCCGGCAAGATTTGCGCTTTCAGGGTCAGTACTTCGATCATGAAAGCGGGCTGCACTATAACACTTTCAGGTTTTATGATTCTGAGGTTGGCCGCTTCACCACTCAAGATCCCATAGGGTTGGCTGGTGGAATAAATACTTATTCGTACACTATAAATCCAGTTCAAGAGGTGGACCCGTTAGGATGGTGCTCGACAAAGTTAGGTAATAACATGGGCGCTAGGAGTGGGGATGGAATGGCAAATCACCACCTCATTCCTGAAGAAATCATGAAGAAGCCGCGTTATGCAAAAATGTTTAACAAGCTTCGATCAATGGGCTTCGGCGACGACGGCGCATCCAATGGTATATTCTTACCTGGTAGTAAAGATCTGACGCGGAAAATTGATCTTCCTGGGCATTGGTCTAGTCATGCCCAATACACTAAGGTGGTTGAAGCCAAGGGTTCTGCGCTGAATGACGCATTTAGGGCTGGTAAAGTTTCAGACACCCAATTGGTGCTGGGCATTGGTAAGATTCAGAATTTTGCAAGAGAAAATCTCATGAATAACAATTTTGTAGTGGATGCTGTTACTGGGAGGCTTTTGTGAGTAATGTTAAATATTACGCTTTGCGCTATGACTCTCATGACGTAGGCTGTCCAACGGTATTGTCGGGCTTTTTCAATTGCGAAGAGTTTGAATGGGACTGCTTTGAGCGTAATCCAATGGAGATAGTTATAAAGAACACATACTCACTAGAGCTATCCGGCCTGGAAATGGCACTCGATGATTTGGATTTCGACTACTACCAGCTAGGCGATACTTATGTATCGAAAAAGTTTTTAGACGTTTGTGATAAAGTGGGAGCTAAGTATAGGGCTGTACCGTTAGAAATATCCTATGGCGGCGATTCTCGGAAGGGTGATTTTTTCATTTTTCTTCCCGGTGAAAGCCTGGCGGCGCTAGATAAGAGTAAGTCGGTATTTGAGGTTTCAAAAGACATGGGGACCGGTCTCGAAATTGAGAGTCCGATTTACCCAGGGTCCACGAGTATAGACAAAATTACAAGTTTTGTGATCTCTCCGGCCTTGAAGGGAGAGCTTTTCAGATGCCAGGAAACGTTGGAGGTATTTTGCAGTGAGAAATTTAAAATTGCCGCCAGTGGTTTGAAAGGGGTTGCATTTGAGGAGATTGATGAGCGCTATGCATATGATACGTGGGCTGAGTTTAACGATATTTGAACAGCTTTTACGTTGTTGGTGAATTCGGTGCGCATTTAGTTTTTTAGCTGATCAATCATGCTCTTTAAAATTATGCGGTTTCGTTGGCTCTACCAGGCCTGCGGTAGGGCCAACACCTTGTCAGGTGAGAAGTGACTGAATGTCTAGCACCGAAATCAAATGCGTCAACGGTGATCGCAAATTTGGTGGCAAACGCATGCCATCGCACTGGACGACAACGGCAACATGGTCGGCCTCGACCTGCCGGACGGCAATCGCCTGACCTGAAGTACGACGAACGCTCCAGGCTTATCGAGGAAACCGACCCGCTAGGTCGCAAGATCAGCTACAAGCACTTCCGCTCGACACCACTGGTCA
>NZ_JBIVGA010000042.1:0-1912 GCF_044748405.1 Pseudomonas sp. NPDC089996 | reverse complement strand
GAGTATCACCACCTGACCACGCTGGTGACCCAGGTCAGCTACCCGGACGGCAGCACCTGGCGAGCGCGTTACGACGACAAGGGCAACCTGCTCGCAAAGCACGGCGCATTTTGACCTGGCGCCTGAACCATTCTTTGTAGGTGATGGTCAGGCAGGGAAAGATACGGCAAGGGGGTTAGAGCAAAGGGTATTTGAGGATCGAGGTGGTCTAAAAGGAACGTCTAATAAACAAAATCCTGTGGGGGTAAATAACCCCAATAGAGATCGCTATCTTGCGGCAGCAGATGAGCATAGAACTCCGAGTGGTAATGCTAAATCTAGCGGAAAACTAAAAGGGGCGACAACATGTTGAAATCTTTAAAGTGGGAAGAAGGACTGGTTTTAAGTGTCAAGGTGGAAGAGGGTGTTTATACTATTGCTCAGATGAGAAGTAATCACCTTTTAGAGGTCTTTAATATCTTCAGGGATGAGGATGACTGGGATGATATTGATTTAAATGATGTCGATTTATTGTTCGCGATTTTTGTATCCATAAAAAACATAAAAAAAATTTTCAACCGTGTAATTTCTAGTGATTGTGTAGTGCCAAATGCTCGCCCTGTGGAGAAAGTTATGCTTTCGGCGATATTTGGAAGTCCTGGAAATACTGGTGCTAAACTTATAGAATTATCGGAGAGCTATTCGAATATCGGAGCGCAGGTGATTAAAAATTCCTTGTCACCAGATAGTGACTTGGAGTTAATTCATCGCTATGAGCTTTGTGGGATGGTAGGTGATCCCGAGAAAATTATTGTTCGTATTAAAAGCTATCGAGAAACTGGTGTTAACTGGGATTCGTCAAAGGAGTTTTTGTTCCCCGGTATTAGGCGGCCATTGAATTAGAGTCTCAGAATGGATGTGTTTGGAGATGATGCTAAAAGATTTTTGGGATCAGTTAAGTTATTTGGAGGGCGATGAAGAGTTATTGGCAGATCTTATGCCGGCATTGAACAGCTTGGTGATGGATTTAATAGGGGTGTCTCGCTCTCAATATGGCCCCCGAATGCTTCCGTTGTTTAAGCGTTGTGTTCTTCGAGTGAACGAGTTTGGGGCTTCGATCGAAACGATTGAAAGAGATTCGTTGCTGGATGTTTTATATAGGCTAGGAGAGCTAGTCTCAATCCCTAGAGATAGCTACTACCTTGAGGCTTGGCGGGGGGATTGGTAGGATTTACAGCATGCCTGTAATAGTTTCTAAGCCTTTCTTGTTGTTCTTTAACAATTAAGCTCAAGCTAGAGGGCGTTCTCCGCTCTCTAGCTATTCCTGGTCATATTTCATCGAATAAAAGATATCTAGAAAGAGCGATCGCATTAACCAAGGGCGCAGTGTTCCGTTCGTTGACCTGGAACCAGGCGAGAGTATCTATAACCCCCATGAGCGTATTCATCTCGTTCGCTCCCAGGGCGGGCACTATCTTCTGCAAACGCTCGATAACGTATTTTTCTATTTTGGCGAGGTGCCAGATGACAATTCGCGCTCGCCTTTGCAGCGCGTGGAAAATGCGCTGGGGCATTACCTGCATTTCACCTACAGTGCCGATGGCCGCCTGACGGATATCACCGCACCAGGGGCACTGCGCGTGCACCTGCACTACGACAACCCACTGGGCCGCCTGACCCACGTCAAGCGCGTGGTTGGCGAAAGCGCCGTTGAAACGCTGGTGCGTTACCGTTACGACGACAATGGCCAGCTTGCCGAGGTGATCAATCGTAACGGCGATTCGGTACGCCAGTTCGGCTATGTCGAAAAGCTGATGACGCGGCACAGTAATGCCCTGGGCCTGATCTGCGAATACCGCTGGGAGACTCAAGACGGCAAACCGCGCGTCGTCGAGCACTGGACCAGCGACGGCGAGCACTATCACTTCCGTTA
>NZ_JBIVGA010000041.1:0-1963 GCF_044748405.1 Pseudomonas sp. NPDC089996 | reverse complement strand
ACGGTGTCGCCGTTGCGGTTGATCACCGCGCTGAGCTGGCCGTGTTCGTCGTAGCGGTACTGGGTCAGCGTTTCGACGGCTTGGTTGTCGACGATGCGCTTGATGTCGGTCAGGCGGCCCAGCGGATTGTCGTAGTGCAGGTACACGCGGGTGCCGCCGGTGGCGCTGATATCGGTCAGCGGGCCGTCGGGCACACCATCAACAGGACTGTGACTTGTGCCTCAGTCCATAAATCTGATTTTTAAAGATCGATTGGCTTGCAGATTGGGAACGTCAATAAAATCTATCAAGCATAGCGTCGCAGTCAAAGTCACGCGTGGCAGACATCGAGGTGTAAGTCGTTGCAATCCAAACCGCTCTTTGACTTTTACCGAAGTTTATCTAGTCCACTGCCCACTCGCACATATATCTATGCGAGGCAAATTTGCCTCGCATAGTTTATTTTCAACCGTCCAAAGCACCGCCCCAACTTAAGAAACTAAAAGCAACAACTACAAATCGATAAACTCATCATTATCCTGATAATAATTTAAGGCCTTAATATAGTCATCATGCGATGCATCAGGTTTTTGCTCCATCAACAACGTTACAACATCTACAAGCTGCTGCCCAGAATAGAGATAGCTCAGCCCTGCATTTTTTACGGATTCTGGATAAATCTCCTTATCGCCCTTAACGCTTGGGTAATCGGCTACAAAGTACTGCACTTTTAAGTCTAGGTGATCTTGATCTTGACCATAAAGGCAAAAATCATCACCTTGCTCTGCAAAAACTTTAACATGCTCGATTACTTCTGAAAGAGCATAAAACTTATCCTTCAATAACATGACATTTCTCCAGTTGATCAACCACAGCAAATTTTTCCCGTTGCACCGTCAAGCTTGCCTTTTCGCCCTTGAGCGCCACCACCCCAAATATCTCTGCCACCCTTACCAGTCGGGTGGTATAAGCCATGATTCGACTTATGATCCATACGATCCACTAGAGATAGCCTATTAACATCCTCATGGTGGTGCCATGTCAAACCAGGGGGGCTGCCACTTTTGCCCCCTGTCTTAGCCCACTCCTCAAGTTTCGGATAGCGATTCAGCATATCCTTCCTAAAATCAGGCTCAAGCTCCATTCTATTCAAAAGATCGGCATTAGCTCTATTAAACTGAACCGCATCACTGGAGTATCTATACTGAGAATCCAATGTGTGATCATGGAAAATATTATATTTCCCATTATTCGGCCTATTCGCTAAACCAAGGGGATCAACCCAATTCAGTGGATTGATAGCGTATTTGTATAAATTAAAACCACCTTGCAACCCAATTGGGTCTTGAGTCACAAACCTACCGGCACCAGCGTCATAGTAGCGGAGCGTGTTGTAGTGCAATTCCGTTTCGCCATCGAAGTACTGACCTTGAAAGCGTAGATTTTGCTCAACCTCATTGACCACTAAGCTTTCAATCGTCCCCCACGAACGATAGCTCGCCCGCCAAACGATTGAGCCCTCACTATCTGTCATTTCCAGCGGCGTACCAATTTGATCCGTATGGAAGTAGTAAAGCTTCTGCTCCTCTCCTTCAACCTGATCAACCCGCGCCAACGGCGCATAGCTACCCGGCTCATACAGGTAAAGAATGCTCTGCCCCGGCGTCTCTTCACGTAGCATCCTCAGCCCTTGCCAGAGGAAGCGCTTGTGCTCAACTACCCCATTGATCTCCGCCTGCTTGGCCACTCGCCGCCCCAAGCTGTCGTAGCGGTACTGCCCGGTGCTTTCCAGCCTGCCATCAACATACGTTTCCGCCCGCACCAGCCGGTTCTCACAGTCATAGGCAAAGTGCTGCAGCTTGCTATGCCCCGATTGCTTCTCGATCAGATTGCCCCACGGGTCGTAGCGGTACTCCTGATCCCGCCAATGGGTGATCCGGTTGTCCTTGAACTTGGCAAACTGCCGCGCATTGAAGTCCAGGCG
>NZ_JBIVGA010000040.1:0-1971 GCF_044748405.1 Pseudomonas sp. NPDC089996 | reverse complement strand
CGGGTGCCGCCGGTGGCGCTGATGTCGGTCAGGGTGCCGTCGGGGGTACGGGTGAAATGCAGGAAGTGGCCGAGGGCGTTTTCGATGCGTTGCAGAGGGATTTCAGCGCTGGTGTCTGGCACTTCGCCGAAGTAGAAGAACAGGTTGTCGAGCGTCTGCAGGAGGTAGTGGCCGCCTTCGGTGCAGACCTGTGGCAGTGCTGCCAAAACGGCCGCGCCCTTCCTATAAATAGACAATTTCTGAGTTGAGAATTTATAGAAAAATCGGGGCTGTCGCCCCGAAAAATACCTAAAATATTATTAAAGAACGTAGAGCCCTGCAAAAATACAATGTTTTCAAACTCAAACAATGCCAACCATAGCGGCAGCTAGCGCTACCCAAGCTTTGACAAGTTGATTACTTGATCAGCATATTTCTTTGCATGTGGAATTCTCGACAATTTAATATATTCCAGTAGGCGCTCACGACCAGACATCGCCAATGCATACTCAATGAGATTAGTCAGCAAAAAACCTTGTGAGTATTTTCCAATCGAAAGAATTTTACTTTTTTCGTCGTCAGAAGGCTCGGCGCCAGCGGGATACTCCTCCTCATCATCTTCATCGGAAAGCGCTTGAAATTTAGAAAGGGAGTACTGCCTTATAAGATCCATTTTGTCTGTCAAAATGGACATCAAGTCGTCAACATCGACCTTTGACTTTACAATCTTAGCAGAGTCAAGCCGTGCGAATACCTCTGCGTATTCCGACTCAACCTCAATACCTGCAGCGCCGACTAGATCCGCAAGTAACTTCTTATAGGCGGAAGAGCCAATTATGTTTTCCGCCAATGAATCGCCATCAACTACCATACATCAACTCCTTTAATCACTCTGATCAAGTCAGAGCCTACATACCTAAACTGATCGACTGCTTCATGCTCCCACGGGGTAAGCGCGAGCAAATTAGACGAATCATGTACACCTGCCCCACCCACTCGCTGAGGAATATCATTATGATGAAGTTCTAAAGTCACTCTCTAATTGATATTTTATCATTTTTGCGCGAAATCACCTCAACTGTCATTTTGGGCGCTTTCCCCTCAGCCATACGCACAAGGTTTGCGGGTGAGTAGGCACGAGTAGGGGCTTTGGCTTCAGCTTTCCAATAGTTTTTCCGAGCAGTACTCCAACACTCCCATCCCCACGGGTCGATCCAGCCTGTCGGATTCTAACCGTAGCAATAAAGGTTGAGCCCGCAATCTAAACCAATAGGGTCCTGAGTAACAAAACGTCCCCCTTCAGGATCATAATATCGGAAGGTATTGTAGTGCAGCCCTGTTTCAGCATCAAAGTACTGACCTTGGTAGCGTAAATTTTGCTTGACTTCACTTACGGCTAGCTGCTCTACCGAGCCCCACGAGCGATATGTGACTTGCCAAACGATCTTGCCATCGCTATCCGTCAGCTCGAGCGGCGTACCAATCTGGTCAGTATGGAACGGCGGTGAATCGGGTTGTAGGCATGCTCCACCAGCAACGAGGTGTTGATACCGGTGTTGTGCACCTGTGAAAGCTTGTCGGCGGGCAAGGTCGAGGCGAACTGCCAAGCCTTGCGCCCCATCGCGTCGTAGCCAAAGCAGCTGGTGAGCTTGCCTTGGGTGCGGTACACCTCACGGTGCAGGTCGTCACGCTCCATGTCGCTGATCACCTGGCCATCCAGGTTCAGCTGCTGCAGGTGGCCGCTGCCGTAGTACAGGTGGTTGAGCTTGCGGCCATCCGGCAGCGTCAGCGAAGTCAGGTTGCTGAGCGCATCGTATTCATAATCGAGCGCGCCGCCGGGGCTCAGCTCTTGCGTCAACCGGCCTAGCAGGTCATAGCTGTAACCGAGCTTTTCCTAAGTAATGCCCAGCTGCTTGCCAGTGCCTGTTGGGTGGCGCTGGATGCTCAGCAACCGATCGGCCTCGTCGTACGCGAAATCTTGCCGGGCATCGC
>NZ_JBIVGA010000039.1:0-2121 GCF_044748405.1 Pseudomonas sp. NPDC089996 | reverse complement strand
CCGCCGAAGTCACGGCTGCCGATGACGCGATTGTCCTCGTTGTAGCGGATTTCCAGCTCACGGCCCAGCACATCGGTGGCCCAACTGGTGCGCTGAGCGAAGTCGTAACGGAAGTGATAGTGCTCGCCGTCGCTGGTCCAGTGCTCGACGACGCGCGGTTTGCCGTCTTGAGTCTCCCAGCGGTATTCGCAGATCAGGCCAAGTTCGTTGCCGTGGGTCATCATCAGGCCGACGGCGTAGCTGAAGCTGCGCACGGTTTCGCCTGTTTCTCCGCTTAGAACTACAGATTATTAATAGTGGTGACTTGTGGAGCAAGCCACCACTCGCCCGATATTTTAAAGAGCGGCAATGCATTCAGGAATGCACAAGCAATACCTCTGGCGCAAGTCACTTTTTCTAAAAATACTTAACCGTAGAAATAATCCACGAACCGACCTGTGTTTTCATCACCCAAAATGGGGCTGACAGCATTTTGCAGTTTCAGAAGAAAAGCATCGTCAATCCCATCATCATCCGAAAGATCAAATATATTGAAGTCCCCATAAACTATATCAATCATTTTTGAAAGCGCCAGTATGAAATCAGCCAATGACTCAGCAATCTG
Organism: Pseudomonas sp. NPDC089996; assembly: GCF_044748405.1. NCBI lineage: Bacteria > Pseudomonadati > Pseudomonadota > Gammaproteobacteria > Pseudomonadales > Pseudomonadaceae > Pseudomonas > Pseudomonas sp. NPDC089996. The sequence goes on along the minus strand of NZ_JBIVGA010000039.1, from coordinate 1,517 downwards.
AAATGGTGGCACTACATCGTAACACGCATACACTGGCGTTTTTTCGACATCAGTAACAGCAATAACTGGCTTTCCTCCGCCATTATCATCCATAATTACCAGGTCTTGATCTGGCCATTCATTGTTCAGAACTGCTCCTTCTGCGACATTGATCCAGCGATAACCAAACTGCCCCTTCTTCAATGATGCAATATCAAATAGCTTAAGAGGCGTGAACCCTGTTTCAATCTTCACCCCAACAGGCTCATATTCACTGAATAGAACGTCCACTTCGGCGGAGCGTGGCAATTCCGAAGGCCAGCGTGCTACTGAATCTTTTGATGTCACATATCGACCAGCGATTTGATATTTATCATGCACTAAACGCAATGCTTCCAGCGCGTCTCTAATATCGCTCATCTCGTTCTCCAATATTTATCTGCAAGAGCTTTTCCCTGCGCTTTTGAGTCGATCAATTAGGCGTCCCTTGCCAGAATTCTTGTAATTTCCTCTATGCCCCTGGTCGGCATTGAGGTGCTCATCAATGCCGCTTGGGTGATTGGCATTTTGTAAAAACACTATATTCCTCGGATCGCCTTTCCATGCCGCACCTAGCTTACCGTTACCCTCAACACTGTTTATATGGTGCCCTGTATATCCTGCATCAGACATTATAGAAGATAATTTCGCATTGTTACGAACACTCATTATCGTCTCTCTTTCCGCCGCAGTCCAACTCCTCGATCCGCCACCATTTTCAACTAGTATTCGTTCCTGCCCCCATGCCCGACTAATTGCTGTGCTGCGCGCACCCGGGGTAGGAGCAATTGACCCTCTTGGCTTATATCGTACCAGATTTTCCGGACTAAGGCCGAAGGGATCAACCCAACCTATTGAGTTTAAGGCATATTGATATAGATTGTTTCCACCCTGCAGCCCTATTGGATCCTGCGTTATAAACCTTCCAATGTGGGGGTCATAAAAACGGAGCGTATTATAGTGCAGTCCTGTTTCAAAATCGCAATACTGCCCCTGAAAACGCAGATTCTGCTCGACCTGATTGACGGCCAGATTCTCAATCGAACCCCATGACCGATACGTCGCCTGCCAAACGATCCTGCCATCGCTATCCGTCAGCTCCAGCGGCGTCCCAATCTGGTCCGTATGGAAGTAATAAAACTTCTGCTCTTCCCCTTCCGCTTGATCGACCCGCGCCAACGGCGCATAGCTCCCCGGCTCATACAGGTACAGGATGCTCTGCCCTGGCGTTTCCTCCCGCAGCATCCTCAGCCCTTGCCAGAGGAAGCGCTTGTGCTCGATTTCGCCATCGATCTCCGCCTGCTTGGCCACCCGCCGTCCCAGGCTGTCGTAGCGGTACTGCCCGGTGCTTTCCTGCCTGCCATCGACATACGTCTCCGCCCGCACCAACCGGTTCTCGCAGTCATAGGCAAAGTGCTGCAGCTTGCTATGCCCCGATTGCTTCTCGATCAGGTTGCCCCACGGGTCGTAGCGGTACTCCTGATCGCGCCAATGGGTGA
>NZ_JBIVGA010000038.1:0-2305 GCF_044748405.1 Pseudomonas sp. NPDC089996 | reverse complement strand
TGACCAGTGGTGTCGAGCGGAAGTGCTTGTAGCTGATCTTGCGACCTAGCGGGTCGGTTTCCTCGATAAGCCTGGAGCGTTCGTCGTACTTCAGGGCAAGGCGATTGCCATCCGGCAGCTCGATGCCGACCAGATTGCCGGAGGCGTCGTAATCCATGCCATAGCATTCACCGCCGAAGTCACGGCTGCCGATGACGCGATTGTCCTCGTTGTAGCGGATTTCCAGCTCACGGCCCAGCACATCGGTGGCCCAACTGGTGCGCTGAGCGAAGTCGTAACGGAAGTGATAATGCTCGCCGTCGCTGGTCCAGTGCTCGACGACGCGTGGTTTATCGCCAAGGGCGTTGCTGTAGGCCACCCTCAGGCCTTCGGCATAGCCAAAGCTGCGCACGTTGTTGGTTTTGCGGTTGATCACCGCACTGAGCTGGCCGTGTTCGTCATAGCGGTAGTGGATCAGCGTTTCGACGGCCTAGTTGTTGACCACGCGCTTGATGTCGGCCAAGAAAGTGATGTCGTTTCATTGCCGCAGGACGTCGTATTCAGCGTCACTTGTTTACTAGAAGGACTGAGTCTAAAGCTTCAGTCCTCCAAGGTTAAATTATTAAAGGTCTCAGCTACACCACATAAACTTAGGAAAGCATCACGCCGCAAAAAATTTAATTTACAAACCATTCATACCGAAGCGACAAAACCAAAAATTATTCCCCCGCCTCCAGCACAATACGCTATCGCTCACTGATCAATTTCATCCTCATAAACCAAAGAATCAATAAACTCACGAAACGACCATGACAGTATCTTTTGAGCATTGATGTGATTTATATGCATGTCAACATCCGGCTGAAAAACATCAACCGCAAAATATATTACCTTACCCCCATTCTTATCAAGACAAATAAAATTACCCGCCTCATCTACGGCAAATGCCACTAAATGTGCTGGAAAGACATTCCTTCTCACCATCGACCTGAAACAGCCACCTATATACTTAGTTTCATCCTTATCGAGGGCCCCATCAATAGCAATACTTTTAAAATCCTCAACTCTAATCGGCTCATAATTTTCGTCCTTCGCCCAAAACTCTCGATTAGGAGCACCTCCATTGTAAGACAGGTAGAGGCTCCTAAATTCGGGCGGAAACTTCATGCCAATTTCAGACTCGAGCATATCAATATCACGTCCAGAAATAGCGACTTCAGAATTAATTAGTTTCAAATCGTCCATTATAAAGCTCTCAGCAACTTGTAGAGGTTGTTTTTTGAGGGCGGCCTTTGAGCCAGCCCTTATCCTGCGAGATAGCCACAGCTTCCGGTGTCCCGTACGACCCAGAAGGCAAACCAAAATGTTTCTCAAATTGCGCCACCGAGCCTGTATGCGGCAATGAAGCCTCGTGCGCGGACTGTGTCACCAACTGCATTGTCCCCTTACCCGTCACAGGATCGAAGTCGTCCAAATGATGCCAAGTATATTTACCCATAGACTTGACTTGTGTCTTTGTCAAGCCAGCCTGCTTATAAGCTTCGGTAAAGTCCCGGCCTCGAGACCCTTGCATTTGAATAGCTACGATATTCTTTTGGCTGCCAGTTACAGGAAATAGCTCAGTTGAACCTTCAAAATTCACACTCTTAAAAGATAGACCCCAAGGATCAATCCATGCCGTGGGATTTGGTGCGTATTGGTAAAGATTTACTCCACCACCTAAACCCAATGGATCTTGCGTTAAAAAGCGTCCAACATCTGATGCATAGTAACGCAAAGTATTATAATGCAAATCACTCTCATCGTCGAAATATTGCCCTTGAAAACGAAGGTTCTGTTCTAGCTCGTTGATCGCCAGGTGTTCCACTTCACCCCAAGAGCGATAGGTCGCCTGCCAAACGACTGTGCCATCGCTGTTCGTCAGCTCCAGCGGCGTCCCAATCTGGTCGGTATGGAAGTAGTAAAACTTCTGCTCTTCCCCTTCAGCCTGATCGACGCGCGCCAACGGTGCATAGCTACTCGGCTCATACAGGTAAAGAATGCTCTGCCCCGGCGTTTCCTCGCGCAGCATCCTCAGTCCTTGCCAGAGGAAGCGCTTATGTTCGACCTCGCCATCGATCTCCGCCTGCTTGGCCACCCGCCGCCCGAGGCTGTCGTAGCGGTATTGCCCGGTGCTTTCCTGCCTGCCATCAACATACGTTTCCGCCCGAACCAGCCGGTTCTCACAGTCGTAGGCAAAGTGCTGCAGCTTGCTATGCCCCGAGTGCTTCTCGATCAGGTTGCCCCACGGGTCGTAGCGGTACTCCTGATCGCGCCAATGGGTGAT
>NZ_JBIVGA010000037.1:0-2369 GCF_044748405.1 Pseudomonas sp. NPDC089996 | reverse complement strand
CGCGCGGGTAGCGAGCCAGTCGTGCTGAACGTGAAGTTCGGCGACGTCACCCACCAGGTCACCTTGGACTCGACCGGCCACGGTTCGCTGACCGTGGCCAACCCGAACGGCGAAGACGTGTTCGTCGACGCCGGCAGCCTCACCGTCAATGTGCTGGGCGGCACGGGCGGTGGCTACGAGAAGATCGGTGCTTCGACGGGCAGCGTCCAGGTCAACGATACCGAGACCCCGGTCACTGCCGTGGTCACCGCAGCAGCGGTCAACGAAGGCCAGGACATCACCTTCAACTTCGCAATGAGCACTGCCCCGCGTGCGGGTAGCGAGCCAGTCGTGTTGAACGTGAAGTTCGGCGACGTTACTCACCAGGTCACCCTGGACGCAACCGGCCATGGTTCGCTTACCGTAGCCAACCCGAACGGCGAAGACGTGTTCGTCGACGCTGGCAGCTTGAGCGTTAACGTGCTGGGCGGTACAGGCGGTGGTTACGAGAAGATCGGTGCTTCGACTGGTTCTGTTGACGTGCGTGACACCGAAACGCCGGTCACTGCCGTGGTCACTGCAGCTGCGGTCAACGAAGGCCAGGACATCACCTTCAACTTCGCGATGAGCACCGCGCCACGCGCGGGTAGCGATCCTGTCGTCCTGAACGTGAAGTTCGGCGACGTGACTCACCAGGTCACCCTGGACGCAACCGGCCACGGTTCGCTGACCGTTGCCAACCCGAATGGCGAAGACGTGTTCGTCGATGCCGGCAGCCTGAGCGTCAACGTGCTGGGCGGCACCGGCGGTGGCTACGAGAAGATTGGTGCCTCGACGGGCAGCGTCCAGGTTAACGATACCGAGACGCCGGTCACCGCAGTTGTGACTGCTAACCCAGTCAATGAAGGCCAGGACATCACCTTCAACTTCGCGATGAGCACCGCGCCACGTGCCGGTAGCGAGCCGGTTGTCTTGAATGTGAAGTTCGGCGATGTCACTCACCAGGTCACCCTGGATGCATCCGGCCATGGTTCGCTGACCGTAGCCAACCCGAACGGCGAAGACGTCTTCGTTGACGCCGGCAGCCTCTCCGTCAATGTATTGGGCGGTACCGGTGGTGGTTACGAGAAGATCGGTGCTTCGACTGGTTCTGTTGACGTGCGTGACACTGAAACGCCGGTCACTGCCGTGGTCACTGCAGCTGCGGTCAACGAAGGTCAGGACATCACCTTCAACTTCGCGATGACTACCGCGCCACGCGCGGGTAGCGATCCGGTCGTGCTGAACGTGAAGTTCGGCGACGTTACTCATCAGGTCACCCTGGATGCAACTGGCCATGGCTCGCTGACCGTGGCCAACCCGAACGGTGAAGACGTCTTCGTCGACGCCGGCAGCCTCTCCGTCAATGTATTGGGCGGTACCGGTGGCGGTTACGAGAAGATCGGTGCTTCGACTGGCAGCGTCCAGGTCAACGATACCGAGACTCCAGTCACTGCCGTGGTCACAGCAGCTGCGGTCAACGAAGGCCAGGACATCACCTTCAACTTCGCGATGAGCACTGCCCCACGCGCGGGTAGCGATCCGGTTGTCCTGAACGTGAAGTTCGGCGACGTCACCCACCAGGTCACTCTGGACGCAACCGGCCACGGTTCGCTGACCGTAGCCAACCCGAACGGCGAAGACGTGTTCGTCGACGCCGGTAGCCTCTCCGTCAATGTCTTGGGCGGCACGGGCGGTGGTTACGAGAAGATCGGTGCTTCGACTGGTTCTGTTGACGTGCGTGACACTGAAACGCCGGTCACTGCCGTGGTCACTGCAGCTGCGGTCAACGAAGGTCAGGACATCACCTTCAACTTCGCGATGACTACCGCGCCACGCGCGGGTAGCGATCCGGTCGTGCTGAACGTGAAGTTCGGCGACGTTACTCATCAGGTTACCCTGGATGCAACTGGCCATGGCTCGCTGACCGTAGCCAACCCGAACGGTGAAGACGTGTTTGTCGATGCCGGCAGCCTGAGCGTCAATGTGCTGGGCGGTACCGGTGGCGGCTACGAGAAGATCGGTGCTTCCACTGGTTCTGTTGACGTGCGTGACACTGAAACGCCGGTAACTGCTGTCGTTACTGCAGACCCGGTGAATGAAGGTCAGGACATCACCTTCAACTTCGCGATGACTACCGCGCCACGCGCGGGTAGCGATCCGGTCGTGCTGAACGTGAAGTTCGGCGACGTCACCCACCAGGTCACCCTGGATGCAACCGGCCACGGTTCGCTGACCGTGGCCAACCCGAACGGTGAAGACGTGTTCGTCGACGCCGGCAGCCTCTCCGTCAATGTATTGGGCGGTACCGGTGGTGGTTACGAGAAGATCGGTGCTTCGACTGGCAGCGT
>NZ_JBIVGA010000036.1:0-2991 GCF_044748405.1 Pseudomonas sp. NPDC089996 | reverse complement strand
GAGCAGACGCGAGTCAGAGCTGCGGTCAGAGTGGTCTTACCGTGGTCAACGTGGCCGATAGTGCCGACGTTAACGTGGGGAAGGGAACGATCAAACTTTTCCTTAGCCATCGATACAATCCTCCGCAGAAGAAAATAGTCTTACGCTGATAAAACAAAGGCAGATATTTTCATATCTGCCTTGTTTATATGGAGCTCTTGAGCGGACTTGAACCGCTGACCTCACCCTTACCAAGGGTGTGCTCTACCAACTGAGCTACAAGAGCGAAACACTTTGCGCAAAATCCTGCAAACTTGGAGCGGGTAGCGGGAATCGAACCCGCATCATCAGCTTGGAAGGCTGAGGTTCTACCACTAAACTATACCCGCGGAGCTTGCGGCTCTCGCTAAAACTGGTGGAGGGAGAAGGATTCGAACCTTCGAAGCTCTCGCAACGGATTTACAGTCCGTCCCCTTTGACCGCTCGGGAATCCCTCCAGATGTGGCCGGCATTCTATTTGTCTGCCGTCCCAGTGTCAAGCTTTTTTTCAAATTTTTTCAATCAAATCTGAAACTTAGCTGCTTTGACACCCGCTTCCAGTACTGCCACCTGAGTGGTGTTCCCTGTGAAGCGGGCGCCATTCTATCAAGCTATTCGCCAGTTGCAATACCCTGGCAGAAAATAATTTTATGTTTTAAGTCTTTGAAATCGTTGGAAAGAGTCTCAAGGACGTTTTGGTCCAGCAAACGCTCGCTTTCCGGGGAAATCTTCAGCCAGAGACCTTCAGCCCCCGGCAGCTGACCGGATACCGGTGCAGCATCGATATCCAGGCTCAACAAGCGCTGGCGCAGCGCGTCGAGCTGCTCGAGAGCGGTCAGGCCGCCCACTACCAAGCATTCGTCACGACGCCGAGCCGGTGCCGATGCCCCTGTTTCCTTGAGCAGGCGGATTTCTTGCTGGTTACCTTTGTACAGCGATAACGGAGCGACGTCCTTTGCCTTCAGCGGAGCTTCCTGCTGGTGCCAGACGTAATAGAAGACATTGAGCACCAGCAGCAACAGAAACAACCAACGCATAAGCACCTCAGTCCAGTGGGCAGGCCATTGCCAGGCCGACGAATACCAGGTCGGGGACTACCCTGCCCTGTGGCGCCGCTTCTCGCACCAGCGGCGCATCCCCACCCGTCAGGAATACGGTGAAATCGTCGCCCCACAGGGCCCGCGCCTGCTCAAGCTGGATGCGAGCAAAACCCTGCAGCATCAATACGCAACCGCGCTCTACCGCCTCTACCGTGGAGCGCCCTGGCGAAAGGCTGCTCAAGGCACGCTCGGCCGATGCGTCGTCATAGCGAATACGGCGGGTATGCGTCCGCAACTGGCTGCGCATCAAGGGCATGCCTGGGCAGATGTAGCCACCCAGGTGTTCGCCGTCTGCGGAAACGAAATCGGCCTTGGCTGCAGTGCCCAGGTCAATGACCAGGCATGCCCCCTTGGCAAGATGGAAGGCACCCAACACTGCAAGCCAGCGGTCCATGCCCAGGCGCTGGTGATCGTCATAACCATTGCGTACTCCAGCCATTTCCTGCGCCGGCTCTGCAACCCGGGCAGTGACGGCAAAAGCCTTGGCGATCAGCGCACAGAGGGCAGCGGTTTCTTCCTCGCTGCGCACGCTGACAATTCGGCAACCCGTTAGCCGCAAAGACACCAGAGCCGAGACTTCGTCTACCAGCGCCTGGTCGGAATCGACAATCCCGCCACCCACAATGGTGGCATCGGCGGCGTGAATGACACGCCACTTGATGAAGCTGTTACCGCAATCGAGCTCAAGAATCATCACGCAACCTCAAACTGAGCTCACCACCACTGAAGCTCTTTTCAACACCGTCGACCTCAAGGCGCAATCCGCCCTGCCCGTCCACACCCAGCACGGTACCATCGATGCGGGTGTTACCTGCGATCAGCGATACATTGCGCCCCTGCCAGAGATGCGCCTGCTCCCACTCTTCCTGGAACGCCGCGAAACCGTAGCGCCGGTGGCGGGCCAATTCATGTTGCAGCTGCTGGCTGAGCATGGCCACCAGACGATTGCGATCTATTGTCGCGCCCGTCTCACGTCGCATCGACGTCCATTGCTGATCGACCTGCTCATTGACCTGCATATTCACATTGATACCAATGCCAAGCACGACATGGCAGACGTCTGCAGGGTCGCCCACAAGCTCAAGGAGGATGCCGGTGATTTTTTGCCCACGAACCAGGACATCGTTGGGCCACTTCAACCCCACGTCCTTTACGCCAAGTGCCTGCAGCGTGCGCATCACAGCCAGACCAACCACAAGGCTGAGCCCCTCAAGCTGGCGCATGCCGCCGTCGACACGCAGGACCAGGCTGTAATAGAGGTTTTCGGCAAATGGACTGATCCACATGCGACCGCGGCGACCACGCCCGGCACTCTGACGCTCCGCCAGAACCAAAAACGGCGCCGATTGCCCTTCACTGGCAAGGCGCAGCCCTTCGGCGTTGGTCGAGTCGATGGTTTCGTGGATGACAACAGGCCAAGACTCGCCTTCGCTGAAGTCAGCGATCGTCTGCGCATCAAGCAAGCTCAGCGGCGCGGCCAACTGGTAACCACGCCCACGGACTTTATGAATGGTGAGGTTCAGCTCACCTTCCAGGTGTTGCAGCTGCTTCCAAACGGCGCTGCGACTCACCCCGAGGGCTGCGCCCAAGGCTTCTCCGGAATGGAACCGGCCATCCTTGAGGAGATTTAACAACTTCAGCATGCCAGTCTCGACTTGGAATAAGGCTGGCATGATAGCTATGGGTCGTTGGCTTGCATAGGAAAAGGGCTGCGGGCAATAGCTTGCAAGAGCGGGTTTCCCTGCGAAGCAAGCGACGCGGTGGCTTACGCCAGGCAGAAAGACAAAACCCCTACCTGCATGCGCAGATAGGGGTTTTGCGAAATGAATCTTGACGATGACCTACTCTCACATGGGGAAACCCCACACTACCA
>NZ_JBIVGA010000035.1:0-3023 GCF_044748405.1 Pseudomonas sp. NPDC089996 | reverse complement strand
GCCTGGACTTCAATGCGCGGCAGTTTGCCAAGTTCAAGGACAACCGGATCACCCATTGGCGCGATCAGGAGTACCGCTACGACCCGTGGGGCAACTTGGTCGAGAAGCAATCGGGGCACAGCAAGCTGCAGCACTTTGCCTATGACTGTGAAAACCGGCTGGTACGGGCGGAAACGTATGTCGATGGCAGGCAGGAAAGCACCGGGCAGTACCGCTACGACAGCCTCGGACGGCGGGTGGCTAAGCAGGTAGAGATCAATGGTGTAGTCGAACAAAAGCGCTTCCTCTGGCAAGGGCTGAGGATGCTGCGGGAGGAAACGCCAGGGCAGAGCATCTTGTATGTGTATGAGCCGGGTAGCTATGCGCCATTAGCCAGAGTCGATCAGGCAGAAGGGGAAGAGCAGAAGCTGTACTACTTCCATACGGACCAGATCGGTACGCCGCTGGAGCTGACGGATTGCGATGGTCAGATCGTTTGGCAGGCGACCTATCGCTCGTGGGGTTCGATTGAGAATCTGGCCGTCAGTCAAGTCGAGCAAAATCTACGCTTCCAAGGCCAGTATTTCGATGACGAAACGGGGCTGCACTACAATACGTTCCGTTTCTACGATGCCGAACCCGGACGGTTTCTGTCGCAGGACCCTATAGGGCTTGCGGGTGGAATAAACATTTATTCGTATGCTACAAATCCTGCACAGGAAGTCGACCCGCTGGGATGGTGTTCGACGAAACTTGGTAACAGCATGGGCGCTAGGAAAGGAGATGGAAATGGCGAACCATCACCTCATTCCAGAGGAGGTTCTGAGTAACCCTCAATTCGCTAGAATGTTTGACAGGCTTAAGTCTATGGGTTTTAACGGGGATGGGGCACCGAACGGAATTTTTTTACCTGGAAGCAAAAAGCTAACGCAGCGTATTGATCTGCCTGGGCATTGGTCGAATCACGGTAAGTATACCGCTATTATTGAGTCTAAAGTGGCTAAGTTAAATGACTTCTTCGAGGCGGGGGTTCTTTCTGATACACAGCTAGCCTTGGGTATTGGGAAGATTCAAAATTTCGCTAGAGAAGGACTTGAAGCGAATAAATTTGTTGTAGACGCGGTTACGGGGCGATTGCTATGAATATTGAGGCGAGTAGATATTACGTATTGGAATACTCCTCTGTGGATAAGGGATGTCCGGACAATTTGAGCGGCTTCTTTAATTGCGACAAGTTTGAGTGGTCACCTTACGAGACTCGCCCTGAAAAGCTAGAGATAAAGAATGAGTATCACCTTACTCTTTCAGATTCAAGTATCGATATCGATCTCTTGGATTTCGACTTCTATCAAGTTAGTGTGACGTACGTTTCGCGAAAATTTTTAGAGGTTTGCGATTCGTTGAACTCCAAGTATAGAGCTGTCCCGCTTGAAATATCATCTGGCGGCAAGATTAGAAAGGGTGACTATTTTATTTTTCTGCCTGGTGAAAGCTTGTCTGCTCTCGATAAGCTCTCATCTGCCTATGAAGTTTCGAAAGATTTAGAAACTGGAAGCGTTATTCAAAGTCCGCTGTATCCTGGCGAAATTAGTATTGCCAAGGTCGATTCATTTGTGGTTAAGGCGGGCATCAGCAGTAATATATTCCGTTGTCAGGAAACGCTACAGCTTTTTTGTAGTGATAAATTTAAGTCGGCTGCTGCGGGACTAAAAGGAATCTCATTCGTTGCGGTAGATCAAACTTACAGATACGATCCTTGGGCAGCGTTTGACGATCTATAGTGAGTTTGGTTTTTAAGGTGTTTAATTTACGTGCCTGCAATTGTTGTAGAGCGGGTTGATGCTGCCAGTGCTCTTTAATAGATCGCTTTTTTGAGACGATTGCCAACCTTGACTCAGTCGTCTCAATCTTTATTTTATGAATGCGTTAATTTAAGGCCTGCGACATTAGAATGTTGATGCTAAATATAAGTCCAAATTTCCTTGGTTGAGTAACCATTTCTATATCGAACGTCTCAAGTAGTATTTAAGCAGTAGCGTCTGGTGGTGCTATAATTGGCGTCAGCATCTCACTCCAAAAATATGAAATCAAGCTGCTACTAGGGTGACGAAATGCCTATAGCTTACAAGTCTGGCTTGAGTGATGTTGAAATAAGTTCGCTTGAGGCTGCAGTTAATTTCACATTGCCTGATGCGTATAAAAAATTGATGGCGCGCATGAATGGATTTTATTTGACTGATCCTGATTACGGGCAATTGCCATTGGTGTCGATCGAGGATGGGGAGGTTAGTTTTGATCGCCTCTTTGGGGTTAATTCTGAAGAGGAATGTAACGACCTTATCAGCTTTAATGAAGAATTTATTTCTGAATTGGACTTTATTAAAGGTGTCTTAGCGATTGGGGGAGATGGGGGCGGTAATCCTTATGTCCTTGTTGCTGAGGCTGGACGTGAGGGGGTTTACTATTGGGATAGAACTCATTTGCATGAGTCTGACAAGATAAATGCTTATGATATTGCGGGGCGGGACGATTGTGGTCATCTTTACAAAATTGCAAATGGAATTGATGATTTTTACTCTTCGATATTGGCGTCGCTCCCTGCGGGTGTCGAGTTTTTGAAAGAAAATTGAGTTTGGCGACATGTTTGGCAAGCTCTTTAACAGTGTTAGGTTTTGTCTGGCTCTGCCGGTGCTTCGGTAGAGTCAGTGCATCTTAATGGTCAGTACTGGTGAGTAAGGGTGGATATATTTAGCTCGCGTCGAATGCGGCTACTGTAGTAGCTGACATCTGCTCTTATTCGGCGAAGTACCCCACAGCAACACTGAGGTGCCGCTGCAACGCATCGAAAACGCCCTCGGTCACTTCCTGCATTTCACCCGTACCCCCGACGGCACCCTGACCGACATCAAGCGCATCGTCGACAATCAAGCCGTCGAAACCCTGACTCAATACCGCTACGACGAACACGGCCAGCTCAGTGCGGTGATCAACCGCAACGGCGACACCGTGCGCAGCTTCAGCTACGCCGACGGCCTGATGGTGAC
>NZ_JBIVGA010000034.1:0-3250 GCF_044748405.1 Pseudomonas sp. NPDC089996 | reverse complement strand
GCTCACGGGGGTCACCTATGGGGGGCGATTTCTTATGGGAGCAACGTAAAGGGCAGGGGGGAGGGGCTCAATGACAGTGGCGGGCAATGTCGTTGCGTTTTGTGCAACAACATCTGAGGCTGCTTTGCAGCCTTTTCGCGACACAAGGCCGCTCCTACAGGAGATCGCATTCCCTTGTAGGAGCGGCCTTGTGTCGCGAAAGGGGCGCAGCGCGCCCCCGGCAATCTCAAATCGTTCTCAGGCGTTAGCCGCCATGCGCACGGCCCTCGCCATCTCCGTGGCCAGCTCACGGCTCAACCCATCCAGCGTGCGCCCGCGCCGGGTGACGATCTGGATGTCGGTGGCATTCATCGCCGGGCAATCGATGGCCAGTGCCTTGAACGTACCGCTCTTGAGTTCGTCGATGATCGGCAGCTCGGCCAGCAAGGTGGCGCCCATGCCGGAGCGCACGAAATCGAGGATCACCGCCAGCGAGTTGGACGTGAGCGTGGGCACGATGGCGAACGGCTGGTCCTTGCACGCCGCATCCGCCAGCTCGCGCACGCGAAAATCGGCGCCCGGCAGCACCAGCGATTCACGCGCCACGTCTTCCAGGCTGACCGTGGAGCGCGCGGCCAGGCGGCTGTCGCGGTGCACGATCATGCGCAGCGGCTGGGCCAGGCTGTACAGGCGGGTCAGGCGTGCGGTGGCGCTGGGGGCGAAGATCACCCCCAAGTGCGCCTCATCGTTCAGGACCCGGCGCTGCACTTCCAGCGAAGGTGCACTGATGATCTCGGCCTTGTGCGCGCCATGGGCATGCAGAAACCCCTGCAACGAATTGATCGCCCGGGCGCCCAGCAGGCCTTCGCCGATGGCCAGCACGGTCGAGGCCTGCTGCAGGCCGCGCAGCTCGTCCAGGCGATGGACCAGCTGGGCGTGCTGGCGGCTGCGTTCGACGTAGTAGTCCACCGCAGCCTCGCCGGCAGCCGTCAGGCTGATGCGGTGGGTACCGGGGCGGACCAGTTCGATATCCAGTTCCTGTTCCAGCCGGGCGATCTGCCGGCTGACCGATGAGGTGGCGACGCCCAGGGCTTCGGCGGCGGCGCGCATGGAGCCTTTGTCGTGGCTCAGGTGCAGGTAGCGCAGGCGGTGGTCCTGCAAGTCGATGGGGTGGGTGGGCATGGCCTCGACCTCGGGGTTATCACGGCAGGCATTGGCGTGTCCCCATCGATCCTGGCGGGGCGCTTGCTGATTTTTTTATGGGCTCGACACAGTTGGCCGGCCTGGTGGCGCTCCTTGCCTGGCCATCCTACACCAGCTTTTTTCTCTCCGGAATCATGTGAAAAGTCGACTAAAAATTTTTCGGAATATCACCGGGCATGAATAGTTTTTTTCGCTGATTTCTCATCGCCCTTGGTTCCTACGTAAATTGATATCAATCAATTAGTTAGGTGGTTTCATGTTGATTTGCAGGGGGCTTATCCAAGAAGGATAGGCAATTTTTAGCGTGAAAATTCAATTGACAATTCACGTAATTGACCGCAAATTTTTGTCACCGGCACCTAAAACAAGAGAGACAGAACCATGCCGCCCGGCCCAGCCTTTGCCCCCCAGCGTGGCCGCTGCTCGCCTTTGCCGAGCCTGGCCATTTCGCCGCCTGCCAAACACCACAAAAACTGCGCCTGAGACGGAGAATGTCCATGGATTCGCTTTGCCTGCGTGCCGCGCCTGTGTCGGCGCTCGCCTCTGGCCCTGCCTTCGAGGCCTTGCTTGACGGGGTGCGTGATCGTGCCCGCCAGGGTGAATTCGATCGCCAGCGCCATATATCCCGCGACGTGATCGATGCCTTCAAGGCCCACGGCGTGTACCGCGCCCTGGTGCCGAAACGCTTTGGTGGGCTTGAGTGCTCGCCGGGCGCCTTCTGCGAAATGATCGAGCGCATTTCCCATGCCGACGGCTCGGCCGGCTGGGTCGCCAGCTTCGGCATGAGCCCGGTGTACCTGGCGGCGCTGCCGCTGGAGACCATCGCCGAAATCTACGGCAACAGCCCCGACACCGTGTTCGCCGGTGGCATTTTCCCGCCACAGCCGGCCGAAGTCGTGCCGGGCGGCTTCAAGGTCAATGGCCGCTGGAAGTACTCCAGTGGCTCCATGGGCGCCGACATCGTCGGCGTCGGCATCGCCCCGCGCAATGGCGACAAGCTCGACCTGCCACGCCTGGCGGTGCTGCCGCGCAGCCAGGCGCGCATCGAGGAAACCTGGGACACCGTCGGCCTGCTCGGTACTGGCAGCCACGACCTGCTGGTCGAGGACGTGGTGGTCGGCGAACAGTGGACCTTCGTGCGCGGTGGCAAGCCGAACCTCGACGAGCCGTTCTTCCGCTACCCGTCACTGTCGTTCGCCACCCAGGTGCTCTCGGTGGTCGGCCTGGGCGTTGCCCGCGCTGCCCTGGACGAGCTGTCGGGCATGGCCAGCGGGCGCATCTCGGTCACCGGCGCCCCGGCCCTGGCCGACCGGCCGTTGGCCCAGGTCGACGTGGCCAAGGCCGAGGCGGCACTGCGTTCGGCGCGGGCGTTCTTCTACGAATCCATCGAGCAGGCCTGGGAGCACGTGCTGGCCGGCGACCCGGTACCGGTCGACGTCACCAACCTGCTGCGCCTGTCCTCCACCCATGCCACGCGCGTGGCCGCCGAAGTGGCTCGCAGCGCGCAGATGCTCTCGGGCATGACCGGCATCTACAACGAAAGCCCGCTGGCCCGCTGCGTCAACGATGCGCAAGTGGTTACCCAGCACGCCTTCATGGGCGACGTCACCTACCAGAACGCCGGGGCGATGTTCTTCGGCAAACAGCCCCTGCCGGGCTACCTGTAACTTTCGGGATTACTGACATGAGCGATAAGAAAGCCTTGCGCGTGCTGTTCTGCATGGGCATCAACCAGAACTTCTTCGACGCCCCGCGCGAGGAGCAACTGCAGGTATGGGCCGCGTTCAGCGCGATGTGGAACGGCATCCACGACTTGGCCGGGGTAAACGTGCTGGGCAACATGGATGACGACCAGAGCATGGTCGGCCCGTCCGACGGCTTCCCCTGGACCACCTACCTGCTGGCCGACGTGCCGGATATCGAAACCGTGCACGCCGCCTGCAACCTGTTCCGCACCACGGCGGTGGGCGAGGGCCCGTACAAGCTGTGGCGCTACGCCAAGGTCGAGGCCCGTGTCGGCCGCGAACTGATCATCCAGCGCGCCTGATTCGAGGACAATGCCGTGACA
>NZ_JBIVGA010000033.1:0-3331 GCF_044748405.1 Pseudomonas sp. NPDC089996 | reverse complement strand
GAAGCTGACCAGCTCCAATTGCAACTGGAAGGGGGTGCTCAGGGCCTCTTTGAGCTCGAACGACACGACTTCGAGTTCGATATCAGCCGCCAGGGGCTGGAAGCTGTAACGCAGGTCGGACGGGTGGGGCATGAAGGCTCCAGGCGCAGGATCATTGCTGCAGGATGGGGTTGAGCGACGCCAGTACTTCGGTGGTCAGCAGGCGCTGGCGGACGTGGCTCGGGGCGATGTTCGCTAGCGGGCAGCAGACCTGCGCCGGCGCTGGGCCACGCATGCTGCGAACAAGCGGGCGGCGGAACGGGACGAGGGGCGAGGGGGCCATGCCGAGGGCTCGAGCATGGGGGCGGCGTTGTGCTTGTTTATTGCGTGAGTGGTAGGCGTGGGCATTACAATTCCTCCATCACCCGTCATTGCGCTGGCATGCCAGCCAACGGGCAGTTAGCGAAAAGATGCATCTAAGCTGCACCTGAACACTAACGAGGAACCCATTCTCAGGGGAGCTTCGCTCTTCTTAAAAACTTGTAGGAATATACGTCAGGTAGTTTGAATAGCTTTGAGCGGAGTCATTCATGGTTCGCGCGGCAAAATGGAACGGTGGTTGGCCAGGGGCCCTTCACCGTTCTCACTTCGCATTGCCGCTCTCTAGATAACCAACCCCTGCGGCTTACGCCCGGCAAACACATCCACCAGGCTGGCCACCACCATCTCACCCATGCGCGTGCGGGTCTGCACCGTGGCACTGGCGCGATGCGGCTGCAGCACCACATCTTCACGGTCGAACAACGCCTCGGGCGCCCGCGGTTCATCGGCAAACACATCCAGCGCCGCGCCAGCGATCTCGCCAGCCTCCAGCGCCGCAATCAGTGCCGGCTCATCCACCAGCTTGCCGCGTGCGATGTTGATCAGGTACCCCTCGGCCCCCAACGCCTGCAGCACCTCGCGGTTGACCAGCGCCTCGCCCTTGTCGGCTGCCGCCGCCAGGATCAGCGCGTCGCTATCCTTGGCCAGCTGCACCAGATCCGCCTCGAACCCATACGGCACATCCAGCGCCTGCAGGTCGGTGTAGCGAATCGGGCACCCAAACGCCGCCGCCCGCTGCGCCACCGCGCGGCCGACCCGGCCCATGCCGACGATGCCCACGCGCATGCCCGATACCTGACGGGCCAGTGGCAATGGTGCCAGCGGTGTGGCGCTGGTGGCCCAGTGGCCGGCACGGACGAAGCGGTCACCCGTGCAGATGCCGCGGCACAAGCCGATCAGCAGGCCGATGGCGAGGTCGGCGACATCCTCGGTGAGGGCGCCGATGGTCGCGGTCACATGAATGCCGCGATCACGGGCATAGGCCAGGTCCACCGCGTCAGTGCCCACGCCATTGACCGCGATCACTTCGAGGTTGGGCAGGCGCGCCATCAGCGCCTGGCTGATGCCGGTGTGGCCACCGGTGATCACGCCACGGATGTTGTCGGCATGCTGGCTGACGTAGGCATCCTTGTCGGCCTGTTCGTAATAGCGGTGCACGGTGAACAGCTGTTCCAGCTGCTCACGGATTTGCGGGATCAGAATCGGGCTCAGTTGCAGGACTTCAGGTTTCATCGGTCACTCCATCGGAAACAGGGATCAGCCACGGCCAACGAACGGCATGTTGCTGGCCATCACGGTCATGTTCAGTACGTTGGCATCCAGCGGCAGCGCGGCGATGTAGCGCACCGCATCGGCCACGTGGCGCACGTCGAGCATCGGCTCGGCGGCGATTTCGCCATTGGCCTGGCGCACACCGCGGGTCATGCGCTCGGACAGCTCGGTCAGGGCGTTGCCGATGTCCACCTGGCTGCAGACGATGCCGTAGGGGCGGCCATCCAGCGCCAGCGCCTTGGTCAGGCCCAGCACCGCGTGCTTGCTGGCGGTGTAGGGGGCGGTGAACGGGCGCGGGGTGTGTGCCGAGATGGAGCCGTTGTTGATGATCCGCCCGCCTTGCGGTTGCTGGCGGCGCATCAGGCCGAAGGCGGCGCGGGCACACAGGAATACGCCGTCGACATTGGTGGCGATGACGTTGCGCCAGTTCTCCAGCGGCAACTCGTCGACCGGCACGGCGGGGGCATTGATGCCGGCGTTGTTGAAGATCACATCGAGGCGGCCATGCACCTCTTCGATGGTGGCGAACAGCTGTGCCACGCTCTGCTCGTCGCGAACGTCGGTGGGGACGGCAATGGCTTCACCACCCGCCGCCTGCGCCTGTTTGACGACCGCTTGCAGTGGCTCGGCGCGGCGCCCGGCGAGGACCAGGCTGAAACCGTCCTCCAGCAGGGCGAGGGCGACGGCGCGGCCGATGCCGCTGCCGGCGCCGGTGACCAGGGCGATTTTCTTGTTTTGGCTCATCTCGTTACTCCATGAGGTTCAGGCAGCGTCGGCGGCTTGCCCGGCAGGGCGAGGGCCGACGCGCAGTTGCAGTTCGCCGATGCCATCGATGCCGGCGTGGATCGTGTCGCCCGGGTTCAGCGGCGCCACGCCGGGTGGGCTGCCGGTCATGATCAGGTCGCCGGGGCGCAGCGGCAGCTGGCGGGATAGCCGGCTGATCACCTCGGCCAGGGCCCAGGTCTGCTGACCGAGGTGGGCATGCTGGCGTTCCTGGCCGTTTACCTGCAGCCATAGCGACCCCTCCAGCGGCCATGCGCATTCACTGGCGGCGACGATGGCGGTCATGGGGGCGGAGGCCTCGAATACCTTGGCGCCTTCCCAGGGCAGGCCTTCGGCCTTGGCCTTGCGCTGGTGGTCGCGGCGGGTCAGGTCGAGGCCGGCGGCGAAGCCAAACACGTGCTCCAGAGCCTGCTCCGGGGTGATATCGGCGCCGCCTTTGGCGATAGCCGCGACCAGCTCGATTTCATGGCAGAACTCGTCGGTTTGCGGCGGGAAGGGCAACTCGCCTTGCGCCTCGACCACGTTGCTGGCCGGCTTCATGAAGAACACAGGCTCTAGTGGCGCCGGACCGTAGGACTCTGGCCATGGGTAGTTGCGGCCCAGGCAGAACACCCGGCCGACCGGGAAGCGCGCAGTGCTGCCGCGGATCGGCAGGCAGACGATGGCCGGTGGGTTGAACAGGTAGGTCATGGGTGGATCCTCCGTTTGGAGTGGCCAGCGTATCCAGCGGCTGGCCGGCAAAGTTGGACGAAAGCGGGGTTGGATTGGACTATCCAAGTAACCTGTGCCGGCCCTTTCGCGGCTGAAGCCGCTCCCACGGGGTGGACTGCCCCCCAAAAGTTGGACAGTTTTAAGCTGCCGCCTGGGTCCTGTACTCGACAGGGCTCAGGCCATTGAGCCTCAGCTTGATGCGGTC
>NZ_JBIVGA010000032.1:0-3408 GCF_044748405.1 Pseudomonas sp. NPDC089996 | reverse complement strand
GAGAGCTTGTCGGCGGGCAAGGTCGAGGCGAACTGCCAAGCCTTGCGCCCCATCGCGTCGTAGCCAAAGCAACTGGTGAGCTTGCCTTGGGTGCGATAGACCTCACGGTGCAGGTCGTCGCGCTCCATGTCGCTGATCACCTGGCCGTCCAGGTTCAACTGGTGCAGGTGCCCGCTGCCGTAGTACAGGTGGTTGACCTTGCGGCCATCCGGCAGCGTCAGGGTGGTCAGGTTGCTGAGCGCATCGTATTCATAATCGAGTGCGCCGCTGGAACTCAGCTCTTGCGTCAATCGGCCTAGCAGGTCGTAGCTGTAAGCGAGCTTTTCCTCAGTAATGCCCAGCTGCTTGCCAGTGCCTGTTGGGTGGCGCTGGATGCTCAGCAACCGATCGGCCTCGTCGTACGCGAAATCTTGCCGGGCATCGCGGTTGACCTTGGCCATCAAGCGGCCAATGGCATCGCGCTCGAACAGCGTGTTGCGCTCCGGGCGCTCGCCGCTTTCGCCATAGCCGATTTCATCCAGTCGAATCAGATGCCCGCCCGCGTCGTAGCCGAAGCGCCGAGTCAGGTTATCCACCCGCACCTCTTCGCTCAGGCGGTCCGATGCGTCATAGGCAAAGCGGTAGGCCGCGCCGTTCTCGTTGACCAGTGCGGTCAGGCGCAGGGCCTTGTCATACTCGTAGCGAATCCACTCGCCCTTGGCATCCTGGCGGCTGCTGGGCAGGCCGCGCGAGGTGCGTTGCAGGTAGGTGGTCTGGCCTTTGCCATCGGTGTGCTTCAGTACCTGGCCAAGGGTGTTGTAGGTAAAGGTTTCCGCCGTGCCGTCCGGATGGTTGATACGCAGCACTTCACCATCGGGCTTGCGCTCCAGGGTCGTGGTCTGGTTCAGCGCATCGGTGACGGCAACCAGGTGCTGGCGTTCGTCGTAGCGGTAGCAGGTGCTTTTGCCGGAACAATCCTCGAAACGCTCGACCTGCGCGTAGGCATTCCACCACAAGTATGTCGATATCGGTAACCAGGTTGCCTTTTTCGTCGTATCGCACCTGCCAGACGCTGCCGTCGGGGAAGCGGGTTTCGGTGACCAGTGGCGTGGAGCGGAAGTGCTTGTAGCTGATCTTGCGACCCAAGGGTTGGTGGGTCGGCTTCCCAGACTAAATGTACAAACCGCCATATTGAACTACGTGCTTGCTTACAATCTGCTCAAGAATCGCCCTCTGAATTAATTGAGAAAACCTAAAAGTTAGGCGAGTGCCAAATGATTGGCAGCCACCTCATAAAAACATACTGTTAAAGATCTTATTTGCAGCAATTCAACATTAGCAACGAGCAACAACCACTAGACCTATAAGTCTTAAAGCACCGGCGCGAGACTTTAAGCAGCCACTAAATCACACACATCAATATTGTTGTAAATACCGTTCAACGAGAGCGAATCCTGAGACACTCATAAGCAGATGATTTTGATACTCATCGATATCTAGGATTCTAACAACCTGCCCTCGTCGATACAACGTACCTGCCATATTAAACTCAAAGTCACCCCAAGAAGAATCGGCAAACGTCCCAGAACGTATCACTTTCCACTCACCAGACTTAAGCTTATCGAATGCAGTAAAAATTACGGTAAAAACTCCTCTATAATTTTCAAAGCTCAAAAATTTTTCACCTTCAGGGATGACCTTGCCATCACCCACAGATAGCACTCCAAAGGCGAAGACTTTTTTAAATTTCTGCTCTTTACTCTCGCTCCCTAACCAGATGATTTGTCCGATAGCGGACCTACCATCCTCCATTGGGATCAAAAAATAATCGCCATTGTGCATTGTTAGATCTCCAGTCATAAACCTAAACCTTTCATTTTAGTCAGGGCATCTGACAGTACATCACCTCCCCAGCTCGGACTATGACCAGCCACGTCATAGAGAGGAGCATTAGGATTGGTGGGGCTATAGGACCTAATTCTATTGAGCAAGTTGGTAACCTCGTTGGTGGACAGCGCTCCACCGTTAAGATCCATGATTTTCTGCTCAAGGAATTTAGCTTCAGCCTTAGTTAGATTATTATCAAAAATCACATGTTGCTCAAGATGAGATTTTCCAGGTGTTGCGGCATGCACACCTAATATAGGCAAAGTGCTGCAGCTTGCTATGCCCCGATTGCTTCTCGATCAGGTTGCCCCACGGGTCGTAGCGGTACTCCTGATCGCGCCAATGGGTGATCCGGTTGTCCTTGAACTTGGCAAACTGCCGCGCATTGAAGTCCAGGCGGTTGGCCGCCGCGTCGTAGCGGAACTCTTCACTACCCACCAGCGAGCCGGTATCACGGCTGCGCAACTGACCATTGGCTTCGTATTCGTACTTGAGCTCGCCACGCAGCTTGTCGAGGGTGCGCACCAGCTCACCGGCCGGGTCGTACTGGTAACGGCGGTGGATCGGGTTGTAGGCATGCTCCACAAGCAGCGAGGTGTTGATGCCGGTGTTGTGCACCTGCGAAAGCTTGTCGGCGGGCAAGGTCGAGGCGAACTGCCAGGCCTTGCGTCCCATGGCGTCATAGCCAAAGCAACTGGTGAGCTTGCCCTGGGTCCTGTAGACCTCGCGGTGCAAGTCATCCCGCTCCATGTCGCTGATCACCTGGCCGTCCAGGTTCAACTGGTGCAGGTGTCCGCTGCCGTAGTACAGGTGGTTGACCTTGCGCCCATCCGGCAGGGTCAGCGTGGTCAGGTTGCTGAGCGGGTCGTATTCGTAACCTAGCGTTCCGTCGGGCGTGATTTCCTGGGTCAGTCGGCCTAACACGTCATAGGCGTACGCCAGCTTTTCTTCGGTCACCCCGAGCCGCTTGCCGCTTCCGGTCGGTTGCCGCTCGATGCTCAGCAACCGGTCACCGTCGTCATAGATGAATCGCTGCTGCGCGTCGTTATTGAGCTTGGCGATCAAGCGGCCAATAGAGTCACGCTCGAACAGCGTATGCCGCTCCGGCCTCTCGGCATTTTCGCCGTAACCAATCTCATCCAGCCGGGTCAGATGCCCGCCGACGTTGTAGCTGAAGCGCCGGGTCAGGTTGTCCACCCGCACCTCTTCACTCAGCCGGTCCGAGGCGTCGTAGGCAAAGCTGTACGTCGCATTGTTCTCGTTGACCAGCGCCGTCAGGCGCACGGCCTTGTCGTACTCGTAGCGTACCCGTTGGCCCTTGGCATCCTCGCGGCTGCTGGGCAAGCCGCGGGCGGTGCGCATCAGGCGGATGGTCTGGCCTTTGCCGTCGGTGTGGCTGAGCACCTGGCCGTAGACGTTGTAGGTGAAGCTTTCCTTTGTGCCGTCTGGATGGCTGATGCGCAGCACTTCGCCGTCCGGCTTGCGCTCCAGCGAGGTGGTCTGGTTCAGCGCATCGGTCACCGCCACCAGGTGCTGACGCTC
>NZ_JBIVGA010000031.1:0-3556 GCF_044748405.1 Pseudomonas sp. NPDC089996 | reverse complement strand
GAGCGTTATCAGGACTGCTCGGGCAAGAGCACCTACTACCGCTACGACGAGCGTCAGCACCTGGTGGCGGTGACCGATGCGCTGAACCAGACCACCTCGCTGGAGCGCAAGCCGGACGGCGAAGTGCTGCGCATCAGCCATCCGGACGGCACAAAGGAAACCTTCACCTACAACGTCTACGGCCAGGTGCTCAGCCACACCGATGGCAAAGGCCAGACCATCCGCCTGATGCGCACCGCCCGCGGCTTGCCCAGCAGCCGCGAGGATGCCAAGGGCCAGCGGGTGCGTTACGAGTACGACAAGGCCGTGCGCCTGACAGCGCTGGTCAACGAGAACAATGCGACGTACAGCTTTGCCTACGACGCCTCGGACCGGCTGAGTGAAGAGGTGCGGCTGGACAACCTGACCCGGCGCTTCAGCTACAACGTCGGCGGGCATCTGACCCGGCTGGATGAGATTGGCTATGGCGAAAATGCCGAGCGACCGGAACGCCATACCCTGTTTGAGCGAGACAGCATTGGCCGCTTGATCGCCAAGCTCAACCGCGATGCACAGCAGAGCTTCACCTACGACGAGGCCGACCGGTTGCTCAGTATCGAGCGGCAACCGACCGGAACCGGCAAGCGGCTCGGGGTGACCGAGGAAAAGCTCGAATACACCTACGATGTGTTAGGCCGACTGACCCAGGAAATCACGCCCGACGGAACGCTGGGCTACGAATACGACCCGCTCAGCAACCTGACCACGCTGACCCTGCCGGATGGCCGCAAGCTCAACCACCTGTACTACGGCAGCGGGCATCTGCACCAGCTGAATCTCGACGGCCAGGTGATCAGCGACATGGAGCGCGATGACCTGCACCGCGAGGTCTACAGGACCCAGGGCAAGCTCACCAGTTGCTTTGGCTATGACGCCATGGGGCGCAGGGCCTGGCAGTTCGCCTCGACCCTGCCAGCGGACAAACTTTCGCAAGTTCACAACACCGGCATCAATACCTCGCTGCTGGTGGAGCATGCCTACAACCCGATTCACCGCCGCTACCAGTACGACCCGGCGGGTGAACTGGTGCGCACGCTCGACAAGCTGCGCGGCGAGATCAAGTACGAGTACGAAGCCAACGGCCAGTTGCGCAGCCGTGATACTGGCTCGCTGGTGGGCAGTGAGGAGTTCCGCTACGACGCGGCGGCCAACCGGCTGGATTTCAATGCGCGGCAGTTCGCCAAGTTCAAGGATAACCGGATCACCCATTGGCGCGATCAGGAGTACCGCTACGACCCGTGGGGCAACCTGATCGAGAAGCACTCGGGGCATAGCAAGCTGCAGCACTTTGCCTATGACTGTGAGAACCGGTTGGTTCGGGCGGAAACGTATGTCGATGGCAGGCTGGAAAGCACCGGGCATTACCGCTACGACAGCCTCGGGCGGCGGGTGGCCAAGCAGGCGGAGATCAACGGCGAAGTCGAACATAAGCGCTTTCTTTGGCAAGGGCTGAGGATGCTGCGGGAGGAAACGCCGGGGCAAAGCATCCTGTATCTGTATGAGCCGGGTAGCTACGCACCGTTGGCGCGCGTCGATCAGGCTGAAGGGCAAGAGCACAAGTTTTATTACTTCCATACGGATCAGATTGGTACGCCGTTGGAGCTGACGGATAGCGATGGCAAGATCGTTTGGCAAGTCACGTATCGCTCGTGGGGCTCGGTAGAGCAGCTATCCGTTAGTGAGGTCGAGCAGAACCTACGCTTCCAAGGTCAGTATTTTGATACTGAAACGGAACTGCACTACAATACTTTCCGTTATTATAATCCGGAAGTAGGGCGATTTAGCACTCAAGATCCTATCGGCTTAACTGGTGGTTTGAATCTTTATCACTACGTCCCCAACCCCATGTCATGGGTTGATCCTTGGGGCTGGATGCCATTCTGGAAGCCTTTGAAACCTGATGGTATGGGGCATCATCCGTTTCCTCGCGCTCATGCAAATACACATGGATTCCCAGAGCTAGGAACCAAACTCGATTCACCTTCATGGTTCCCCAATGAGATTGATGGATCTGATAAGCTACATCAACAATTCCATGATGCGATAAAAAAAGAAGGCGTGCCATTTAACAAAAAATTTGACGGAAC
Organism: Pseudomonas sp. NPDC089996; assembly: GCF_044748405.1. NCBI lineage: Bacteria > Pseudomonadati > Pseudomonadota > Gammaproteobacteria > Pseudomonadales > Pseudomonadaceae > Pseudomonas > Pseudomonas sp. NPDC089996. Next base: position 1,430 of record NZ_JBIVGA010000031.1, on the reverse strand, counting down.
ATCTGATGATTTGGTCAAGAAGCTGAATAAAGCATACGAAGGTTTTCCTCAGAAAGGCACTCTGAAGATCCCACGTACTGGCCAGGTTCTTGCGAAAAATGTGACTATTGGGGAAGCCTTAACCAAATCGCTTGGGAAAGGTGGTAGTAGCAACTCAGCGGGAGGATGTGGTTAATGAAAAAAAAAGCATTGGTGGAACTATATTCCCCAGGGATTGTGCTGTTTGATCCGTTAGAGCTTATGAGGTTTTTAAAAAAAAGAAATGTAACAGATGCCAATATATTCAATGCTTTTTTGGAAGATGAAGCTTTGGGCCGCGAGGCGATTGAGCAAGGGGTGGTTTGCCCCATATATCAGATTTCTGAGGCTGAGTATGCAGTATTTGCAGAAGGTGGTAATGACTTGCCGGACACTCTACCAGAGCCGGTATTTGTACATTCAGGCCTACCTTTGAAAATAGTCTCTGGTATTATGATTATTTCTGATCTCAATGCTTTATTTGATTGGGATGAAAGATTTTTCCTGAATTATAAGGCTGAGTATAACTCGCGCCTCCCCAGTAATGACTATATTGATGTTGAGTCTGGATTTTACAGTTTGTCTATCAAGGGCTACTCAAATCTTCGGGGGGTTGGTTCAGAATTCGGGTATGGGTTGGTGTTTACTCAAGTTCAAGCCTTACCGGAAATTAATGGTGATTCCTCTATAAGCGATTTTGATTTCGAATTGGTTGCTCGATGACACATGTCGTCATGTCTGTAGATTAGTAAAGCTCGGGTGATATCTATACTTTGGTTTTTTGTTAGGCTCGTGAGTGTATTGATCTTTAAACAATGTTGAGGCTAGCGGTAAATTAGGTGCGGCCTGGAAGGGTGATCCGAGAACTATAGTATTTTTACAAAATGCAAATCACCCAAGGGGTACCGATGAGCACCTAAATGCAGATCAAGGGCAAAGAGGAAATTCCAAAAATGCTGGTAAGGGGCGTCTTATGTACCGAGTTAGAAGCTAAGAAGGAAGTTCTTGCGGTTAAATGCTGGATGATGGCATGAGTGATATTGAAGAAGCGATGAAGGCATTGCGCTTGGCGCATGATAAATATCAGGTCGCTGGCCGTTTTGTGGCGTCAAAAGATGCAGCGGCCCGCTGGCCTACAGAGCTGCCTAAGTCTGCCGAAATTGATTTTCTCTTCAGTGAGTATGAACCTATTTGGGTGAGAATTGAAACAGGGCTTACACCTATGAAGTTGTTTGATGTTGCGTCGTTGAACACGGCCAGCTCAGTGCGGTGATCAACCGCAACGGCGACACCGTGCGCAGCTTCAGCTACGCCGAAGGCCTGATGGTGACCCACAGCAACGCCCTGGGCCTGGGCTGCCACTACCGCTGGGAAACCCTTGGCGGCCAGCCGCGCGTAGTCGAGCACTGGAC
>NZ_JBIVGA010000030.1:0-15777 GCF_044748405.1 Pseudomonas sp. NPDC089996 | reverse complement strand
TTCACGTAGTCAGCGTGACCTGGGCAGTCAACGTGAGCGTAGTGACGAATGTTCGAGTTGTACTCGACGTGAGCGGTGTTGATGGTGATACCGCGCGCTTTTTCTTCTGGAGCCGAGTCGATTTTGTCGAACTCAACGACGGCCGAACCGAAAACTTCGGAGCAGACGCGAGTCAGAGCTGCGGTCAGAGTGGTCTTACCGTGGTCAACGTGGCCGATAGTGCCGACGTTAACGTGGGGAAGGGAACGATCAAATTTTTCTTTAGCCACGACAGTGAACCTCTTGCCTAAAGGGGATTAGCCTTGTTTTTTAACGAGTGCTTCGACGATGTTCGACGGAGCTTCGGCGTATTTGGAGAATTCCATGGAGTAGCTTGCGCGACCCTGAGACATGGAACGAACGTCGGTTGCGTAACCGAACATTTCTCCGAGTGGTACCTCAGCAGTGATTACCTTGCCGGACACCGAGTCTTCATTACCCTGGATCATCCCACGACGACGGCTCAGGTCACCCATCACGTCACCCAGGTAGTCTTCCGGGGTTACAACTTCGACCTTCATGATCGGCTCAAGCACCACGCCACCGCCCTTCTGGGCCAGTTGCTTGGTCGCCATCGAAGCGGCGATCTTGAACGCCATTTCGTTGGAGTCGACGTCGTGATACGAACCGTCGAACACCGTAGCCTTCAGGCCGAGCAGCGGATAGCCGGCAACAACGCCGTTTTTCATCTGCTCTTCGATGCCCTTCTGGATCGGGGCGATGAATTCCTTAGGAATCACACCACCAACGACTTCGTTGGTGAACACCAGACCTTCGGTGATGTTGCCTTTCTCGTCGACGTCCGGCTCCGAGAAACGGATCCAGCAGTGACCGAACTGACCACGACCACCCGACTGACGAACGAACTTACCTTCGATCTCGACGTTGGACTTGGTGATCTTCTCGCGGTACGAAACCTGCGGCTTGCCGACGTTGCACTCGACGTTGAACTCGCGCTTCATGCGGTCAACGAGGATGTCCAGGTGCAGCTCACCCATACCGGAGATGATGGTCTGGCCGGTTTCTTCGTCGGTCTTGACGCGGAACGACGGGTCTTCCTGGGCCAACTTGCCCAGTGCGATACCCATCTTCTCCTGGTCAGCCTTGGTCTTCGGCTCTACGGAGAGCGAAATCACCGGCTCAGGGAAGTCCATACGCTCAAGGATGATCGGCTTGTCGAGGTTGCACAGGGTATCACCGGTGGTGACGTCCTTCATCCCGATCAGAGCAGCGATGTCGCCTGCACGTACTTCCTTGATTTCTTCACGCTGGTTGGCGTGCATCTGCACCATACGACCAACGCGCTCTTTCTTGCCCTTGACCGAGTTGATGACGGAGTCACCGGAGGTCAGGAAGCCCGAATAGACGCGGACGAAGGTCAGAGTACCCACGAACGGGTCGGTGGCGATCTTGAACGCCAGGGCCGAGAACGGTTCGTTGTCGTCAGCAGGACGCTCGTCGTACTGCTCTGGCTTGACCTCATCCTTCGGCACGTCGATCAGATCAGGGTGGATACCCTTGATCGCAGGGATCTCGGTTGGCGCAGGCAGGAAGTCGATCACGGCGTCGAGAACCAGGGGAACGCCCTTGTTCTTGAACGAGGAACCGCAGACAGCAGGAACGATCTCGCTCGCCAGGGTACGGGCGCGCAGACCAGCCTTGATGTCTTCGACGGACAGGTCACCTTCTTCAAGGTACTTGTTCATCAGCTCTTCGTTGGCCTCGGCAGCAGCCTCGACCATGTTGCTGCGCCATTCGTTGGCCAGGTCCACCAGCTCGGCAGGAATTTCTTCCTCGCGGTAGGTAGTACCCTTGTCGTCGTCGTTCCAGTAGATGGCTTTCATCTTGATCAGGTCAACCTGACCCTGGAAGTCGTCTTCGGCACCAATGGCCAGCTGAACAGGAACCGGGGTGTGACCCAGACGATTCTTGATCTGACCTACGACGCGCAGGAAGTTTGCACCGGCACGGTCCATCTTGTTCACGTAGACAACACGTGGAACGCCGTACTTGTTGGCCTGACGCCATACGGTTTCGGACTGCGGCTCAACGCCGGAGGTACCGCAGAACACAACGACCGCGCCGTCGAGTACACGCAGCGAACGCTCTACTTCAATGGTGAAGTCAACGTGGCCGGGGGTATCGATGACGTTTACGCGGTAGTTGTCGTACTGACCACGGGAACCTTTCCAGAAGGTGGTAACGGCAGCGGAGGTAATGGTGATACCGCGCTCCTGCTCCTGCACCATCCAGTCGGTGGTCGCGGCGCCGTCATGCACCTCGCCCATCTTGTGGCTCAGACCTGTGTAGAACAGGATCCGCTCGGTAGTGGTGGTCTTGCCCGCGTCAACGTGGGCGCAGATACCAATGTTACGGTAGCGGTTAATTGCTGTAGTACGAGCCATAAAGCCCTCGCAAAATGATTGATGCTTGAATTAGAAGCGGTAGTGCGAGAACGCTTTGTTGGCTTCAGCCATACGGTGAACGTCTTCACGCTTCTTGACTGCAGCACCTTTGCCTTCGGCAGCATCCAGCAGTTCGCCGGCCAGGCGCAGAGCCATCGACTTCTCGCCGCGCTTGCGGGCGTAGTCTACGAGCCAGCGCATTGCCAGAGCGTTACGACGGGATGGACGAACTTCAACCGGAACCTGGTAAGTGGCACCGCCAACACGGCGGGACTTTACTTCGACCAGCGGAGCGATGGCGTCGAGAGCTTTCTCGAAGATTTCCAGGGGGTCGCTGTTCTTGCGTGCTTTGACGGTATCCAGGGCACCGTAAACGATGCGCTCGGCTACGGCCTTCTTGCCGCTTTCCATCACGTGGTTCATGAACTTGGCGAGAATCTGGGATCCGTACTTCGGATCGTCAAGAATCTCACGTTTTGCTGCTACACGACGTCTTGGCATGATAAGCCCTCAAACGGTCTTCAGGTTAGCCCGGGACGTGGGTCTTCGACCCCTGCCCGACCTTACTCTTATCGACTCAAAAAAATGGAAGTCTGCAAACGGCCGATTACTTCGGACGCTTGGTACCGTACTTCGAACGACCCTGGTTACGGCCTTTAACGCCCGAAGTATCCAGAGAGCCGCGAACGGTGTGGTAACGAACACCTGGCAAGTCTTTTACACGGCCGCCACGGATCAGGACAACGCTGTGCTCTTGCAGGTTGTGGCCTTCACCACCGATGTACGAGGAAACCTCGAAACCATTGGTCAGACGCACACGGCATACTTTACGCAGTGCCGAGTTAGGTTTTTTCGGCGTGGTGGTGTACACGCGGGTGCACACGCCACGACGCTGCGGGCAGTTCTGCAGCGCAGGAACGTCGGACTTCTCGACCGAACGCTTGCGCGGCTGACGTACCAGCTGGTTGATAGTTGCCATCTACTAGCTCCACTGATTGTCTTGCGACTCTATTGTCTTGCAAGAAAGCCAAAAATTGGCGAGACGGAGCCTCACCAAATTTAAGGGTACAAAAGTCTACGGAGGATCTTGCACCCAGTCAAGACGAGGCCCCGGCCCTCCTCGCCCGATCATCGGCAACATTTCATGTCACCGATATCCGTTCGAGGCTAGCCGGGGCCCTGCCCTGTACTTAGTTACCGCTGGAGTTCAGCGCTTCGGTCAGTGCGGCTTCCACCTCACTGGCACTTACGCGCAGCGGTTTGTCGGCATCACGGCGACGCTTGCGCTCGCTGTGGTAGGCCAGACCGGTACCAGCCGGGATCAGACGACCCACGACCACGTTCTCTTTCAGACCACGCAGGTAGTCGCGCTTGCCGGTTACCGCCGCTTCGGTCAGTACGCGGGTGGTTTCCTGGAAGGACGCCGCGGAGATGAACGACTCGGTCGACAGCGAGGCCTTGGTGATACCCAGCAGCACGCGAGTGAACTTGGAGATGAACTTGTCTTCCCCTGCCAGGCGCTCGTTTTCCATCAGCACCTGGGTCAGTTCCATCTGGTCGCCCTTGATGAAGCTGGAGTCACCCGACTCGGCGATCTCGACCTTGCGCAGCATCTGACGCAGGATGGTCTCGATGTGCTTGTCGTTGATCTTAACGCCTTGCAGACGGTAAACGTCCTGGATCTCGTTGACGATGTACTTCGCCAGCGCGCTCACACCCAGCAGGCGCAGGATGTCGTGGGGATCGCTCGGGCCGTCGGAGATAACTTCGCCGCGGTTTACCTGTTCGCCTTCGAAGACGTTCAGGTGGCGCCACTTCGGAATCAGCTCTTCGTACGGATCGCTGCCGTCGGTCGGTGTGATGACCAGACGACGCTTGCCCTTGGTCTCTTTACCGAACGCGATGGTGCCGCTGACTTCAGCCAGAATCGAGGCTTCTTTCGGACGACGCGCTTCGAACAGGTCGGCAACGCGTGGCAGACCACCGGTGATGTCACGGGTCTTCGACGTTTCTTGCGGGATACGCGCGATAACGTCACCAACACCGATCTGGGCACCGTCAGCCACACCAACGAGGGCGTTCGCCGGCAGGAAGTACTGGGCAGGTACGTCGGTACCTGGCAGGTACAGGTCCTTGCCAGCGGCGTCGACCATCTTGATTGCCGGACGGATTTCCTTGCCTGCGGCAGGGCGATCCTTGACGTCCAGTACTTCAATGTTGGTCAAGCCGGTCAGTTCATCGGTCTGACGCTTGATGGTGATGTTTTCTTCCATGCCCACGAAGGTCACGGTACCTTTCAGTTCGGTAACGATCGGGTGGGTGTGCGGGTCCCACTTGGCGACGATGGCGCCAGCTTCGACCTTGTCACCTTCCTTGACCGAAATCACCGCACCGTAAGGCAGCTTGTAACGCTCACGCTCACGACCGAATTCGTCGGCAATGGCCAGTTCGCCCGAACGGGATACGGCAACCAGGTTACCGTCGGCACGCTCAACCTGTTTCAGGTTGTGCAGACGCACCATACCGCCGTTCTTCACCTGGACGCTGTCGGCAGCCGAAGTACGGCTTGCAGCACCACCGATGTGGAACGTACGCATGGTCAGCTGGGTACCCGGCTCACCGATCGACTGTGCAGCGATAACGCCGACAGCTTCACCGATGTTCACCTGGTGACCACGAGCCAGGTCGCGACCGTAGCACTTGGCGCAGATACCGAAGCGGGTTTCGCAGTTGATCGGCGAACGCACGACGACTTCGTCGATGCTGTTCAGCTCGATGAACTCGACCCACTGCTCGTCGACCAGCGTACCGGCCGGAACGATGACGTCCTCGGTGCCTGGCTTGAACACGTCACGGGCGATGACACGGCCCAGTACGCGCTCACCCAGCGGCTCCACAACGTCGCCGCCTTCGATGTGCGGGGTCATCAACAGGCCTTGGTCGGTGCCGCAGTCGATCTCGGTCACGACCAAGTCTTGTGCAACGTCTACCAGACGACGGGTCAGGTAACCCGAGTTCGCAGTCTTCAGTGCGGTATCCGCCAGACCCTTACGAGCACCGTGTGTCGAGATGAAGTACTGGAGTACGCTCAGACCTTCACGGAAGTTCGCGGTGATCGGCGTCTCGATGATCGAGCCGTCCGGCTTGGCCATCAGGCCACGCATACCGGCCAGCTGACGGATCTGGGCTGCGGAACCCCGCGCACCCGAGTCAGCCATCATGTACATCGAGTTGAAGGACTCTTGGTCGACTTCGTTGCCTTCGCGGTCGATGACCTTCTCTTTCGAGAGGTTGGCCATCATCGCCTTGGACACTTCGTCGTTCGCCTTCGACCACAAGTCGATGACCTTGTTGTACTTCTCACCCTGAGTTACCAGACCGGAGGCGTACTGGCTCTCGATTTCCTTCACTTCGTCGGTAGCGTTACCGATGATGCGGGCTTTCTCGTCCGGGATAACGAAGTCGTTAACACCGATGGAAACGCCGGAAATGGTCGAGTAAGCGAAACCGGTGTACATCAGCTGGTCGGCGAAGATAACGGTCTCTTTCAGACCAACCACGCGGTAGCACTGGTTGATCAGCTTGGAGATCGCCTTCTTCTTCATCGGCTGGTTGACCACGTCGTACGGCAGGCCTGCCGGAACAACCTGGAACAGCAGCGCACGGCCGACGGTGGTGTCGACGATGCGGGTATTCTTGACCACCGAACCGTCACGCTCTTTCACGGTTTCGTTGATACGAACCTTGATTTTCGCGTGCAGGGCAGCTTCGCCGGCGCGGAACACGCGGTCGACTTCCTGCAGGTCGGCAAATACGCGACCTTCGCCCTTGGCGTTGATGGCTTCACGGGTCATGTAGTACAGACCCAGTACAACGTCCTGCGACGGAACGATGATTGGCTCACCGTTGGCTGGCGACAGGATGTTGTTGGTCGACATCATCAGCGCGCGCGCTTCGAGCTGGGCTTCCAGCGTCAGCGGCACGTGAACGGCCATCTGGTCACCGTCGAAGTCGGCGTTGTACGCGGCACAGACCAGCGGGTGCAGCTGGATAGCCTTACCTTCGATCAGAACCGGTTCAAAGGCCTGGATACCCAGACGGTGCAGGGTCGGTGCACGGTTGAGCAGCACGGGGTGTTCGCGGATCACCTCGGCGAGCACGTCCCACACCTCTGGCAGCTCGCGCTCGACCATCTTCTTGGCAGCCTTGATGGTGGTCGCCAGACCACGCATTTCCAGCTTGCCGAAAATGAACGGCTTGAACAGCTCGAGGGCCATCTTCTTCGGCAGACCGCACTGGTGCAGACGCAGGGTCGGGCCTACGGTAATTACCGAACGGCCGGAGTAGTCCACGCGCTTACCGAGCAAGTTCTGACGGAAGCGACCTTGCTTACCTTTGATCATGTCGGCCAGGGACTTCAGCGGACGCTTGTTCGAGCCAGTGATGGCGCGACCGCGACGGCCGTTGTCCAGCAGGGCGTCGACCGCTTCCTGCAGCATGCGCTTTTCGTTGCGCACGATGATGTCCGGCGCCGACAGATCGAGCAGGCGCTTCAGACGGTTGTTACGGTTGATCACCCGACGATACAGGTCGTTCAGGTCGGAGGTCGCGAAGCGGCCGCCATCCAGCGGCACCAGCGGACGCAGGTCCGGCGGCAGCACTGGCAGGACGGTCAGGACCATCCACTCAGGCAGGTTGCCCGAGCCCTGGAACGCTTCCATCAGCTTCAGACGCTTGGACAGCTTCTTGATCTTGGTTTCCGAGTTGGTCTGCGGAATTTCTTCGCGCAGGCGGCCAATCTCGTGCTCCAGATCGATAGCGTGCAGCAGCTCGCGGACAGCCTCGGCACCCATGCGGGCATCGAAGTCGTCACCGAACTCTTCCAGCGCTTCGAAGTACTGTTCGTCGTTGAGCAGCTGACCCTTCTCGAGGGTGGTCATGCCCGGATCGATCACGACGTAGCTCTCGAAGTAGAGCACGCGCTCGATGTCACGCAGGGTCATGTCCATCAGCAAGCCGATACGGGACGGCAGCGACTTCAGGAACCAGATGTGGGCAACCGGCGAGGCCAGTTCGATGTGCGCCATGCGCTCACGACGAACCTTGGCCAGGGCAACTTCAACGCCGCACTTCTCGCAGATCACACCGCGGTGCTTGAGGCGCTTGTACTTGCCGCACAGGCACTCGTAGTCCTTGACTGGGCCAAAGATCTTGGCGCAGAACAGGCCGTCACGCTCAGGCTTGAACGTACGGTAGTTGATGGTTTCCGGCTTCTTAACTTCACCGAACGACCACGAACGGATCATTTCAGGCGACGCCAGACCGATGCGGATGGCGTCGAACTCTTCGACTTGACCCTGGTTTTTCAGCAAATTCAGTAGGCCTTTCAAGGCCTTTCCTCCTGGCGGAGCAGGGAGCGGGCATTACCTGCCCCACTCCCCTTCGCGTCACGTGTTATTCGGTTTCCAGATCGATATCGATACCGAGCGAACGGATCTCTTTGATCAACACGTTGAAGGACTCGGGCATGCCCGGCTCCATACGGTGATCGCCATCCACGATGTTCTTGTACATCTTGGTACGGCCGTTCACGTCGTCCGACTTCACTGTGAGCATTTCTTGCAGGGTGTATGCCGCGCCGTATGCTTCCAGCGCCCACACTTCCATCTCCCCGAAACGCTGACCACCGAACTGCGCCTTACCACCCAGCGGCTGCTGGGTAACCAGGCTGTAGGAACCAGTGGAACGCGCGTGCATCTTGTCGTCCACCAAGTGGTTCAGCTTGAGCATGTACATGTAACCAACGGTCACAGGACGCTCGAACTTGTTGCCGGTACGGCCGTCGAACAGCACCATCTGGCCGCTTTCTGGCAGGTCCGCCAGTTTCAGCATGGCCTTGATCTCACGCTCCTTGGCACCGTCGAAGACCGGGGTAGCCATCGGCACGCCTTTCTTCAGGTTGTTCGCCAGGGCGATGATCTCTTCGTCGGTGAACTCTTCCAGGTTCTCCTGACGACCACCGATCTCGTTGTAGATCTCGGTGAGGAAGGTGCGCAGTTCAGCGGCTTTGCGCTGCTCTTCGATCATGCGGTCGATCTTCTCGCCCAGACCTTTGGCCGCGAGGCCCAGGTGGGTTTCGAGGATCTGACCGACGTTCATACGCGAAGGTACGCCCAGCGGGTTCAGTACGACGTCGACCGGAGTACCGTTGGCGTCGTGCGGCATGTCTTCTACCGGCATGATCACCGAGACGACACCCTTGTTACCGTGACGACCGGCCATCTTGTCACCCGGCTGGATGCGACGGCGGATTGCCAGATAGACCTTGACGATCTTCAGTACGCCTGGAGCCAGGTCATCGCCCTGCTGCAGCTTGCGCTTCTTGTCTTCGAACTTGTCGTCCAGCAGGCGACGGCGATCGACGATGTACTGCTGAGCCTTTTCCAGCTGCTCGTTCAGTGCATCTTCGGCCATACGCAGTTTGAACCACTGGCCGTGCTCCAGACCGTCCAGCACTTCGTCAGTGACCACGGTACCTTTCTTCAGGCCCGCGCCACCGTCGACCACCTGGCCGTTCAGGGCAGCACGCAGACGCTCGAAGGTTGCACCTTCGACGATGCGGAACTCTTCGTTGAGGTCCTTGCGGATCTCGTCCAGCTGCATCTTCTCGATGGACAGGGCGCGGCTGTCGCGCTCTACACCATCACGGGTGAAGACCTGTACGTCGATGACGGTACCCTTGGTGCCGGTCGGCACGCGCAGGGAGGTGTCCTTAACGTCGCTGGCCTTCTCACCGAAGATTGCGCGCAGCAGTTTCTCTTCCGGCGTCAGCTGGGTTTCGCCTTTTGGCGTGACCTTGCCGACCAGGATGTCGCCAGCACCAACTTCGGCACCTACGTAGACGATACCGGCTTCGTCCAGCTTGTTCAGTGCGGCTTCACCCACGTTCGGGATGTCCGCAGTGATTTCCTCTGGGCCAAGCTTGGTGTCACGCGCCACACAGGTCAGTTCCTGAATGTGGATGGTGGTGAAGCGGTCTTCCTGAACCACACGCTCGGACAGGCAGATGGAGTCTTCGAAGTTGAAGCCGTTCCACGCCATGAACGCAATACGCATGTTCTGACCCAGTGCCAGCTCACCCATGTCGGTGGACGGGCCGTCGGCCATGATGTCGCTGCGCTGAACCTTGTCACCCTTGCTCACCAGCGGACGCTGGTTGATGCAGGTGTTCTGGTTCGAGCGGGTGTACTTGGTCAGGTTGTAGATATCCACACCTGCTTCACCGGTCTCGACTTCATCGTCATTGACGCGAACGACGATACGGCTGGCGTCGACCGAGTCGATCACGCCACCGCGGCGAGCAACCACGCAGACACCGGAGTCACGGGCAACGTTGCGCTCCATGCCGGTACCTACCAGCGGCTTGTCAGCACGCAGGGTCGGTACAGCCTGACGCTGCATGTTCGAACCCATCAACGCACGGTTGGCGTCGTCGTGCTCGAGGAACGGAATCAGCGACGCCGCGACAGAAACAACCTGCTTCGGCGATACGTCCATCAGGGTGACGTCTTCCGGCGCCTTGACGGTGAATTCGTTCAGGTGACGAACCGCTACCAGCTCATCGATCAGCTGCTTCTTGTCGTTCATCGCGGCCGAAGCCTGAGCGATCACGTGATCGGCCTCTTCGATGGCCGACAGGAACACGATGTCATCGCTGACCACGCCTTCCTTCACCACGCGGTACGGGCTTTCCAGGAAGCCGTACTGGTTGGTGCGGGCATAGGCTGCCAGGGAGTTGATCAGACCGATGTTCGGACCTTCAGGGGTCTCGATCGGGCACACGCGGCCGTAGTGGGTCGGGTGTACGTCACGGACTTCGAAGCCGGCGCGCTCACGGGTCAGACCGCCAGGGCCGAGTGCAGAAACACGGCGCTTGTGGGTGATCTCGGAGAGCGGGTTGTTCTGGTCCATGAACTGCGAGAGCTGGCTGGAACCGAAGAACTCTTTCACCGCCGCCGCTACCGGCTTGGCGTTGATCAGGTCTTGCGGCATCAGGCCTTCGCTTTCGGCCATCGACAGACGTTCCTTGACCGCACGCTCTACACGCACCAGGCCAACGCGGAACTGGTTTTCGGCCATCTCGCCAACGCAACGAACGCGACGGTTACCCAGGTGGTCGATGTCGTCGACGATGCCTTTGCCGTTACGGATATCGACCAGGGTCTTCAGAACCTCGACGATATCTTCCTTGCTCAACACGCCCGAACCTTCGATCTCGGTGCGACCGATACGACGGTTGAACTTCATGCGGCCGACGGCGGACAGGTCGTAACGCTCGGCGCTGAAGAACAGGTTGTTGAACAGGGTCTCGGCGGCATCCTTGGTCGGCGGCTCGCCTGGACGCATCATGCGGTAGATCTCGACCAGGGCTTCCAGCTGGTTGCTGGTGGTGTCGATCTTCAGGGTATCCGAGATGAACGGACCGCAGTCGATGTCGTTGGTGTACAGGGTCTCGATGCGGACAACCTGAGCCTTGGCGATCTTGATCAGCAGCTCGGTGGTCAGCTCGGTGTTGCACTCGGCCAGGATCTCGCCAGTGGCCGGGTGAACGATGGCCTTGGCGGTGGTGCGGCCGAGGACATATTCCATCGGCACGTCCAGCTGGTTGACACCGGCCTTTTCGAGCTGATTGACGTGGCGCGCGGTGATACGGCGGCCCTGCTCGACAATGACCTTGCCGCTGTCGTCATGGATGTCCATGACCGCGACTTCACCACGCAGACGCTGAGGTACCAGTTCCAGGCTGAGTTTCTCGCCGGAAATGTGGAACACGTTGGTGGTGTAGAAGGTGTTGAGCACTTCTTCCGTGCTGTAGCCCAGCGCACGCAGCAGCACCGAGGCCGGCAGTTTGCGGCGACGGTCGATACGCACGAACACGCAGTCTTTCGGGTCGAACTCGAAGTCCAACCACGAACCGCGGTAAGGGATGATGCGAGCGGAGTACAGCAGCTTGCCGGAGCTGTGCGTCTTGCCACGGTCGTGGTCGAAGAACACACCAGGCGAACGGTGCAGCTGGGAAACGATTACTCGTTCGGTACCGTTGATAACGAAGGTACCGTTCTCAGTCATCAGGGGGATTTCACCCATGTAGACTTCTTGCTCTTTGATGTCCTTGATCGCTTTGTTCGACGATTCCTTGTCGAAGATGATCAGGCGCACCTTGACCCGCAGTGGGACCGCGAAGGTCACGCCACGCAGGACACATTCCTTCACATCGAAGGCGGGATCGCCCAGGCGGTAGCCTACGTACTCCAGGGCAGCATTGCCGGAGTAGCTGATGATCGGGAATACCGACTTGAAGGCCGCGTGCAGGCCGACGTCACGGAACTGATCCTTGGATGCTCCCGCTTGCAGGAATTCGCGATACGAATCCAGCTGGATGGCCAAAAGGTATGGCACATCCATGACGTCCGGCAACTTGCTAAAGTCCTTGCGGATACGTTTTTTCTCAGTGTATGAGTAAGCCATCAGCGTTCCCCAGCTTGGTCACCTGCTTGTTTGGCTTCTCCCGGCGGGAGCAGCCAGAAAATCGTGCAAACCCCTTGGTTTGCTCACCCACATGGGTGTCTTCAGCGTGTTATCGGGGTCGGTCTGACCGACCACCAATAACGGAAAAAGGCCGGTGGCATAAGCCACCAGCCATCAGCCCTTCGCTTGACGCTCGGGCTGGCGTCGCAAGGTCGAGATTACTTCAGCTCGACTTTAGCGCCTGCTTCTTCCAGCTTCTTCTTAGCGTCTTCAGCGGCTTCTTTCGAAACGCCTTCAGCTACAACCTGAGGAGCGCCATCGACTTTCTCTTTGGCTTCTTTCAGGCCCAGACCGGTCAGTTCGCGAACGGCTTTGATCACGTTCACTTTCTTGTCGCCGGCTTCAACCAGAACAACGTTGAACTCGGTCTGCTCTTCAACAACGGCAGCAGCAGCAGCTGGGCCAGCAGCGGCAACAGCAGCGGTAACGCCGAAGGTTTCTTCCATTGCTTTGATCAGCTCAACAACTTCCAGAACGGTTTTCTGGCCGATTGCTTCGATGATTTGTTCGTTAGTCAGAGACATGACTTAAATCCTGTATTGGGGTGACAGCCTACGCAGCCATCAAATTAAACGTATGATTTTGAAAGAAATCGCGCGCCTTAGGCAGCGGTAGCTTCTTTCTGGTCGCGAATGGCTGCCAGAGTACGAGCCAGCTTGCTGGTGGCGCCTTGAATAACGCTCATCAGTCGTGCAATAGCTTCGTCGCGGGTCGGCAGGGAAGCCAACACGTCGATCTGGTTCGCTGCAATCAGATTGCCGTCAAATGCGGCTGCCTTGATCTCGAACTTGTCCTGACCCTTGGCGAACTCTTTGAACAGACGAGCAGCAGCGCCCGGGTGTTCGTTGGAGAAAGCAATCAGGGTCGGGCCTTTGAACGCGTCGTTGAGGATCGAGAATTCGGTGCCTTCAACAGCGCGCTTGAGCAGGGTGTTACGTACGACACGTACGTAAACGCCAGCTTCGCGGGCCTCTTTACGGAGTCCGGTCATTGCGCTTACAGTCACACCACGGGCATCGGCCACGACAGCGGACAGAGCGACTTTGGCAGCCTCGTTGACTTCAGCGACGATGGCCTTCTTGTCTTCGAGTTTAATTGCCACGGGTTTACTCCTGGTTTTTACCGTTTCATCTGGCCGAAGCCGGATGTCGTTTTGGTGTCTGATTCGGTAAACGAATCGGGAGCACCATCTGCGTGGGCTGGAGTTTTAAGGCTTGCGCCGCCTACGGTCTTGGATAGCCCCCGCCAGGCAGGGACCCCAATTTTTGCTGGTGGCGCGACGGGTCGCGCCACCATGTTTCTTACACGTTCAGCGAGCTCTGATCGATGATCAGACCTGGGCCCATGGTGGTGCTCAGGGTAACGCGCTTGACGTAGATACCTTTCGAAGAGGCCGGCTTGATACGCTTCAGATCAGCGATCAGGGCTTCAACGTTTTCCTTCAGCTTGTCGGCTTCGAAGCCGATTTTGCCAACGGAGGTGTGGATGATACCGTTTTTGTCGGTACGGTAGCGAACCTGACCAGCCTTGGCGTTTTTCACGGCAGTGGCTACGTCTGGGGTTACGGTACCCACTTTCGGGTTAGGCATCAGGCCGCGAGGACCCAGAACCTGACCCAGCTGACCGACAACGCGCATGGCATCAGGCGATGCGATGACGACGTCATAGTTCAGGTCGCCGCCTTTCATTTCGGCAGCCAGATCGTCCATGCCTACGCGGTCAGCGCCGGCAGCCAGAGCGGCTTCAGCAGCTGGGCCCTGGGTGAAGACGGCAACACGTACGGTCTTGCCAGTGCCGTGTGGCAGCACGGTAGCGCTACGAACGACCTGGTCGGATTTACGCGGGTCAACACCGAGGTTAACGGCGATGTCGTAGGACTCTACGAATTTGGCGGCCGGCAGCGAAGCGAGCAGGGTTGCGGCTTCTTCGAAGTTGTAGGACTTGCCTGCTTCGATTTTCTCGGCGATTGCCTTTTGACGCTTGGTCAGCTTAGCCATTACACACCCTCCACGTTCAGGCCCATGCTGCGGGCAGAGCCAGCGATGGTGCGTACAGCTGCGTCCAGGTCAGCGGCGGTCAGATCAGCCTGCTTAGCCTTGGCGATATCTTCCAGCTGAGCACGGGTAACGGTACCGACTTTAACGGTGTTCGGGCGAGCCGAACCACTGGTCAGGCCAGCAGCTTTCTTCAGCAGAACCGAGGCAGGGGTGCTCTTGGTCTCGAAGGTGAAGCTACGGTCGCTGTAGACAGTGATGATCACTGGAGTCGGCAGGCCGGCTTCTTGACCCTGAGTACGGGCGTTGAAAGCCTTGCAGAACTCCATGATGTTCACACCGTGTTGGCCCAGAGCTGGACCGACGGGTGGGCTTGGGTTGGCCTGGCCGGCCTTAACTTGCAGCTTGATGTAAGCCTGAATCTTCTTAGCCATGAGCTACTCCAAAATCGGGTACGAACGCCAGATGGCTCCCCGGATGACTTGCGTTTTATCCCAGTGACGACAAAACCCCGCAGCACACAGGGCTGCGGGGTATGGGATGCTTTGTCCGCCTAGACCTTTTCGACCTGGCTGAACTCGAGCTCCACCGGAGTAGAGCGACCGAAAATGAGCACTGCAACCTGCAGGCGGCTCTTCTCGTAGTTAACCTCTTCGACACTACCATTGAAGTCAGCGAACGGACCATCAATGACTCGAACCACTTCACCCGGCTCGAACAGCGTCTTCGGCTTCGGCTTGTCACTGCCGTCGGCAACGCGACGCAGGATAGCTTCGGCTTCTTTATCGGTAATCGGTGCAGGCTTGTCTGCAGTACCGCCGATAAAGCCCATCACACGAGGGGTGTCCTTGACCAAGTGCCAAGTCCCTTCGTTCATCTCCATCTGGACCAATACATAGCCAGGGAAGAATTTACGCTCACTCTTGCGCTTCTGGCCGTTGCGCATTTCGACGACTTCTTCGGTCGGGACCAGGATCTCGCCGAAACCGTCTTCCATGCCAGCCAGCTTCACGCGCTCGATCAGGGAGCGCATTACATGCTTCTCGTAACCCGAGTAAGCATGCACAACATACCAACGCTTAGCCACGGGACACCTTTAGCCAACGATCAGGGAGACCGCCCAGCCGAGCAGGGAATCAAGACCCCACAGCAGCAGTGCCATAACCAGCACGACAGCCACGACAATCAGCGTGGTCTGGGTGGTTTCCTGGCGGGTCGGCCACACGACTTTACGGATCTCGGTACGAGCTTCCTTCGCCAGCGCAAAGAACGACTTACCCTTCGCAGTCTGCAGAGCTACAAAGCCTGCGACAGCAGCCAGGGCGAGAAGCGCAAGGACACGGTACAGGATCGGAGAGGCGGAGTAATATTGATTACCCACGACAGCAACAACCACCAAAGCCACTACAGCCAGCCACTTGAACAGATCAAAACGCGATTCTTGGGCTTCAGTTTTGGGGGTCATCGAGGAGGATCCTGTAAGAAGAAAGCCATCACACCGAGGTGAAATGGCAGGTCAGGAGGGAATCGAACCCCCAACCTACGGTTTTGGAGACCGTCGCTCTGCCAATTGAGCTACTGACCTGTAACGCTGTATCAGCGCCGGACATTATACCGGCCTGATTAGGAAAATCAACTACTTATTCAATAATTTTTGCTACGACGCCGGCGCCGACGGTACGACCGCCTTCACGGATAGCGAAGCGCAGACCGTCTTCCATTGCGATGGTCTTGATCAGGGTGACAGTCAT
>NZ_JBIVGA010000029.1:0-23925 GCF_044748405.1 Pseudomonas sp. NPDC089996 | reverse complement strand
GAGCGTTATCAGGACTGCTCGGGCAAGAGCACCTACTACCGCTACGACGAGCGTCAGCACCTGGTGGCGGTGACCGATGCGCTGAACCAGACCACTTCGCTAGAGCGCAAGCCGGACGGCGAAGTGCTGCGCATCAGCCATCCAGACGGCACAAAGGAAAGCTTCACCTACAACGTCCACGGCCAGGTGCTGAGCCACACCGACGGCAAAGGCCAGACCATCCGCCTGATGCGCACCGCCCGCGGCTTGCCCAGCAGCCGCGAGGATGCCAAGGGTCAACGGGTACGCTACGAGTACGACAAGGCCGTGCGCCTGACAGCGCTGGTCAACGAGAACAATGCGACGTACAGCTTTGCCTACGACGCCTCGGACCGGCTGAGCGAAGAGGTGCGGGTGGACAACCTGACCCGGCGCTTCAGCTACAACGTCGGTGGTCATCTCACTCGGCTGGATGAGATTGGTTACGGCGAAAATGCCGAGCGCCCTGCCCACGTACGGCCACCATGACGGTGCTGCGTAATTTTCTCGATCGGGTTCTCACACCCGGTCGCCGGAGCGACCCGAAGACGTTATCCGTGAGAGGTTTCCCCGACAACAGCGATACTTCAGCACCTGGCGTAGGATAATTCCCAAGCATGCTGGTTTTGAAGCATTTGGTTTCAGGTTCGGAAATGTCTTACAGGTGAGGGTTTGGAGGGGTAGGGCGGGGGAATGGGTCAGGGCTACCAGGTGCTCGTCACAACATCTTCAGCGCCTATGAGATCGAGCGCCGCCCGCGCGGCGCTCGATCTCACAGGCGCTGAAAATGTTGTGGCGAACACCTGTAAGCCATCACACAATCCAAATGCCGTTACTTGCAATTCCCCGCCTTGCGATACCCTGCCGCCACCGCCTCGGCCTCATTGCCAAAAGGCACCTGGTTCTTCTGCGAAACCTGGCTGTACCCCGGGCAGCCGCTGGCCAGGTGATACACATGGCTATTGCGGTTGCCCAAAACCGCACCACCGGCCGCTGCACTCGCCAGCGTTGGCTTGGCCGCCGCTTTCGCCGCCGTAGCCGGCACCACGGCCGCACCCTGCGGCGTATACCCCAGCGCCCACTTGCGCTCACCGGTCACGAACGGGTTGTTGTGCCCCATGATCGCGGCAATCCGCTGATCACGCTGTTTCTCCCAGGCGCTCACCGGGTACTGCTTGTCCCAGGCCATCAGCACCTGCTGCTGCTGGCGCGACATGCTCAGTTTGTAGCGATCGAACATGTAGAACGTGGTGCGCGCCACCAACCCCTTGACCTCGTTGCGCGGTTCGGCGGTTTTCTGCTGGAAGTCGACCTTGGTGGTGCACTGGCCATACTGCGGTGCAACCCCGGAGACCATGCCGTAGTTGAAGTTGCTGCGGTCACCGTTTACTTCGCCCACGGACGGGTAGAGGTTGAACAGGTTGGCCTCCATGGCACGGAAGGTCGGGTCGCTGTCGACGCACTGCTCGCGCCCGCCGTTCTGCCAGCACTGGCGCTGGTGGCCGAAAGTCCAGGCCGGGACGATGTGCTCCCACTCGGTACGCTCGGCACGGGTTTTCAGCTTGCGGGTTTCATAGCCACAGGACTTCAGGTCGACCCGGCCGCCGGACTTGCCGACCCAGGTCCACTTGCAGCCACAGTACAACTCGCCCATGGCACTGCTGCCCTGGTCTTGGTAGATCTTTTGTTTGGCGACCACCTTGGCTTCGGTAAAGGTGGCGGGCGGATTGGCGAAGGCAGCGGGAATGGCGGCGAGGGCGACTACAACGGCGCAAAGCAGTTTCTTCATGAAAATAGATCTTAGGCTTACAAAAAAACGCGATTATACGACTTGCACCCGCCAATGCTGCAGGAATAACTGGCCCGAAACAGATGTGGGAGCCGGTCTTGCCGGCGATGCGCCGCGCGGGCGGCGCTCGATCTCACAGGCGCCGAAAATGTCATGGCAGGCACCTGCCCGCCACAACGCCATCCTCAGCCGATCACCCCAGCCAATACTGCAACCCCCACAACACCCCCATCCCCACCGCCAGGGTCAGCAACGTACTGCGCGTACGCCAGGCAACCACTCCGGCCGCCACAGCCGCCGGTATCTGCGGATTACCCCAGTCAATCCCGGGCTGGCCAGCCTCGAACACCACCGCCGGCAACACCAGAGCCGCCAACACACTGGCCGGCACATACACCAGCGCCCGGCGCAGCATCGGCGGAATGCGCAAGGCACCGTAGAACTCGATGAACGACAGACGTATCGCAAAGGTGCCCAGGCCAATCAGGACAAAGGTGATCCATGGGTTCATGTCGATCATGGCGCCTCCGCTGCCACACCTGCGCCCCTGCGCAATTGTTCGATGGCAAGCCCGCTCGCCACACCGCCCAGCGAGGCCACCAGCAAGCCAAGGTTGTAGGGCAGGTCGTGTGCCAGCACGGCCAGCCCGCCGCCAACCACTGCGGCGCCCAGCGTTGCCGGGTTACGGATGCCCGGCACTAGCAGCGCCAGGAATGACAGCGGAATGGCAAAGCCCAGCGACCACGACGCCGGGATGCCGCTACCCAGGTACACGCCGGCCAGCACCGCCAGGTTCCAGCCGAGCCACATCGGCAGGGCGGTCCCCAGGTAGTAGGGGAAGGCAAACCTGCCCAGGCCACTGGCACCAAACTTCAGGCTGCACAGGGCAAACGACTGGTCGGAGAGTAGGTAGGACAACGACCAGGTCTTGCGTCGCGGCAGGTCGCTCAGATGCGGGGCCAGCGCAGCGCTGTACATCAGAAAGCGCAGGTTGATCACCAGTGCGGTAACCACCATGGTCAGGGGCAGCGCGCCGCTCTGCAGCAGCTGCAGCACCACCATCTGCGCGGAGCCGGAATAGAACAGCAAGGTCATGCCCATCGCGTCGAGCGGCGACATGCCCATGCCGATGGCCGTCACCCCGGTGATCAGGCCGAAGGGCACCATGCCGGTCATGAGAGGCAGAACCGCGCGGACACCCTCGGAGAATGCGTGCATCGCGCTTTTGTAAGGCATATCGGTTCCTTGAACATTCGCCAGGCTCGCTCAAGGTAAAACCGGTATCACTTGGTAACAACTCAGATTTCTGGAATATTAGGCCTAAAAAAAATAGGCCTGAAACCATGTCGCTCGACTCACCCACCCGGCACACCCTGCAGCTCAATGCCCTGCGCGCGTTCGAAGCCTCGGCGCGGCTCGGCGGTTTTGCACGGGCTGCGCATGAGCTGAAGGTCACGCCGGGGGCGATTGCGGCGTTGATCAAGACCCTGGAAACCCAATACGGCGCAGCCTTGTTCGAGCGTCATGCCAAAGGCGTGCGTCTGACCCCATTGGGCGAAAGCGTGAAGACCCCGTTCACCGCAGCCTTCGATGCGGTGGAAGAGGCTGCGCGCACCCTGCGCCGGCTGGCAGCTCCGCAGCGGGTGCATATCGTCACCTCGCCGGCACTGGCGCAATTGTGGCTGGGGCCTCGGCTGCCGAAGCTGACCGAAATGCTTGCACCCATCGAGATCTCGGTGACGGCGGTCGATGAAGCGCCCAACCTCAAGCGCAGCCCGTTCGACCTTTGCCTGTTCTATGTCGAACGGGTCGAGCGCGGCCAGCGCAAGCTCGCCGATGAAGACATCCTGCCGGTGTGCAGCCCTGCATTGGCCGCGCAGATCAGCGCGCCCGTGGACCTGGCCGGCGTGCGCTGCATCAAGGATGTCGGTTGGCAGGACTGGGACGTGTGGTCGGCGGCGACGTTGCCCGAGCAGCAGTTCGTGGCCCGAGGCCCTGGTTTTTCCCTTTATTCGATTGCGGTGCAGCAAGCCTTGCTGGGCGCCGGCGTGCTGATCGGGCGCAGGAGCCTGATTCAGCCGTATCTGGACAGTGGCGAACTGCTCGCGCCCCTGGCCCGCTCGGTGCCGCTCGGGCTGAGCATCGCGGCCTGGCGCTTGCCTGGCGCCACGAGCAACCCGCGCGTGGCGGCGGTGGAGGAAGCATTGACACGGTTGGCCTAAGGGGTGGCCAGAAAAATAGGACGTTCGGGCTATTCCGGTCGTCGGCCGCCAGGCATATGCTTGCCTGTCAGCGCAAGCACATTGCCGCCTGCGGCAAATACAGGCACTGCCGGCAGCACCTTGACCGGGGCGCAGTTGCTGGACACCAGGGAGAGCGTCCATGAGTCAGGAAGCACTGCCGGCACCCGCCGGCTTCAGTGAACAGCAACTGGCCACGCTGTTCGCCTTGATCAGCGATGGTATCTGGGACTGGAATGCCAATACCGGCTACGTCTATCGCAACCCTGGCTGGTACGCCATGCTCGGCTATGAAAGCCATTCCAAGGCCAACACCGTGCTGACCTGGGAAAGCGTGATTCACGCCGAGGACTACCCACGGGTGATGGCGCATTTCGAGGCCTACATCAACCAGCGCAACGAGCACTATCTGATCGAGTACCGCTGCCGCTGCCACGATGGCAGCTACCTGTGGATCGAGGACAGTGGCCATGTCATCGCTCGCAACGAGGATGGTTCGGTGGCGCGCATGCTCGGCGCGCACCGCAATATCGATGCTGGCAAGCGCCTGGTGGCGCAACTGGAGCAGAAGAACCACTCGCTGGAAGCCCTGGTGGCCGAGCGCACCCGCGAACTGTCGTGGGTCAACCAGCAGTTGCAGCGCCAGCTCGACGAAAACCGCATCCTGGCCGAGCGCGATGCGCTGACGCGGATTGCCAATCGCTACCGGCTTGAGAAGACCTTGCAGCAGGAGTGCGAGCGCGCCAGGCGCTTCCGCCAGCCGCTGGCGCTGATTGCCATGGACCTGGATGATTTCAAGCCGATCAATGACCGCCATGGCCATGCCCGGGGGGATGCGGCGTTGGTCCAGGTCGCCGACAACCTGCGTACCCGCCTGCGCGAACTCGACCTGCTGGCGCGCTGGGGCGGCGATGAATTCGTCATGGTGCTGCCGCAGACCACGCTGGGCGAGGCGCTCGACCTGGCGGGGCAGTTGCGTCGGGGGATGGAGCGGCTGGAGCCGGTGGGCGATTACCGGCTGACCATGAGCTATGGCGTGGTGCAGTGGCAGGAAGGGGAGGGCCAGGAAGCGCTGTTGGCTCGGGCCGACAAGGCATTGTACCGGGCCAAGGGCATGGGAAAGAACGCCATCTGCGAATGAATCGATGCCTCGGGCCGTCCGTAGGGGCGGCCTTGTGCCGCGTATGGGATTTGGCGATCATGCCGGTGGCATGCTGATGTCTTTCGACATTCACAGTCATGCTCGGAAGATTGCGGCCGATACAACGGTTGCTGCAGTACGTTCCTGATGATCCCTTCGAAGCGAGCACCATGCCCCCCATCTACTTGAATCTAGGTTGCGCCGATCGCCCACGCCCGGGCTTCATCAATATCGATCTGGATGCCGTGGGCGCTGACGTGCAGTGGGCGCCGGGCCAAGCTTTGCCATGGGAAAGGGGTGAGCTGGCAGGGATCTACTGTGCCCACTTTCTGCAGCGGCTGGGGCGCAACCAGGCGATCCGCCTGCTGCACGAATGCCGCCGGGCACTGCAACCGGGTGGGGTGATCCGCCTGGTCTGCACCGACCTCAAAGCGTTGATCGACGATTACCTGGGCAATCGCAGCCACCCCGAAGCCCCGGGTATCGGGCGGAGCGAGTGGTTGAATACGGCCCTGCGCCAGCACGCCTGGACCTTCGACGCCGAAGAACTGACACAGATCTGCACGATGGTCGGCCTGGAGCCCGTGGCTGTCAGCGAAGCGGGCATCAGCTGCGATCCGCAACTGAGTGGCCTGGACGCTGCGCTGCCAGGGCAGCTGGTGCTGGAGTTTCGCAAGACCCAGCGGCAGCTGGCGGCAGATGCCCAGCCACTGGTCAGCATCGTCATGCCGACCTACAAGACCGAGCACCTCTACGATGCCTTGGGCAGCGCGCTGAACCAGACCTACCGTAACCTCGAAATCCTGGTGTGCGACGACTGCCCGACCGATGAAATCGAACGGATATGCGCCGACCTGGGCCAGCACGACCCGCGTGTGCGCTACGTGCGCAACCCGGATGCCGGCAAGGACATCGGCCGCCTCAACCACGTGCTCTGCCTGAAAGAGGCGCGCGGCGAGTTCATCAAGTTCCTCAACGACGACGACCTGCTGGACCTCGAGTGCGTGGAGCGGATGCTCGACAGCTTCCGCCGCTACCCGGACGTCACCCTGGTGACCTCCAAGCGCCAGCGCATCGACCAGTACGGGGAGCCACTGGCGGATATCGCCGCGACCCAGGCCCCGGTGGCAGAGGACTCGCTGATCGAAGGCCTGTCGCTGGGCACTGCCCTGATGCAGTCGCAGATCAACTTCGTCGGCGAACCGAGCACAGTGATGTTCCGCCGGGCCGACATGCTGGAGATTACCCCGGACTTCATGTCGGTCGACCAGCAACCCATCGCCTGGGCCTCGGACGTGGCGATCTTCCTCAACCTCGCCCTGCGCGGCAACACGGTCTACCTGGTTCAGCCGCTGAGCAGCTTCCGCATCCACGGCGAGCAGTGCCAGGTGCTTTACGGCGCCGCTGCCCAAGGTGAATCCCGGCGCTGCTGGGCGATCATGCGCGACTTCTGGGCGCGGCACGCGTTCGACCAGGCGATCTGATCATGGCCAAGCATGCCCAAACCCGCAAGACATGGGAGCAGCCATCGGCAGCGTCCGCGCCAGCCAGCGATCGGCAGGCGGTTTACGTGACCCAGCCGGCGCTGCCTGAGCTGGAGGCATTCCTGCCTTACCTGCAGGAAATCTGGGACAGCCACATACTGACCAATGGCGGCAGCATGCACCGGCGGCTGGAAGCGGCGTTGTGTGCGTACCTGGGTGTCGAACACATTTCGCTGTTCTGCAACGGTACCCAGGCATTGATCACCGCGCTGCAGGTGGCCGGGCTCAGCGGCGAGGTGATCACCACGCCGTACTCCTTCGTCGCTACCGCGCATTCATTGCTGTGGAACAACCTGACCCCGGTGTTCGTCGATATCGACCCGCACACCCTGAACCTCGACCCGGCGCGTATCGAAGCGGCCATCACCGAGAAAACCACGGCGATATTGCCGGTGCACTGCTACGGGTACCCCTGCGATGTCGAGGCGATCCGCGCCATCGCCGAGCGCCACGGCTTGCAGGTGATCTACGACGCTGCCCATGCGTTCGGTGCGCAGGACGCCAGTGGCAGCCTGCTGCGCCACGGCGACCTGGCGATCTTGAGTTTTCACGCGACAAAGGTGTTCAGCACCTTCGAGGGCGGCGCCATCATCTGTCGCGACGAGGCGACCAAGCGGCGCATCGACCAGCTGAAGAACTTCGGCCTGTCTGCCGACGGCACTACCGTGGAAGTGACCGGCACCAACGGCAAGCTCAGCGAGATCCATGCGGCGTTCGGCCTGCTGCAATTGCAAGGCGTGGATGAAGCGCTGGAGAAGCGTCGGCGCATCGACCAGCGCTACCGCGCCGGCCTCGCAGGCATAGCGGGCATCCGCTGCATTCAGGGAGTGGGCGAGACGGTCGGCAACCATGCGTACTTCCCGATTCTGGTAGAGCCCGAATTCGGGGTTGGGCGCGACGCGCTGTTCGCCCACCTGGCGGCCCACAATATCCATGGCCGGCGCTATTTCCAGCCTTTGATCAGCGGGCTGCCGATGTACCGCGAGTATCCGTCGGCCAGCCCGGCCAACCTGCCGGTGGCGCATCAGAGGGTGGAGCAGGTGATCTGCCTGCCGATCTATCCCGACCTCGACGACGCCACCGTCGACTTCATCATCGGCCTGATCGCCGGAGCCGCCGCATGAGCGCCTTGGCGATCATGCAGCCTTACCTGTTCCCCTACATCGGCTACTGGCAACTGCTGCAGGCTGCGGACCGTTTCGTGGTCTACGACGATGTGAACTACATCGTTCGAGGCTGGGTCAACCGCAACCGCATCCTGATCAACCAGGCGCCCGGGCTGATTACCCTGCCGCTGTTGCAAGCCTCGCAGAACCGCAAGATCAACGAAATCGACATTGCCCCCGCTGCCCAGTGGCAACGGCGCATGCTGCGCTGCGTGGAAATGGCCTACCGCAAGGCACCCTGCTTCGATCAGGTGTTCCCGGTGATCGAGGGCATTCTCGCGCACCCGGACAACAACCTGGCGGGCTTTCTGACCCATCAGATTCAGGTGCTGGCCGGCTTCATGGGCCAGACGGTACAGATCGTCAGCAGTAGCCAGGGCTACGGCAACGCCGGGCTCGCGGCGCAGGAGCGGATCGTGGATATCTGCCGCCAGGAAGGCGCGGCCCGCTACATCAATGCCCAGGGCGGGCGATCGCTGTACGAGCCGGCCAGGTTTGCCGATGCCGGCATCGACCTGCGCTTCATCGGCATGCGTGCGCTGCCTTATCGGCAACGCGGTGAGGGCTTCACGCCCTACCTGTCGATCATCGATGCCCTGATGGAAGTCGGCCCCGAGGGCATCGGGCCGCACCTGGCGGCCTACGATTACCTCTGAGGCTCAGGCTTCGCAGACCACGTAGACGCTTGCGGTGAGGTCCGGGTACTTCATGCCCATCTTGTAGCAGCCGTCGAAAAACGCCTGGTCGATGATGCCGGCGCGCAAGGCCGCATCGAACTGGAAGTTGGCCATCGGCTTGAACAGGATGCCGCCACGCTGGGTGACCTGAAAGCCGGCCTGCAACGCTTCGTGCTCCAGTGTGTCGAGGCTGTAGGTGCAGCGGTGGCCATGCTGGCGCTCGCCATCGGTCACCGCCGCATTGAAGTCGATCAGCCCCATGCCCACCGCGATCTGCCTTGATGCCGCATTGGCATTGGGCACGACGATGAACAACCGGCCGCCCGGCGCCAGCCACTCGCGCACTTTTTTCAGCACTGGCTGCGGCTCGCTGAGGTGTTCGAGGGTGTGGATCAGGAAGATGTTGTCGAAGCGCTGCTCAAGGATGGCGTCTTCGAACTGCCCGAGGATGAAGGTTGCCCGTGTATCGGCCACGTTGCGGCGGGCGATCTCGATCAGCTCGGAGGCGCCTTCGAGCACGGTCACGTCGTCGAAGACCTGTAACAGCTTCTTGGTGAATTCACCGTGGTAGCAACCCATTTCCAGGGCATTGCCCGGGCGGAACTGGCCGCTCAGCGCCTTGATCATGTAGTCGCGGTGGATGTAGTCGAAATCGTAGGCGTACAGGCGGTTTTCCGTGTCCTGGTACTCGGTGTTCAGGTCGCGTGACATGGTTAACCCTGGTTGGAGTGGTACATGCGCCTGGCCGGTGGCTGGTACCACTCGTCCAGTGTCGCGGGCACCCGCGCGTTGTAGCCGATGACCTGGCGGATCATCGGCTCGAGGTCTGGCCCAAGGTCATAGCCCAGGGCCCGCGGGTAGTCGAATTGCTGCTTCATGAACGGCTTGGAGAACATCGGCGTGACCGAGCGGCGTAGCTGATCGGTCAGGTTGCTGCCGCCGGCATGCCAGACGTTGGAATTGAACATCAGGATGCTGCCGGCCGGGGCGATGGCCTGTTCGGCGTGTGCCCTGAAGTAGTCGTCGGTCGGTTTGTCTGCAACCTTGTGCGAGCCGGAAAGCATCCAGGTCGCCCCGTTGTCGGCCGTGAAGTCGTCGAGCATCACCAGCGTGTTCAGCAGCAGTGGCATGTCGCCGGAATAGGAGCGGATGTCCCGGTGAACGCGCTGCGCGTAAGACTGGCTGGCGCGGGTGTTGATGGCGCCACCGAAGGAGTTGAGGATGAACTGGCCGGCGAAGTAGCGCTCGATGAAGGCGTAGATCGGGTAAGCCTTCAGGCAGTCGAGAAAGCTGTCGAACTGGCCGATCAGGTGGTGCACCGTGTTGCTGGTGTCCTGGTCGATGCCATTTCTGACCTGGTAGTCGCGGCAGATGGCGTAGGCCTTGTGGATGTCTTCACGCATCTGCCCGACGATGGCGGCAGGGATGGCGTTTTCGAAAATCACCCAGCCCTGCTGCGCCATGCGCAGGTCGAACGCCTCAAGGGATATCATCGCGGCCTTACCTGATCGTGACGATGCATTTGGAGGGGTACAGCTCGCACTTCTCCAGGCTGTATTCGGCGGGGCTGAAGACTTCCTTGAAGGCCAGTGCTTCGCCTGGCGATTCTGCCCAGGTCAGTTCGTCCATCAGCAGCACGCTGCCGCTGACCAGATGTGGCTTGATCGCCTTGAGCGCTGCCAGGGTCGGCTCGTACAGGCCCATGTCGAAGTAGGCGAACGCAACGATGGCCGAGCCATGGGTCTTGAAGAACTCCGGTGCTGTCTGGCACACATCTCCTGCAACCAGCTGGTGCACGCCGCGCTTGTGCCCGAGCACGTTGTTGCCTTCGTGCACTTGCAGCAGTTCGTTCAGGTAGTCCTTGTAGCTGGCCTTGGTCGAGTAGGAATTTTCAACCCACACGCCACTTTCCTTGCGGTCCTTGTCGCCCGGTGCGCTATAGCCTTCGAAGGTGTCGAAGCCGACGATCTGCCGCTGCTTGTTGAACGGCTCGTACATGGCCCGCAGGTTTTCCAGCAGCACCAGGTTATGGCCGTACCAGGTGCCGAATTCGCAGATCATGCCGGGGATGTGCTTGAAACGCTTGTACAGGTCGCTCAAGACGATGAACTTCACCAGCACCGAGCTGCGGGTATACAGGCCGATGTTGAACAGCACGTCATCGTCCGACAGCGGGCTGTTCAGGTACAGGTCGCGCAGCTTGTCACGGAAGGCGTACTGCAGGTCCGATGCGGTGGATTCAAGTTTGTAGACGTCGTCTTGCAGCTGTTCGTTACTCATCATCACTCCACTGGGCCAGGCCGAAGCCGCTGGTCCCGAAACGGTTGCCGTTGTACAGCATGTAGGTGTGCCCGTTGCTCTGGAAGATGAACGGGTAGCAGGTCATCAGCGAGTCCCAGCCTTCGGCCGACGGCGCGATGCCCTCATCGTCATGGCGGGTCCAGGCTCGGCCGTCGGGCGACTCGGCGTAGCGGATACGGTAGGCGCCGGCGCCGTCGCGGTAGTCCTGCGAGGCGCGCGAGCAGTACCACATCTTGTACACGCCGTCCTGCTTGATCACGCAAGGGCGCGAGAAGGCTTCGGTGTCGAAGCGCGATTCCAGGCATTGCTCCGGGAAACGGGTGTATTCGAAGCCATCCTTCGATTCGGCGTACTTGATCACGTACAGCGGCTCGTACTTGCCGTCCACCTCCAGCCAGCGTGTGCCGGAGACGTACCACATCTTCCAAAGGCCCTCGTCGAACAGCACGGTGGGCGTCACGGCCAGGTAGGGCTCGGTGGCGGTGCGGTCCATGATCGGGCCTTCGAACAGTTTTTCGAAGTGCAGGCCATCGTCGTCCGAGACCGCCACGCCCATGGCGTTGTGGTAAGGCACGGTCAGCCGCTGGTTCCAGCCGCTGTAGTAAAGGTAGGTGCGGCCCTCTTTCTTCACCGCGTAGCTGGGCATCACGCCTTCGTCATCGAAGGTGCCCGGGGCGCCGAAGCCCAGGCACGGTTCGCGGTGGCGGGCGACGACGGTGCGCGGGTCGTGCTTGTCCAGGTCGACTGCGTAGCACAGGCTCTTGCCGGCGCTGTTGCGGGTGGAGATGAACACCCGAATCACATCGTCCAGCACCAGCGCGGTGGGCACCTGGGCGTGGGAGCCGACCCAGTCGTGGTCGGGGTCGAAGGTTCTGCCGAGTTTTTTCCAGGCCATGCTCTACCTAAAAATCCAGTTCCTGGCTGCTTTTCACTGCGCGCGCGGGGGCGCCGACATAGAGCTGCCAGGGTTGAGTGTCTTTGGAAATCAGCGCACCCATGGCGACGCAGGTGCCTTCGCCGAGGGTGCAGTTGTTGGTGATGGTGGCGTTGACGCCGACCCAGGTGTAGGGCTCGACCAGGCAATGCCCGGACAGCACCACGTGGGAGGCGAAGAACACATGGTCGCGGATTTCGCCATGGTGGCCGATATGGTTGCCGCTCCACAGCACCACGTTGTTGCCGATGGTGGTGAACGGCTGCAGCGTGTTGTCTTCGAGGATGAAGCAGTTTTCGCCGATGACGTTGTCGTTCACCGTGGCATGGGGGCTGACATAGGAAAAGAAGTCATAGCCCTTTTCCTTGCCCTGCAAGTACACCGACTCGCGCAGGCGGTTCATCCTGCGCCCGGTCATGGGCGCGAACAGCGTGTAGCCGGTGCTTGGAAAGTAGTCCTGGAGGGTTTCGAACGGCACCACCGGCAACCCTTCGAACAGTCTCGACTCGGGCAGGTAACGCTCATTCACGGTAAAACCGACCACCTGCACCGAAGGGTCTTTCTTCAGGTAGTAGTGGGCCAGTTGGGCGGTGTCCAGTACCCCGAAAATGACAACTTTTTTCATCATGGCATCCAGGAAGTTCGAGGCCGAGTCAGATCAAGCCGAGCCAGAAGTACGCTGTGTATACTGCCGCCCACGATAGCACCTCCGCTGGCGTTACAAATAAGGGCACTGGGCCGATGGGAAAAATCCTTGATCGACATCAAATCCGCTTCTATCGCGAGCAGGGTTACCTGATTGCCGAGGGCATTTTCGACCCCCTGCACCTCGACGAAACCCTTGCCCACTTCAACCTGGCCTTCACCCAGCAGCTTGATCGCCTCGCGCTGCCTGTTGCCAGTGGCGGCACCCTTGAAGCCTTGCACCAGAACATGGCTGCATTGTTGGGGGCAGACATCCCGCTCTACGTGGCGACGCTGCGCATGTGCTCCAAGCTGTACGGCATTTACCGGTTGATGACCGCCGAGCGCCTGCGCGACGCGGCTGCCGACCTGGGTATTACCACCCCATTGTTCCAGACCACGCCCGTGTTGCACCTGATGTCGAAGAAACTGGTGATCCCGGGGGGCTACCAGGGCTTCGACGTGCACCAGGACTGGACGTCGGTGCAGGGCAGCCTGGACACCATCACCACCTGGATCCCGTTCATGGACATCGACCCGCAGTTGTTCACCATGGAAGTGATGCCCGGTAGCCATCTGCTTGGCCTGCTCAGCGGCGACCAGCAACAGCATGTGCTGCGGGTCGACGAGAAGCACTTCAAGGAAGAAGACTTCGTTCCTGTCTGTGTCGGCAAGGGCGGCGTTTGCTTGATGTCGAACTTCACCATTCATCGGTCTTCTCGCGAAGGCGATGAGCGGCTGCGGATTTCCATCAGCGGGCGTTATGAAAATGCCAGCGAGCCGACGTTCATCGAACGCGAATACCCGTTCACCCAGCAGAAGAGCATGCAGCGCGGCCTGCTGACCGAAAACTTCCCGAGTGTGAAGCAGGTGCGCGACGTGTATGACGTTGCAGGCAAGGGTTTCTGATCGCCGGCGCGCGCAGGCTTTAAAGTTTCCAGCCGGCATGCCGATCACCAAGTCGCATGGGGCTGAACGAGTGCTGAAGGGGCAAGTATGAATCTTTACGTCAACCAGGTGAAAAACAAGCCGGACTACCGGGGCGCGCTGTTCAAGGGCGATATCTTCCTCGAGACCGGCCTTGGCAACGCACATCAGCTGTGCGCCCTGGCCCGGCAGAGCATCACCGCCGCATTCGAGGGTGAAACCGCGCACCAGTCGCTGCACAAGATGATGCCGGTGGAGACCTTCGTCGAGCGCGTCACCGCACTCAAGCGCCAGTTCACCAATGGCCCTGAAGCCAAGGCACTGATCCGCGATTTCATCCGCGAAATCGGTGCCGACCCGAAGGACTACATCTTCGACGTGCCACGGGTGCGTGTGGTCCCCAACTACGACTACCTGCATGCCGGCGTGAGTTACGCCTACAAGCCACACCGTGATACCTGGTATGGCAGCGTCGAAAGCCAGGTGAACACCTGGATGCCGGTGTACAGCATCGAGCCCGAGCAGACCATGATGATCAACCCGGCGTACTTCGAGCGACCGGTGCAGAACAGTTCGGCCCAATGGAGCCTGAACGACTGGATCAACGTGCAGCGGCACAAGGCCTCGCAGAACATCACCGAAGAGACCCGCGTGCACCCGGTACCGCTGGAAGACATCGACACCCGCAGCGAGCTGCGCGTGGCGGCCAACAGTGGCGAGATGCTGATCTTCTCCGGTGCCCACCTGCACGGCACCGTGGCCAACTTCACCGACCAGGTGCGCTTCAGCGTGGACTTCCGCCTGATCCACCTGCAAGACTTGCTGCACAAGCGCGGCGCACCGAACGTCGACAACGGCTGTTCGGACGCAGAGGCCGGCTTCAAAGACTTTTTCAATGCCAGCGACTTTTCGCAATTCCAGGGAGTTAACCCATGACCAAGCGTCGTCTGACCGCTGCCGAGGTCGAGTACAACGAAAAGCGCGCCAGCGTGCTGAGCCGTGTCGATGCCCAATACGTGGCTGATGCGCCGTTCCTGTTCGCCAACCGTATCGCTGTGACTGCTGCGCTGTCGCGCATCGAACTGTTCAAGATGGTCCAGGACATTCCCGGCGCCATCGTCGAGTGCGGTGTGTACAAAGGCAACTCGCTGATGCTGTACATGCAGCTGTCGATGATTCTCGAGCCTTATGCGATCAACCGTTCGATCATCGGTTTCGACACCTTCGGCGGCTTTGCCAGCATCGATGCCGAGCAGGACCCGGCCGACATCAACGAAAGCATGTTCTCCGACACCGACGAGACCTTGATCCAGGACATGATCGATGCCAACGACCTGATCCGTCCGGTCAACCGCATCCCGCGCTGCGAGATCGTCAAGGGCGACATCCTGGAAACCGTGCCGGCCTTCGTCAAGACCCGTCCGGACCTGGTGGTGGCGATGCTGATCCTCGACACCGACCTGTACAAGTCGACCAAGGTGGCGCTGGAAACCTTCCTGCCGTACATGCCCAAGGGTGCGATCGTGGTGCTGGACGAAGTGGCCTACCGCAACTTCCCGGGTGAGACCCAGGCACTGCGTGACGTGCTGGACCTGAACAAGATCGAACTCAAGCGCCTGCCGTTCGATTCGTCGGTGGGCTACTTCCGCGTCTGACGGGCGCCGGCAACCCACGAAAAAAGACCCGCGGCGCCTGGGGCGCAGCGGGTCAAATCGGCTTTCGCCGCTTCAGTGTCAGATATGCAGTGCGTGACCCAGCGCGCGCAGCGCCGCCTCCTGCACCGCTTCGCCCAGCGTCGGGTGGGCATGGATGGTGCCAGCCACATCCTCCAGCCGTGCGCCCATCTCCAGTGACTGGGCGAACGCCGTGGACAGTTCCGATACCGCCACGCCAACTGCCTGCCAGCCCACAATCAGGTGGTTGTCACGCCGCGCCACCACCCGCACGAAACCGCTTTTCGATTCCAGGCTCATGGCCCGGCCGTTGGCGGCGAACGGGAACTGCGCGACGATGCAGTCCAGCCCTTGCTGGCTGGCTTGCTCCGGCGTCTTGCCCGCCACTACCACTTCCGGGTCGGTGAAGCACACCGCGGCAATCGCTGCGGGCTCGAAACGCCGGGCCTTGCCGGCAATGATTTCGGCCACCATCTCGCCTTGCGCCATGGCGCGGTGGGCGAGCATCGGTTCGCCCGCCACGTCGCCGATGGCCCAGACGTTGCGCATGCTGGTCTGGCAGCGCGCGTCGATGGCGATGGCGGCGCCGTTCATCTTCAGGTCCAGGCATTCCAGGTTGAAGCCTTTGCTGCGGGGCCGGCGGCCCACGGCCACCAGTACCCGGTCGGCTTCCAGGCGCAGTTGCCCGCCCTGGCCATCGCTGGCCAGCAGGCAGCCGTCCTCGTAGCCTTCGACGCTGTGGCCCAGGTGCAGGGCGATGCCCAGCTTTTTCAGCGACTCGGCCACGGGTGCAGTGAGTTCGCTGTCATAGGTCGGCAGAATGCGCTCGCGCGCTTCCACCACGCTGACCTGCGCCCCCAGCTTGCGGTAGGCGATGCCCAGCTCCAGGCCGATGTAACCGCCGCCGACCACCACCAGGTGCCTGGGCAGGTCCGTGGGCGCCAGGGCTTCGATGGAGGAAATGATCGGCCCGCCGAGCGGCAGCATCGGCAGCTCGACGCTGCTGGAGCCGGTGGCCAGCAGCAGGTGCTCGCACTGGATGCGCTGGCCGTCGACCTCGACCTGCTTGCCGTCGAGGATCTTTGCCCAGCCGTGAATCACCTTGACCCCGTGCTTCTTCAGCAGCGCGGCCACGCCGGTGGTCAGGCGGTCGACGATGCCGTCCTTCCAGGCCACGCTCTGGCCGATGTCCAGGCGCGGGGTGTCGACGCTGATGCCCAGGGGCGACTGCCCGGCAAAGCGGGCTGTCTGGTGGAACTGCTCGGCGACATGGATCAGTGCCTTGGACGGAATGCAGCCGATGTTCAGGCAGGTGCCGCCCAGGGCCTGGCTTTCGACCAGCACGGTGGGGATGCCCAGTTGCCCGGCGCGGATGGCGGCCACATAGCCGCCGGGGCCGCCGCCGATGATCAGCAGGGTGGTGTCGATAGTCGAAGCCATGCTTACTCCAGGAACAGACAGGCAGGTTGTTCGAGCAGGCCACGCACGGCCTGGATGAACTGCGCGGCATCCATGCCATCGACCACCCGATGGTCGAACGAGCTGGACAGGTTCATCATCTTGCGCACGACGATCTGGCCGTCGATCACCACCGGCCGCTCGACGATGCGGTTGACACCGACGATCGCCACTTCCGGGGTGTTGACCACCGGCGTGCTGACGATGCCGCCCAAGGCGCCAAGGCTGGTCAGGGTAATGGTCGAGCCGCTCAGTTCTTCGCGGCTGGCCTTGTTGCTGCGGGCGGCGTTGGCCAGGCGCGCGATCTCGCCGGCATTGGCCCACAGGCTGGCAGCCTCGGCATGGCGCAGTACCGGCACCATCAGGCCATTGTCACCCTGGGTGGCGATGCCCACGTGCACCGCGCCGTGGCGGGTGATGACCTGGGCTTCGTCGTCGTAGGTGGCGTTGATCTGCGGGAAGTCGCGCAAGGCAACGACCAGGGCACGGACCAGGAACGGCAGCAGCGTCAGCTTGCCACGGCTGTCGCCATGCTTGGCGTTGAGCTGCTGGCGCAGGGCCTCGACGGCGGTGACGTCGATTTCTTCCACGTAGCTGAAGTGCGCGACGCGGCGCTTGGCGTCCTGCATGCGCTGGGCGATCTTGCGGCGCAGGCCGATCACCGGCACCTGCTCGCTGTCGGTGCGTTTGGCATATCCGCTCGGCGCCTGGCCGGCCGCGCTGTGCGGCTTGCTCATGAAAGCGTCGAGGTCTTCGTGCAGGATGCGCCCGGCCGGGCCGCTGCCATGCACGTAACGCAGCTCGATGCCTGCATCAAGGGCTCGCTTGCGCACGGCCGGCGAGGCCAGCGGCTTGTCGCCCGGCTGGCGCGGTACGATCGTTGCCTCAGTGTGGTTTTCTGACGCCTGATACGTGATCGGCTGTGGCGCCATCGCTTCTGGTTTGTGCGCCACGGGCGCACTGTGCGCTTCAACGGGTTTGGCTTGCGGCACGTCCACATGGTTGCCGCTGCCTTCTACTTCAATGCGGATCAGCTCGCTGCCGACCGCCATCACTTCACCTGGCTGGCCACCCAGGGCCAGCACCTTGCCGCTGACCGGCGACGGGATTTCCACGGTAGCCTTGTCGGTCATGACATCGGCCACCACCTGGTCCTCGGCGATGACGTCGCCGACCTTGACGAACCATTCCACCAGCTCGACCTGCGCGATGCCTTCGCCAATGTCCGGCATCTTGATGACGTGCGTGCCCATTCAGACCTCCATGACCCGTTTCAGTGCCGCGCCTACCCGCGAAGGGCCTGGGAAGTAAGCCCATTCCTGTGCGTGGGGGTAGGGGGTGTCCCAGCCGGTGACGCGCTCGATCGGCGCTTCGAGGTGGTGGAAGCAATGCTCCTGCACCAGCGACACCAGTTCGGCGCCGAAACCGCAGGTGCGGGTGGCTTCATGCACGACCACGCAGCGGCCGGTCTTCTTCACCGACTCGACGATGGTCTCCAGGTCCAACGGCCAGAGGCTGCGCAGGTCGATGACTTCGGCGTCGACGCCAGTCTCCTCGGCGGCCACCTGGGCCACGTAGACCGTGGTGCCGTAGGTCAACACGGTGACATCGTTGCCCGGGCGGGTTATTGCCGCCTTGTCCAGCGGCACCGTGTAGTAGCCGTCCGGCACGGCGCTTTGCGGGTGTTTCGACCAAGGGGTGACAGGGCGGTCGTGGTGGCCGTCGAACGGGCCGTTGTACAGGCGCTTGGGCTCGAGGAAGATCACCGGATCGTCGCATTCGATCGAGGCGATCAGCAGGCCCTTGGCGTCATACGGGTTGGACGGCATGACCGTGCGCAGGCCGCAGACCTGGGTGAACATCGCCTCCGGGCTCTGGCTGTGGGTCTGGCCGCCGTAGATGCCGCCACCGCAGGGCATGCGCAGGGTCAGCGGGGAGATGAACTCGCCGGCCGAGCGGTAGCGCAGGCGGGCCATTTCCGAGACGATCTGGTCGGAAGCCGGGTAGAAGTAGTCGGCGAACTGGATTTCCACCACCGGGCGCAGGCCGTAGGCGCCCATGCCCACGGCAGTGCCGACGATGCCGCTCTCGGAGATCGGGGCATCGAACACCCGCGACTTGCCGTACTTGGTCTGCAGGCCTTCGGTGCAGCGGAACACGCCGCCGAAGTAACCGACGTCCTGGCCGTAGATCACCACGTTGTCGTCGCGCTCGAGCATGACGTCCATGGCCGAGCGCAGGGCCTGGATCATGGTCAGTGTGCTGGTGGCCATGGCGGTTTCCGGGTTGATGCTGTTGTTGTGATCGTTCATTTCAGACCCCCAGTTCCTGGCGCTGACGGCGCAGGTGGTCAGGCATGTCCTTGTACACGTCCTCGAACATCGAAGCCGCGCTCGGGATGTGGCCGTTGGCCAGGGTGCCGTACTGTTCCGCTTCCTTCTGCGCGGCGATGACCGCGGCTTCGAACTCGGCCGTGCTGGCCTGGTGTTCTTCCTCGGACCAGTGGCCGGTCTTGATCAGGTGCTGCTTCAGGCGGGCGATCGGGTCGCCCAGCGGGAAGTGGCTCCAGTCATCGGCCGGGCGGTATTTGGACGGGTCGTCGGAAGTGGAGTGCGGGCCGGCACGGTAGGTGACCCACTCGATCAGCGACGGGCCAAGGCCGCGACGGGCGCGTTCGGCGGCCCAGCGCGAGGCGGCGTACACGGCGACGAAGTCATTGCCGTCGACCCGCAGCGAGGCGATGCCACACCCCACGCCACGGCCGGCGAAGGTCGTCTGCTCGCCACCGGCGATAGCCTGGAAGGTGGAGATCGCCCACTGGTTGTTGACCACGTTGAGGATCACCGGGGCGCGGTAGACGTGGGCGAAGGTGAGGGCGGTGTGGAAGTCCGACTCGGCGGTGGCGCCGTCCCCGATCCAGGCCGAGGCGATCTTGGTATCGCCCTTGATCGCCGAGGCCATGGCCCAGCCGACCGCCTGCACGAACTGGGTCGCCAGGTTGCCGCTGATGGTGAAGAAGCCGGCTTCGCGTACCGAATACATGATCGGCAGCTGGCGGCCCTTGAGCGGGTCGCGCTCGTTGGACAGCAGCTGGCAGATCATCTCCACCAGCGATACGTCGCGGGCCATGAGGATGCTCTGCTGGCGATAGGTGGGGAAGCACATGTCGCTGCGGTTGAGCGCCAGCGCCTGGGCGCTGCCGATGGCTTCCTCGCCCAGGCTCTGCATGTAGAAGGACATCTTCTTCTGGCGCTGGGCAACCACCATGCGGCTGTCGAAGATGCGCGTCTTGAGCATGGCGCGCATGCCTTGGCGCAGCACTTGCGGGTCGATGTCCTCGGCCCATGGGCCTTGGGCGTTGCCTTGCTCGTCGAGCACGCGGACCAGGCTATTGGACAGGTCGGCGGTGTCGGCAGCGTCGACATCGATGGGGGGTTTACGGACTTTACCGGCGTCATTGAGGCGCAGGTAGGAGAAATCGGTCTGGCAGCCTGGCCGGCCGGTGGGCTCGGGCACATGCAAACGCAGGGGGGCGTACTCGTTCATGCTTTTTACGCTCGCTCGGGTTTTGTTTTTGTGAGCTCTGAAGCGGCCGCCGCTGAGTGCCGGCTTGTGACTGGCAGGTCAGCGTCAATTACATAGTAGTGACACCTCGGGAGAATTTTTCTCTCAACTTCATTGCCTTTGCCGGGCAGGCCAGATAAACATTCTGCATAAACACAAGAAACCGGTGATTTTGTCTCATGCGCAAACTGGATCGTACCGATATCGGCATTCTCAACAGCCTTCAGGACAACGCACGCATCACCAACGCGGAGCTGGCGCGCTCGGTGAACCTGTCGCCCACGCCCTGTTTCAACCGGGTCAAGGCCATGGAGGAGTTGGGGGTGATCCGCCAACAGGTGACGTTGCTGTCGCCAGAAGTGCTGGGGCTGGATGTGAATGTGTTCATTCATGTCAGCCTGGAGAAGCAGGTGGAAACGGCGCTGCACCGTTTCGAGGAAGAGATCGCCGAGCGGCCCGAGGTGATGGAGTGCTACCTGATGACCGGTGACCCGGATTACCTGCTGCGGGTGCTGTTGCCGAGCATTCAGGCGCTGGAGCGGTTTCTCGATTACCTGACGCGGTTGCCGGGGGTGGCGAATATCCGCTCCAGCTTTGCCCTCAAGCAGGTGCGCTACAAGACAGCGTTGCCGTTGCCTTCCAATGGCATGACCTTGCGCGAATGAGCTGCCGACACTTTCCCTGTAGGAGCGGCCTTGTGTCGCGAAAGGGCTGCGAAGCAGCCCCAGAATCTGTGAGCCACCGCAATACCCTGGGGCTGCTTCGCAGCCCTTTCGCGACACAAGGCCGCTCCTACAAGAGAGCGCAGTACTGCAGGCGGGGTGCTTGATATTTTAAACACCCCAAGCCTATGTTGTTGTCAGCCTATAACAACAAGGACAAGCGTCATGACCACCGCCGCCCACCGCTCGCCTGCCGAGCTCCTCCAGGGCATCGACCAGATCGAATGCGTCACCCCCGACCTCAACGGCGTCCCCCGCGGCAAGGTGATGACCGCCGAAGGTTTCCTCGAAGGCCGCCGCCTGCAGATGGCCCGGGGGGTGCTGCTGCAATGCATCATGGGCGGCTACCCGCCGGCGCGCTTCTACGGCAGCGACGACGGCGACCTGGCGCTGGTGGCCGAACCTGCGCAGATCCACCGCCTGCCGTGGAGCGAGGAGGGCCTGGCGCTGGCCATCTGTGACGCCAACGAACTCGATGGCCGGCCTTCGGGGCTGTCCACCCGGGGGCAGCTCAAGGCAGTGATCGCCCGCTATGCCGCCCTGGGTCTGGCCCCGGTGGTGGCGACCGAGCTTGAGTTTTTCGTCTTCGCCCCCAACACCGACCCGCAGCAACCCTTCCTCCCCCCGGTTGGCAAGGACGGCCGCCGCGAGCTGGGCCATTCGGCGTTCAGCGTCAGCTCCAACAACGGCCTGCGCCCGTTCTTCCAGGAGGTCTACCAGTGCATGGCGGCCCTGGGCCTGCCGCGCGACACCTTCATGCACGAAATGGGCGTGAGCCAGTTCGAGATCAATCTGTTGCACGGCGACCCGCTGCTGCTGGCCGACCAGACCTTCCTGTTCAAGCACCTGCTCAAGGAAGTGGCGCTCAAGCACGGCCTGAGCGTGGTGTGCATGGCCAAGCCGCTGGCGCACACCCCGGGCAGCTCGATGCATATTCACCAGAGCCTGGTGGAGATCGCCAGCGGGCGCAACGTGTTCAGTGACGAGCAGGGCCAGCCGACCGATGCCTTCTACCACTTCATCGGCGGCCAGCAGGCGTGCATGGCCGATTTCACTGCGCTGTTCGCGCCCAACGTCAACTCTTACCAGCGGCTGTGCCATCCGTACGCCTCGCCGAACAATGCCTGCTGGTCCGAAGACAACCGCGCCGCCGGTCTGCGCATCCCGGCCAGTGCCCCGGTGGCGCGGCGTGTCGAAAACCGCCTGCCGGGCGCCGACGCCAACCCTTACCTGGCCATCGCCGCCAGCCTGGCTGCCGGCCTGCACGGCATCGAGCGGCGCCTGCAGCCAACCCCGGCGATCCAGGGCGAGTTCGAGGTGCCGGAGCACCTGAGCCTGCCGTGCACCCTGCATGCGGCGCTGGAACGCCTCAAACTCAGTGCCCTGGCGCGGGAACTGTTCGGCAGCGAGTTCATCGAAGGCTACGTTGCCAGCAAGACCCTGGAGCTGACCGATTTCTTCAACGAGATCACTCCGTGGGAGCGGCGTGTGCTGGCTGCACAGGCCTGATCGCGACACGACCGCTACTGGACGCGCCCCTGTCCTGCTATTTGTCTGGCAGGGGACTGCGCCGTAGCCATTTTGCTTTTATGCTTGCCAGGCCAACGCCACCTGACCAGGAGTTCGACAGGACGTATGCGTAACATCTGGAAGCCCTTTCAGTCGTTGTATTTCGCTGCCCTGATGATGTTGATCGGCTCGGGCTTGCTCAGTACCTACCTGGCGCTGCGCCTGGCGGCCGATCACGTCGACAGCCTGTGGGTCGGTGCGTTGATGGCGGCCAACTACTTTGGCCTGGCACTGGGCGGCAAGATCGGCCACAGGCTGATCGGCCGGGTCGGGCACATCCGGGCCTACACCACCTGCGCCGGTATCGTCTGCGCGGCGGTGCTGGGGCATGGCATGACCAGCTGGCTGCCGGTGTGGGTCGGGCTGCGGATGATCGTCGGCCTGGGGATGATGTGCCAGTACATGGTCATCGAGAGCTGGCTCAACGAACAGGCCGAGGCCAAATACCGGGGCGCGGTTTTCAGTGGCTACATGATCGCG
The DNA here is from genome assembly GCF_044748405.1 of Pseudomonas sp. NPDC089996. NCBI lineage: Bacteria > Pseudomonadati > Pseudomonadota > Gammaproteobacteria > Pseudomonadales > Pseudomonadaceae > Pseudomonas > Pseudomonas sp. NPDC089996. The sequence goes on along the minus strand of NZ_JBIVGA010000029.1, from coordinate 1,038 downwards.
TCCTACCTTGGCCTGGTGCTCGGTCAGCTGATCCTGGTGGTGCACCCGCAACTGGGGCCGGAACTGCTGATGCTGGTGGCCATGTGCTTTGCCCTGTGCCTGGTGCCGGTGGCGATGACCCGGCGTATCCACCCGGCGCCGCTGCGCCCGGCACCGATGGAGCCCAAGTTCTTCATCAAGCGCGTGCCGCAGTCGCTCAGTACGGTGCTGGGTTCGGGCCTGATCGTCGGTTCGTTCTACGGCCTGGCACCGCTGTATGCCTCCAGCCAGGGCATGTCGACCGAACAGATCGGTCTGTTCATGGGGTGCTGCATCTTTGCCGGTCTGCTGGTGCAGTGGCCGCTGGGCTGGCTGTCCGACCGCTATGACCGGGCGCTGCTGATCCGCAGCGTCGCCGTGGGCCTGGCGCTGGCTTCGGCACCGCTGGCGTTCCTGCCGAGCGTGCCACTGGAAGCGTTGTTCGGCATCGGCTTCGTGATTTCGCTGCTGCAGTTCTGCCTGTATCCGCTGGCGGTGGCGTTTTCCAATGACCACGTCGAGAGCGAGCGGCGGGTGTCGCTGACCGCCATGCTGTTGGTCACCTATGGCGTGGGTGCCTGTATCGGGCCGCTGGCGGCGGGGGTGCTGATGAAGGTGTTGGGGGCGCAGATGCTGTATGCCTTCTTCGCGTTCTTCGCCCTGGTGCTGGTATGGCGCATTCGGCCGAAGGCGGTTACCGGGTTGCACCAGGTGCAGGATGCACCGCTGGGCCACGTGGCCATGCCGGCCGCCGGTTCGCCGTTGTCGGCGGCGCTCGACCCGCGGGTGGATGAGCAGACCGTGCAGGAAGTGATGCAGGCGCCGGTGGCGGCGGAGGATACCGAGGATGAGCAGAAGGCTGAGCCGGTTGCCGAGGCCCGGCCTGAGGATGAGGTGAGTAAATCGGTGTAAACCTGCGCCGGCCTCTTCGCGGGCAAGCCCGCTTGTATGGTAGGACTTGAAGGGAGGAGGAGGGACATAGCTCGCTTCTGACTGTTCGCAGCAGTACAGACCGTGGGA
>NZ_JBIVGA010000028.1:0-31705 GCF_044748405.1 Pseudomonas sp. NPDC089996 | reverse complement strand
CAGTGAAACGATGCATCGCCGATGGTAGTGTGGGGTTTCCCCATGTGAGAGTAGGTCATCGTCAAGATTCATTTCGCAAAACCCCTATCTGCGCAAGCAGGTAGGGGTTTTGTCTTTTCCGCGCTTCGCCCATGCGGCGCTTTGGCGCTGCAGCCAAATGTCTTTTGTCTGTATCCTCCTATCTGCACCGCCGGTACGGTGCGACAATATTTCTCGCAAATTAACGTGACTTGTTTGCGCTTAAGCTGCGTCAAGACTTAAGTTCGGGGCAATCCTGGCCCCCGAACCGAGCGATGCCAGCGTACCGTGCTGCGCATTTCTGGACTTCCACCGTCCGATCACTTGAGGTTACAAGCAAGATGGCCAAGGCCGCCGATGTCGTTGTGCAATGCCTGGAAAACGAAGGTGTCGAGTATGTGTTCGGCATTCCTGGTGAGGAAAACCTCGACCTGCTGGAATCCCTGCGCAAGTCGAAGATCAAGCTGGTACTGACCCGCCACGAGCAGTCTGCGGGCTTCATGGCCGCCACTTATGGCCGCCTGACCGGCAAGACCGGTGTCAGCCTGTCGACCCTGGGCCCTGGCGCGACCAACCTGGTAACCGCCAGTGCGTACGCCTACCTCGGCGGCATGCCGATGATGATGATCACCGGCCAGAAGCCGATCAAGAAGTCCAAGCAGGGCCGCTTCCAGATCATCGACGTGTGCGGCATGATGGACCCCATCACCAAGTACACCCACCAATTCGCCTCGGCCGACAACATCCCGGCCCGCATGCGCGAAGCGTTCCGCTTGGCTGAAGAAGAAAAGCCGGGTGCCGTGCACCTCGAGCTGCCGGAAGACATCGCCGCCGAGCAGACCGATGCCCTGCCGATCCCGCGCAGCCTGCACCGCCGCCCGCTGGCCGAGCACGTGGCCATCGAAGCTGCTGTAGAAAAACTGCAGAAGGCCCGCAGCCCGATCCTGGTGATCGGCGCTGGCGCCAACCGCAAGATGACCGCCAAAGTCCTCAAGCAACTGATCGACAAGACCGGCATCCCGTTCATCACCACCCAGATGGGTAAAGGCGTGGTCGACGAGCGCCACCCGCGCTTCCTCGGTAACGCTGCATTGTCGTCCGGTGACTTCGTTCACCGCGCAATCGAAGCGGCCGACCTGATCATCAACATCGGCCACGACGTGATCGAGAAGCCGCCGTTCTTCATGGTCCGTGGCGGTACCGAAGTCATCCACATCAGCTTCCGCTCCGCCGAAGTCGATGCGGTGTACTTCCCGCAGGTCGAAGTGATCGGCGACATTGCCAATGCCGTGTGGCAGATCAGCGAAGCACTGAACGACACCGCGCACTGGGACTTCACCCGCCTGATGGCCATCCGTGAAGCCAACGAAGCGCAGATCGCCGAAGGCGCCGACGACAACCGCTTCCCGGTCTACCCGCAGCGCCTGGTCGCCGACATCCGTCGTGCACTGCCATCCGAAGGCATCGTCGCCCTGGACAACGGCATCTACAAGATCTGGTTCGCCCGTAACTACAAGGCGCACAAGCCGAACACCGTGCTGCTCGACAACGCCCTGGCGACCATGGGTGCTGGCCTGCCATCGGCCATGGCTTCGCACCTGGTGTACCCGGATCGCCCGGTGATCTCGGTGTGCGGCGACGGCGGTTTCATGATGAACAGCCAGGAGCTGGAAACTGCAGTCCGTCTGGGCATGCACATCACCGTGGTGATCCTGCGTGACGACGGCTACGGCATGATCCGCTGGAAGCAGGCCAACATGGGCTTCACCGATTTCGGCCTGGACTACGGCAACCCGGACTTCGTCAAATATGCCGAAGCCTACGGTGCCAATGGCCACCGCGTGGAAAGCGCCGAAGCCTTCCTGCCGCTGCTCGAGCACTGCATCAAGACCCCTGGCGTGCATGTGATCGACTGCCCGGTCGACTACAGCGAGAACGACCGCATCCTCAACAGCGAGCTGCGTGAGCGCGCGCTGGCGGTCTAAGGCGTAACGGCCAATTCGCGGGCAAGCCCGCTCCTACAGGACTGCACAGCTACGAGCCCCGTGCAGTCCCGATGGGGGCGGGTTCATCGGGACGCCGAACCGCCGCGAATGCTTTGTGGCATTAATTATTCGCCGCTTTGCAGTGCAAGTGACCAATCATGCTCATGCTCTCTTTTTCGAGAGCACGAGAAAATGACCATCGGATCGTCGCACAACCATCCCGCCGACTTGGACGTCGAGCCAAACGACCTCATTCAGCCCTGGGCTGCTCGCTTTCCTAATCCGCCTGACCTGTGTTTCGACTATCGCCGGCTAGTCGAGCAGCAGGAAGGAATTGCCCATGCCACACGCCATGAACACCGTATTTGCATAGTAGGTGCCGGTATAACCGGATTGACTGCAGCGCGTGAACTTCTGCGGTGCGGCTTTACCCACGTCACGCTGATCGAGCAATCACAACGTGTTGGGGGCCGTCACCTGACGATCGTGAACAATGGTGAGGATTACAAGCAACCCTCGACGCCTTTCGAAATGGGGGCCATGCGCATGCCATTCTTTAATAGAAGCGGCGAGGCACCCAAGGCAGGGCGCTCGCTGATGGCCCACTACGCCGATCTGTTCGATCTGAGAATCTCCGATTTTCCCAATCCCGGTACGCCGTGGGTAAATGCGACGGGTATTTATTTGCGGGAGGGTCAGCTTGAGGGAGAGGGCCAGCCGACATTATTGATGTGGCGCAACCCACAGGGGGATACGCCCCCACCAAGCGCAGTATTGGAGACGGTTCATGGCAAGTGGCAGCTTTTCGCCGAGCATTTCGCCGAACGGGTGGCCGCAGTTTACGGAACGCAGCATTGGGAGGTGATGTGGTCTGCCATTGTAGAACGCTACCACCGGGTGTCGTTCCGCGACTTGGTCCATCTACCTGCCAAGGAGACATGGGACCCACAAGCGCCTGGTGATTTCGGCGGACTAGGCATGACTCGCGAGGAGTCGGCCATCTTCTATGCAATCGGCATAGGCGACGGTAGTTGGGGCGCTTTTTACGATGTCTGCTGTCTGTACCCGCTGCGCACTGCCATCTTCGGCTTCAGTAGCCACCTGCAGCTAGTGCATGGCCGAGTTGATCAGCTTGGCATTCCTTTGGCCGCTCCCTGCCTGGGCGCTGGCACCGTACCAGACAGTAGAGGCTTGGAGTTCCAGGCGCCTGCCTATATCGGCCTGGCTGCCTTGGATGAATGTCTGCTGTTCATGGATATTGAGGGGCCTGACTCTTCGCTGTATCACCATTTACTGACGCGAAAAGATGGCCTGCTTACCGATACCTCCGTGTGTGGATTGCACAAGCAGGCAGATGGGCGTATTCGTGTCGATTATCGCTGGCAGCATAGCCACCCAGAACAGGCGCAGCTGCTGAGCGAAGTCTTCGACAGTGTCATTCTCACCACGCCTTCATGGTTGATCGAAACCAATATCCTTCTCGAAGGCTTCAGCCGCGAGGTATTGCCGCAATCAGTGGTCGATGCCTGGAAACACGCTCATTGGGAAACCAGCTGCAAAATCTACGCACCGTTGCGCAAAGACTTTCTCGACAAAAACCCACATCTGCCGCAGATACTGGTGACCGACAGCTTTGTTCACGATGTCTATGCCTACCGTTATAACGACGGTTACCGCGACGACTGTATCCTGCTCAGCTACACGTGGGAGGATGATGCGACGAAACTGGCGCTATTTTCCGATGATGAGCTGGCCCAGAAATGCATCAAGGAACTCGACCGGATCTTGTTGCGCTGCAGCAATATTGGAGAAGCCATTTCGCCCTTTATCGATACTCGAAACATCCGCATACAGCGTTGGATGACAGATCGAAATGCGCTCGGATGTGCGAAGTTGTACCGCGCTGGCACTTATTACGATGCTGTCAGCCTGATGAAATACAATCGCGATTTCAGTAGCGCTTCGGGGCTCTATCTGGCTGGCGAGTCCTTCTCTGTGGACGCCGGCTGGACAGAGCCGTGTCTTCGCACTGCCATCGATGCCGTCATCAATCTCTGCAGTCACACGTCTGCTCAATTCCAGGACGGCTTCGAGCTCGCACACTATCCGCACTATCAAGTCCGGTAAATGCTGAGCATCGAAGCTCACTTGTAGGATGTCTCTTACATCCTGATTCGCCGTATCCTTCAAGCCCCGTGGGAGTCACCTGACTGTTTCTCCCCGGGCAACTCCCGTTCTACTGGCTTCCTTCCACAACAACCAAAACCAAGGAAGCCGCCATGCCTGCAAATTGCAAACCGGTAAGTCCCGTCCGTATCGCTGTCCTTCAGTACGACCCGCAAGTGGGCCTCGAGCACATCGACGGCAACTTGAGCAAAGGGTTGGCGCTGGCGCTGCGCGCTGTCCGTGAGGGAGCCAATCTGATTGTGCTGCCCGAGTTGGCAAACACGGGATATACCTTCCACTCTCGTGCCGAGGCTTACACACACGCAGAGTCCTTGGAGGACGGCCCCAGCCTTCTGGCCTGGGAAAGGTTCGCTCGAGAACAGCAGGTATACCTCGCAGCAGGCTTCACAGAGCGGGATGGGCTCAGGCTCTATGACAGTGCCGTACTGTTTGGTCCCGAAGGCCGGCTCGGGCATTACCGCAAGGCGCACTTGTGGAACCAGGAAAAACTCTGGTTCACCCCCGGTAATCTCGGCTTCCCAGTGTTCGAAACCCCGATCGGGCGCATCGGTCTGCTGATCTGCTGGGATATCTGGTTCCCGGAAGTACCGCGGCTCATGGCCAGTCAAGGTGCCGACATCATCTGCAGCCTGAACAACTGGGTGTGGACACCGCCGCCATTGTTCGATGCGGCGGGACGCTGCATGGCGTCTTACCTGACCATGACTGCTGCTCACGTCAACAACCTCTATATCGCCGCTGCCAACCGTATCGGTAGTGAGCGGGGCGGGCGCTTTCTTGGCTGTTCGCTGATCGCGGGCACCCATGGCTGGCCAATCGGCGAAGTCGCCGGTGCCGAGGAGGAGTGCATCGTCTACGCCGATGTCGACCTGAGTGCAGCACGCTCGGCGCCGATCTGGAACAGCCTCAACGACCTGCCCCGCGATCGTCGTACCGATCTGTACGATGCTGCGCTGGGCTACCGCATGCATTCAGCAATGCCGCGTTGAGGAGGGCGTATGGAACAGACACTTCCTGTCGCTCGACAGCACATGCCCTTGCTGACGATGCTGGTGCTCGTAGCGCTGCTGGCAGCCAGTCTGGCGTTTGGCGAATGGCCTGACTATGCAGTGTTGTCCACTTCGCTCGAGCAGCCATTGAGTCGCCTACGCTGGATTGTCGGAGATATCAGCGAAGTCGCCTTCTACAAACACGAGCTGCCGGCACTGGGCATGCTGCTGGGTGCTTGCCTGGCCCACTGGGCACACATGCAAGGTTATCGCTGGCAGGGCTTTGCAATCTGCTACGGCAGCGGCCTGTGGCCTTGGCTGTTCGCCAGCTCGCTGCTCGGGCTGCTGCTCAGCCATGTGCTTTGGGGCTGGACACTGGCCAGTGGTGCCTGGCAACCCACCTTCGTGGCTTTTGTCTCGCTGCCCGCCGCCATGGTGCTGTTGTTCGGCGGCGGTTGGCGGGTAACCCTCAGCGGGGCGCTGCTGGGGGCGGTGCTGGTAACACCCGCGAGCCTCTGGCTGGTCAATTACCTGTGCTATCCGCTGGGGTTGCCGGTGGTGATCGGCAACGTGAGTGGCATGGCGTTGGCGAGCCTGCTGGCCTTCGGCCTGTGCAAACGCTTTCCGGTGCTGGTACGTGATGGTTTACGTCCTTGTACACGGCAGCCACTCAGCGGCAAGGCGGACTATGGTTTGTGGTGGATCCTGCGTCGGGTGCTTGCCGACTTCACCGAGGCGCCGTTTTTCGGCAATGAGCTGGCCAGCCTCGGATTGCTGCTCGGGGTAATGCTCGCCTATGCATTGGCGCCTTCGGCACCGGCCTATGGGTCGCAATTACTGCTGCCAATGATCGCGGGCCAGGCACTGGCATCGCTGTTCGGCGTGTTGCTGTGGTTACGCCAGTGGCGAGAGTGCGGGTGGTATCCGACCTACATTCCCATCGTATCGATCGTGCCAGCTTCGGTACTGACGTTGGGTGGCCATTGGCAGGTAGTGGTCGGCAGCGCTGCACTTGGAGCACTGTTCGCGCCACCGTTGGCGGTGGCTATCAGTCAGCGGTTGCCAGGCTACATGCATGGCTACATTGGCAATGTGGTGTCCATGGCCGTGTGCACATTGGGCATTGTCTCGCTATTGGGACTGATCATGGGGGCGAGCGCATGAACGACAAGGTTTGCTTGCCTCGCCTTTCGCTCGGCTGCCTGGGGGGTACGGTCAGTATGCAATCGGGCTTGCCAGGCCACGGCGTGACGCCGAAGCTGGAAGGCCGCGAGCTGCTTGCGGGATTACCGCTGCTTGGCTCGCTTGCCCAGATCAGCACCGCCACGCTGTGCCTGTTGCCCAGTGCATCGCTTTCCTTCCAGGTCATGCTCGATGTGCTGAGCTGGGCTCGGCGCGAGGTCGAAGGTGGCGCGCAGGCAGTGGTGCTGACGCAAGGGACCGACACACTTGAGGAGTCGGCTTATTTTCTCGACCTGCTCTGGCCGTTCGATGTGCCGTTGGTGGTGACCGGTGCCATGCGCCCGGCCAGCCATCCGGGCAGGGACGGGCCGGCCAATCTGCTTGCAGCAGTGCAGGTGGCCCTGGCGGTTGAAAGCCATGGGCGTGGTGTGCTGGTAGTGCTCAATGACCAGATTCACCTTGCCGCCGATGTACGCAAGACTGCCAGCCTGGCAATGGCTGCCTTCGAATCGCCAGGCTGGGGCCTTGAAGGGTACGTGGTGGAGGGGCGGGCGATCTACCGTCGCCCTCCAGCGCTGCGCAAGGTGTTGCCTCTGCCGCGAGGTCGGGAACACCGAGTCGCTTTGCTCGAGACATGCCTGGACGCCGACAGCGCACTCCTGCAGTCCATCCCGACATTGGGCTACGAGGGCCTGGTGGTTGGCGGCTTCGGCGCAGGCCATGTGTCCGCTGTGTGGGCTGAGTCGATGGCCCGGATTGCACAGGACATGCCCGTGATCGTCGCCACCCGTACCGGCAGCGGGCCGACCGCGAGGGCCACCTACGGCTTCGCCGGTGCGGAAATTGACCTGGTGAGCAAAGGCCTGCACATGGCCGGCGATCTGTGTCCGCGCAAGTGCCGCATACTGTTGTGGTTGCTGATCGGTCTGGATAACCAGGCGGCGCTACCGGGCTGGTTGGCGGCACGTCAGTGAAATGCCCGCCGAAGTGAGCCGGCGGGCTCACTTCGGTCAGTCCTGTGCTAGGGTGACGCATCTTTGCATTCCAGGATGTTTACCCATGCTCCCCCCGCTCAGCGAAAAAGAACTTGCCCGCCTCGAAGACCTGCTGATCACCTATGGCAACGACTATTCTGTGCTCAACCTCGCCGAGCTCAATGGCTTCTTCACTGCCTTGGCCAGCTCCCCGGTCGAGGTGCTGCCTGAGCAATGGCTGCCTACGGTCGCAGGCGGCAAGGTACCGAAGTTCAAGAAGCCCGCCCACGAGGAGGCCTACACCGCCTTGATGCTGCGCTATGCCCATCAGATTGCCGAGCAACTGGCGCAGAACCTCGACAGCTTCGAGCCGCTGTTCGAGGAGAGCGAAGCCGAGGAGGGGCCAGCGATCATCATGGAAGAATGGTGCTTCGGCTACATGCGTGGCACCCAGGAAGCCCGTTGGGGCGAGCTTCCAGCAGCGCAGGATCAGATGCTCAAGGCGATTTCGCTGCATGGTCTGGAAGACAACTTCGAGTTGCTCGATGCCATGAGTTTCGATGAGCTGCAGGCCTGCGTGCCGCACGTGATCGAAGCTGCGCGAGGCCTGTATCGCTACCAGAAGCAGTCGCGCCACTGACAGTCTAATTATTTCGCAAGGCGAAATTATGGTTTGCTTCCCGCACTGATTCTGCTGCCAGCCGATTCAGCGCAGGATGGGCTCCACCTGGCACCACCCCGGTGCCAGTCCAGGAGCTCAGCCCGTGATCAAACTCTATAACTTCCCCAAGTCCGGCCACGCCCACCGCATCGAACTGATGCTGTCGCTGCTCGACCTGCCCACCGAACTGGTGTTCGTAGACCTGGCCAAGGGCGCGCACAAGCAGCCGGAGTTCCTCGCCCTGAACCCGTTCGGCCAGGTGCCGGTGATGGATGACAACGGCACCGTGATTGCCGACTCCAACGCCATCCTCGTTTACCTGGCCAGCACCTACGACAAGGCTGGCAAGTGGCTGCCCCATGACCCGCTGGGTGCCGCCCGCGTGCAGCGCTGGCTGACGGTGGCCGCCGGGCCATTGGCGTTCGGCCCCGCGGCCGCCCGGCTGGTGACCGTGTTCGGTGCGTCGTTCAACACCGACGAAGTGATCGGTCGCGCCCACACCTTGCTCAAGGTGATGGACGCCGAGCTGGCCAAGTCGGCGTTCCTGGTCGGTAATGAACCGACCATCGCCGATGTCGCAAACTACTCTTACATCGCCCACGCCCCTGAAGGGAATGTCTCGCTGGAACCTTACCCCAACGTGCGCGCCTGGCTGGTGCGGATCGAAGCGTTGCCTGGCTTCGTCGCCATGCCACGCACCGCCGTCGGCCTGCAGACCGCTGTCTGAGCCCCCCACGCGAGGAATGCCACCATGGCGCAACTCCCCGATCACCGCACCTCACCCTGGCATGCCGGCGAGAAACGCCTGCAGGAGCATGTGGGGGTATCAGAGCGCATGGACGTGTTCGGGCAGAAGGTCGTTCGTGACCACATGCCTGACCAGCACCGCGCGTTCTACCAGCAGTTGCCGTTTATCGTCGCCGCTACAGTGGATCGAGGCGGCAAGCCTTGGGCGACGCTGCTCGAAGGTCCGGAGGGCTTCGTCAGCTCGCCCGACCCTCGGCAACTGTTGATCGATACCCACCCGGCCAGCGACGACCCGGCAACCCAGGGGCTTGCGGCCGGTGGCGCCATCGGCCTGCTCGGCATCGAGCTGCACACGCGTCGGCGCAACCGCATCAACGGGCTGATCGCCCAGGCCACTGACGGGCAACTGGCGGTTCAGGTGGAGCAGGCGTTTGGCAATTGCCCGCAGTACATCCAGCTGCGCGAATACACCCGCGTCGATGAACCGGCGCACGGGCGGATCGATGCGCAAGAGCTGGATGCCACCAGCGCCGCAATGATCGAGAAGGCCGACACACTGTTCGTCGCCAGTTATATCGATCACGGCGACGGGCAGCGTTCGGTGGACGTCTCGCACCGTGGTGGCCGCCCCGGTTTCGTCAAGGTCGAAGGCAACCGTCTGACCATTCCCGACTATGCCGGCAACCTGCATTTCAATACCCTCGGCAACTTGCTGGAGAACCCGCGAGCGGGGTTGTTGTTCGTCGATTTCAGCAGCGGCGATGTGCTGCAGGTGACCGGGCGCACCGAGGTGGTACTCGACAGCCCGTTGATCAATGCCTTCGAAGGGGCCGAGCGGCTGTGGACGCTGGATATCGAGCACGTCGTGGTGCGCCCGGCAGCGGTCAGCCTGCGTTGGGTGTTCCAGGAATTCGCGCCGACCAGCCTCATGACCGGCACCTGGGTCGAGGCTGAACAGCGGCTGCAGCAACGTCAACGGCAGCGGCAATGGTTGCCTTGGCGGGTAGCGCGGGTCGAGCAGGAGAGTCGCGACATTCGCTCGTTCTACCTTGCAGCGGATGAACCGGTGGCGTTCCTGCCCGGCCAGCACATTCCCGTGCGTATTGCGCTCGGGGGGGATGCGCCGCTGGTTCGTACTTACAGCCTGTCCTGCGCGCCCTCCGATGGCTACCTGCGCATCAGCGTCAAGGCGCAGGGGCCGGCATCGCGCTATCTGCATGAGCAGGTCAGGGTCGGGGATACGCTCGACGTGCGTATGCCCATGGGCGCCTTCACGCTGGCCAGCACCAGCAGTCGGCCCGTCGTGCTGATCGCCGCAGGTGTGGGCATCACGCCACTGATCGCGATGCTGCGCGAACTGCTGGCGACCGAGGATGCGCGTAGCATTCACTTGTTCCATGGCGCACGCAGCCTGGCGGATTTGCCATTTCAACAGGAGCTGGCGGCGTTACGCCTGCAGGCAGGGTCGCGCCTGAGCATGCATCGCTCGCTGAGCCAGCCGGAGCCGGAGGCCGTGCAAGGGCGTGACTTCGAGCATGTGGGGCGTCTGGGCATCGAGCAGGTCAAGGCAACGCTGGCGCTGGATGATTACGACTTTTACCTGTGTGGCCCGGCCAGCTTCACCCAGGATCTGTACGAAGGGCTGCGCGGTGTCCATGTACCGGACGGGCGCATTCATGCCGAAGCGTTCGGGCCATCGACGCTGCGCCGGCATGGCGATGACAACCAGCCGATGCTGCAGCAACCTCCGGCTGCCAGCGACCCGGTGCCGGTATATTTCGCCAGTTCTGCCAAGGAGGCGCGTTGGGCGCCGGGTGGCGGAACCTTGCTGGAGCTGGCCGAGGCGCGTGGGCTGTCGCCGGAGTTCAGCTGCCGGGGCGGTTCGTGCGGGACATGCAAGACCAAGGTGGTGAGTGGGCAGGTGCATTACCCGAATCCGCCTGCCGAGCTGCCGGAAGAGGGCACTGCACTGATCTGCTGTGCGGTGCCGGCCCAGGCGTTGGTGCTGGAGCTGTGAGGCAGGCACAGGTGAAGCAGATAGCCGATAATCCCCGCACCCCCGATGCCCAGGAACCTGCATGGACCAGATCCACCTGATGAAGGTGTTCGTCGCCGTCGGCGAGCTGGAAAGCTTCGCCGCTGCGGCACGCCGCCTGGATATCTCGCCCGCCGCCGTCACCCGTGCGGTCAGCGCCCTCGAAGAGCAGATCGGGGTCAAGCTGCTGCTGCGCACTACCCGCAGCGTACGCCTGACCGAGGCGGGCATCCGCTACCTGGAAGATACCCGGCACATCCTCTCGAGCATCCATGAAGCCAACGAAGCCGCGGCCGGTATCAATGCGATGCCCAAGGGCGAGCTGACGGTCACCGCGCCGATCCTGTTTGGCAAGAAGTTCGTCATGCCCTGCATCGTACGCTACCTGCAGCAATACCCCGAGGTCGACGTATCGGCGTACTTCCTCGACCGTGTGGTGAACATGGTCGAGGAGGGCATGGACGTGGCCGTGCGCATCGGGCCGCTGCCCGACTCCGGCCTGAAGGCCCTGCGCGTGGGGCGGGTGCGGCGGATGCTGTGTGCATCGCCCGATTACCTGGCGCGCATGGGCGAACCGCAGCACCCGTCCGACCTGCTGGAACATGCGGTGATCGCCACCACCAACCTTTCGCCACGCGCCGGCTGGCGCTTTGGCCTGGCCGACGAACCGACCCTGGTACGCATGAAGCCGCGGCTGACGGTCACCAGCAACGACGGTGCGATCGCTGCGGCGGTGGGCGGGTTGGGCATCGCCCGGCTGCTGTCATATCAGGTGGTCGATGAACTGGCCAGCGGCCAGTTGCAGGTCATTCTCGCCGATTTCGAAGAAGCCCCCTGGCCGATCCACGTCCTGCACCGCGAGAGCAAGTACGGCTCCGTCAAGGTGCGTTCGTTCATCGACATGCTGGCGCAAGACTTGAAGGCTCGGCAATTGGACTGACTATCGAGGTCGTACAACGCAGTCGGATATCATTACGAAAAACTCAAAATCCCCATATTTCCTGACCATGATTGATTGTTGTTGTACGACGACCTGTGGCATGGCACTCTTCGCCTGAAACAATTTGTCTCATTTAGCCCTGCCGGCGCGTGAGACAGATCACCCGTCACTCTAAAAACAAGATTCAGGTGAACAATGAAGATCAAAGGCATCCGTTGGTGGATGGTCAGCCTTGTCACGGCCGGGCTCGTCGTCAACTATCTCGCCCGTAACACCCTCTCGGTGGCAGCCCCCACGCTGATGACCGACCTCTCCATCACCACCGAGCAGTACGCCAAGATCGTCGCCACCTGGCAGATGTGTTACGCGCTCATGCAGCCAATTGCCGGCTGGCTCATCGATTTCATCGGTACCAAACTGGGCTTTGCCGTGTTCGCCTTGGCCTGGTCTGTGGCTTGCGCGGGCGCAGCACTGGCCAGCGGCTGGCAGAGCATGGCGTTGCTGCGGGGCTTGCTGGGCATGACCGAGGCCGCCGGCCTGCCGGCCGGGGTCAAGGCCACCACCGAGTGGTTCCCGGCCAGAGAGCGCTCGGTCGCCATCGGCTGGTTCAATATCGGTTCGTCGCTGGGCGCACTGCTGGCGCCCCCGCTGGTGGTATGGGCGATCCTGCACAGTGGCTGGCAATTGGCGTTCGTCATCGTCGGTGTATCGGGTGTGCTCTGGACCCTGCTCTGGATGCTGCTGTACAAGCACCCGCGTGATCAGAAACGCCTGAGCGATGAAGAGCGCGATTACATCCTGTCCGGCCAGGAGGCCCACTTCAAGGCCGAGCAGCGCGAGAAAGGCGCCTGGAAGCGTATCTTCAAGACCCGCAACTTCTACGCCATCGCTTCGGCGCGGATTCTGTCGGAACCGGCCTGGCAGACCTTCAACGCCTGGATCCCGCTGTACCTGATGACCGAGCGGCACATGAACATCAAGGAAGTGGCGATGTTCGCCTGGTTGCCGTTCCTTGCGGCCGACATCGGCTGTGTGCTGGGCGGCTACCTGAGCCCCCTGTTCCATCGCTACTTCAAGGTATCGCTGTTCACTTCGCGCAAGATGGTGCTGGTGTTCGGCGCCAGCTGCATGATCGGCCCGGCCTGCATCGGCCTGGTCGAAAGCCCGTACACGGCGATCCTGCTGCTGTGCATTGGCGGCTTTGCCCACCAGACCTTGTCGGGGGCGTTGTACTCGATCACTTCGGACTCCTTCAGCAAGGACCAGGTGGCGACGGCGACCGGTATGGGTGGGATGTGCGGTTACCTGGGCGCGGCGCTGTTTACCCTGGTGTTCGGCATCCTGGTGACGCAGATTGGCTACAGCCCACTGTTCGTGGTGCTGGCGGCGTTCGATATCGTGGCGGCAGTGCTGGTGTGGAAGGTGGCGCGTGAGGTGAATGGGGCTGCTTCGCAAGATCCTCTGGCAGCGTCGACCGAGGCATTGGCGTAGGGCGCGAAATCCTGGGGCCGCCTTGCGGCCCATCGCAGGCAAGCCAGCTCCCACAGGTATAGCGCAAGCCCTGAGTTTAGCGCGGTCCCTGTAGGAGCTGGCTTGCCTGCGATGGGCTGCACAGCAGCCCCTGTTTCAAGCGACGCAGTCACAATGGCTGATACTGCATCCTGAATCCCAGGCTGGTCGATTCTCCCTTCTGCAACAATCTCAACCCTGGCCGCCCTGGCAAATGATGCGCATTGATCGGGTGGCTCACCGGTTCAAAACAGAAGAACGGCTGCTCGTGCGGGCAGAACAATAGATAATGCTCAGCCCCGCTGGCGCTGCACACCAGCCTGTACCCCGCGCCCGGTTGCTCGATCACGCAGTTGCCGGGCCATTCGCTGAAAGCATGGTCGACCAGCGTTGTCGGCAGTGTCCGTGGTTTGGCGAAATTCCAGTGATCAGGTATTTCAGCCTGCCGTGACGGCAATGCCTCATTCTCCGCCAGCCACACAGTGCGCGCCTGTGCATGCAACTGCGTATCGGCATGGCGCGGAAAGTAGGGATGCAGCCCCAACCCATACCAGCTGGCCGCCGAATCTTGATGGGTCACGTGCAAATCGATGTTCAGGCAACCTTCGTGCAGGTGAATATCGAGCGTTGCCCGGTAGGCAAATGGCAAGGCGCTATCGAGGCTCAGGCGGGCACGGCGCTCACTGTGGTGCTCCACTTGCCAGGGCTGCTGCCAGGCACTGCCGTGGATCGGGTAAGGGTCGTGCCCGGTGTTCGGTGCCAGGGCCAGCCAGCCATCCGGGCGCAGGAAGCCACCCTCGGCGATGCGGTTGGACCAGGGTGCCAGCGGGTAGCAGCCCAGTTGCCGCGGGCTTCCGCTGGCCAGGGCGGCCTCGTCGGCAGGGCGCAGCAGCGCCTGGCCAGTTGCGCTGGCCTGCCAGTTGACCAGGCTGGCGCCCAGCTCGGGGGCGATGCTCAGGCGGGTCAGACGGTCTTGCAGGTGCAACAGGGGAACACTCATCAAGGCCTCCGGTAGGTCAGCAAGACGATGCCGCACACCACCACGGCGCCGCCCAGCAATTGCAAGCCACTCAGTTGCTGGTCGAGCAACGCCCAACCCAGCAGCAAGGTGGCGATGGGTTCGACGTTCATCACCGGCGCGTTCTGCGCCATGTTCAGCCTGGGCACGCAGACGAACAGCAAGGTGAAGGCCACGCCATACAACACCACCAGGCTGGCCAGCGCCATCCAGCCGCTGGCGCTGCCCGGCAGCGACAAGCCGGCGGGCATCACGCCGCTGATGCCGGCGACCAGCATGCTGGCGAACACGATCAGCAGGGTCAGCAGGCTGCGTACCGGGCCGCGCACGGCGGCCAGCTTGTGGTCGGTGATCCACAGTGCGCAGGCAAACACACAGGCGGCGCAGAATGCCAGGCCCACACCGGTGGCCCAGTGCGGGTTCGCTTCATGGCCGCCGCTCAGGTGGCTCGGCACGTCCAGCGCCAGCACCAGACCGCAGAGAATCAGGCCCATGAACAGCACGGTGCGCCCGCTTGGTCGGCTACCGCCCAACACCCAGGTCAGCAGTGCCAGAAGCATGGGGAAGGTGTTGCCCACCAGCAGCGCCAGGGCCACCGGGATGCGTGCCACGGCCGAGTACAGGCACAGGCTCTGGGTCGCGATCAGCAGACCCAGCAGCAGCTGCCAGTGCCGCGTGCCGGCCGGCAGGGCCAGCGGCTGGCGCTGCCACAGCACGAGGCAGGACAACACCAGGAAGGTGATGCCCGAACGGCAGAGGATGGCCAGCAGCACGCCGGTGTCGTTGTCGAAAGCGATGCGTGCGGCGATGTGGTTGCCGGCGAACGAACAGGCCAGCAGGGCGAGGAGGGCGATGGCCAGTTTGCGGGGGAAGAGGTTTGCAGCAGAAGAAGAGACAGCCATGTGCAGGATCCGTTTGCATTGAGAACCTTGGGGCCCTGTAGGAGCGGCCTTGTGTCGCGAAAGGGCCGCAAAGCGGCCCCGAGGTTTCAGCGTCAATGCGCAGA
Source organism: Pseudomonas sp. NPDC089996 (assembly GCF_044748405.1). NCBI lineage: Bacteria > Pseudomonadati > Pseudomonadota > Gammaproteobacteria > Pseudomonadales > Pseudomonadaceae > Pseudomonas > Pseudomonas sp. NPDC089996. The sequence goes on along the minus strand of NZ_JBIVGA010000028.1, from coordinate 16,454 downwards.
TCCGGGGGCTGCTTTGCAGCCCTTTCGCGACACAAGGCCGCTCCTACAGGCGACCCGATTGCGGTTACAGGACGACGCTCGGCAACCACAGCGAAATGGCCGGAATGTAGGTCACCGCCATCAGCACCAGGAACAGCGCGACATAGAACGGCAGCAGCGCCTTCACCGTGGCCTCGATGCTGACCTTGCCAATCGCCGAACCGACGAACAGCACCGCACCCACGGGCGGTGTGATCAGCCCGATCCCCAGGTTGACCAGCATGATCATGCCGAATTGCACCGGGTCCACGCCGATACCGGTGATCACCGGCAGCAGGATCGGCGTGAGGATCAGGATCAGCGGCGCCATGTCCATCACCGTGCCCAACATCAGGAGCATGAAGTTGATGCACATGAGGATCACGTAGCGGTTGTCCGACAGGGTCAGGAACGCCGTGGTGATCTTCGACGGGATCTGCATCAGGGTCATCACGTAGCCGAAGCTGGCGGCGAAGGCGATCAGGATCATCACGATCGAGATGGTGCGCACCGTGCGGTGCATCAACTTGGGCAGGTCGCGCCACTTGTAGTCGCGGTAGATGAACATGGTCACGAAGAACGACCACACCACCGCCACTGCAGCCGATTCGGTGGCAGTGAACACGCCCGAAAGAATGCCGCCGAGGATGATCACCATGGCCATCAGGCCCCACAGCGCCTCACCGGCGATCTTCAGCGCCTGGCGCAGCGGGATCACCTCGCCCTTGGGGTAGTTGCGCCGCTTCGCGAAGATCAGGCACAGGCCCATCATCACCGCGCTCAGCAACAGCCCGGGCATCACCCCGGCCATGAACAGCGAAGCGATCGACACCGTGCCGCCTGCCGCCAGCGAGTACAGCACCGAGTTGTGGCTGGGCGGGGTCAGCAGCGCCTGCACCGAACCGCTGACAGTCACGGCGGTGGAGAACTCGCGCGGGTAGCCCTTGCGCTCCATTTCCGGGATCAGCACCGAGCCCACCGACGCGGTGTCGGCCACCGACGAGCCGGAGATGGCACCGAAGAAGGTCGAGGCGGTGATGTTGACCAGCGACAGCCCGCCACGCACGAAGCCCACCAGCACCCCGGCAAACGCCACCAGCCGCCGCGACATGCCACCTTCGGCCATGATCGCACCGGCCAGCACGAAGAACGGGATGGCCAGCAGCGAGAACTTGTTAACCCCACTGGCCACCTGGATCATCATCGCCTGCAGCGGGATGTCGATGTACCAGGCACCGATCAGCGCCGACAGGCCCAGGGCATAGGCCACCGGCATGCCCAGCAGGATCAGCGCAACGAAACTGCCCAACAGAATGAACGCATCCATTTACGCCGCCCCCTCGTTTTCTTCCACCAGGTCGAACTGCACCACCTTGCGCTGGCTCTGGTCGCCGAGCAGGAGCTTTTCCAGCACGAAGATCAATGTCAGCACGCCACCGACCGGGATCGGCGCGTAGCTCATGCCCACCCGCACGCTGGGCAGCGAGGCCATGAACTGGTTCCAGGTGGTGACGCATAGCTTGAAGCCGTACCAGGTCATGAACACGCAGACCCCCACCATCAGCAGCTGGGTGAATACCGCCACCAGTCGGCGGACGGGCTGGGGCAGGCGGTCGGTGACCATCGCCACCGCCATGTGCGCCCCGGCGCGGTAGCTGGCGGCGGCGCCAATGAAGGTGAACAGCACCATCAGCAGGATCGCGACCGGTTCCGGCCAGCTGGCGCCGGTGCCGAGCACGTAGCGGGCAAAGATGCCCCAGGGAATGATCAGCGACATGCTCAGGACCGACAGCCCGGCCACCCAGATGCAGGCGCGGTACAGCGTGTCGTTGACGCTCAGGACAAGCATTTTCATAGGCATCACCAAAGCGGCAGGGCGACGGGCGTCGCACTGCCGGGTTCATCTTGGAAGGGGGCCGGGTTACTGGACCGCGTCGATACGCTTCATCAGGTCGGCGTACTGCGCGCCGTACTTCTCACGCACCGGGGCGGTGGCGTCGTAGAACGGCTTGGTGTCGACGGTGATGAACTCGACGCCAGCGGCCTTGAGCTTCTCTTCGCTGGCGGCGGACTTGGCGTCCCACAGCGCGCGCTCTTCCATCTGCGCTTCGCGGGCGACTTTCTTCACCAGGGCCTGCTGCTCGGGCGTGAGCTTGTTCCAGGTGGTCTTGGACATCACCACCGGCTCCGGCAGGATCAGGTGATTGGTCAGGGTGAAGTACTTGGCGCTCTGGTAGTGGTTGTGCTCGAGCAGGGTCGGCGGGTTGTTTTCGGCACCGTCGATCACCCCGGTCTGCAGGGCGCTGAAGATTTCGCCGGTGTCCATGGCGATGCCGTTGCCGCCCATGGCGTTCATCATGTCGATGAACAGCGGGTTGCCCTGCACGCGGATCTTCATGCCTTTGAGGTCTTCAAGGCTACGCACCGGCTTCTTGGTGTAAAGGCTGCGCGAGCCGCCATCCATCCAGGCCAGCGCCACCAGGTTGAATTCGGAGTTGGTGATCTTGTCGAGAATCTCCTGGCCGATGTCGCCGTCGATGATCTTGCGCATGTGCTCATGGTCGCGGAACACGAACGGCATGTTGAACACGTTCACGTCCGGTACCACCGGGCCGACGATGCCGAGGCTGACGCGGGTCATCTGCACGGCGCCGATCTGCGCCTGTTCGATCACTTCCTTTTCCGAGCCGAGCACGCCGCCGGGGAACATCTTGAAGGTGATTTCGCCATTGCTGGCCTGTTCGAGTTTCTTGCCCATGTTCTGTTCGGCGACCACGGTCGGGTAGCCGGCCGGGTGGATCTCGGCGAACTTGATGTCGAGTGCCGAGGCTGGCATCGACAGGCTGAAAGCGAAGGGGAGTACGGCAAGAAGCAGCTTGCGTTTGAAGGTCATGGTGAAACTCCGTGGTTTTTATTATCTGGTTTCGCGCGTGAGTGTTGGGTGCAGCGTTGTTGTGCAGCGTTCAGCCGCGCCAGGCTGGCTCCTCCAGGCCTTGTACGCCGGGGTGCAGGGCGAATACGCCACCGGCCAGAGGCTGGTCGCTGAGGTCACTGCCTGCAGGGCGGATCGAGGTGACGAACAGGGTGTCGAGGTTGGCGCCGCCAAAGGCGCACATCGCCGGCTTCTTCACCGGCACGCTGAGTGAGCGGTCCAGGCGCCCGTCGGGGGTGAAGCGGTGGACCTGCCCGGCGTCGTTGCCGCAGATCCAGTAGCAGCCATCGGCATCGATGGCGGCGCCGTCGGGGCGCCCAGGGAAGGCGCGCATGTCGACGAACAGCCGCTGGTTGTGTGGCGTGCCGCTGTCGATGTCGTAATCGAAGGTCCAGATCTTCTGCACATTGGGGTGCGAGTCGGACAGGTACATGCGCGTGCCATCCGGGCTGAAGGCCAGGCCGTTGGGCACGATCATGTCCTTGAGCTGCTGGTGCAGCCGGCCCTCGCCATCGACCCGGTACAGCGCGCCAACGTGGGCGCCTTGCTGCATGTCCATGAGCATGCTGCCGGCCCAGAAACGGCCCTGGCGGTCGCAGCGGCCATCGTTGAAGCGCATGCCCTGCTGCGGGTGTTCGACTGCAGCTAACAGGCGGCTGTCGAGGCTGCCGTCGGCCTGGGCATGGAGCTGGAAGATGCCGCTTTCCATGCCGGCGAGCCAACCCCGTTCGCTGTGGGCGATGCAGGCGAGCATCTCGTCACCCTGCCAGACCTGGTGGGCGCCGTCCTGCCAACGGTGCAGCTGGCGGGCCGGGATGTCGACCCAATACAGGGCCTGTTCGCTGGGGTGCCACACAGGGCTTTCACCGGTGCCATTGCGGGCGTCGACGATCAGTTCGCAGTGCATGCTGGAGCCTCCTGGCAGGGCGGTGTCAGCTGAATGGGCCGGCAGCGACGAAGGCGCCACCCTGGTAGACCATGCTCGGGTCGTCGGCAGCGGGCGCTGGTTTGGCCTCTACCGCGGCGCGGAACACTTCGGAGGTGTCCTTGGGCTGGTAGCCCAGGTGTTCGGCGTAACGGTTGTCCCACCAGATGGTGCGGTTGTCGGAGGCGCCGTAGACCACGGTGTGGCCGACATCGGCGGTGAACAAGCCGCGCTCGATCAACTGGGTGAGGTCGTCGTAGCTCAGCCAGGTGCAGAGCATGCGCAGGTTCTGCGGTTCGTCGAAGGAGGAGCCGATGCGAATGCTGACGGTCTCGATGCCATAGCGGTCGAAGTAGAAGCTGGCGACATCCTCGCCATAGCATTTGGACAGGCCGTAGTAGCTGTCGGGCCGGCGCAGGGCATGGGCGTCGATGGGCTGGTCCTGGCGATAGAAGCCGATCACATGGTTGGAGCTGGCGAAGATGATGCGCTTGACCCCGTGCTTGCGTGCGGCTTCGTAGATGTGGAACACGCCGCAGATATTGGGGCCGAGAATGTCCTCGAAGGAATGCTCGGTGGACACGCCACCGAAATGGACGATAGCGTCGACGCCCTCGACCAGGGCATGGACCGCAGCCTTGTCGGCCAGGTCGCAGGGGATGACTTCTTCATGTGGGCCGGTGGCGGGGGCCATTGGCGCGATGTCGGAAAGGCGCAGGACTTCGGCACAGCCGGTGAGGCGTTGGCGAAGCACCTTGCCCAGGCCGCCTGCGGCTCCGGTGAGCAGCAGGCGCTTGAAGGGGGTGATGGTCATGGCGGCTCTACTTGTGATTGTTGTAAGTTGTCGTATGACTAATCTGATTATCGGCAGCGGTTTCCGGGGTTGTCAATGCTGCTTTTGAGCGTTTCGATTGCCCTGTGGGAGCGGCCTTGTGTCGCGAAAGGGCCGCAGCGCGGCCCTGGCAGTCGCGCATGTGTCGCAATTTCTGGGGCTGCTGCGCAGCCCTTTCGCGACACAAGGCCGCTCCCACAAGGACCGAGTTACAGCAACGACAGGGGATAGTTGAAGATCAACCGGTTCTCATCGAACTCGTTGTTGCTGTAGTCCCGGCGAATGGACGAGTTGCGCCACTTCACGCTCAGGTCCTTGAACGGCCCGCTCTGGATCACGTACGCCAGCTCCGATTCACGTACCCATTCCTTGCCATCGGTGACCGCCCCGGTATGCACATCGCGGCCACTTATATACCGGTTCATCAACGTCAGCCCCGGCACGCCGAGCGTCACGAAGTTGAAGTCATGGCGCACTTGCCAGGAACGCTCGTTGGCGTTGTCGAAGCTGGAGTTGTAGCTGTCGTTGGCCAAGGTCCCGCCGCTGGTGCCGTTGACCCGCATCCAGGTATCGCCATCGACTTTCTGCAGCCCGACCCAGAAGGTGCTGCCGCCGTACTTGGCCGAGAACATCCCCGAATAAGTCTTGTTGTCCAGTTCGCCGGCGCGTTCCGAGCCGTCCTCCCCGCCATGGAAGTAGCCCAGGTTGGCGCCAAGGGTCCAGTCGCCCAGCGGCTGGCTGTGGCTCAGCTGCAGGTACTGCTGCTCGTAGACGTCTTTGAGCACCGCGTTCCACAGCCCGACCAGGGTGCGGTCCTGGTTGAACTTGTACTCGCCGCCAACAAAGTTGAAGCGGTCCGACACGCCGCCGCCGTAACTCATGTCTTCCATGCTTGCGTCGTTACGCGGGCTGTTGCCGCGGAACTGGCCGCCGTACAGGGTCAGCCCGGCAATTTCACTGGAGGTCACCTGGCCACCGCGGAAGGTCTGCGGCAGCGAGCGGCCATCGTCCGAACGCAGGATAGGCAGCACCGGCATCCATTCGCCGATCTTCAGCTCGGTTTTGGAGATACGCGCCTTGCCCGCCACGGCCAGGCGGCCGTAGTCATCGGCCGGCCGGCCATCGTCATGGCGCGGCAGCAGCGCGGTGCCGTAGGTGCCGCCACCACCATCGAGCTTCACCGACCACAGCCCCAGCACATCCACGCCAAACCCTACCGGCCCTTCGGTGAAGCCGGAACGAGCATCGAGAATGAAGCTCTGAGTCCATTCTTCGGCTTTGCTCTGCGGGTTAGTGGGGTTGGTGAAGTTGCGGTTGATGTAGAAGTTGCGCAGGCCCAGCACGGCCTTGCTGTCTTCGACGAAGCCCTGAGCGAGGCTGATGCTCGGCATTGCGCTTAGCAGGCTGGCGCCGAACAGCGCGAAGGGGAGGGTTGTCTGGCAGATTTTCGACATGGGATTCGTCCGCTGATGTTGTTTTTGTTATGTGTTGTCGTACAACTGCGGCGTTTTTTATCAAGTGGAAAATCTGCTGTCAACGCTGTCGAACGCAATAAGTGAGCGACGTCAAGTGAAGAATTGACGGCGAGGGCTCTAGATCAAGGTCCTGGATAAATCAAAAGTCATACTATGACAGCGCGTCACATTGTTGCATCTGTGGCAACGCACTCACGCTGTTGCGACAGTTAGTCGCAGAATCATTTTGTAATACTATTCTTCGTTTTCTGAAGGGCTAATCGATTCAGTGCTATGGATACGGAGAATTTGCTGATGAGCACCACCCGTGCTTCACAACCCTCACGCTTGCTGCCCAGGCTGCTAGGCGTGGTCTTTCTGCTGATGGGCCTGGCGTTGCTGGCCGGCGGCATCAAACTGGCGACCCTTGGTGGCTCGCTGTATTACCTGCTGGCCGGTATCGGCTTCCTGATTACCGCTGGCCTGCTGCTGGCCGGGCGCCGCGAGGCGCTGAGCGTATACGGCATCGTGCTGCTGCTGAGCACGCTGTGGTCGCTGATGGAGGTCGGCCTGGACTGGTGGCAACTGGTGCCGCGCCTGGCGCTCTGGTTCGTCCTTGGTCTGGTCCTGCTGCTGCCCTGGTTGCGCAAACCGCTGACCGAGGGCCTGCCGTATCCGTTGGGTACCGGGGTGCTCGGCGTGGGTGTGGCGGCGGCGGGGCTGATGGCCCTGGCGAGCCAGTTCACCCACCCCAACACCATTACCGGCCACCTCGACCGCGATACTGCGGGTACCTCCAGCACCGCGCCGACAATGCCCGACGGTGACTGGCAAGCCTATGGCCGCACCGAATTCGGCGACCGCTACTCGCCACTCAAGCAGATCACCCCGGAGAACGTCGGCACGCTCAAGCTGGCCTGGAGCTACCGTACCGGTGATATCCCCGGCCCGAACGACCCGGGCGAGACCACCGCCGAAAACACCCCGCTCAAGGTCAACGGCAAGCTCTATGTGTGCACCCCGCACAGCCAGGTGATCGCCCTGGATCCGGACAGCGGCAAGGAAATCTGGCGTTTCGACCCCAAGCTCAGCACCCAGAACGCCGCCAACTTCAAAGGCTGGGCGCACATGACCTGCCGTGGCGTGGCCTATTTCGACACGGCCAAGTCGCAGGCCAGCCCTGCAGAAGGGCAAGCCTGCGCCAAACGGGTCTACGTACCCACTGCCGACACCCGCCTGATTGCCCTGGATGCCGACACCGGCAAGCAGTGCGCAGGCTTCGGTGACAACGGTCAGGTCGACCTGACCCGCAACATCGGCACCTTCACCGCCGGTGGCTACTACTCCACCTCGCCACCCACCGTGGCGGGCGGCCTGCTGATCCTCGGCGGCCACGTCACCGACAACGTCTCCACCGATGAGCCGTCCGGCGTGGTGCGCGCATATGACGCGATCACCGGCCAGCTGGTGTGGAACTGGGACAGCGGCAAGCCCGACGCCACCGCGCCAATCGCCGATGGCGAGTTCTACACCCGCAATTCGCCCAACGTGTGGTCGGTGATCAGTGCCGATGAAAAGCTCGGCCTGCTGTACCTGCCCATGGGTAACCAGATGCCCGACCAGTGGGGTGGCAACCGCACGCCGGAAGCCGAGAAATTCAGCGCCGGCCTGGTGGCGCTGGACATCGCCACCGGCAAGGTGCGCTGGAACTACCAGTTCACCCACCACGACCTGTGGGACATGGACGTCGGCGGCCAGCCGAGCCTGATCGACATCAAGACCGCCGATGGTGTGAAGCCTGCGGTCATGGCTTCGACCAAGCAGGGCAGCATCTACGTGCTCGACCGCAGCAACGGCCAGCCGCTGGTGCCGATCCACGAAACACCGGTTCCCCAGGGCGCCGTGGAGGGCGACCACACCGCGCCGACCCAGCCGATGTCCGAGCTCAACTTCATGCCGCCGACCCTGCGCGAACATGACATGTGGGGCGTGACCCCGTTCGACCAGATGCTGTGCCGCATCGACTTCCGCTCGATGCGCTATGACGGCATCTACACCCCGCCGTCGCTGCAGGGTTCGCTGGTGTACCCGGGCAACTTCGGCGTGTTCGACTGGGGCGGTATCTCGGTCGACCCGGTGCGCCAGATCGCCTTCGTCAACCCTAGCTACATGGCCTTCAAGTCGCAGTTGGTACCGGCCTCGAAAATCGCCGGGCAGCCAGCGCGCAAGAGCGAGACCGAAGGCATCCAGCCGAACAAGGGCGCGCCCTATGGCGTGATCATGGGGGCCTTCCTGTCGCCGCTGGGCCTGCCTTGCCAGGCACCGTCCTGGGGCTACGTGGCGGCCGTGGACCTGACCACTCACAAGGTGATCTGGAAGCACAAGAACGGCACTGTGCGTGACAGCTCGCCTGTCCCGATGCCGCTGACCATGGGCGTGCCGAGCCTGGGCGGCACCTTCACCACTGCCAGTGGCCTGGCGTTCCTCAGTGGCACCCTCGACCAGTACCTGCGCGCCTATGACGTGCGCGATGGCAAGGTGCTGTGGGAAGGGCGCCTGCCGGCAGGGGCGCAGACCACGCCGATGACCTACACCGGCAAGGACGGGCGCCAGTATGTGCTGGTGATGGCTGGCGGCCATGGCTCGCTGGGCACTAGACAAGGGGATTATGTGATGGCGTTTGCCTTGCCTGAGTAATTCCGTTTTCAGGTCCCTTTGCGGGCAAGCCCGCTCCCACAGTAATGCGCCGCTCTCAAGTGCAGCGACAGGCCCTGTGTGTGCGGGCTTGCCCGCGAATGGGTCCAATGAAATTATTTTGCCTGTATCCCTATATGTGGGATTGTATTTTACATATTGGAATTTTCCATTCCTCAGGTTTATAGTCGCCCTCACTCACTGCCAAAAACAGAACAGGTGAAGCGATGCAGGCGCAATTGATCGCGCTCGACTGGGGAACCACCTCCCTCCGTGCTTACAAACTTGCCGCAGGCGGCCAGGTGCTGGACGTGCGTACCCTGCCCAGCGGCATCATGCAGCTGCCCAAGGCCCCACGCCTGATCAACGGCGAGCTGTGCACCGACGGTTTCGAACTGGCCTTCGACGACGCCTGCGGCGAGTGGCTCGACGCCCAGCCCGGCCTGCCGGTGATCGCCTGCGGCATGGTCGGCAGCGCACAGGGCTGGCGCGAAGCCGCCTACCGCGAAACCCCCGCCAACGTCGCCAGCCTCGGTGCGTCCCTGCAAACCGTGCGCAGCCGCCGTGGCGTCGACGTGCACATCGTGCCCGGCGTGATCCAGCGCTCACGCCTGCCCAATGTCATGCGGGGCGAAGAAACCCAGGTACTCGGCGCGCTGCCCGGCTTGACCACTGATGACCTGCTGATTGGCCTGCCTGGCAGCCATTCGAAATGGGTCCAGGTGGCCGACGGCTGCATCAGTCAGTTCGACACCTTCATGACCGGCGAGGTGTTCGCCGTGCTCAGCGACCACAGCATTCTCGGTCGCACTCAGCAGCGCGGTGGCGCGTTCGATGCACCGGCCTTCGACCACGGCGTGCAGGTGGCGCTGTCCGCCGAAGGCGAGATCGGCCCGCTGTCGACCCTGTTCAGTGCCCGCTGCCTGGGCCTGACCGGCGAGCTGAGCGCCAGCGCCCAGCCCGACTACCTCTCCGGCCTGCTGATCGGCCACGAACTCGCGGCCTTGGCCAAGGTGCAGCGCCAGCGGCGCAACAGCGTGCACCTGCCGGCCATCCTGCTGATCGGCAACGGCCCGCTTTGCGCCCGTTACAGCCGCGCCCTGCAGGCTTGCGGCTTCAGCCACGTGAGCGTGGCCGAGCAGGCCACCGAACGCGGCCTGTGGCAGCTGGCGCTCGCCGCCGGCCTCATTCATTCATCCTGAAGGGAGCCCGACATGCTCGAACAAGCACTGGCACAGAACGGCCTGATCGCGATCCTGCGCGGGCTGCAGCCCCATGAAGCCGCTGCGATTGGCGAAGTCCTCTACGGGGCAGGCTTTCGCGTCATCGAAGTGCCGCTCAATTCCCCTGAGCCTTTCGAAAGCATCCGCATCCTACGCAGCACGCTGCCTGCCGATTGCCTGATCGGCGCGGGTACCGTGCTGACGCCGGCTCAGGTCGGGCAGGTGAAAGCGGCGGGCGGCCAACTGATCGTCATGCCGCACAGCGACCCGCAAGTGCTGCGTGCGGCCAAGGCGGCCGGGCTGTACCTGGCACCCGGCGTCGCCACGCCCACCGAAGCCTTTGCCGCGCTGGCCGAAGGCGCCGACGTGCTCAAGCTGTTCCCGGCCGAGCAGATGGGCCCGGCAGTGGTCAAGGCCTGGCTGGCCGTGCTGCCCGCCGGCACCGTGCTGGCGCCGGTCGGCGGCATCACCCCCGGCAACCTGCAGCAGTTCTTCGACGCTGGCGCCAGAGGCTTCGGCCTCGGCTCCGGCCTGTACAAGCCGGGCATGACGCCTGAGCAGGTCGCGGCCACTGCCAAGGCTTACGCGACCGCCTGGCAAGCCCTGCGCTGACCCATTCCTGCGCTGCATCCCAACAAGAGAGACAAGCAGATGAAAATTACCAAGCTGACCACCTTCATCGTTCCGCCACGCTGGTGCTTCCTCAAGGTCGAGACCGACCAGGGCGTCACCGGCTGGGGCGAACCCGTGGTCGAAGGGCGCGCCCACACCGTTGCCGCCGCCGTCGAGGAACTGTCCGACTACCTGATCGGCAAGGACCCACGAAACATCGAAGACATCTGGACCGTGCTCTACCGTGGTGGCTTCTACCGGGGTGGCGCCATTCACATGAGCGCCCTGGCCGGCATCGACCAGGCACTGTGGGACATCAAGGGCAAGGCGCTGGGCGTGTCGGTCAGCGATCTGCTCGGCGGCCAGGTACGCGACAAGATCCGCGTGTACTCGTGGATCGGCGGTGACCGCCCGGCCGACACCGCCCGCGCGGCGAAAGAGGCGGTGGCCCGTGGCTTCACCGCGGTGAAGATGAACGGCACCGAAGAGCTGCAGTTCCTCGACACCTTCGACAAGGTCGACCAGGCCCTGGCCAACGTCGCCGCCGTGCGTGACGCGGTGGGCCCGAACGTCGGCATCGGCGTCGACTTCCATGGCCGCGTGCATAAGCCCATGGCCAAGGTGCTGATGAAGGAACTCGACCCGTACAAGCTGATGTTCATCGAAGAACCCGTGCTCAGCGAAAACTACGAAGCGCTGAAAGAACTGGCGCCGCTGACCAGCACACCGATCGCCCTGGGCGAGCGGCTGTTCTCGCGCTGGGACTTCAAACGCGTGCTCAGCGAAGGCTACGTCGACATCATTCAGCCCGACGCCTCCCATGCCGGCGGCATCACCGAAACCCGCAAGATCGCCAACATGGCCGAGGCCTACGATGTCGCGCTGGCGCTGCACTGCCCGCTGGGCCCGATTGCACTGGCTGCCTGCCTGCAGCTCGATGCCGCCTGCTACAACGCGTTCATCCAGGAGCAGAGCCTGGGCATCCATTACAACGAGAGCAACGACCTGCTCGACTACGTGCGCGACCCCGGTGTGTTCGACTACGAGCAGGGCATGGTGAAGATCCCCAACGGCCCAGGCCTGGGTATCGAGATCAACGAGGAATACGTGATCGAGCGCGCCGCCATCGGTCACCGCTGGCGCAACCCGATCTGGCGCCACGCCGACGGTAGCTTCGCCGAGTGGTGATAACGCTCCGTCATTCGCGTTGAAACGACCTCAATAAACATAACAAGAGGCACTTCTCATGCAGCCGCATACCCTCACCGGGCAGGCCACCCTGGTGTCGCCCAGCCGCAAGCGTTTTTTCATCATGGTGCTGTTGTTCATCACCGTGGTGATCAACTACCTGGACCGCAGCAACCTGTCGATTGCCGCGCCTGCCCTGACCAGCGAGCTGGGCATCGACCCGATCCACGTCGGCCTGGTGTTCTCGGCATTCGGCTGGACCTACGCCGCCATGCAGATTCCCGGTGGCTGGCTGGTCGACCGGGTGCCGCCGCGCATCCTTTACAGCGTGGCGCTGGTGCTGTGGTCGCTGGCCACGGTGATGCTCGGTTTCGCCGCCAGCTTCATCGCGCTGTTCGTGCTGCGCATGGCGGTCGGCGCGCTGGAGGCGCCGGCGTACCCGATCAACAGCCGCGTGGTCACCACCTGGTTCCCCGAGCGCGAGCGGGCCACGGCCATTGGCTTCTACACCTCCGGGCAATTCGTCGGCCTGGCGTTCCTGACTCCGGTGCTGGCCTGGTTGCAGCATGCGTTCGGCTGGCACATGGTGTTCGTCGCCACGGGCGCGGTGGGCATCCTGTGGGGTGTGATCTGGTACGCGGTGTATCGCGAACCGCGTGATTTCAAGGGCGCCAACGAGGCCGAGATCGAACTGATCCGTGAGGGCGGCGGGCTGGTCGACATGCAGGCCGAACAGGCCAAGGTCAAGGCCAAATTCAGTTGGGCTGACCTCGGTATCGTGCTGAGCAAGCGCAAGCTGTGGGGCATCTACCTCGGCCAGTTCTGCCTGAACTCGACGCTGTGGTTCTTTCTCACCTGGTTCCCGACCTACCTGGTGAAATACCGCGGCATGGACTTCATCAAGTCCGGCATGCTGGCGTCACTGCCGTTCCTCGCGGCGTTCGTCGGCGTGCTGTGCTCGGGCTTCTTCTCCGACTGGCTGATCCGCCGTGGGGCGAGCGTGGGCTTTGCCCGCAAGTTGCCGATCATCAGCGGCCTGTTGATCTCCACCGCAATCATCGGCGCCAACTTCGTCGACTCGACGCCCTTGGTGATCACCTTCCTGGCCCTGGCGTTCTTCGGCAACGGCCTGGCCTCGATCACCTGGTCGCTGGTCTCGACCCTGGCGCCGGCCCGCCTGCTCGGTTTGACCGGAGGGGTATTCAACTTCATCGGTAACCTGTCGGCGATCGTCACCCCGATCGTCATCGGCTTCCTTGCCAGTGGTAACTCTTTCGCCCCGGCCATCACCTACATTGCGGTACTGGCGTTGATCGGTGCGCTGTCGTACATCCTGCTGGTGGGCAAGGTCGAGCGCATCGAGTTGTAGGCACGCTCTGCGGGCGAACATAATGTCGCCCGCCCACTCGCTCATCGATAAAGGCCGTACATGCAGGAAGACCCCGCAAAAACCGCCCCGACCGGCACCCAGACCCTGCTGCGCGGCCTGGCCGTGGTGCAGGCCGTGGCCGCTGGCGCCCGCGACCTCAAGGACATCGCCCGGCACATCGGCACCACCCGCAGCACTACCCACCGGTTGGTCAGCTGCCTGGTGGACGAGCGCTACCTGCGCGTGGTGCCCCAGGTCGGTTACCTGCTTGGCCCCAAGCTGATCGAACTCGGCTTCCAGGCCCGCGAGGAACTGCCCCTGGTGACCCTCGCCGGCCCTTATCTGGACGAGCTGTCGGCATTGACCGGCGACACCATCCACCTGGCCATCCGCGAAGGCGACGAGGTGCTGTACCTGCACAAGACCCCAGGGCGCAACGGCCCGGAGATGCGCTCGCGGGTCGGCCACCGCATGCCGCTGGCGCGCACCGGCATCGGCAAGGCGCTGATGCTCGACGACACCCCGGCCGAATGGCAGCGCCTGTATGAAACCAGCCTGCCAGCGGGCGGCAAGAGCGCATTCTGGCCGCACCACACCGAGCAGACCTGGGCCCAGTTCGAGCAGCGCATGGTCGAGTATGTGAAGGGCGGGTATGCCTTCGACCTGGAAGACAACGAGCCGTCGATCCGCTGCGTGGCTGCACCGGTGCGCGATGCCAGCCGGCGGATCGTGGCGGGGATCAGTGTGGCCAGTACCGTGCCCTACATGCCCGAAGAAAAGATGCGCGAGCTGGTACCGGTGGTCAAAGGCATGACCGCACGGCTGTCGGCAGAGCTCGGGCTGAAAAATTAGCCTGAACAGCCTTCTTCGCTGAACAAATTGAAACAAGTCATGTCTCATCGCCAGCAGAGACATTGACGTTTCATTTCCCCAAGCAAGGAGGCTCTACCATGCAACCCACCCCAGTCACGTCCGCCGGCAAGCTGCTCGGCAGTTATGGCTACGGCAAAGCCCTGATCTTCTGCATGTTCATCCTGGGCAGTATTTTCCTCGGTCTGGCCGCCTTCATCGGCTACCTGAGTGTTGCCAGTGATCAGAATTTCAACGGCCCGAAGACCCTATTCTACGGCACCATCGCCTTGCTGGCGGTGCTCGGTGGGGTGATGTTCGTCCTGGCCTTGTGGCAGAAGAAACTGCGCGTTGCACGTTATGAGGTGTACGAGAAAGGCATCTGCCAGATCATCGGCAACCAGCGCGACTACGTACCCTTCAGCGAGATGGGCGACTTCTACCTGTTCGCCTCGGGCCAGACCGCCTTTGCCGGCTTGGTCAACAACCTCGCCTATCGGCGCAACGCCAGCGAACCCTTCCGCCGGGTCAACCCACACCTGCAGAAGCTGTTCGTGTTCCTTGAGCAGGTACGTGAGCAGCACCTGAACGAACGCCTGCCAGCGGTGTTCGCCACCCTGGAGAGCGGCGGGGCGGTGCAGTTTAACTACCTGGAAACGTCGCAGGTGTGGGGCAAGCGCATGAGTGGCGACTTCTTCAATGTCACCACCAAGCCCCTGACCATCACCCGCGAGGCCCTTGATGTCGACGGCCGCAAGGTCGCGTTGAGCAGCTTGCGCAACGTGGATCTCAGCCAGTGGACCGAATTGGTGGTGATCAAGGATGAAAACGGGCAGACCGTGCTGTCGACCGTGGCCACTGGCATCATCAGCTTCGACCTGTTCCTCAATACATTGCATAACTTGCTCGAAGCCAAGCAGGCGCAGGTCAGCGCCTGACACGCTGACGCCAGCCAAAACTCAAAGGCTGGCGCGCCGCGCACCCTGTGGGAGCGGGTTTACCCGCGAACACTGGCGAAGCCGGTGCCAGGCTCACTGGCACTCTGCGCAAGGCTCTTCTACACTCGGTAAAGGCCTCGCCCTCGACCACGTAGACTGGCAAGTCCAGTCCCGGCACATGGTTACCGAGTGTGCCGTACCCCTCCTGTCGGCGTGGGCGAGGCCTCTTTCAAATCGCTTGTCTAAACCGTTGTAAAAGCTGGCTTGCCCGCGACCAAGGCAACATCGTGCCGGTGGTCAGACTCTCCACTAGCTACTGAATCAATAACGCAGCTTATCCACGCCCATGGCAATCAAGGCCAGCTCAAGCTCAGCGGGTTGTAGATGCTGTCGGTAGTGCGCCACCAACTCTGCTTCCCATCCAGCCACCTCATCGATGATGGCTGCTGCCTGAGCAGGCGACAGGCCATAATGGCCAACCTGGCTCAGCAGATTACGACGTGACAACTCCTTCCCGAAGCTTCCCACGCCCATAGCCAAACTTGATGGGGCAGCCCCCTCCGTAGTCGGCAGCACGTCATACATTGGCGACAGCCGCCAAGTGCCATTCAGGTAAAGCACGCCCACGTTTTGGGATGGTCATCATCGTTGCCGGCCAGAATGTTGAAGCAGATGCGTTTGAACAGCTCCTGAAGGTCACTGTGAGGCACGCCACGTCGGCTCATTTCGTCTGCCAGCAAGCCATAGTGCCAATCCGAACTCGCCGACGTTGTTCTCTACGCTCAACCGCCCAATGGTGCACACCTCCAGCGAGCCTGGCATCTGCATGTAAAGGTAGATGACAGTCATCAGAAGTCGTCCTCGATCACGCTCTTGAGGCGTACCCTGTGCTCAGTGGCGAATGAGGCCGGTGAGGACATCGGCACATCCTGGAATACCTCATCGAGCAACCCTAGATGCCACAGCGCGATCATGTAGCAGCGCATCTCTACGGTAGGCGTACCTGATTCGATTTTGGCAAGGGTGGTAATGGACAATCCGGATTGGGCGGCCAGATCCTTTTGGCGAATTTTACGTTCAAGGCGTCTTGTTTTCGCCAGAAGCCCTATTTTCATTAGCCTGTCGGCGCATGCCAAAGGAAAAATATTCATTTTAAGACCTGCTAAGACAGTGCTTATATGGTTTAAAAACCACTATGGCAGCTCTTATGATTTGAAAAACTTCCAATTTTCGAGGTGGTGAATGAGTAGAGGCATCGCTGGTGGCGTGCAGCGTAATCGACTCTCACAGTGTCGGCACATCCATGCCTTGGGCGATACGCAAAACCTGTGGGAGATTCTATGGCAGGAGGCAATTTCTTTGAGGAGCCAGCCTCCCAGCGTTTTCTGTTGCCTTCAGGCGTGAAGCATCGCACTTGAAA
>NZ_JBIVGA010000027.1:0-42431 GCF_044748405.1 Pseudomonas sp. NPDC089996 | reverse complement strand
GTTTGGGGGCTTTTTTATGTTCTGTGGGGGTGTTTGGCGCGGGGTTGGGGGGGGTGGGGGGGGGGCCCCGCCCCCCCGGGTTGGGGTTATTTTGGGGGGCGCGGCCACGCCCGCGAAGAGGCCCTTGCAGGCCCCGAAAGCTTAAAGCCTGTTGCTCAATTCCAGCCAGCCCGATCCATCAGGCGAATGGCCTCGGCCTGGCGCTTGCCAGCCACTTCCACCGGAATGCTGTCGGCCTTGAAGCTGCCCCACGCCGCCACTTCAGCCGATGGCTTGACCTTAGGGTTGGCCGGGAATTCCTGGTTGATGTCGGCGAACAGCTTCTGTGCCTCCTCACCGGTCATCCACTCGACCAGCTTCGTGGCCGCTTCCGGGTGCGGTGCATGCTTGGTCAGGCCGATGCCCGACAAGTTGACGTGGACACCACGGTCGCCCTGATTGGGCCAGAAGATCTTCACCGGCAGTGTCGGGTTCTGCGCATGCAGACGGCCGTAGTAGTAGGTGTTGACCACGCCGACATCGCACTGCCCGGCCCCGATGGCCTGGATCACGGCGTTGTCGTCGGAGAACACATCGGTGGACAGGTTGCCGACCCAGCCTTTGACGATCTGCTCGGTCTTGGCCTCGCCGTGGTTCTCGATCAGCGTGGCCGTCAGCGACTGGTTGTACACCTTCTTCGCCGTGCGCAGGCACAGGCGGCCTTCCCAGTGCTTGTCGGCAAGGGCTTCGTAGGTGGTCAGCTCGGCCGGTTTGACCCGCTCGGTGGAGTAGACGATGGTCCGCGCGCGCAGGCTCAGGCCGGTCCAGTCGTGGGACGAAGCGCGGTACTGCGGCGGGATGTTCTGGTCGATGATGGCCGACTTGATCGGCTGCAGGATGCCCATCTGCTCGGCCTGCCAGAGGTTGCCGGCATCGACGGTGAGCAGCAGGTCGGCCACACCGTTCTCGCCCTCTGCCTTGATGCGCTGCATCAGCGGGGCTTCCTTGTCGGTGATGAATTTGACCTTGACCCCGGTCTTGGCGGTATAGGCGTCGAAAACCGGCTTGATCAGCTCGTCGATGCGCGAGGAGTACACCACCACTTCGTCCGCTGCCTGGGCGGTGCCGCCGAACAGGGCCAGGGCCAGAGCGGCCAGTAGGGGCTTGCGTGGCAACATGGAATGCACTCCTCGGGTCGTATGAGAGGCGTAAATGGTAGTGAATCCCATTTTCCAGCTCATCCTCCGAGCAGTTACCGGATGTTGCAGGGGGGCCGCTGTGCGGCCCTTTCGCGACACAAGGCCGCTCCTACAAGGAACCGCGATCTCCTGTAGGAGCGGCCTTGTGTCGCGAAAGGGCTGCAAAGCAGCCCCGGCAATCTCAGGCCTTGGCCAGCTCAGGCAGGTCCCCGGTCAGGCCCAAGGCCTGCCTCACGAACATCGCCTTGGCCTCCGGCATCTGCTCCACCAGCTTCAAGCCGCTGTTACGCAACCAGCGCAACGGCAGTGGATTGGCCTGGAACAACCGTTCGAACCCTTCCATCGCCGCCATCAACGCCAGGTTGTGCGGCATGCGCCGGCGCTCATAACGGCTGAGCACTTTCACATCCGCCAACCGCTCACCGCGCTCGCAGGCATTCACCAGCACCTCGGCCAGCACTGCGGCATCGAGGAAGCCCAGGTTGACGCCCTGCCCGGCCAACGGGTGGATGGTGTGCGCGGCATCGCCGATCAACACCAGCCCTTCGTCCACGTAGCGCTTGGCATGGCGCTGGCGCAACGGCACGCAGACGCGTGGGTCGGCCTCCAGCACATCACCCAGACGCCCCTCGAAGGCGCGCTCCAGGGCCCTGAGGAAGGCCTGGTCATCCAGCGCCATGATCTGCTCGGCCTGCTCCGGGGTAGTCGACCAGACGATCGAGCACCAGTCCTGCTTGCCATCGCGCAACAACGGCAGGAACGCCAACGGCCCCTCATCGGTGAAGCGCTGCCAGGCAGTGGCCTGGTGTGAAGCACCGCAGCGCACGCTGGTGACGATCGCATGGTGCAGGTAATCCCATTCACGGGTCTGGCAACCGGCCAGGCGCCGCACCGCCGAATTGGCGCCATCGGCGGCCACCACCAGCGGTGTGCGCAGCTGGCGACCATCGGCCAGGGTCAGCAGCCATTCGTCACCGGAGCGGCGTAGCTGCTCAAGACGCGCATTGGGCAGCAGGCCAATGTCGCTGTCGTGCAGGCGCTCCAGCAGGCCGTCCTGTACCACCCGGTTCTCGACGATATGGCCGAGCACCTGGGCATGCACGCTGGCGGCCGAAAAGTGAATCTGACCGGTGCCGCTTCCGTCCCAGACATGCATGTCGGAATACGGCGACACACGCCGGCTGGCGATGCCCTCCCAGGCACCGAGGCGTTCGAGAATACGCTGGCTTGCCGCCGACAAGGCACTGACCCGCGGCTCGAACGGCGCCACGGCATCGAACGGTTTGACCGACAGCGGGCCGCCATCGAGCAGAAGAATTTCCAGGCCGCTGTGGCGAAGCGCCAAGGCCAGGGCGCTGCCGACCATACCGGCACCGACAATCAACAGATCTGCGCGCATTTCCATGCCTTACGCCTGCCTCGCTTGCGGCTTGAGCCGCACGTATAGGGTTTTATCGACCCGTGCCACCAGCTCGCCGGCTTCGTCACGGATATCGACCTGCACATGCGGCAGGTATTTCTTGCCGCTGGCGGTCTGCTGGCGAATTTCATCCAGCAGCGCGTCGTCGACATGGAATTCGGCGTACACCGTGCCCTTGCCCGGGGCGATGAAGTCGATGCTGGCGGCCTTGTCCCAGACGATGTACTCGCGGCCCAGCTGCTCGATCAGCAACAACATGTAAAACGGGTCGACCATCGAATACAGGCTGCCGCCAAACTGGGTGCCGACATAGTTGCGGTTCCAGCGGGTCAGCTTCATGCGGACCTTGACGCTGCGCATGTCAGGGCTGATGCGCTGGATGTGGATACCGGCACCGAGGTAAGGCGGGTAGAGGTTCAGCAACCAGCGCAACATGCGCGCCCGACGCGCCAGCCGGCGCGGGTTGCTCATGCCTGGCCCCGCGGGTCGGGGCGGGTGCCGAGGCCCATGGCCTGGCGGGCGAACCAGCTTTTTGCCGGTGGCAGCAGGTCGAGCCCGAGCAGGCCGATATTGCGCCCTGCTGCCATCAGCGGCTGATTGCTGCCGAACAGGCGGGTAACCTGGTCGGAGAAGCCGATGGTCAGGGCCTGGTCCAGACGCTGGCGCTGGCGATAAGCCTGCAGCGTGGCCAGGTCGCCCGGGTGCTGCGGGCCTGCCAGCAATGCATCGGCCAGCGATTGCACGTCACGCAGCGACAGGTTGAAGCCCTGGCCGGCAATCGGGTGCAGGCTGTGCGCCGCATTGCCCAGCACCACCAGGTGCGGGCGTACCTGCTCTTCGGCTTCGATCAGCGCAAGCGGGTAGAGATGCCGGGCACCGACCTGGCGCAGGGCGCCAAGGCGGTAGCCGAATGCATCCTGCAATTCACGCAGGAAACTGCGTTCGTCGATGTCGGCAAGGCGCCGGGCATCCATCCCCTGCCGCGTCCAGACCAGCGCGCAGCGGTTTTCCGGCAACGGCAGCAAGGCCATCGGGCCTTGCTCGGTGAAACGCTCGAAGGCTTGGCCGCGATGGGCCTCGCCCGGGGTGATATTGGCGATCAGCGCGCTCTGTTCGTACGGTGTGCGGCGCACATGGATGCCCAGCTGCTCGCGCAGACCCGAGCGGCCACCATCGGCCAGTACGGCGAGGTCGCATTCCAGGCGGGTGTCGTCGTCCAGCAGCAGGCAGTAGCCACCCTCGGTGGCCTGCATCGCCTTCACTTCGGCCGGGCAGCGCCAGCTCACCACCTCGCTGTCCAGCCCCTGCCACAGGCATTGGCCAAGCCAGGCATTCTCCACCACGTAACCCAAGGCCGGCACGCCCTCTTCCATGGCATCCAGCCGGGTAGCGCCGAAGCGGCCGCGGTCGGAAACCTGGATCTGCCGGATCGGCTCGGCGCGCGGGCTGATGGTTTGCCACAGGCCAAGGTGCTGGTAGATCTGCCGGGTGCCGAACGACAGCGCCGAAGAGCGTGCATCGTAGCTGGGCTGAAAGCTGTCGCCGGGCGCAAACGGCTCGATCAGCAGGATTTTCCAGCCACGTGCCTTGGCGCCGGCCTGCAGGGCCAGGGCCAGGCTCGCGCCGACCAGGCCGCCGCCGATGATCGCGATGTTGACCCGGTTCATGCCGCGTCCTTGCGCGCGGCCTGCATCAGCGCCTCGATCTCGGCGACCGTGCGGGGCACGCCCGAGGTCAGAATCTCACAACCTTGCCTGGTCACTACCACGTCATCCTCGATCCTGATACCGATGCCACGCCATTTCTTCGCGACATCCTGGTTGTCGGCGGCAATGTAGATGCCCGGCTCGACAGTCAGCGCCATGCCCGGCTCCAGCACCCGCCACTCGCCACCGACCTTGTATTCGCCGACGTCGTGCACATCCATGCCCAGCCAGTGCCCCGCGCGGTGCATGTAGAAGGCCCGGTAGGCCTCGCTGTCGATCAGCGCCTGCACTTCACCCTTGAGCAGGCCGAGTTCCACCAGCCCCTCGGTGATGACCCGCACGGTGGCCTCGTGGGCGTGGTTCCAGTGCTTGCCCGGTGCGATCTCGGCAAAGGCCGCAGCCTGGGCCTTGAGCACCAGCTCGTAGATGGCCTTCTGCTCGGGCGAAAAGCGCCCGCTGACCGGGAAGGTGCGGGTGATGTCGCTGGCGTAGCAGTCGATCTCGCAACCGGCATCGATCAGCACCAGGTCGCCGTCCTTGAGCGGGGCGTCGTTCTGCTGATAGTGCAGAATGCAGCCATTGCGCCCGGCCGCGACGATCGAGCCGTAGGCCGGCATCTTCGCCCCTCCCTTGCGGAACTCGTAGTCCAGCTCCGCTTCCAGGCTGTATTCATGCAGCCCGGCCCGGCAGGCCTGCATGGCCCGCACGTGGGCGCGCGCAGAGATATCCGCAGCGGCACGCATCACTTTCACTTCCGCTGCCGATTTATACAGGCGCATGTCGTGCAGCAGATGATCCAGCGCAACGAACTCGTTCGGCGGCTGGGCGCCGAGACGCGCCTTGGAGCGGATCACGTTGATCCAGTCCATCAACCGGCGGTCGAACTCAGGGTTGCTGCCCATGGCGCTGTAGACCCGCTCGCGGCCTTCGATCAGCCCCGGCAGGATCTCGTCGATATCGGTGATCGGGAACGCGTCATCCGCGCCGAAGTCGCGTACCGCGCCTTCCTGGCCGGCACGCAGGCCGTCCCATTGCTCACGTTCAGGGTTGCGCTCGCGGCAGAACAGCACGTACTCGCCATGCTCGCGCCCCGGGATCAGGGCGATCACTGCCTCAGGCTCGGGGAAGCCGCTGAGGTACTGGAAATCGCTGTCCTGGCGGTACACGTGCTCGACATCGCGGTTGCGGATGGCAACCGCGGCAGCCGGCAGGATGGCAATGCTGTTGGGGACCATCTGCGCCATCAGCGCCTTGCGCCGACGGGCATACTCGGCCTTGGGTATGTGGCTCATGGGCAGAACTACCCCCGGTTGATCAGTGCAGCGAAGGTTTTGGCGCGGGTGCGGCAGGCGTTGCCAGCTCCGTGAACAGCAAAAGCGGTGCGACGCGCAGGTACTCCATGACTTCCATGTAGTCGCTCTCGCCGTCTTCCGACTCCTCGAGTGCTTCCTGAACCTGGGAAATAGCCACCAGGTCCTGCAGCACTTCCTTGGCTTCGTCAGACAGGTCCTTGCCACCGGTGTTCAGGCCGAAGCCGGTGATGAAGCCCTGGCACCACTGGCCCAGTGCTTCGGCGCGATCGGCGAGTGCGGCATCGTCGCTGGGCAGCAGCAGGACGATGGCCATCTCTTCGCTGTCCAACTCGCCCTTGACCATCTCTTGCAGGCCGATGAGCGCGTTGCGCACGGTATCACCGGGTTCGGTCTCCAGCAGTTGGGCGGCATCGGCCAGCCAGGCATCGGCATCGAAGCCTGCACCGGCGCAGCTGCGCCCGATCAGCAGGCCGTGCAGCTCGGCAGGGGATACAGGGTGGCCATTGCTGGAGAGCAGCATGGCGAAGGCAACATAAGGCGATTGGGTATTAGGCATGGTCGGCTAGGCGCCAGACGGCGCATTTGACTAGAATGAAGACCTTGTATCCTAGCACCGGCAGGCGCGCCAAGACCATCGGCACTGGCCGCCGCTGCGCAGGGAGAGGCATCATCGCAGGGTGATTCAACGACGGAGCGAATCGAGTGCAACCCACGCAAGAGAACGACCTGCAAGCGCTGATGAGCCGGTTCGAGTTGCTGATTGAACGCGTCGAGCAACTAAAACGGCAAAATGCACTCCTAGTTGCTCAGGAAAAATCCTGGCGCGAGGAGCGCGCCCACCTCATCGAAAAGAACGAGATCGCCAAGCGCAAGGTCGAGTCGATGATTTTACGCCTGAAGGCCCTGGAGCAAGACTCATGAGTTCAAGCAATAGCGTCACCGTGCAGATCCTCGACAAGGAGTATTCGATCATCTGCCCGCCGGAAGAGCGCAACAACCTGGTCAGCGCCGCGCGCTACCTGGATGGCAAGATGCGCGAGATCCGCAGCAGCGGCAAGGTGATCGGCGCCGATCGCATTGCGGTCATGGCGGCGTTGAATATCACTCACGAGATGCTGCACCGCCAGGAAGATCGCGCCGACGCGCCGGTGAGCGGTACCAACCGTGAACAGGTGCGTGACCTGCTGGAGCGGGTCGATCAGGCTTTGTCCGACGATGCGGGTACCAAAAACGGCTGAGATTGGTATACTGGCGCCACTCCCTGGGGGATGCGCCAGTCGGTTATGTCCCTGAGCCGATACGCACAACCACGGGGGTTGCACGCTGGGGCCGGTGTGCATGTCCGCCCGACGGAAAGCCTTAACGCCCCCTGCAATCTCCACCTTGAACTTTCGGGTTCAAGGGCTACACCGATAGCGGTCTTATCGGGGAGCCTGATTCTTCCTGCCCAGTGCTCAGCTGGGCAATCCGACACCTGGGATCGCCAGTGCCATGACTGAAACTGCGCCGCTCACCCGCCCCCAGCTTCGTCGCCTGCTTCGCAATGCCCGCCGCGCCCTCACGCCCGCCCAGCAGCTCCAGGCCTCCCGCGGCCTGTATCGCCAGCTGGCGCAGCACCCACTATTCCGTCGCGCCCGGCATATCGCGCTGTATTTGCCCAATGACGGTGAAATCGACCCACGCCTGTTGCTGCGCGAGGCCCAGCGCCGAGGCAAACGCACTTACCTGCCGGTACTGCATGCCTGGCCGCGCACGCGCATGGTGTTCCAGCGTTTCGAACAAGGCGAGAAACTCAAGCGCAACCGCTTCCGTATTCCCGAGCCGATCACCGACCGGCGTCGCCAGCGTCCGATCTGGTCGCTGGACCTGATTCTGCTGCCGCTGGTCGGCTTCGATGAAGTCGGCGGGCGCCTGGGCATGGGCGGGGGCTTCTATGACCGCAGCCTGGCCTACCAGGCACGCCGCAAGACCTGGAAAAAACCGCTGCTGCTGGGCCTGGCGCATGAATGCCAGAAGGTCGAGCGGCTGACGCAGGCCAGTTGGGATGTACCCCTGCAGGGCACGGTCAGCGACCGTGGCTGGTACCTGGCGCCGAACTGAACGGCGTTTGCGAGGGGATATCAGCGTTGCTGCGGGTTGGCGTCGACCGGCGTCTGATAGGCGGTATCCAGCTTGCGCTCCCAGATGCCCTGGGCGTAACCGGTGGTGACCACACCAAGGCCAAAGATGAAGACCAGGATCCACAGTAGATCCGGTTTGCGTTGATTCATCGAAGAATGCCCCCCTAGGCATACGTTCAGTCTCGGCGACCTTCTAGGTGCCGCCGGAGTGTCTAGCTTTAAAATCGGCGCATTTTCCGACAACCTGAGGCATCACGCAAACGTTGACGCCAACCGGCTGTCGGTTTCGTGCAACAGGTTATTTCAAACCATTTCAGGAGCAGCATCCATGGCCTATTGGCTGATGAAATCCGAGCCCGACGAGCTCTCGATCGAAGGCCTCGGCCGCCTGGGCGAGGCACGCTGGGATGGCGTACGCAACTACCAGGCGCGCAATTTCATGCGGGCCATGAGCGTAGGTGATGAGTTCTTCTTTTACCACTCCAGTTGCCCGCAGCCGGGCATCGCCGGTATCGCCCGCATCACTGCGGCGGCTTATCCGGATCCGACGGCCCTGGATCCGCAAAGCCATTACTTCGATGCCAAGGCCAGTGCCGAGAAGAACACGTGGAGTGCAGTGGACGTGGCTCACGTAAAGACCTTCAGGCAAGTGCTGGGGCTGGGCTTGCTGAAGCAACAGAGTGCGCTGGCAGAGTTGCCACTGGTGCAGAAAGGCACGCGGTTGTCGGTGATGCCGGTAACTGAAGAGCAGTGGGCGGCAATTATCGCGCTGGCGCGCTGAACCGCTCTCAAGTATTCCATAAAGACAAAGGGCGCCTCGCGGCGCCCTACTCGCAGACAGGTAGACTTGTTATCGCCTTATACCTGCCCGGCTCTGTAATTGCTGGATAGTCCAGGATCCGCAGAGTCTCACTAGCCCCTCTCGGGAACGCGCTCAGTATGGTACATCCTGTCCCCTACTGACAACTGTCCGCACTGTTGCTGGATGTGTGAAGCCGAGCGCATAACCGACAGCTTCCCGCACAGCGGCGAAATGCTCTGGCTGCATCGACAACACCACATACTCTCGACCACCGCCTCGGCGCGACTTGATACGACACCTGTCCAACCTGGATATGGAGACGGTGTAAACCATGTCGCACTTGGCCCAGCATGCCAAAGCAGAGCCTGGAAGATAGCTGGGCAGTACGACATGATGCCTGGCCAACCGCTCAGGCTCCGTCGTGCTCAGCGGTACTATCGTGACCAGTTGTTGATTGTGGTTATGCTTGCGAATGACAACGACCGGTCGAACCTTGACCATCTCAGGTACCTGAAACCCTGAGAAGTCGCACATCAGAACAGTCGCTTCCTTCGGCTGATACTTCAATGGCATTGCCAATTTCTCTCGAACATCTCAACCATGCGCAATCTAGCGTGGTAGAGACATCACGAATCGAAAATTAGCAGACCTACCTGAAAGATAGATTTCTCCTACGCCATAGGCGCCACGGCAAAATCAAATCACTGCACAATCAAGTTATTGAACAGCAGATCCTCGACAATCGGCTTGCCCTCTTCCGCCTCCATCACCTGCTGCACCTGCTTCAACGCTTCCTGGCGCAGCTTTTCCTTGGCGTCGACGTTGCTCATGCTATCGACAGTCTGCTGGGTGAACAGCGCCACCAGCTGGTTGCGGATCAGCGGCTCCTGATGCTTTACCGCAGCCGCCGCCGCATCACCGGTCACGCGCAGGGCCACATCGGCCTTGTACACCCGCAGCTTGGGGCTGCCATCGAGAGCATAATTGCCGACAAAGGGCGGGCTCAGGCTGATGTAGGAAACCTTTGGTGTACCTTCTTCCTTGCCTTCCTCGGCCATGGCCGCCGCTGGCAGCATCAGCGCCAGCACCATCAAGATCCACGCTTTCACGAATTCACTCCTAAAAACAGTTGGCGCCAGATTACCCAGCCTGTTGCTCAAACCCAAGCCCCGGCTTATGCCAGCACATCAGGGCGGGCCATGCTCGTTGACCCGGCAGGCGACCCTCCTACACTTATCGGCCACTACACGCAAAGGAATAGCCCCGATGAAAGCTGTGTTGTGCAAAACCCTGGGTCCGGCTCGCGACCTGGTGCTTGAGGACGTGGCCAGCCCAGTGCCGAAGAAGAACGAGATCCTGCTCGATGTCCGCGCTGCCGGGGTCAACTTTCCCGACACGCTGATCATCGAAGGCAAATATCAGTTCCAGCCACCCCTGCCCTTTTCGCCGGGTGGCGAGGCCGCAGGCGTGGTCGCTGCAGTCGGCGAACGTGCAGGCACCTTCAAGGCAGGCGATCGGGTGATGGCCCTGACCGGCTGGGGCGCGTTCGCCGAGCAGGTGGCGGTGCCGTTCTACAACGTGATGCCGATTCCCGAGCACATGGATTTTGCCACTGCCGCCGCGTTCGGCATGACCTATGGCACCTCTATGCATGCACTCAAGCAGCGCGGCCGGCTGCAACCTGGAGAAACGCTGCTGGTGCTCGGTGCCTCCGGCGGCGTGGGCCTGGCTGCTGTGGAAATCGGCAAGGCGATGGGTGCGAAGGTCATCGCCGCCGCCAGCAGCGCCAAAAAACTCGCCGTTGCCAAGGCCGCCGGGGCTGACGAGCTCATCGACTATAGCCAGGCCAGCCTGAAGGAAGAGATCAAGCGCCTGACCGGTGGCCAGGGCGTCGATGTGATCTACGACCCGGTCGGCGGCGAACTGTTCGACCAGGCAGTACGGGGGCTGGCGTGGCAAGGCAGGCTGCTGGTGGTGGGCTTTGCCAGCGGGACGATCCCGCAGATGGCCGCCAACCTGGTGCTGCTCAAGGGGGCGGCGGTGCTTGGGGTGTTCTGGGGCGCGTTTGCCCAGCGCCAGCCAGCGGACAACGCGGCGAACTTCCAGCAGTTGTTTGCCTGGCATGCCGAGGGCAAGTTGAAGCCGCTGGTGTCGAAGACTTATCCACTGGCTGAAGCCGGGGCTGCCATTGACGAACTGGGGCAACGGCGGGCGGTGGGCAAGTTGGTGGTGCTGGCCAGGTAAGACAGGTCTGGCCTCTTCGCGGGTTTATCCGCGAAGAGGCCGCCATCTTTATCAGAGCTCTCGAAGGTTATGGCAGCGCCTGAACCGCGCCTCTAGGT
Organism: Pseudomonas sp. NPDC089996; assembly: GCF_044748405.1. Taxonomy (NCBI): domain Bacteria; kingdom Pseudomonadati; phylum Pseudomonadota; class Gammaproteobacteria; order Pseudomonadales; family Pseudomonadaceae; genus Pseudomonas; species Pseudomonas sp. NPDC089996. The sequence continues at coordinate 31,550 of NZ_JBIVGA010000027.1, read as the reverse complement.
TGCGATCCGGCATCTGATGGCTGCGCAACGCATTCAATGTCTGCTCGACATAATCCCGCGTGCTGCCATAACGCCCCTTGGCGCTGGCCAGAATCTGGCTGAGCAACGTATCCGGCAGGTTGCCCGCATAGCACGGCAGGTGCCGCTCCAGCACGAACCCCAGCGCCTGCACCTTGCTGCCATCACCCAGCCGGCAGCTGAGCCAATGTGGCCGATACGCCGGGTAAGGCATCTCCCGCTGCCACAGGGCCATCAGCGAATCATCGAGATCGCTTTCATCGAGCCGGTAGGCAAACCCACTGCAAGAGCCGCCGCGATCAAGGCCAAAGACCAGGCCGGGCGTTTCCGGCGTACCCCGGTGCTCGTGCGACCACAGGTACAACCCGCGGTGATAGCCATGTACCCGCGCCCGTTGGCGTTCCACGGAGTTGCACTCCGGGCGCCAGATCAATGAGCCATAGGCAAATAACCAGACAGGGCCACCTTCATGGCGAGACATGGTCAAGTGCATGGAATTGAGCAATTGCTCACGGGTCAGTTGCTGACCGAAGTCGAGCGTCGGCGGATAAGCAACTTCCCAGGACAAACTTTCAAGTGCCGACATAAGCTGCCGCCATTATTCCCTGTGTACTACGCATAAAGCGGGAGGCGCTGATGGCGCGGCCTGCGCAGCCGCGCCAAGGGCGCTTGCAGTAACCATAGGATAGAAATACGCCAATACTCAAGTCCCAGGAACAATGTTTCACGCACGGTTCCGACGACTGGGAAGTATTGTTTCAATGGCCGCGAAAGTTAATGGCCAAGGCGGTAACAATGACCGCCTTATACCCGCTACTTCAAACTTCGGTTATTAACCGCGTGGTGCGTAGGCAAACACATCGGCGCGCATGCGGTGCGCATCCATGCCGGCCTCGACCAGGGCGTCGAGGGTGGCGTAAACCATGTTCGGCGAACCACTGGCATAAACATGCACGGTATTGAGGTCTTCCACATCCTCGCACACGGCCTCATGCAGCATGCCGCAACGCCCTTCCCAGCCACACAGGTCGCTGACTACCTTGTGCAGGAACAGGTTGGGCAAGCGCTCCCATTCAGCCCAGTGCTCGATGCTGTAGAAGTCTTCCGGGCGGCGCACCCCCCAATACAGGTGCACCGGGTGCTTGAAGCCCTGGGCGCGACAATGTTCGACCAGGCTGTGCATCTGGCCCATGCCGGTGCCAGCGGCAATCAGCACCAGCGGCCCGTCAGGCAACTCGGCAAGGTGGGTATCGCCGAATGGCATTTCGATACGTGCTACGCGGTCACGCTGCAGCTGTGCCAGCAACTGCTGGGAGCTGGCTTCACGGCCCAGCACATGCAACTCAAGTTCTCGCCCGGAATGCGGTGCAGAGGCCAGCGAGAAGGCCGCCGGCTTGCCGCCTTCGCGCTCGATCATCAGGTACTGCCCTGCATGGTAGCGCGGCGCTTTGCCGGCCGGCGCGCGCAGGCGCACGCGCCAGACGTCGCCACCGACCTCGACGCATTCGCTTACGCTGCATGCCAGCTTGCGCACTGGCAGCTCACCGAGGGCGAGCACACCATCCCAGAGCAACACACAGTCCTCCAGCGGTTCGGCAATGCAGGTAAACAACTCGCCATGGTCACGGACTTGACCGTCCTGACGCACGCTTCCTTCGACCAACAACGCGGCGCAGACATGGCAATTGCCATTGCGGCAGCTGTTCGGGCAGTCATAGCCCAGCCGCCGTGCTCCATCCAGGATCCGTTCTCCGGGTTCGAGCGCCAGCACCGCCCCGGACGGCTGCAACGTTACCTGCATCAATCTATTCCCAACTGATCCCACAGCTCATCGATACGGCGGGTGACGGCCTCGTCCTTGACGATGACCCGGCCCCATTCGCGTGTAGTCTCGCCCGGCCACTTGTGCGTAGCGTCCAGGCCCATCTTCGACCCCAGCCCCGATACCGGCGACGCGAAGTCCAGGTAGTCGATCGGCGTGTTGTCGATCATCACCGTATCACGCTTGGGGTCCATGCGCGTGGTGATGGCCCAGATCACATCGTTCCAGTCGCGGGCGTTGATGTCGTCGTCGGTGACGATAACGAACTTGGTGTACATGAACTGTCGCAGGAACGACCACACACCCAGCATCACGCGCTTGGCGTGCCCCGGGTACTGCTTTTTCATGGTCACCACCGCCATGCGGTACGAGCAGCCTTCCGGCGGCAGGTAGAAATCGACGATTTCCGGGAACTGCTTCTGCAGGATCGGCACGAACACTTCATTCAGCGCCACGCCCAGGATCGCCGGCTCATCGGGCGGCCGGCCGGTGTAGGTGCTGTGATAGATCGGCTTCTGCCGGTGGGTGATGCGCTCGACGGTGAACACCGGGAAGCTGTCCACTTCATTGTAGTAGCCGGTATGGTCGCCATACGGACCTTCCGGGGCCATTTCGCCTGGGTGAATCACGCCTTCAAGGATGATTTCGGCGGTGGCCGGCACCTGCAAGTTGCTGCCACGGCACTTGACCAGCTCGGTGCGGTTGCCGCGCAGCAGCCCGGCAAAAGCGTACTCGGAGAGGGTATCCGGCACCGGTGTAACGGCGCCAAGGATGGTGGCCGGGTCAGCCCCCAGGGCCACGGCGACCGGGAATGGCTGGCCGGGGTTCTTTTCACACCACTCGCGATAATCCAGCGCGCCGCCACGGTGGCTCAGCCAGCGCATGATCACCTTGTTGCGGCCGATCACCTGCTGGCGGTAGATGCCCAGGTTCTGGCGGTCCTTGTTCGGGCCGCGAGTCACGGTCAGGCCCCAGGTAATCAGCGGCGCCACGTCGCCCGGCCAGCAGTGCTGGATCGGCAGCAGGCCGAGGTCGACGTCATCGCCCTCGATGACCACTTCCTGGCACACCGCATCCTTGACCACTTTCGGCGCCATCGACACGACTTTCTTGAAGATCGGCAGCTTGGACCAGGCGTCCTTCAGGCCTTTCGGCGGCTCCGGCTCCTTGAGGAAAGCCAGCAGCTTGCCGATCTCGCGCAGTTCATCGACCGACTCGGCGCCCATGCCCATGGCCACGCGCTCTGGCGTGCCGAACAGGTTGCCCAGTACCGGGATGTCGAAGCCGGTAGGCTTTTCGAACAACAAGGCCGGACCCTTGGCGCGCAGGGTGCGGTCGCAGACCTCGGTCATTTCCAGGACAGGGGAAATCGGAACCTGGATGCGCTTGAGTTCACCGCGCTGCTCCAGGCCACGGATGAAGTCGCGCAAATCGCGATACTGCATGCATGAGCCTCGTATTGGCCGTATCGGTCGGGGTGCAGAGTGTAGCGCCGTTCGAGCTTTGTTTGGGGGCAAAAATGCATTGGGGCCGCTTCGCAGCCCTTCGCGGGCACGCCCGCTCCCACAAGGATCGCACTGAACCTGTGGGAGCGGGCGTGCCCGCGAAGGGGCGCGAAGCGGCCCCAATCAGTTCCGGCTTGAAACGCTTACTTGCGCTTCATCGACAGGAAGAACTCGTCGTTGGTCTTGGTCTGCTTGAGTTTGTCGACCAGGAACTCGATGGCAGCGATCTCGTCCATCGGGTGCAGCAGCTTGCGCAGGATCCACATACGCTGCAGTTCGTCGTCAGCGGTCAGCAGCTCTTCGCGACGGGTACCCGAACGGTTGATGTTGATGGCCGGGAACACACGCTTTTCAGCGATGCGACGGTCCAGGGGCAGCTCCATGTTGCCTGTGCCCTTGAACTCTTCGTAGATCACTTCGTCCATCTTCGAGCCGGTTTCGACCAGCGCGGTGGCGATGATGGTCAGCGAACCGCCTTCCTCGATGTTGCGCGCGGCGCCGAAGAAACGCTTCGGTTTCTCCAGGGCGTGGGCGTCGACACCACCGGTCAGCACCTTGCCGGAGCTCGGGATCACGGTGTTGTAGGCACGCGCCAGACGGGTGATGGAGTCCAGCAGAATGACCACGTCCTTCTTGTGCTCGACCAGGCGCTTGGCCTTCTCGATGACCATTTCGGCAACCTGCACGTGGCGGGTTGGCGGCTCGTCGAAGGTCGAGGCAACCACTTCGCCGCGCACAGTGCGCTGCATTTCGGTCACTTCTTCCGGGCGTTCGTCGATCAGCAGGACGATCAGGTGGCACTCGGGGTTGTTACGGGTGATGTTCGCCGCGATGTTCTGCAGCATGATGGTCTTGCCGGCTTTCGGCGGCGCGACGATCAGGCCACGCTGGCCTTTGCCGATCGGAGCGCACAGGTCGATCACGCGACCGGTAAGGTCTTCGGTGGAGCCGTTGCCGGCTTCCATCTTCAGGCGCTTGTTCGGGAACAGCGGCGTCAGGTTTTCGAAGAGGATCTTGTTCTTCGCGTTTTCCGGACGGTCGAAGTTGATGGTGTCGACCTTCAGCAGCGCGAAGTAACGCTCCCCTTCCTTCGGTGGGCGGATCTTGCCGACGATGGTGTCGCCGGTACGCAGGTTGAAACGGCGGATCTGGCTTGGCGAGACGTAGATGTCGTCGGGGCCGGCCAGGTAGGACGCATCAGCCGAACGCAGGAAACCGAAACCATCCTGGAGAATCTCCAGCACGCCGTCACCCGAGATCTCTTCGCCGCTTTTCGCGTGCTTCTTCAGCAGGGCGAAAATCACGTCCTGTTTGCGCGAACGGGCCATGTTTTCGATGCCCATCTGTTCGGCCATTTCCAAAAGATCGGTAATCGGCTTTTGCTTGAGTTCAGTCAGGTTCATAAGGGGAATGACGTAATCATGTAAGAAGGGAGAATTAAGCTTTGGCTTAATGAGGCCGCGCCGCTAGATGGCGACAGGATCGCGTACTGATTCGAATTAGGGATGCTTCGGCGACGGCGTGTAGAGGGCACTGGAGAAGCAGTGCGAGGCCGAATGTAACACTTGCTTTTTTCGACGTCTAGTGGTTTTGACCGGGTAAATCGTGCCCTGAGGATAAAAAAAGCCCCGCATTTGCGGGGCTCTCTACATCACAGGTGGGCGTCGAGGAACGCGGCCAGCTGCGATTTGGACAGTGCGCCGACCTTGGTGGCTTCGACGTTGCCGTTCTTGAACAGCATCAGTGTCGGGATGCCACGCACGCCGTGCTTGGCCGGGGTTTCCTGGTTTTCGTCGATGTTCAGCTTGGCGACGGTCAGTTTGCCCTCGTAGGAAGCGGCGATGTCGTCCAGAACCGGAGCGATCATCTTGCATGGACCGCACCATTCAGCCCAGTAGTCGACCAGTACCGCGCCTTCGGCCTTCAGGACTTCGGCTTCGAAGGTAGCGTCGGTGACGTGTTTGATCAGATCGCTGCTCATGGATATCTCCAGGGTCGTAAGCAAAAAAACGTGGCCCATGATAGCCGCACCCACGCCCTACAGGAAGTCACGGACGATTGAGTGTAACTATAGTTGTGCAAGACGCCGCGAATCGAAACTGTCACACAAGTGTCATAGCATGGAATGGCACATTGCCTTGCATCAATGCCCGGTGTGGTGCGCGTTGGCGTCAGCCAAGGATCGTGGCACGATTGCCGGGTTATCGACCGAGAACACACAGAATGCCGCATACCTCCGCGAAGAACCTGTCCCTGATCGCCGCCATCGACTTGGGCTCCAACAGCTTCCATATGGTCGTGGCCAAGGCTCACCACACCGAGATCCGCATTCTCGAGCGGCTCGGCGAAAAGGTTCAGCTGGCCGCCGGCATCGACGAAGAGCGCAAGCTCAGCGAAGAAGCCATGGAACGAGGCCTGGAATGCCTCAAGCGTTTTGCCCAACTGATCAACGGCATGCCGGCAGGCTCCGTGCGCATCGTCGGCACCAACGCCCTGCGCGAAGCGCGCAACCGCAACGTATTCATTCAGCGTGCCGAAGCCATCCTCGGCCACCCGGTGGAGGTCATCTCCGGCCGTGAAGAGGCGCGCCTGATCTACCTCGGCGTCTCGCACACCCTGGCCGACACCCCCGGCAAACGCCTGGTCGCCGACATCGGCGGCGGCAGTACCGAGTTCATCATCGGCCAGCGGTTCGAGCCGCTGCTGCGCGAGAGCCTTCAAATGGGCTGCGTGAGTTTCACCCAGCGCTACTTCCGCGACGGCAAGGTCACCCCGGCGCGCTATGCCCAGGCTTACACCGCTGCACGCCTGGAGCTGATGAGCATCGAAAACGCCCTGCATCGCCTGACCTGGGACGAGGCCATCGGTTCTTCCGGCACCATCCGCGCCATCGGCGCCGCAATCAAGGCCGGTGGCCTGGGCAACGGTGAGGTCAATGCCGAGGGCCTGGCCTGGGTCAAGCGCAAGCTGTTCAAGCTGGGCGAAGTCGACAAGATCGACTTCGAGGGCGTCAAACCGGACAGGCGCACCATCTTCCCGGCAGGCCTGGCGATTCTCGAGGCGATCTTCGATGCCCTGGAACTGCAGCGAATGGACCACTGCGACGGCGCCCTGCGCGAAGGTGTGCTGTTCGACCTGCTGGGCCGTCACCATCACGAAGATGTGCGCGAGCGCACCTTGAATTCGCTGATGGAGCGCTATCACGTCGACCAAGGGCAGGCCGCGCGCGTAGAGCGCAAGGCACTGCATGCGTTTGACCAGGTGGCCGCACATTGGGATCTGGAAGAAGGCAACTGGCGCGATCTTCTCGGCTGGGCTGCCAAGATTCACGAAATCGGCCTGGATATCGCGCATTATCACTACCACAAGCACGGCGCCTACCTGATCGAGCACTCCGACCTGTCGGGTTTCTCACGCGAAGACCAGCAGATGATGGCCTTGCTGGTGCGCGGCCACCGCCGCAACATCCCCAAGGACAAGTTTGCCGAACTGGGTGAGGAAGGGGTGAAACTGCTGCGTCTTTGCGCGCTGCTGCGTTTTGCCATCCTGTTCCACCACATTCGTGGCACCCAGCAGATGCCCAAGGTGCTGCTCAAGGCCAACGGAGACAGCCTTGATGTGGCGTTCCCGGATGGCTGGCTGGAACAGAACCAGCTGACCCAGGCCGACTTCGCCAACGAGGCGGAGTGGCTGGCCCGGGTCGGCTTCGTCCTCAGCGTACGTTGAGGAGCGGGTTGCTCAGGCGCTCCAGCAGGGTCGCCTGGGCACTGCGCGGGTTCTGGTTGCCGGTCGGGGTGCTGCGCACATAGCGCCCGTCTGGCTGCAAGGTCCAGGCGTGAGTGTTGTCGGTCAGGTAACCTTCCAGCTCCTTCTTCACCCGCAGCAACAGCTTCTTGCCCTCTACCGGGAAGCACGTCTCGACGCGCTTGTCGAGGTTGCGCTCCATCCAGTCGGCGCTGGACAGGTAAATCTGCTCTTCGCCACCGTTGAGGAAGTAGAACACCCGCGTGTGCTCGAGGAAGCGGCCGATGATCGAGCGCACCTGAATGTTGTGGGAAACCCCGGGAATGCCTGGGCGCAGGCAGCACATGCCACGCACGACCAGATCAATCCTCACGCCCGACTGGCTGGCCTTGTACAGCGCCTTGATGACTTTGGCATCGGTCAGCGAGTTGAACTTGGCGATGATGTGCGCGGGCTTGCCCTCCAGGGCAAACTGGGTCTCCCGGGCGATCATGTCGAGCATGCCCTTTTTCAGGGTGAACGGCGCGTGCAGCAGCTTTTTCATGCGCAGGGTCTTGCCCATGCCGATCAGCTGGCTGAACAGCTTGCCGACGTCCTCGGTGAGGGCGTCGTCGGAGGTCAGCAGGCTGTAGTCGGTGTACAGGCGGGCGTTGCCGGCGTGGTAGTTGCCGGTACCCAGGTGCGCGTAACGCACGATTTCGCCCTGCTCGCGGCGCAAGATCAGCATCATCTTGGCGTGGGTCTTGAAGCCGACCACGCCGTAGATCACCACCGCACCGGCCGCTTGCAGGCGGCTGGCCATCTGCAGGTTGGACTCTTCATCGAAGCGCGCGCGCAGTTCGATCACCGCAGTGACCTCCTTGCCGTTACGCGCCGCGTCCACCAACGCATCCACGATCTCCGAGTTGGCCCCGGAACGGTAAAGGGTCTGGCGCACGGCGAGTACATGCGGGTCCTTGGCCGCCTGGCGCAGCAAGTCGATCACCGGGGTGAAGGACTCGAACGGGTGCATCAGCAGGATGTCCTGCTTGCCGATCACGCTGAAGATGTTGTCGGCGTTCTGCAGCAACTTGGGGATCGCCGGGGTGAACGGCGTGTATTGCAGCTCTGGGTGGCTGTCCAGACCGGTGATGCTGAACAGGCGAGTCAGGTTGACCGGGCCATTGACCTGATACAGCTCGCTCTCGCTCAGGCTGAACTGCTTGAGCAGGTAGTCCGACAGGTGTTTCGGGCAGGTGTCGGCTACTTCCAGGCGCACGGCATCGCCGTAGCGGCGCGAGAACAGCTCGCCGCGCAGGGCGCGGGCGAGGTCGTCGACCTCTTCGGAATCCAGCGCCAGGTCGGCGTTACGGGTCAGGCGGAACTGGTAGCAGCCCTTCACCTTCATGCCCTGGAACAGGTCATCGGCGTGGGCGTGGATCATCGACGACAGGAAGACATAATTGTCGCCTGGGCCACCAACCTCTTCCGGCACACGAATGACACGCGGCAGCAGGCGTGGGGCGGGAATGATCGCCAGGCCCGAATCGCGGCCAAAGGCGTCGACACCTTCAAGCTCGACGATGAAGTTCAGGCTCTTGTTCACCAGCAGCGGGAACGGGTGGGTCGGGTCGAGGCCGATCGGGGTGATGATCGGCGCGATCTCGTCACGGAAGAAGCGGCGCACCCAGGTTTTGAGCTTGGGCGTCCAGTAGCGGCGACGGATGAAGCGGATGGCGTGCTTTTCCAGCTCTGGCAGCAGCACGTCGTTGAGGATCGCGTACTGACGGTCCACTTCGATATGCACCAGCTCGCTGATGCGCGCCAGCGCCTGGTGCGGCTGCAGGCCATCGGCGCCGGCAAGCTCGCGGGCAAAGTTGATCTGCTTCTTCAGGCCGGCGACGCGGATCTCGAAGAATTCGTCGAGGTTGCTGGAGAAGATCAGCAGGAATTTGAGGCGTTCGAGCAGCGGATACGATTCGTCCAGCGCCTGCTCCAGCACGCGGATGTTGAACTGCAGCTGCGAGAGTTCGCGATGAATGTACAGGCTGCTGTCGTCCAGGCTCGGGACGGCGATGGCCGGCGCCGGCGCGGGGGCCGGGGCGGCGGTTTCAACCACCGGCTCCACGACCTCTGGCAGGTCTGGCGGAGTCTGTACCATCTCTTCTGGGACCGCCTGGGCATCCTTGATCGCGACAGGGGTTAGCACTTCATTATTCATCTGACGTTCCTGAGGACGTTAACGCCCTATGATCAATTGAGCGGCAAGATAAGCGCCCATTATGACGACTGTGTTACAGCTTCGCGCAAGCTGCGACTTAAGGCTGCCGGTATTGTCCGTGTAGGAATAGTTCACGTCGAGACACATTTGGACACTTTCACGAATGCGCGCGAAGGGGTAGGCTGCGCGTTCATTTCGCCAGCACCTCAGAAAATGCTCCAACAATTCCTGCAGGATTTCGGCTACTTTGCCCTTTTTCTAGGCACCTTCTTCGAAGGCGAGACCATTCTGGTTCTTGCGGGATTTCTTGCGTTCCGCGAGTACATGGATATCAAGCTGGTGGTCCTGGTGGCCTTCTGCGGCAGCTACGCCGGCGACCAGCTGTGGTACTTCATGGGCCGACGGCATGGACGCAAGATCCTCGCGCGCAAGCCGCGCTGGCAGGCCATGGGTGACCGCGCGCTGGAGCATATCCGCCGCCACCCGGACATCTGGGTGCTGAGTTTCCGCTTCGTCTATGGCCTGCGCACGGTGATGCCGATCGCCATCGGCCTGTCCGGTTACCCGCCGCGCCGCTATCTGCTGCTCAATGGCATCGGCGCCGCCGTATGGGCCCTGGTGCTGGGCCTGGCGGCCTACCACTTCGGCGCCATCCTCGAAGGCATGCTGGGCAGCATCAAGAAGTACGAGCTATGGGTGCTCGGCGCCCTGCTGCTGCTGGGCGGCCTGCTGTGGCTGCGCCGGCGCTTCCGCACCCTGCGCGCCGAGCGCCGCGCGGCGACAGAAGAACAAGCCAACAGCGCTGAGCAGCAAGTAAAGACCGAGAAGCAGCCAGGACACGGGCACGACCAACGCTAAGCCCAGCGTGCCGGCCAGGCACAGCGCCGGCACCAGGGTCAACAGCCGCAACAGCTCCAGGCGCAGCGCCCACGGCCGGTTTTCCAGAACCGCACCCAGCACGAACAAGCCAAACGCCATCAACGACCAGCCGAGCACCAGTGCGGCACTCGGTACGCGTTCGGCCACGTCCATCAAGTAACTGCCCAACGCGATGTAGACGGCGAACTGCGCCGCTACGTACGCCTGCCACGCGCGGCCCAGGGCAATCTCGAACTTGCGGAACAACGCCAGGTTCTGCTTCGCCTGCGGATAAGCCGCCGCGACATCGGCCGGGCGCCAGCCGGTGGGCATGAACCAGATACGCAGCTTGTCCTTCCAGCTGCGAGTACGGCGGGCATCGCTGCACAGCTGGGCGTAGAACTGCAGGTTGGCCCACAGCGGATTCCAGCTGGCCAAGGGCGTGGTCACACCGAACACTACCGGCTCTGCCGGATCCTCTTCCTTGAACGTGCCGAACAGACGGTCCCAGAGAATGAACACCCCGCCGTAGTTGCGATCCAAGTAAGCAGGATTCTGCGCATGGTGGACGCGATGATTGGATGGCGTGATCAGCACCCACTCGAGCCAGCCCAGCTTGGGAATATGCCGGGTGTGCACCCAGAACTGGTACAGCAGGTTCAGCGAGGCCACGGTGATGAACACCACGGGCGGTACGCCGATCAGCGCCAGCGGCAGGTAGAAGATCCACGAGAAGATGAAGCCGCTGCTGGTCTGGCGCAGCGCCGTGGTGAGGTTGTACTCCTCGCTCTGATGATGCACCGAATGCGCCGCCCACAGCACGTTGCGCTCATGGCCCAGACGATGCAGCCAGTAGTAGCACAGGTCGTACAGCACGAAGGCCAGCAGCCAGACCCACACGGCGGTCTGCGGCAGGTGCAGCAGCGCCAGGTGCTCCCAGGCCAGCGCATAGGTCAACAGCCCTACACCTTTGGTCAACAGGCCGGTGCTGGTGGACAGCGCGCCGGTACTGAGACTGTTGATCGAATCGGCCAGGGTGAAGTTGCGCTGGCCGCGCACGCGGTCGGCGGCCAGCTCTACCGCAATCAGTACGAAAAAGAACGGCACGGCCAGCAGAATCAAGTCCATGGGCAAGGCTCTGGAAGGTTATCCACAGAGATTAGGATGCGCCCGCAGTAACCCCTATGGCCACATCTGCCAAACTAGAGGACATTTAGCGCCTCGAAAATGGAGTAATGAGCATGACCAAGAAAGTAGCGGTGATTCTGTCCGGTTGTGGCGTGTACGACGGAGCGGAAATCCACGAAAGCGTGATCACCCTGCTGCGCCTCGACCAGCGTGGTGCACAGGTGCAGTGCTTTGCGCCGAACATCGCGCAGATGCACGTGATCGATCATCTGACCGGTGAGGAAATGCCCGAGTCGCGCAATGTGCTGACCGAGTCGGCACGCATCGCCCGCGGCGAGGTGAAGGATATCCGCGAAGCCAAGGTCGAGGATTTCGACGCGCTGATCGTGCCGGGTGGCTTCGGTGTGGCGAAGAACCTGTCCAACTTTGCCGTGGAGGGCACCGAGTGCTCCGTGAACCCAGATGTGCTGGCCTTGACGGAAGCCTTTGCCGAGGCCTGCAAGCCGGTCGGCCTGATGTGCATTTCGCCGGCACTGGCCGCGAAAATCTACGGGCCTGGCGTGGTGTGCACCATCGGCGATGACGCGGACACTGCAGCAGCCGTGGAGAAGATGGGCGGCAAGCACGAAGCGTGCGATGTGCATGACATCGTCGAAGATGAGCAGCGCAAGTTGGTGACGACCCCGGCCTATATGGTGGCCAAATCGATCAGTGAAGCTGCCGGTGGCATCTACAAGCTGGTGGACCGGGTGCTGGAGCTGACCCACGAAGGGGAGTGATCAACCCTTGCTCAGGCGGGTGAGGATACGGTCCAGGGCATTGGCGAAGGCCTGCTTCTCGCGTTCGCCATAGGGCGCCTGCCCGCCGCCGACCTGGCCCTGTTCGCGCAGCTCGGTGAACAGGTTGCGCACGGCCAGGCGCTCGCCCATGTTGCGCTCGTCGAACTCACGGCCACGCGGGTCCAGGGCTGCCACACCCTTCTTGATCAGGCGGTCGGCCAGCGGCACATCGCTGCAGATCACCAGCTCGCCGGGCACGGCGTGTTCGACCAGGTAATCGTCGGCCGCGTCCATGCCGCTGGGCACCACGATCAGGCGGACGATCGCGAAGGCCGGCTTGGCCACGGCCTGGCCGGCGACCATGATGACCTCAAGCTGGCGCTTGAGGGCGAATTTGACGATCAGGTCCTTGGCTGCCTTGGGGCAGGCGTCGGCGTCGATCCAGATGCGCATTGCATATTTCCTCGAGAAAGCCGGGAGGGCTTTGCCCTCCTTTCGCGACACAAGGCCGCTCCTACAGAAGATCGCGATTTCCTGTAGGAGCGGCCTTGTGTCGCGATGGGCCGCGCAGCGGCCCCCGATCAATTAGCGGTAGCCCGGCGCTTCTCGGCCAGGCGACTACGCCCATACAACACCAGAATGGCCAGCAACGCCACCGCCTGCGCACTCAGCGAGTACAGGTCGGCGTGAATCCCCAGCCAGTCGAACTCGAAGAACGCCACCGGCCGCGTACCCAGCACGCCCGCCTCCTGCAGGGCCTTCACGCCATGCCCGGCGAACACCACCGACAGCGCGCAGAGCAGCCCGGCGTTGATACTGAAGAACAGCGACAGCGGCAGCTTCGCCGAGCCACGCAGGATTACCCATGCCAGGCCAACCAGCAGCACCAGTGCCGTGGCACCACCGGCCAGCACGGCCTGATGCCCGGCAGGGCCGGCCTGCAGCCACAGGGTCTCGTAGAACAGGATCACTTCGAACAGCTCGCGATACACCGAGAAGAACGCCAGCATGGCAAAGCCGAAGCGCCCGCCGCCGCTGACCAGGCTGCTCTTGATGTAGTCCTGCCAGGCGGCGGCATGGCGGCGGTCGTGCATCCACACGCCCAGCCACAGCACCATCACCGCAGCGAACAGCGCGGTGCAGCCTTCAAGCAGTTCACGCTGGGCACCACCAACGTCGATCACGTAGGCCGCCAGGGCCCAGGTGGCGAAGCCAGCGACCAGCGCCAGGCCCCATCCGATATTGACGCTGCGTACTGCCGACTGCTGGCCGGTGTTGCGCAGGAAGGCCAGGATCGCTGCCAGTACCAAGATTGCCTCAAGGCCTTCGCGCAGCAGGATCAGCAGCCCGGAAATGTAGCTCAGCGACCAGCTCAGGCCATCGCTGCCGAGCAGCTTGGCGGCCTGGTCGAGCTTGGTTTTCGCTTCGTTCAGACGCTGTTCTGCCTGGGCGACCGGCAGGCCGTCCTGCAGCGACTGACGGTAGGCCATCAGGGATTTCTCGGTGCTCTTGCGCGCCTCGGCATCGATGTTGTCCAGTGAGCTTTCAACCAGTTCGAAGCCTTCCAGGTATGCCGCTACCGACAGGTCGTACGCCTGGTCGTGATCACCCGCGCGGTAGGCGGCCAGGCTCTTGTCCAAGGTGCTGGACGTGTATTCGAGCAACTGCGCCGGGCCGCGCTTGACCTGCGGCGGCTGGGCACGCTGGGCGCGGAATGCCTCGACCGAGGCTGCGCCTTCATTGGCGACGACTTCGGCCGGTGTCTGGCGGGCCAGGTCGGCGATGTTCCAGGTCTTGTCGCCCTTGGCAGCTTCAGGCGTGGCCGTAAAGCTGGCGATGTAGGCCGCCACATCCCAACGCTGGCGCTCATCCAGCTGGTCGGCGAAGGACGGCATCTCGGTGCCGTCCACGCCCAAGGCCAGGGTGTTGTAAAGGTCGAACAGGCTCAGCTGGTCGAGGCGCGCGGTGTCACGCAGGTTGGCCGGTGCAGGTTCCAGGCCGACACCCGCCGGGCCGTCACCGGCACCGGTATCGCCGTGACAGATCGAGCAGTTCTGCGCATACAGCGAGGCGCCACGGGCAGGGTCCGGGGTGATTACCGGGGCCTGGCTGACCTCGTAGGCCACCGCCAGGCGGGCACCCAGCTGGCGGGCCTGCTTGGCTACCGCTGCGCCGTCCTGGCGCTGGTCGATGGCCTGGCGCAGCGCCTGCACACCTTGCTGAAGGCCGGCTTGCTCGGGATTGGCTGGCAGGCCCTTTACCAAGTCTGCAAGCACGGTGCTGAATTCTTGCTGCTCGCGATATTCACCGTCGTCAATGACTTTGCCGTTTGCCACGGTCGGGGGATAGTCGGCCCCGATGTAATCCAGCAAATGCAGGGCTTTTGCGGCCTCGGCGGGCGCCTCGGCCTGCACGAGGGTGCTGCACAGCGCCAGCACCGGGCCGAGCAGAACGGCCGGTAACCAGGCGAGCAGACGGGAACGGGTTTTCATGGCCAGTCTCGGAGGGGATGCGAAAGAGAACATTGTTCACTTCCACTTTGCTTCGCTCAAGGGTTGGCGATGGATTTCATGAAAAATCTTGCAACAAGTTCTAAAGAGGGCGTGCCGACAATCCGACTCGTCATCGACACCCTGGAGTGAGGAAAAAATGGGCAAATTCCTCAAAAATCACAATTTTCCGAGACGAATCAGAAAAAAAATTCTAAATGAGCTCAATGTGAGGATTTCCGTGGTGGAAACTGTCCGCTAGTGCCATGTGAGCCCCAAGGAAAAGCAGCTGCCCAGCACCTTGGCGATTTGAGACTTACGCCGCTTTCTCCCTTACCGTGAAGTCCACCTCCAAATCTGCGTTAGCCAGCAGGTTCACCAGCGCATCCAATGAAAACTTATCGATCTTGCCGTTGAGCAATTCGCTCAGGCGCGGCTGCGTGACATGCAACCGCTTAGCCGCTTCCTTTTGCGGAAGATCCCATGCACGCACGGCCTTGGTCAGTGCGAGCATCAGCTTGGAGCGCAGCCGCAGGTTCTCGGCCTCTTCGGCCGAGTCAACCAACGCATCCCATACCGATGTTGAGATTTCGTTTGCCATTGTTAAATTCCTCTGTGTGTAGATCCAGACGTTTGATGTGCTCGCATTCATGGCTCGCCCTGACCAAGGCGCCGAATCACGCTGCTCCATCCGTCTATCTCAAAGGCATGGCGTCGCGGCGCGGGCCTGGTTCGCTGTCTAGCAGGACGCTGTAGGTTTGCTGCACGGTGAGGGTCAGGGCATGGACCAGCGCGTCGCATCGCTCGGTGCTGGGCGGGTCGATGAGCGAGAAACCGGGGATTTCGGGTTGGGGGATAGCGGTTGGAGGTGGGTCGGGTACTAGCTTTTTCATGTCGGAACTCCGTATGAGAAATGTCACTGCACTTCTTTTCGTCTCACGGAATTGGGTGGCAGTCGTGCACGGTGTGAGACCCGGGACATACGGTAACCCCGGCCAGGCCAAAGCCTGTCCGCACACGACCGCCATGAAGCGGTGCTACCGAATGTAAACCGGGTGTCTCACGCCCGATCGCCTTGCGAGGCGACCCAGGGACAGTAGTCCGGGAGCACTTCCCAGCCAAGACAGCACCTTCCGACAGGTGCCGTAGGATAATTCGACATGGAGCCAGAACTGAAGCATTTGGTTTCAGGTTCGGAAATGTCTTACGGCAGAGAACTTCAGTGGATTCAGGAGGTGCCTGCCGACAGGTTTGCAGCGCCTATGAGATCGAGCGCCGCGGGGGCGGCGCTCGATCTCACAGGCGCTGAAGATGCCATGGCAGACACCTGTCAGCCCTCCCCCAATCTCCTGTCAAACACCCTCCAGCCTCACCGCTTCCCAGCGTCCTTCCACCCCCCACCCAACGCCAAAAACACCCCAATCTGCCCCACCGCCACCTGGCTATTGGCCGCCGCCAACTGCGCTCGCACATCGGTATAGGTCCGCGTCGCCTGCAAATCCGCCAGGAACGACTCACGCCCCGCCTGGTAATAACGGTGGGTCTGATCCGCCGCTTCTTTCGCCGACTTCTCCGCCTCGGCCAGTGCATCACGCCGGTCCAGCAAGGCGCTGTACTGCGCCAGACGGGTCTGGGTCTCGCGAATGGCGTTCAGCACCACCCCATCGAAATGCGCCAGAGCCGCCTGGGTCGAGGCTTCCGCCATGCGAATACGTGCGCGGGTGCCGTTGGTCGGGATGCTCCAGCTGATCTGCGGGCCAAAGCCCCAGCGGTTGGTCGACGGATCGCCGAGGTCTTCGAGAATACCGATGGTACCGACCTGGGCACCGATGCTGATGTCCGGATAAAGCGCACCGGTCGCCACACCAATCTCTGCGGTCGCCGCCGCGAGCTGGCGCTCGGCCTGGCGCACGTCAGGACGGCGCTTGAGCAGGGCCGCACCGTCACCCACCGGCACCAACTGGTTCAGGTGCGGCAACTCGGCACAATCAGCCGTGCCGGCAGGCAACTTGTCCACAGGCTTGGCCAGCAATGCCGCCAGGGTATACATGCCCGTTTCGCGCTCAGCCTTGAAACGTGGCAGTTCGGCGCGCAACGACTTGAACTGGGTCTGCGAGCGGGTGACCTGGGTTTCATCGCCACGTCCCGCATCACGCAACCGCTGGTTGAGTTTCACGCTCTGCTCCTGCAAATCGAGCGACTCGCGAGCGATGTGGTACTCCTCGTTGGCCGAGCACACCTGGGTGTAGGCCTTGACCACGTCGGCCACCAGGGTGATACGCGCGGTATCGGCGGCAGCCTGCACAGCGTCGGCGTTAGCCTTGGCGGCCTCGGTGCCGCGCTTGAAGGTGCCCCACAGATCGAACTGGTATGAGGCGCTGATGATCGCCTCGCCGATGTTGGCCACCGGCACCTTCTCCGGCAGCAGGAACGCCTGGCCGGACTCCTGCAGGCGCTGGGCACCGGCTTTGATGCCGCCGTTGAAGCCGCCCTGCGACTCGGCCACTTCGACCTGCGCACGAGCCTTGGCGATATTGGCCGCGGCCACGCGCAGTTGGGTGTTGGCACTCAACGCCTGGCGCACCAGCTCGTTGAGGCGTTGATCCTGATACAGCTGCCACCAGTCCTCGGGCACCGGTGCCGACACCACGCTGTCGGCGTCCTGGCGCAACGGGCCGTTGAGGTCGCTGCGTTGCACCGCCGCGTCCTTCGGCACTTCGTAGTCCGGGCCGACCATCATGCAGGCCCCCAGGGACAGGCAGAACCCCGCCAGGATCAGCTGTTTCATGGACGCTGGCCCTCGAGGATAGACACGGTGGCGGTACGCCCGGCGATCATGCGGAAGTCTTGCGGCACTTCGTCGAAGGCGATGCGCACCGGAATGCGCTGGGCCAGGCGCACCCAGCTGAACGCCGGGTTGACGTTGGGCAGCAGGTTGGCGCCGCTGACGCGGTCGCGGTCTTCGATGCCGGCGGCGAAGCTCTGCACGTGGCCGCGCAGGCGGGTGTTGTCGCCCATCACGCGGATGTCCACGGCGTCTCCGATGTGGATACCGCCGAGCTTGGTCTCCTCGAAGTAGCCATCGACGTGGTACGAGGCACTGTCGACCACCGACAGCACCGGGCGGCCGGCAGTGACGAATTCGTGGTTACGTGGAGCGCGGTCGTTGAGGTAGCCATCTACCGGGCTGCGCACCACCGAGCGGTCGAGGTTGAGCTGGGCGGTGTCGACCGCCACCTGGGCCTCGCTGACCGCAGAACGGGCGCGGGCCTCGCGGGACTGGCTCTCTTCCAGCTGCTCGGCCGCCACCAGGTTGCCCAGCTTGCGGTTGCGCTGCGCCTCACGCGAGGCCTGGGCCAGGGTCTCCTGGCGCTCGCCAAGGGTGGCCTTGGCTTGGCGCAAGGCCAGGGTGAAGCGGTCCTGGTCGATGGTGAACAGCACGTCACCGCGTTTGACGGTCTGGTTGTCGCGCACCTCGACCTTCTGGATCAGGCCAGACACGTCCGGGGCGATCTGGATCACATCGGCGCGGATGTGGCCGTCACGGGTCCAGGGGGCGAACATGTAGTACACCACCATCTGCCACACGAGCACGGCGGCGAAGGTCACTACCAGCAGGGTCAGGACCACGCGGCCCAGGGTCAGCAAAGGTTTTTTCATGGCAGCATCAGGCTTCGGCAAAAGTGGTCGACCGCGCCCAGCAGCACGGCATACAGGGCAACGTTGAACAGCGCCCGGTGCCAGACCAGGCGATAGAAGTGCAGGCGCACCAGCACCGCGTGCACCCCCAGGAACAGCAGGTAGGTGCCAAACATCATCACCAGCAACGTGGGCAGGAACACCCCGCTGATATCCAGTTCACCGATCACAGGGGCGCTCCGTCGAGTCCGGGGGGCAGTTGCGGTTGTTCGGCAGGCTCGAGCATCACCTCGACACCCGGCAGCAAGGCCAGGCGCAGGCCAGCCAGGGCATGCAGCAGATGAGTACGGGCGTCACCGCGTTCGTACAACTCATCGAGGTTGAGCGCCAGGCGCGCGCGTTCCATGTTACGCAGCAGCGCGGCCGGGGCATGCAGGCGCTCCCCGGCGCGCAGGCAGGCGGCGTAATGGGCGCCGACCTCCTCGATCACCGTGCCCAGGCGCTCGCGGGCCTGTTGGCCAGCGCGTGGCAGGTGGGCCAGCAGGTCGAGCAGGTTCAGCCCCACGCGCAGGTCGCGCAGCGCCACGCCACTGTCCTGGCCGGTCTGCGACAAGCGTGGCAGGTGCTGCATCAGGCGGTCGAGCATCTGCACACCCACCTGGCGGTGCTCGGCCAGCGTCGCCGGTTCGGTCATCTCGACGATGTCGCGCCAGAGGAAGCGGGTCATGCGCTTGGCCGCAAGCTCCACGCCGAACGGGCGCATCACCAACGTCCAGATGAAGGCGAACAGCAGGCCCACAGGGCCGGCCAGGTTGGAGTTGAGAAAAGTGAAAAAGTCGGCGTCGTAGGCGCCCTGGATGCTGATGAACGTCGAGGTGTTGACGATGGTCAGCAAGGTACCGAGGTAAAAGCGCGGCTGCACGGTCAGGGTGCCGACGCAGATGAACGGGATGGCGAAGGCCAGCACCAGCATCGGGAAGTCGTGCAGGTTGGGCAGTACCAGGAACAGGTACAGGCTGGAGAAGATCACCGACATCAAGGTCCAGAAGAAGAACCGGTAGATCTGCGGCGCCGGGTCGTCCATGGCGGCAAAGAAGCTGCACGACACGGCGGCGAGGATCACCGCACTGGCGCCGTCGTTCCAGCCCAGGCCGATCCACAGGCCGCAAGCGACGACGATCGCCAGCACCGTGGACACCACCGAGTAAAGCATCAGGCCACGGTCGAAGAACGCCGTCAGGCGGCCCAGGCGCCAGTGGCGGTACACCGCGCGCCAAGGCTTGGGATCGTCGGTGCGCAGGGCGTGCTGCAGGGCGCAGCAGTCCTGCCACAGGTCGGCCCATTCGGTCAGGCGGTAGAGGGCGTTGGACAGCAGCAGCTCGGCGCGCTGGTCAAGCGCGGCGGCGCCGGGCTGCAGGCGATCGATCTGCTCGTGCAGGGCGGTCCAGCGGGCGATGGAGGCGTTGTCGGCGGTGCCCTTGAGCCATTCGCGGGCGGCCTCCAGCACTGGCTGGATCTGCGCGAAATGGGTCGGGGCGCGACCTTCGAGGGCGATCAGGGCGTCATCAAGGGCGTCGATCACCGGTAGCAGATGAATCATCCGTCCGCGCAGTTCACGGGCGTTCTTGAGCGTGTGCGGGCCCGCGCCCTCGTGGCCGAGCTGGCCGATCATCAGCTCCAGCGAATTGAACGTGGCGACCATCGCCCCGCGCATGCCGCCGACCTTGTCGGCGCTGGCTTCACGGGCGAGGTAGGTATCGCTGTAGCGGATTGCTTCGGTGAACCAGCTACCGGTGGCACCCACCACTACCGGGGCCAGCCGGCGTGGCCAGAAGATAGCACCGACCACCGCCGCGCAGACGATGCCCAGGCAAATTTCCTGGGCCCGGGAAGACGCCACGTCGAACACCGCCAGCGGGTTGTCGACCACTGCCAGGGCAATCATCGGCAGGGTATAGCCGGCCAGCATCAGCACATAGTTGTTGGCCGTGCGCAGGTTCAGCGAAAGGAACAACAAGGTCCCGGTCCACAGCGCGATGGCGATGCTCAGCAGCAGCGGTGACTGCACCAGCGGCGGCACGAAGAAGATCGCCCCGGCAGCACCGAGCAACGTACCCACGGCGCGATACACCGCCTTGGAGCTGGTCGGGCCGACGAAGGGGCTGGAGACGATGTAAACGGTGGCCATCGCCCAGTACGGCCGCGGCAATTGCAGCAGCAAGGCGATGTAGAGGGCGATCATCGAGGCGGCGAAGGTGCGCACGCCGTAGAACCAGTCGCGGGCCGGCGGCACCGAGCTGAAGAAACCGTTCATGCCACCCCGCCTGCAGTGCCCAGGCCTGCGGCCTCGAAGGCCCGCAACACACGCAGCGCGGCCTGCAGGTCGGCCTCGTCGAGGCCCTGCAGCACCTCATGGCGCACGCGCACCAGCTCGGCCTCGATGGTTTCGGCCAGGACGCGGCCTTCGGCGGTCAGGCTCAAGGCCTTGGCACGACGGTCCAGCGGGTCCTCGCTGCGGCACACCAGGCCAGCCCTGCACAGCTGGTCAAGCAGGCGCACCAGCGACGGGCTTTCCAGGCCGGCAGCCTGGGCCACGGCCACCTGGTGCACGCCGTCGCCCAGGCGCACGATCATCAGCAACGGTGCGGCGCAGGCCTCGGAAATACCGTAGCCGATCACGGCGTTGTGGCAGATGCGCCGCCAATGGCGAGCGGCAACCACCATGCCGCTGCTGACTTGCAGGCGCAGGGAGTCAATGGACATGTAGGGAACCAAAGATATTCATAGTTTGCTAACTATCAATATACGCCTGTGCCTCCCCCTGTCGTCAACCGCAGGCGACGGGAGACCTGAATGAATTTTTGTTCATTCAAGGCTGAATCTGGTCTTCCAGCTTCATGGTCAGGGCCAGGTTGCTGCCCATCTGCAGCGCCCGGTCACGCCATTGCTGGTAACGCGCCTCATCCCGACTGCTGAAATGCACCGCCAGCTCCTCGGCCGCTTGCATCACACCGGTGGTTGCCGCCAGCTCCAGCCAATACAGCGCGGCCTTGATGTCGGCATCAACGTACAAGCCATGCAACAAGCGGTAGCCGACCTCGAACCGGCAACGCGCCTCGCCACGCTCGGCGCCGCGCAAGAACCACTGGTAGGCCTGGCCCGGGTCCACCCGCCAGCCCAGCGCGGCATCACAGACTTCTTCTTCGTAGAGGTCACCCAACGCGGCAGCGGCATGCAGCATGCCCCGCTCGAAGGCCTGGCGATAGCACTCCTCGGCCTGTGCGTAGGAGGTTTCGACCCCTTTGCCGAAGTAGTGCTGCTGCCCGAGGTTGAACCACGCCGCCGCATTGCCCTGCAGCGCCGCCATGCGCAGCAGGTGCCGGGCCAGCGCGGTATCGGCCCGCCAGTACTTGCCATTGAGCCAGATCCAGCCGAGGTCGTTGAGGGCTGCCACGTTGCCGGCCAGTGCCTGCTGGCGCAGGTCGGAATACACCGCCTGCAGGTCGTGCGCCTCGTCCAGGCGGTTGACCAGCAGCGCGCGCTGGCTGGGCTGCCCTACCCCGGCAAACAGCCGCTGGCGCCTGCCGACGGGTGTCGGTGGGCAAACGACCTGCTCAGGCAGAAGACGGGCGAGCAGCGAATGGATATTGCTGACAGCAGACATGTTCATCCTCATTGAACGACCCACAGGCCCGACTACGGCTGTGATGAGGCGTGATTCTGCGCGACGTCACGTCAAAACCTGTCGCGAACGATTCGTGGCAAGGCAACCAATTGCACATTCATTGATCTGAACGAGTTATGGCTAATTGCCATGACCCGATCGAGCCGCCATGCTGTTGCGGCAAGCCTAGACAAGGACGTTATCTTTTGCCGTTCGCCACAACCCGCGCCACCCTCAGTCGTCAGTGGGCGCTGCTGCGCCAGTTACCCAGCCGTTCCCCAGGCATTACCAGCGCCGAGCTGGTGTGGCGCCTGCGCGATGTGGGCTTCAGCGTCAGCAAACGTACGGTGGAGCGGGACCTGAACGAGCTGTCGCTGATCTTTCCGCTGGAGCGCAATGACAAGAGCATTCCGTTTGGCTGGCATTGGTCGGCGAGCGTTGCTGGCGAATTGCGGGCCAATTTCGACCTGCAGGGGTATTTGCGTGGTGATTCGCTTCAGCCAGTGCAGGGTGAAGGGATCGAGATGCAGGCCTGGGTCAGCGACCCCTTGGCGCGGCAGTTGCGTGAAGCGCCGTTGAGCGTGGACATGCAGTTGATGGCGTTGGACCAAGGGCATCGGCTGCGGGCCACGGTGGAAGATGGCGGGCCATTGCGCTGGTGGGTGTTGGGCCAGGGGGAGGCGGTGGTGATCGAACAGCCCGCAGCATTGCGCGATGAGATTGCCAAGACATTGAGCAAGGCGGCTGCCCAGTACATGAGTTAGTCGCCTGTGCCGGCCTCTTCGCGGGCACGCCCGCTCCCACAGGGCCCGCGCAGTATCTGAAACTGTGGAGTACCTGTGGGAGCGGGCGCGCCCGCGAAAGGGCCCGCACAGGAAAACTACCTCTGCATGCCCCACCGCCGCACGGTCAACCGCTCCAGGGTGTTGAACACCAGCCCCTCGACCAGCAAGCCGATCAGGATCACCACCGCCAACCCGGCAAACACCTTGTCGGTGTACAGCTCGTTACGGTTCTGGAAGATGTACCAGCCCAGCCCGCCCTTGCCACTGCTGGCGCCGAACACCAGCTCGGCGGCGATCAGGGTGCGCCAGGCGAACGCCCAACCGATCTTCAGCCCGGAGAGGATCGACGGTAATGCCGCCGGCACCAGGATGTGCAGGACCAGCCGCAGCCCTTTCAGGCCGTAGTTGCGCCCGGCCATGCGCAAGGTTTCCGACACGCCGAGAAAGCCCGCATAGGTATTCAGTGCCAGCGCCCACAATACCGAATGCACCAGCACGAAGATCAGGCTGTTGTCACCCAGCCCGAACCACAGCAACGCCAGCGGCAGCAAGGCAATGGCCGGCAATGGGTTGAACATCGAGGTCAGGGTACCGAGCAGATCACGCCCGAGCTGGGTCGACACCGCCAGGCTGGTCAGGCCGAAAGCCAGCACGATGCCCAGCAGGTAACCCTTGAGCAGAATCACCAGCGACACGCCGACCTTGGCCGGCAGCTCGCCACTGAGCAGGCCGTCCCACAGCGCAGCGGCGGTTTGCAGGAAGGTCGGCAGCAGCAGGTCGTTGCCCTGGTAGCGGGCGATCCCTTCCCACAAGGCGGCGATCACCACCAGGATCACGACCTTGCGCAGCCAGCCGTGCTGCCAGAGGCGCTGGGCCAAGGGTAGATTGCGTTCCACAGGCACACTGAGCAAAGGCTGCAGCTGCACCTCGTATTCCTGGCGTACAGGGGTAGGGGTCATGGCTGAAGCTCCTGTCAGTAGGCGATGCGGATGTCGTTGAAGCCCAGGTTATCTGCCGGCTCAGGGGCTTCGGCCTCGTCGAACAGCAAGCGGTGAATGCGCCGCGCACTGGCCTGGAAGTCTGCACCACCGAGGCTGCCGAGGTCGTACTGATGGCTGTGCACCTCGGCCCGTACCCGGCCCGGATGGGGCGACAGCAGCAGGATGCGGTTGCCGACCACCAACGCCTCCTCGATGGAGTGGGTGACGAACAGCAAGGTGAAGCGCACTTCCTCCCACAGCAGCAGCAGTTCTTCCTGCATCTTGCGCCGGGTCAGCGCATCGAGCGCGGCGAACGGCTCGTCCATCAGCAGGATCTTCGGCTGGGTGGCCAGCGCCCGGGCGATCGCCACGCGTGCCTTCATCCCGCCCGACAGCATGTGCGGGTAAACATCGGCAAAGGCGGCCAGGCCGACCTTGTCCAGGTAATGCTGGGCCCGCTCCTCAGCCTCGGCACGCTTGAGCTGGCCAGACACCAGCAGCGGGAACATGACATTTTCTTTCACTGTCTTCCACGGCGGCAGCTGGTCGAACTCCTGGAACACCACAATGCGGTCAGGCCCGGGGCCTTTGACCGGCTGGCCCTGCAACAGGATCTGCCCTTCCCGGGGGTCGATGAATCCGGCCACGGCCTTGAGCAAGGTGGACTTGCCGCAGCCCGACGGGCCCAGCAGGACGAAACGGTCGGCGCGGTCGACTTCGAAGCTGACCTGGTGGGTGGCCCGCACCACGCGCTGCGCAGTGCGGTATTCCAGGCTCAGGTTGTCCACATGGAGCAATGGCGGTGTAGCGACACGGCTCAGGTTGCTGGCCGTGTGGCCTGGCAAAGGGGCGGTCATGGTCGGTCAGCTCCCCTGCAGCGGGCGTTCATCCTGGAAGAAGTAATCTTTCCATGACGCCGGCTTGTGCTTGATGGCGCCGACCCGATACAGGAACTCGGCCAGCTTGTAGGTGTTTTTCGGCGTGACGGTGAATTCGTACTGCGGGTTGTCGATCAGCTTGATCAGCGCGTCGCGGTCGATCTTGGCCTTGGTCACGCGGATGTAGGTATCCGCTGCTGCGGCCTTGTCCTTCTGAGCAAAATCCGCCGCCTCGGCCAGGGCATCGACGAAGGCCTTGTAGGTCTTGGGGTTGTCTTTGCGGAATTTCTCGGTGGCGAACAGCAGGGTCGGCGAGTTGGGGCCGAGCAGGTCATAGCTGTTGAGCACCACATGCACGTCCTTGTTGGCCAGCGCCTGGTCCTGGAACGGCGGGTTGGAGAAGTGCCCGTTCAGTTCGGTGCCGCCGGCCAGCAGCGCGGCGGTGGCATCCGGGTGCGGTATGGCCAGGGTGTACTTGTCGAGGCGGTTGTATTCCTTGTCGCCCCACTGCTGGGCGGCGGCGTATTGCAGGAAGCGCGACTGCACCGACACACCCACCGCAGGCACGGCGATGCGGTCCTTGTCGGAAATGTCGGCGATGGTCCTCACGTTCGGGTTGCTGCTGACCAGGTAGTACGGGAAGTTGCCCAGAGAAGCCACGGCCTTGACGTTCTGCCGGTCCTTGGTGCGGTCCCACACGGTCAACAGCGGGCCGACTCCGGCCCCGGCGATGTCGACCGAGCCGGACAACAGCGCGTCGTTGATCGCCGAGCCCCCGGACAGCTGGGCCCAGTCGACTTCGATGTCGATGCCCTGCTCTTTACCGTGCTTCTCGATCAGGTGCTGGTCACGCACCACGTTGAGCAGCAAGTAGACGATGCCGAACTGCTCGGCGATGCGAATTTTGCCTTCGGCTTGTGCCACGGCGGGTGCCGCCAGGCTGCCGACAACCAGGCTGGCGCCCAGGCCGAAGCTTGCCGCCAGGCGGCTGATGGATTTGCGCATGATGAATTCCTCAGTCGTCAGTACGGGGCATCGCCCTGGATGGTGGTCCGGAACAGTTTGCGTCGCAGGTGCGCGGGGCAACCGGTGGCCAGGTGGATCAGCGAGCGGTTGTCCCAGAACACCAGGTCGTGGGGCTGCCACTGATGGCGGTAGATGTTTTGCTCGAGCACGCTCAGTGCATACAGCTGCTGCAGCACGTCGCGGCTTTCATCATCGGGCAAACCGACGATGCGGGTGGTGAATCCTTCGCTGACGAACAGTGCCTTGCGGTGGTTTTCCGGGTGGGTGCGGACCACCGGGTGGATGACTTCCTTGACCTGCGCCAGTTGCTCGGCGGTCAGGGTCGGGCGCCAGTTGCCCTCGAACTTGGTTTCGGCGTAACGGGCGGTGTAGGAATGAGCGGCACTGCGGCCCTCGACCAACTTGCGCAGGGCCTCGGGCACGGCGTCCCAGGCTTTGTGCATGTCGGCGAACAGGGTGTCGCCCCCTTCACTGGGCAGCTCCTGGGCGTGCAGCATGGAGCCGAGGCTAGGCAGCTCCTTGTACGACAGGTCCGAGTGCCAGAACTTGCCGGCATCGCCCAGGCCGATGTTCTGGCCGTGCTCGATGATGTTGGAGACGATCAGGATTTCCGGGTGGCCGGCAAGCAGGAACTGCTTGAGCACATGAATCTGCAACTCGCCGAAACGGCGGCTGAAGGCGATCTGTTGTTCCGGGCTGATGCGCTGATCACGGAACACCAGCACATGGTGGTCGAGGTGGGCGCGATGAATACGGGTGAAATCCTCGGCGGTGACCGGTTTGGCCAGGTCCAGGCCGATGATCTCGGCGCCGACGGCACCGGAGAACGGGCGTATTTCAAAGGGTTGCGGCTGGGCGCTGTCGATCGACGACAAGGCGTTCGAGGCGGCTGGCATGTGTCACTCCCACGCAGTGCGCGACTTCAATGGCGCGCAACGATCAGAAACGCACGGGGATTACCCGTGTGGGTTCAAGTCGTGCGGCGCATCGATTGGTCGACGGGTACGCAGTGGAGGTGACTATAAATGCATAAGAAAAATAATTTAAATATCTTTAATGCATAACCATATGAGCGTGAACCGCTCAGATCAGGCCGTGTTCCGCGTCGTCTTCGATGAGGTTGCTCAAGCCCCCCAGCGCCTTGCGCGCGGTCGAGCGATTGAGCAGTTTGGCCTGGGCGCCGGCCGGCAGATCAGTGATGCTGAGCACGCCTTTGGTGGTAAGCACGTCGATCAGGTCTTCCAGCACGCGGATCATGTCCAGGTCGCTCTGCTTGAGCTGACGCAGGCTGTTTTCCACGACATCGTCAGCGAACCAGTGCTGAACCTCGGCGTGGTCGGCGGTGAGGACTTCCGTGTGCCCGGGGAATGGGCTGGGCTCGACACGCTGCAGGCGGCCTTCGGGGTCGCGTTGTACGTAGATCAGGGCGTTGTCCAACGTCACGAGGGTACCTTTCGGGTGATTGCGCGAGAAATGGCAGGCGAGTATGCGCCGCCCGCCAGTCGCTGGGAAGCGCCTCACTTTTGGATCGAAGGGCCCCGACAGCGGCAGTCACCTGCCGCTGTCGGGGGCCAGCATCAGCTGTTGTGGTTGTCGATCTTGATCAGCGGATCGGCACCACCGACCAGCGAGTTGATCGTGGCGCTCGACCAATTGACCCCCTGCATGGTGATGGTGGTGTCAACGTGGTTAGCACCATCGGTCGCGTTCAGCTCACCTTTGCTGCTTACCTGCAGAACGGTCTCGCCATTGACGGTGGAGACCTTCAGGTAATCAGTGATGTTGCTGCCCTTCTCGCCCTGCAGCAGGTCGCTGAGGTCGAGGCGATCACCTTCGGACGCCTTGAAGTCGGTGACGATATCGTTGCCGGTATGCCCAGCCTTCCAGACGAACAGGTCCGCGCCGCTGCCGCCGGTGAGTGTGTCGTTGCCCTTGCCGCCGGTCAGGGTGTCGTTGCCGGCACCACCGAAGAGGATGTCGTTGCCGTCCGTGCCCAGCAGGGTGTCGTTGCCGCTGGTCCAGGCTGGGGTGGTGCCTGAACCCGGTGCGGTAATCGTCACGTACAGGTGCGCGGTGTCGGTGTCGCCATCGGGTTGGGTCAGCTTGTACTCGAATGCATCCACATGACCGGCATTTTCCTTGCTGCCAGTTGCCTGGTAGCTGTAGGAGCCATCCTTGTTGATGGTCAGCTCACCGTACTGGCCGGTGACCTTCATGCCAGCGGTGACATCCACCCAGCTTCCGTTGACCTTGACCGACAGGGTCGAGGTTTCACCGTTGCCGCCCCAGGTGTCGTTGTTGGCGACAGTGCCGGTGACGGGGCTGGCAGTCCACACGACACTGCTCGTTTCCGGGACATTGGCCTGGAAGTTGTCGACGGTGATGTAAGCGTTGCCGCCGCCACTCGTGTCATCGTGAACATTCAACTGAATACGGTACATCGCTCCGGCAGTAAGCGACTGGGTTTCAACAGAACCGTTGCCCCAGATCGAACCCTCTTGCACCGACTTCCAGGTCGCGCCGTTATCCACACTTTGCAACAGCGACCAGCCCGCTGTGTCCAGGGTGAACCAGCCGCCGTTCAAATTGGTGTCTGTGACCGCGAAAGAAAGGGTTTCGCCGCCGACTGCCTTGTAAGTCGGGGACGTTGCCTGCGCATCGCCATCACGACTGCCGTTCGTGTCGGTCAGCTTCAGAGCATTGCTGTTTCGCTGGGCATCGGCTGTGCTGCCGTTGACCGCAGTCGACGTCCAGTTACCGATTTTCCAAGGGTTGCTCTCGTTGCTCGAGAAGGTGGCCAATGTAGTGGTGTAGGACGCTGTCGTCACTTTCGACGAAACAAGGGTAGCCGTGGCATCGTCATTGGCCGCGATTGCATCGCTGCGGTCTTTGACAGTAAGCGTCAGGGTTGAAGACGCCGTCGAACCGTTGGCATCCCGAATGGTGAACTTCAGCTCAGCTGACAGATCGCTGGCAACGTCCTGGTTATCTTTGCCCGAGAACGTGTAGCTGCCGTCACCTTTGATGATTACTTTGCCTACGGTGCCCAAGTCGATGGTCTTGCTGTCGGTGGCGCTGGTGAAGGTGTAAGTCACGCCGCCGTACTGTACCGAAGCCAGTTTCCAGCCGTTGGCCGCCCAGCCGGCTGTGCCGCCGGTAGCATTGGCGGTGACATCGCCAGACACGGCGCTGCCGCCGATGCTGCCGACCAGCGCCTGGGTAAGCGCACTCAGCGAGGTATCCACCACCAGCACGTGATCATCGGCCGCGCCATTGGTGATCGAGGTAGTGGTTTCACCCGGTTTCCAGCCGATAGGCTCCAGGTAGTTCTTGTCCTGGTTACTCAGCCCACCGAAACCGACAGCGTAGGAATCGTTGAAGCCTTTGTTGTTCAGGAAGTTGATCCAGTTGCTCTCGTTGGCCGTGGCGTCGTTCGGCGCGCCGTCGGACATGAAGACACTCACCAGCTTGCTGCCGCCTGCTGGAGGGTTGGTGTAGTTGTTGGTAACCGCGTTCAGCGCCGCGGCGTAGTTGGTAGTACCGCCAGCGCTGAGGTTGTCGATGGCCTTGAGCGCATCGTCCAGATTGGTGAACCAACCGCCGTCCTTGCCGGAGCTGTGGAAAGTGGCCTTGTCGGCGAACGACACGATGAACACCGAATGCACGGTGCCCGACTGGAACAGGTTCTTGACCGCGTCCTTGAGCATTTCCAGGCGGCTGTTGTAAGGACCCGCGCCATCCGGGTCGCTACCACCAGCAACGCTACGTGGCCCCATGCTGCCCGAACGGTCGAGTACCAGGACTACGTCGGCGCCGCCGGCGGTACCGCTTTCGACGATGGAAGCCTTGGAGTCGGCAATCACCTGCGGGCCTTTGTCGTTGTCGAAGATCGTCCCGGTGGCCGAGTTCTGGCTGCCAACTGCCAGGTTCTCGTAGAAGTTGTTGTTGTCGACCACCTGCTTGATGGTGGCTGTCAGCGTTTCATCACTCTCGATCCGGGTGTCGTCGAACGTCTTCACGTTGAACGAGTAGCTGCTGTTGCCACCGGTGATGGTCACACTGTTCGGCAACGTGCCGACAACATCGGATGCATCAGCGCTGCCGCTCCACTCCAGGTTCACTGTTACCGATTTACCAGTTGCAACGGTTACGGCCTTGCCCGACGCGTCGACCAGGTCGACTTTGTAGGTGAAGGTGCCGCCTTCGGTGACCGAGCTGTTGACGATACTGATCTTGGCATAGACGGTGTCGATGGTATCGGCAATGTCGGCAGTCGCGGTGGCGCCCGTCTGGATCAGCTCGTAGTTGCCGCCAGTGCCACTGATGACAGTCGCTACCAGCTTGCTGGCGTCCTTGAACAGATCTTCGCTGTTAGGGTTCGGCACAGACAGAGTACCGCTGCCGTCAGCGAGGATATTCACGTCGTAATTGACACCACCTACTTTTACCACCAGCACGACCGGAGCGCTGCCGGATTGCGGCGGACGGCTCATCTGGAAGTCAAAGGTAACGTTGGCGTCAGCTTCTGTCGCGGGACGAGCAGTGATCGAGACAGTGACCGGGGTTTCGGTATCGTTGACCTGGACACTGCCAGTCGAGGCACCGATCTTCTCGTAGCCACCGCCAGTACCGCCCAGCACGTTAACAGTCAGGCTGCCGGCGTCGACGAAGACGTCTTCGCCGTTCGGGTTGGCCACAGTCAGCGAACCGTGACCGGTTGCGTCCAAAGTGACCTGGTGGGTGACGTCGCCGAACTTCACGTTCAGCACAACCGGATCGCTACCGGCACGTGGCGCGGTGCTCATCGCGAAGTTGAAGGTGATGTCCTGGCCTTCGTTGACCGGGTTAGCGGTCACGACTGCCGTCACTGGTGTTTCAGTGTCACGGACGTCAACAGTACCGGTGGAAGCGCCAATCTTCTCGTAACCACCGCCGGTGCCGCCCAGGACATTGACAGTCAGGCTGCCGGCATCGACGAATACGTCTTCGCCATTCGGGTTGGCAACGGTCAGCGAACCGTGGCCGGTTGCGTCCAGGGTGACCTGGTGGGTGACGGCGCCGAACTTCACGTTCAGGACGACAGGCTCGCTACCGGCACGCGGCGCGGTGCTCATCGCGAAGTTGAAGGTGATGTCCTGGCCTTCGTTGACCGGGTTAGCGGTCACGATTGCAGTCACTGGCGTTTCAGTGTCACGGACGTCAACAGTACCGGTCGAAGCACCGATTTTCTCGTAACCACCGCCGGTGCCGCCCAGCACATTGACGCTCAGGCTGCCGGCATCGACAAACACGTCTTCGCCATTCGGGTTGGCCACAGTCAGCGAACCGTGACCGGTTGCATCCAGGGTGACCTGGTGGGTGACGTCGCCGAACTTCACGTTCAACACGACAGGCTCGCTACCGGTGCGTGGCGCGGTGCTCATCACGAAGTTGAAGGTGATGTCCTGGCCTTCGTTGACTGGGTTAGCAGTCACAACTGCGGTGACCGGCGTCTCGGTATCGTTAACCTGGACGCTGCCAGTCGAGGCACCAATCTTCTCGTAGCCACCGCCGGTACCGCCCAGGACGTTGACGCTCAGGCTGCCGGCGTCGACGAACACGTCTTCGCCGTTCGGGTTGGCAACGGTCAGCGAACCGTGGCCGGTTGCGTCCAGGGTAACCTGGTGGGTGACGTCGCCGAACTTCACATTCAGCACGACTGGCTCGCTACCCGCGCGCGGGGCAGTGCTCATTGCGAAGTTGAAGGTGATGTCCTGACCTTCGTTGACCGGGTTAGCGGTCACAACTGCAGTGACTGGCGTCTCGGTATCGTTAACCTGAACGCTGCCCGTCGAGGCGCCAATCTTCTCGTAGCCACCGCCGGTACCGCCCAGGACGTTGACGCTCAGGCTGCCGGCGTCGACGAACACGTCTTCGCCGTTCGGGTTGGCAACGGTCAGCGAACCGTGGCCGGTTGCGTCCAGGGTGACCTGGTGGGTGACGTCGCCGAACTTCACGTTCAATACGACTGGCTCGCTGCCGGCACGCGGCGCGGT
>NZ_JBIVGA010000026.1:0-44086 GCF_044748405.1 Pseudomonas sp. NPDC089996 | reverse complement strand
CACCTGATCCCATCCCGAACTCAGCAGTGAAACGATGCATCGCCGATGGTAGTGTGGGGTTTCCCCATGTGAGAGTAGGTCATCGTCAAGATTCAAACAAAAAGCCCCTGTCTGCAGCGCAGACAGGGGCTTTTTCTTTTCCGGCTACAGCACCGCTGCCGTAGCCTTCATTGAGCGCTATCGGGTGACCTGGTTGTCCAGGTAGTGCCTGATCACTCGCGATCCATTGTTCAGGTGCTGCTCCAGCACCCTGACAGCCTCGTCGACCCGTTTATCAGCAGCGGCATCCACCAGGGCGGTATGGTCATCCTGAGTCAACTTGCCGAGCCCCATGGACGATAAATGGAAACGCAGGAAGCGCTCTTCCTCGTTCAGCTCGTTCTCGATCAGGCGCAGTAGTTTCTGATTGGATGCCTTGCCATAGAGCGCCATGTGGAACAGCCGGTTGAGGCGGCCGATTTCCGTATGGCTGGTTTCGTTCTCCAGCTGCTGGATGTAACCACGGGCGCTGGCAATGTCGTCGGCATCAAGCAATGGAATCGACTGGCGCAGCGCTTCGCTTTCGAGGAGCACGCGTAACGCATAAGTGTCGACCGCGTCCTCGCCAATCAACGGTGCGACCACCGCGCCCTTGTGCATTTCCACTTTCAGCAGCGATTGCGCCTCCAGTTGGCGCAGGGCCTCGCGCACCGGCATGCGGCTGACACCGAACAAGTCGGCGATTTCCTGCTGGCGTACGGCAGTGCCAGGCGGCAGGCGGCCATCGAGAATGGCGCTGCGCAGGCGTTCTTCGATGACGCCACGGGCCAGGTGTGCCGGCAACTGTTCGCTGGCCAGCAGATTACTCAATTTGATTTTTTTTTCGGCCAAGCGGGATGTGCCTCGACGACGAAGTTGGATCCAATAAAGCTAGTAACAGGCAAGGGGCCTTGTCAAACCGGCGATCACTCTGTGGCAAGCGCAGCAAAACCTCGATCATGGTGGATCAAGTCGCGTGTCAAAGGAAGTGATAGCCCATAGGGCTTAACCGGAAAGCGATAGCGAGCCGACCATCGGTGCCGTGATTGCAGGGTGCCATTGTCTTTTAAAGCGCCAGGCCGCACCATCGCTGCTTTCGGACGACCTGAACAGGGCTTCGCAGTGGCGATTACCTGGCTGCTCAAAACCGCCGTGCGACGTATTGGCCTTGCCCTGCTGCTGGGCAGCTTGCTGCTGGGTGCGTTGCACGCGAATTGGGACTTCGCCGAGATAAGTCGCAAGTCCCAGGCCCTGTATGGCCCGCTCGGAGCAGGCAAGGGCCGTATCGATGCCTGGCAGAACCTGATGGCCACCCAGAACCAAGGCAGCGACCTGCAGCGCCTGCAGGTCGTCAACCTGTTCTTCAATCAGCAATTGCGTTATGTCGAGGATATCGATCTGTGGCACGAGGTCGATTACTGGGCCACACCGATCCAGGCGTTGATCAAAGGAGCTGGCGACTGCGAGGACTACGCCATTGCCAAATACTTCAGCCTGCGCCGCATGGGTATACCCAGCGAGAAGCTGCGCATCACCTACGTCAAGGCCCTGCGCCAGAACCGCGCGCACATGGTCCTGACCTATTATTCAAGCCCACAGGCACAACCTCTGGTGCTCGATAGCCTAATGGATGCAATCAAGCCGGCCAGCCAGCGGACCGACCTGCTGCCGGTCTATGCCTTCAACGGTGAAGGCCTTTGGCTGACCGGTGCTGCGGGCAACAAGAAGGTCGGCGACACCAAGCGCCTGTCCCGCTGGCAGGACTTGCTGAAGAAAATGCAGGCCGAAGGGTTCCCGGGCGAACCGGTTTACTGAAGGAGCACAGATGTCACTGTTCAAACAATTGCTGTTGGCCATTTGCCTGTTCCTGGTGGTCGCGTTCAGCGGCAGCTTCATGGTCAGCCTGGAAAGCTCGCGCAGCCAGTACGTCAACCAGCTGCGTTCACACGCCCAGGATGCGGCCACTGCACTGGCATTGTCGTTGACGCCGAATATCGATGACCCGGCGATGGTCGAGTTGATGGTCAGTTCGATCTTCGACAGTGGTTATTACTCCAGCATCAAAGTTGTCGACCTTGGCTCAAACGCCGTGCTGGTTGAGCGCCATGCCGAGCCAGACCCAGGCAGCGTGCCCGCCTGGTTCATCCACCTGATTGGCCTGGGAGCCGCGGGTGGCGATGCCATCGTCAGCCGCGGCTGGCAGCAGGCTGCGCGGGTAGAGGTGATCAGCCACCCGATGTTCGCTATCGCCAAGCTCTGGCAGAGCGCGTTGGGCAGCCTGGGCTGGCTGTTGTTGTGCGGGGCGGCCAGTGCCGTGCTCGGTGCCTTGCTGTTGCGCCGCCAGCTGCGGCCGCTGGACTACATGGTTGAGCAGTCCCACGCCATTGCTCGCCGTGAGTTCCTCAGCCTGCCAGAGCTGCCACGCACGCCAGAGCTGCGCCGCGTGGTGCAGGCGATGAACCAGATGGTCGAGAAGCTCAAGGCCTTGTTCACCGAACAGGCCGAGCGCAGTGAGCGGTTGCGGGCGGAGTCGTATCAGGACAGCCTCACCGGGTTATCCAACCGGCGGTACTTCGAAATGCAATTGACAGCCCGTGTCAGCAACCTGGAAGAAGCCCGCGCCGGTTATCTGCTGCTACTGCGTGTACAGGGCCTGGCAGGCCTCAACGCACGTCTGGGTGGCCAGCGCACCGACCAGCTGCTACAGGCAGTGGGCGAGCAGCTACGGCGTACCTGCGCCAGCTTCCCGGAGACCAACGACCTGATTTCCCGCAGCCGTGGTGGTGAGTTCGCCGTGCTGGCACCGGGCATGGTCCACGAAGAGGCGGTACAGCTCGCCCAGGCACTGGAGGCGACCCTGCAGAGCCTGCACGTGACCGGTGCCAGTGATGTCGACCCGGTCGCTTGCATCGGCCTTGCGCCGTTCAGTCCCGGCGATGCACCGCAGGCTTTGCTCAAGCTGGCTGACGAGGCTCTGGCGCGTGCAGAGAATCAACCAACGCCAGGCTGGGTATGCCTTGAGCAAGGCGTGGCTGCGGTGGCTGGCGACAGCCAGCATGCCTGGCACACGCGGTTGGACGACGCCTTTGCAAAAGGGCAGTTCGAGCTGTTCTTCCAGCCTGTGGTGGATGCCAGGCAGACCCAACGGATTCTCCATCACAAAGTCATTTCACGCCTGCACGATGACCAGGGCGAGGCGTTGCCTGCGGGTCGTTTCCTGCCGTGGCTCGAGCGTTTTGGCTGGATGTCGCGGCTGGATGTGCTGGTACTGGAGAAGGTGCTGGAACACCTGCGTGGCCATGACCAGGTGCTGGCGTTCAACCTGTCGGCGGCAACGCTGGCCGACCCCAAGGCCTTGCAACGAGTTTACGAATTGCTGAGTCAGAACCCAGTGCTGGGCCCGAGGCTGATCTTCGAGATCGCCGAGGAACAGTTGCCAGACCAGGCTTCGCTGGAAAAACTGAACCGACGCCTGCACGCGCTGGGCTTCGGCCTGGCACTGCAGCGTTTTGGCGGCCGCTTCAGCATGATCGGCAACCTGGCGCATCTGGGCCTGGCGTACTTGAAAATCGATGGCAGCTATATCCGCAATATTGACCAGGAGCAGCACAAGCGGCTGTTCATCGAAGCGATCCAGCGTGCTGCGCACAGTATCGATCTGCCGCTGATCGCCGAGCGAGTGGAGACCGAAGGCGAGCACGGGGTACTGGTTGAGATGGGCGTAGGGGGTATTCAGGGGCAGCTGGTAGGTGAGCCAGCGCCCTGGCGTTGACTTCAGGCGGGCAGGGGTGCTGAGCACTGCACGGTCAGATCAGCCCACCTTCCTCTTCTTCCTCGATCAGGTTGTTCAGGCTGCCCAGTGCCTTGCGCGCGCTGGAGCGGTTGAGTAGCTTGGCCTGCGCCCCCGGCGGCAGGTCGGTGATGCTGAATACGCCCTTCGCCGTCAGCACCTCGATCAGGTCCTCAAGCACGCGGATCATGTCCAGGTCGCTCTGCTTGAGTTGCTTGAGGCTGTTTTCGACGACATCGTCGGCGAACCATTCCTGAATTTCCGCATGGTCGGCGGGCAGGATTTCCGTGTACTCGGCATAGGGCGCGGCTTCCACCCGCGCCAACTGCCCCTCGCTGTCGCGTTGCACATAGAACATGGCGTTCATCCTCGTCACGTTGAATCCTCAGGATCGACTCTGGCGCAGCATAGGCAACTTTGCCCGGCTGCGCCTGCCCGTCAGCTGTTGTTGTTGTCGATCTTGATGGTCGGGTCGGCGCCGCTGATCAATGAGTTGATCGTGGTGTTCGACCAGTTCACACCTTCCAGCTTGATCGATACGTCGGCATTGGCCAGCCCGCCGGCCGCGTTGAGCTTGCCTTCGGTACTGATCTGCAGGGTCGATTCGCCGCCCACGGTGGTGATCTTCAGGTAATTGTCGATGGTCGTGCCGCGCTCCCCCTGCAGCAGGTCGGTGAGGTCGAGGCGGTCACCTTCGCTCAGCTTGAAGTCCTTGATCACGTCCTGGCCAATGTCGCCGGCTTTCCATACGAAGGTATCGGCGCCGCTGCCACCGCTGAGGATGTCGTTGCCCTTGCCGCCGATCAGCGTGTCATTGCCGGCCCCGCCGAACAACAGGTCGTTGCCTTCGCCACCCAGCAGCGTGTCGTTGCCGGTGCCGCCGAGCAGGATGTCATTGCCCTTGCCGCCATCGATGTAGTCGTTGCCACCCTGGCCAAAGATGATGTCGTTGCCGCCCCCACCCATCAGAGTGTCGGCACCGTCGTTGGTGCGCGACAGGTCGAAATCGGTGTAATGCTCGCTGATGTACTGGTGCATCACCTTCGCATCCACCAGGCTCGCATCCACGCCCATTTTGGTCGCGACGAAGGCCTGCACCGCCTCGATGCCGCTGCCGGGTATCGAATCGAAGCTGACCAGGTCGCCGAAGATGATGTCGTGGCCATCGCCACCGTTGATCGTGTCGGCGCCGGCAATGGTCTGGTCGGTGTGGCCGAGGATCGCATCGCTGATCTTGCTCGGGTCGACATTGACCTGCGGTACGCCGTCGCTGTCGAACGGCTTCAGGTCAGTGCTACTGATGCCCGTGCCGACGCCGACTGCTTCGACCGCCGACAGTGCCGACAGCAGGGCAAAGCTGGAGGTGGCGTTGCTCAGGGTATCGCTGGATGTACTGCTGCCGGTGCCGGCCAGTTTCGATAGCTCGTAGCCGCCGTTGCCTTCGGCGTGGATCAGGCCGGTGGTCACGGCGCTCCATTTGTAGCTCAGGCTCAGCAGGTCGAAGCTGCGGGTTTCGGCAGTAAGCTTGCCGGTGGCGTCGATCGTCACCCGGTTGCTGGTATCCAGTTGGTAGTTGGTGATGGTGTCGCCC
This sequence comes from Pseudomonas sp. NPDC089996, assembly GCF_044748405.1. NCBI lineage: Bacteria > Pseudomonadati > Pseudomonadota > Gammaproteobacteria > Pseudomonadales > Pseudomonadaceae > Pseudomonas > Pseudomonas sp. NPDC089996. The sequence goes on along the minus strand of NZ_JBIVGA010000026.1, from coordinate 38,687 downwards.
ATCTTGTAGCTGATGTTCGAGAGCAAGGTGTCGAGCTTGACCGAACTGTTGGCCAGGGCCGGGTTGGTCTGCTCGCCGGTCTGGTAGTAGGTCGGCTGGCCGTCGGTGAGGAAATAGGTCTGGTTGGTGCCGGTGACGCCGGCATTCTTCAGGTTCTGGAACCAGTTGGCCGTGGTCTTGAAGGCATCCTCATAGTTGGTACCGCCGTCTGCGCTCATGCCACTCAGGGCATTGAGCAGGGTCTTGAGGCCGGCATCGTTGAGGGTGACCGCGACTGTGCTCTTGACCTGCGTGGCGAAGTCCACCAGCAGCACGTTCACCGTGCCTACCCCGGTGCCCTTGGCATCCGCCAGCAACGCCTGGAACGTGGTGGCCAGTGACGTCTTGGTCGCCTCGATGCCGGTGCTGCTCATGCTGCCCGAGGTGTCGACGATGAAGGCAAGGTTGTAGTTGGTGCCGGCGGCCATATGCAGGCCCGCGCTGTCGGCAATGATGATGTCATCGCCGTAGGTGCCGGTTGTGCTGTCGCTGGCGGTGGTCAACTGGGAAGCGGTGTAGGTGTCCGGGTACACCGTGACCTTGAGCGTACCCTCGGTGGTGGCGAAGCTGCCGCCGACCGACTCGGTGGATGTCGAGGTGACCTTCACGTCGAACTGGCCGCTGTAGTAAGACGGCGTCTTGATCGTCAGGCTGCTCAGGGACCAGCCGCTGACGTCGACCGCGGTGGCCCCCACGGTAGCGCTATGCCCGGCGCTGTCGCTTATCACCGAGCCCGCCGGGATGCCACCTAGCTTGACGCTCAGGGCCTCGGAGCCGTCGGTATCGGTCAGGCTGCTGCTGATGCCCACCAGCTTGACGCTGCCGTTCTCCGGCCCCTCGTTGAGCTTGTAACCATCGTAGTAGCCCTGGCCGCTGCTGCCGTGCAGGTCGGACAGCGTCACGCCGGCGTTGGCCAGGGCGGTGACGCTCGGGTACATCGCGATGCTGGTGCTGTTGAAGTCGCCCACCGCGCCGCTGCCAACTTTGATATTGACGTCGTAGCTGCCTGGGCCTGATTGGTTGGCGTGGTAGATCTCCAGGGTGTAGTAGCCGCTGGTGGTGGGCATGAAGCTGCCCGAAACGGCTCCCGAGCCCGTGCCCCAGGTGGCGGTGACCACGGTCTTGCCGCCGATGTTCACCAGCAGGCTGTCGTCGGCGCTGCCGCTGAAGGTGTAGGTCTTGCCGGCTTCCAGGTACACCAGGCCGGACGTCTTCGAGCCGCTCTGGGCGGCAACGCTGGCGTCGGACTGCACGTTGGTGATGGTGGTGGAAGAGGCGGCGGTGCCCGAGTTGGTGAACACCGTCTTCAGTGCGTCGCCGGTAATACCGTTGCCGTTGGTGCCCAGGCCGGTGAGGGTGGTCCAGGTTTCCTTGGTCAGGCCCAGCGAGTTGACGCTAGTGCTGCCGATGGCCAGGGTTGGCGCGTCGGCGACCGGGGTGATGTCCACTTTCAACGTGGTTTCGCTGCCCGGGGTGATGCCATCGGTGGGCTTGAACTTGATCTGCGCGTAGTCGGCCTGGTTGTTGCCCACGCCCGTGCCACCATAGCCATCGACACCCGACTGGTTGGCCAGCGGCACGAACTTGAGCTTGCCGGCGGCGATGTCGGCCTGGCTCACGGTCTGATTGAGCGTCACGTTCACCCAGGCGCTGCCGTTGTTGTATTGCAGGGTGCCGAGGGTCGGCAGTTGGGTGATGGTGATGCCCAGGCTCGAGGCCGGGCTGTCGACGTCGGTGACGTTGAAGTTGCTCCAGTTCAGCACCAGCGCGGTGTCCTCGACACCTGTGACGGCACCTCCGGTGGAAACCGGGGCATCGTTGACCGCCACCACGTTGACCGTGGTAGTGGCGGTGTTGGACACATTGACCCCGTCGGTGACCGTGACCGTGATGATTCGCGGCATGGTGCTCGGGTCTTCGCTGGTGTTGACGAACGTGATGTTCTTGATCGCCTGCAGGTAGTCGGCCAGCGAAGCGTTGCCCGTCAGGGTCAGCACCACCTTGCCGGCGGTCACGCTGGAGGTGATGGAGATGCCGTTGATGCTGCTGCCCAGGTTCAGGGCATCGCCGGCCTGGGCGTTGGTCAGGGTGACGGTAGCACCGGCCATCTGCGGGCTGTCGAAGTCGGTGATGGAGATGTCCAGGTCACTGATCGAATTGCCGCTGCCGTTTTCGGTAAAGGTGGTCTGGAAGTCGGCGCCGGTCTTGCCGCTGGAGTCGTTGGCGTCCAGGTCCAGCACTGGCGCGGGTTCGAACAGTTGGGTGGTAATGCTGCCCGCAGTGTTGCTGACCACCAGGCCTTCGAAGTTGCCGCCTGTGGCCGAGTCGATCTTGATGGTGAAGGTCTCGGTGCCCTCGGTGATGTTGTCCTTGATGGTCGGGATGCTGAAGGTTGCCGTGTTGCTGTTGGCCTTGATGGTCACGGTGGCTACGCCGGTGTAGTCGACGCCGTTGGTTGCGGTACCGCTGTAGCTCAGCTTGACCACCACGTCGGTTTGCGGCGGATTGCTCAGCGTCAGGGTGTAGGTGGCGCTGTTGCCTTCGGCCACCGCGGCCGAACCGGTGATACCGAGGGAGGTGTTGTTCAGCGTGTCGGTGACTGCAGTGACTGCTGGCACCGTGTTCACCACCAGGCTTTCGAAGTTGCCGCCGGTGGCGTTGGTGATGGTGGCGCTGACCGTGGTGGCGTCGATATAGACGTCGTCGGTCGGCGCGGCCACGGTGACGCTGCCGGAAGACTGGTTGGCGCCGATGGTGATGGTCTGGCCGTTGCTCAAGGTTACGGTCACTGCGGTCTGCGCAGGGTTGGTCAGGCTTGCGGTGTAAACGATCTGGCCGCCCTCGGTCACGCTGGGTGTGGCGGACAGGGTGACGGTAGTGGTGTCCGTCACATCGGTGACGCTGGTGCTGAGCACGGCCTTGTTGGCCACCAGGTTCTCGTAGCTGCCACCGGCAACACTGCTGATGCTGTTGGTGACGGCAGCATGGCCCTGATACACGTCGTTGGTCACGGCGCCGGTGGCGGTGCCGGAGCTCTGGCCGACCGGAATGGTGATGGTCTGGCCATTGGTCAGGGTTACGATCACTGGGGTCACGGTGACCGCAGCACTGACGGTGGCGGTGTAGATGATGGTGCCACCTTCGGCCACGGATGGCGTGGCGCTCAGGGTCACGGTGGTGGTGTCTTGCACATCGGTGACCGAGGTGCTGACGCTGGCGGTGTTCGCCACCAGGTTTTCGTAGCTGCCACCGGAGACGCTGGTGATGCTGTTGGTGACCGGTGCGTGGCCCAGATAGACGTCGTTGGTCACGCTGCCTGTCGCCGTGCCTGAACTCTGACCGACCGGAATGGTGATGGTCTGGCCGTTGGCCAGGGTCACGGTCACGGCACTGCCAGTGACCGGCGCGCCGACGGTTGCCGTGTAGGTGATCGTGCCGCCCTCGGCCACGGATGGCGTGGCGGTCAGGGTGACGGTTGTAGTGTCCTGCACATCGGTGACGGTGGTGCTGACGGCCGTCTTGTTGGCCACCAGATTCTCGTAATTGCCTCCGCTGACGGCGGTGATGCTGTTGGTGACTGGCGCATGGCCCAGATAGACGTCGTTGGTCACGGTGCCGGTTGCGGTGCCGGCGCTTTGGCCGACCGGGATGGTGATGGTCTGACCGTTGGCCAATGTCACCGTGACCGGGCTGCCCGTCACGGCGGCACTGACGGTCGCTGTGTAAACGATAGTGCCACCCTCGGCTACCGATGGTGTGGCGGTCAGCGTGACCGTCGCGGTGTCGATGGTATCGGTGACGTTCGTTACCGCAGCCGTGCCATTGATCGCCAGGTTCTCGAAGTTGCCCCCGCTGGCGCTGGTGATGCGCGCGCTGACCTGCGCGGCATCGATGTACGGGTCGTCGCCTGGTGCGGCGATAGTGATACTGCCGGTGGTCTGGTTGGCGCCGATGGTGATGCTCTGGCCGTTGCTGAGCGTGACCGTCACGGCCGTTTGCGCAGCGTTGGTCAAGGTGGCGGTGTAAGTGATCTGACCGCCTTCGGCCACGCTCGGTGTTGCCGACAGTGAGACCGTGGTGGTGTCCTGCACGTCGGTGATGCTGGTGCTGATCTGGGTCTTGTCGGCCACTAGGTTCTCGTAATTGCCGCCGGTGACGTTGCTGATGCTGTTGGTGACGGCGGTGTGACCCTGGTAGACATCATTGCTGGCAGATCCGGTTGCGGTGCCGGAGCTCTGGCCGACCGGGATGGTGATGGTCTGGCCATTAGCCAGGGTGACCACCACAGCGCTGCCGGTGACCGGCGCACCGACGGTGGCGGTGTAGAGGATGGTCCCGCCCTCGGCCACGATTGGCGTGGCGGTCAGGGTGACGGTAGTGGTGTCTTGAACATCGGTCACCGTGGTGCTGACTGGCGCCTTGTTGGCCACCAGGTTCTCGTAGTTGCCGCCCGACACATTGCTGATGCTGTTGGTGACAGCCGGATGACCTTGGTAGACGTCGTTGTTGACCGCCGCCGTAGCGGTACCGGAACTCTGCCCGACCGGAATGGTGATGGTTTGGCCGTTGGCCAGAGTCACCACTACGGCAGAGCCGGTGACGGGGGCTGTCACCGTGGCGGTGTAGACGATGGTGCCGCCTTCGGCCACCGATGGGGTGGCCGTCAGGCTCACTGTCGAAGTGTCGACCGTGTCGGAGATATTGGTCACCGCTGGCGTGCTGTTGATCGCCAGACTCTCGAAATTGCCACCGGATGCACTGGTGATGCGCGCACTGACCTGGCCGGCATCGAGGTAGGGATCATCGGCTGGCGCTGCAACAGTGATGCTGCCGGAGGTCTGGTTGGCGGCGATGGTGATGCTCTGGCCATTACTGAGCGTGACGGTCACCGCCGACTGCGCGGCATTGGTCAGGGTGGCGGTGTAAACGATCTGGCCGCCTTCGGCCACCGACGGCGTGGCTGACAGCGAGACGGTGGTGGTGTCCTGCACGTCCGTGACCGAGGTGCTGACCTGGGACTTGTTGGCCACCAGGTTCTCGTAATTGCCACCCGAGACATTGCTGATGCTGTTGGTGACCGGGGCATGGCCTTGATAGACATCGTTAGTGACTGCACCGGTTGCGGTGCCCGAACTCTGTCCGACCGCGATGTTGATGGTCTGCCCGTTGGCCAGCGTGACCACGACCGGGCTGCCGGTGACGGGGGCGCCCACAGTGGCGGTGTAGAGGATGGTGCCGCCTTCGGCCACGGACGGCGTGGCGGTCAGCGTGACGGTGGTGGTGTCCTGTACGTCCGTAACCGAGGTGCTGACTTGGGACTTGTCGGCCACCAGATTCTCGTAATTGCCACCGGTTACGTTGCTGATGCTGTTGGTGACGGTAGCGTGGCCCTGATAGACGTCGTTGCTCACCGCACCGGTTGCGGTGCCAGAACTCTGGCCAATTGGGATGGTGATGGTTTGCCCATTGGCAAGGGTGACCACGACCGGGTTGCCGGTGACGGGGGCGTCCACTGTGGCGGTATAGAGGATGGTCCCGCCTTCGGCCACACTTGGCGTGGCGGTCAGGGTAACGGTGCTGGTGTCTTGAACATCGGTCACCGTGGTGCTGACTGGCGCCTTGTTCGCCACCATGTTCTCGTAGTTGCCGCCCGACACATTACTGATGCTGTTGCTGACAGCCGGATGCCCCTGGTAGACATCGTTGGACACGGTAGCCGTAGCAGTACCGGAGCTTTGCCCGACAGGAATGGTAATGGTCTGGCCGTTGGCCAGGTTTACCACCACGGCAGAGCCGGTGACAGGTGCCGTCACTGTGGCGGTATAGACAATGGTGCCACCTTCGGCCACCGATGGCGTGGTCGTCAGGCTTACGGTCGAGGTATCGATAGTGTCGGTGACATTGGTCACCGCAGGCGTGCTGTTGACCGCCAGATTCTCGAAGTTGCCCCCCGATGCATTGGTAATACGTGCGCTGACCTGGCCGGCATCGAGGTACGGATCATCAGCTGGCGCGGCCACGGTAATGCTGCCGGAGGTCTGGTTGGCAGCGATGATGATGCTTTGGCCATTGCTCAGGGTAACAGTCACCGCCGACTGCGCAGCATTGGTCAGGGTGGCGGTGTAAACGATCTGGCCACCCTCGGCCACGCTCGGAGTAGCCGACAGCGATACGGTGGTGGTGTCTTGTACGTCCGTGACCGAGGTGCTGACCTGGGACTTGTCGGCCACCAGGTTCTCGTAATTGCCACCGGTTACGTTGCTGATGCTGTTGGTGACGGCAGCGTGGCCCTGATAGACGTCGTTGCTGACAGCGCCCGCAGCGGTGCCGGAGCTTTGGCCGACCGGGATGGTGATGGTCTGGCCGTTGGCGAGGTTCACCACGACTGCGGAACCCGTGACAGGCGCCGTCACCGTGGCGGTGTAGACAATTGTGCCGCCTTCGGCCACCGAAGGCGTGGCCGTCAGGCTCACGGTCGAGGTATCGACGGTGTCGGTGACGTTGGTCACTGCAGGCGTGCTGTTGATCGCCAGGTTCTCGAAGTTGCCGCCGGATGCATTGGTGATGCGCGCGCTGACCTGGCCAGCATCAAGGTACGGATCATCGGCTGGCGCGGCCACGGTGATGCTGCCGGAGGTCTGGTTGGCGGCGATAGTAATGCTCTGGCCATTGCTGAGCGTGACAGTTACCGCCGACTGCGCGGCATTGGTCAGGGTCGCGATGTACACGATCTGGCCGCCTTCGGCCACGCTCGGCGTAGCCGACAGCGACACGGTAGTGGTGTCCTGAACGTCAGTGACGCTGGTGCTGACTTGGGTTTTGTCGGCGACCAGGTTCTCGTAGTTGCCACCGGTGACGTTGCTGATGCTGTTGGTGACGGCAGAGTGGCCCTGATAGACGTCGTTGCTCACGGCACCGGTTGCGGTGCCAGAACTCTGGCCGACCGGGATGGTGATGGTCTGGCCGTTGGTCAGGCTGACCATCACCGGGCTGCCGGTGACTGGCGCACCCACTGTGGCGGTGTAGAGGATGGTCCCGCCTTCGGCCACGCTTGGCGTGGCGGTCAGGGTGACGGTGGTGGTGTCCTGTACGTCCGTAACCGAGGTGCTGACTTGGGACTTGTCGGCCACCAGATTCTCGTAGTTGCCGCCCGACACATTACTGATGCTGTTGCTGACAGCCGGATGGCCTTGGTAAACGTCGTTGGATACGGTAGCCGTAGCGGTACCGGAGCTTTGCCCGACAGGAATGGTAATGGTCTGGCCGTTGGCCAGGTTTACCATCAGGGCAGAGCCGGTGACAGGTGCCGTCACCGTGGCGGTATAGACAATGGTGCCTCCTTCGGCCGCCGATGGGGTGGCCGTCAGGCTCACGGTCGAGGTGTCGACCGTGTCGGAGACATTAGTCACCGCTGGCGTGCTGTTGACCGCCAGGTTTTCGAAGTTACCCCCCGATGTATTGGTGATGCGGGCACTGACCTGGCCGGCATCGAGGTACGGATTATCAGCTGGGGCCGCGAGGGTGATGCTGCCGGAGGTCTGGTTGGCAGCGATGGTGATGCTCTGACCATTGCTCAGCGTGACGGTCACTGCGGATTGCGCAGCGTTGGTCAGGGTCGCGGTGTAAACGATCTGGCCACCTTCGGCCACGCTTGGCGTAGCCGACAGCGACACAGTAGTAGTGTCCTGAACGTCAGTGACGCTGGTACTGACCTGGGTCTTGTCGGCGACCAGATTCTCATAGTTGCCGCCTGTGACGTTGCTGATGCTGTTGGTGACGGCAGCGTGGCCCTGATAGACGTCGTTGCTGACAGCGCCCGTAGCGGTGCCGGAGCTTTGCCCTACAGGAATGGTGATGGTCTGGCCGTTGGTTAGAGTGACCACCACCGGGCTGCCTGTGACAGGAGCGCCGACCGTTGCGGTGTAGATAATGGTGCCGCCTTCGGCCACCGATGGGGTGGCGGTCAGGCTCACGGTCGAGGTGTCGAGCGTGTCGGTAACGTTGGTCACCGCGGGAGTGGAATTGACCGCCAGGTTTTCGAAGTTACCCCCCGATGCATTGGTGATGCGGGCGCTGACCTGTCCAGCGTCGAGGTATGGATCATCGGCAGGCGCGGCGACGGTGATGCTGCCGGAGGTCTGGTTGGCGGCAATGGTGATGTTCTGGCCATTGCTCAGGGTAACAGTCACCGCCGACTGCGCGGCATTGGTCAGGGTCGCGGTGTAAACGATCTGGCCACCTTCAGCCACGGACGGCGTGGCCGACAGAGAGACGGTAGTGGTGTCCTGAACGTCTGTGACGCTGGTACTTACCTGGGACTTGTCGGCGACAAGATTCTCGTAATTGCCGCCGGTGACGTTGCTGATGCTGTTGGTGACGGCAGCGTGGCCCTGATAGACGTCGTTGCTGACAGCGCCCGCAGCGGTGCCGGAACTCTGGCCGACCGGGATGGTGATGGTCTGGCCGTTGGTCAGAGTGACCACCACCGGGCTGCCAGTGACTGGAGCACCCACGCTTGCCGTGTAGAGGATAGTGCCGCCTTCGGCCACGGACGGTGTGGCGGTCAGGGTGACGATGGTGGTGTCCTGTACATCATTAACGCTGGTGCTGACCTGGGTTTTGTCGGCTACCAGGTTTTCGTAATTGCCCCCGCTGACGGCGGTGATGCTGTTGGTGACTGGCGCATGGCCCAGATAGACGTCGTTGGTCACGGTGCCGGTTGCGGTGCTGGAGCTTTGACCGACCGGGATGGTGATGGTCTGGCCATTGGCCAATGTCACCGTTACCGGGCTGCCCGTCACGGCGGCACTGACGGTAGCCGTGTAGACGATAGTGCCACCCTCGGCTACAGAGGGTGTTGCGGTCAGCGTGACAGTCGCGGTGTCGATGGTATCGGTGACGTTGGTTACCGCAGCCGTGCTATTGATCGCCAGGTTCTCGAAGTTGCCCCCGCTGGCGCTGGTGATGTGCGCGCTGACCTGCGCGGCATCGATGTACGGGTCGTCGCCTGGGGCGGCGATAGTGACGCTGCCGGATGTCTGGTTGGCACCGATGGTGATGGTCTGGCCATTGCTCAGCGTGACCGTCACGGCCGTTTGCGCAGCGTTGGTCAAGGTGGCGGTGTAAGTGATCTGACCGCCTTCGGCCACGCTCGGTGTTGCCGACAGTGAGACCGTGGTGGTGTCCTGCACGTCGGTGATGCTGGTGCTGATCTGGGTCTTGTCGGCCACCAGATTCTCGTAATTGCCGCCGGTGACGTTGCTGATGCTATTGGTGACTAGTGCGTGGCCCTGATAGATGTCGTTGCTCACCGTACCGGTTGCGGTGCCGGAGTTCTGGCCGACCGGAATGGTGATGGTCTGGCCGTTGGTCAGAGTGACCACTACCGCGCTGCCGGTGACCGGCGCCCCGACGGTGGCGGTGTAGAGGATGGTGCCGCCTTCGGCTACGGAAGGGGAGGCGGTCAGGGTCACGGTGGTGGTGTCCTGAACATCGGTCACCGTGGTGCTGACAGCTGCCTTGTTCGCGACCAGGTTTTCATAGTTGCCACCACTGACGTTGGAAATGCTGTTGGTGACGGCAAGATGCCCCTGGTAGACGTCATTGGACACGGCAGCCGTGGCGGTGCCGGAACTTTGCCCGACCGGAATGGTGATGGTCTGGCCGTTGGCCAGGGTCACGACTACGGCAGAGCCTGTGACTGGGGCCGTTACCGTCGCGGTGTAGACGATGGTGCCGCCCTCGGCCACCGATGGCGTGGCCGTCAGGCTCACGGTCGAGGTGTCTAGTGTGTCGGTGACGTTGGTCACCGCAGGCGTGCTGTTGACCGCCAGATTTTCGAAGTTGCCACCCGAAGCACTGGTGATGCGTGCGCTGACCTGACCGGCATCGAGGTAGGGATCATCGGCTGGCGCGGCCACGGTGATGCTGCCGGAGGTCTGGTTGGCAGCGATGGTGATGGTCTGACCATTGCTCAGGGTGACAGTCACCGCAGTTTGCGCGGCATTGGTCAGGGTGGCGGTGTAAACGATCTGGCCGCCTTCGGCCACGCTCGGTGTAGCCGACAGCGACACGGTGGTGGTGTCCTGTACGTCCGTGACCGAGGTGCTGACCTGGGTCTTGTCGGCCACCAGGTTCTCGTAATTGCCACCGGTGACATTGCTGATGCTGTTGGTGACAGCAGCGTGGCCCTGGTAGACGTCGTTGCTCACCGCACCGGTTGCACTACCGGAGCTCTGTCCGACCGGAATGGTGATGGTTTGCCCATTGGCCAGGGTGACCACGACCGGGTTGCCGGTGACCGGCGCACCAACGGTGGCGGTGTAGAGGATGGTCCCGCCCTCGGCTACCGAAGGGGTGGCGGTCAGTGTGACGGTGGTGGTGTCCTGCACATCAGTGACGCTGGTGCTGACTTGGGTCTTGTCGGCCACCAGATTCTCGTAATTGCCGCCGGAGACATTACTGATGCTGTTGGTGACAGCCGGATGGCCCTGGTAGACGTCATTGGACACGACAGCCGTGGCGGTGGCGGAACTTTGCCCAACCGGGATAGTGATGGTCTGGCCGTTGGCCAGGGTCACGATTACGGCGGAGCCAGTTACAGGGGCCGTCACGGTGGCGGTGTAGACGATGTTGCCGCCTTCGGCCACCGATGGCGTGGCAGTCAGGCTCACGGTCGAGGTGTCGACCGTGTCGGTGACATTGGTCACCGCCGACGCACTGTTGATCGCCAGGTTCTCGAAATTGCCGCCGGATGCATTGGTTATGCGCGCACTGACCTGGCCGGCATCGAGGTACGGATCATCGGCAGGCGCTGCAACAGTGATGCTGCCGGAGGTCTGGTTGGCAGCGATGGTGATGCTCTGACCATTGCTCAGGGTGACAGTCACGGCGGTCTGCGCAGCATTGGTCAGGGTCGCGGTGTAAACGATTTGCCCGCCTTCGGCCACGCTTGGCGTGGCTGACAGCGACACGGTAGTGGTGTCCTGCACGTCAGTGACGCTGGTGCTGACCTGGGATTTGTCAGCCACCAGATTCTCGTAACTGCCGCCGGTGACATTGCTGATGCTGTTGGTGACGGCAGCGTGACCCTGATAGACGTCGTTGCTCACGGCACCTGTAGCGGTGCCAGAACTCTGGCCAACCGGGATGGTGATGTTTTGCCCGTTGGCCAAGGTGACGACCACCGGGCTGCCGGTGACCGGGGCGCCGACCGTGGCGGTGTAGAGGATGGTGCCGCCTTCGGCTACGGAAGGCGTGGCAGTCAGCGTAACGGTGGTGGTGTCCTGCACATCAGTGACGCTTGTGCTGACCTGAGTCTTGTCAGCTACCAGATTCTCGTAATTGCCCCCGCTGACATTGGAGATGCTGTTGGTGACGGCAGCGTGACCCTGGTAGACATCATTGCTGGCAGATCCGGTTGCGGTGCCGGAGCTCTGGCCGACCGGGATGGTGATGGTCTGGCCATTAGCCAGGGTGACCACCACCGGGCTGCCGGTGACCGGGTCGCCGACGGTGGCGGTGTAGAGGATGGTCCCGCCCTCGGCTACCGAAGGCGTGGCAGTCAGCGTGACGGTGGTGGTGTCCTGCACATCAGTGACGCTGGTGCTGACCTGAGTCTTGTCAGCCACCAAGCTCTCGTAATTGCCCCCGCTGACACTGGATATGCTGTTGCTGATAGCGGGATGGCCTTGGTAAACGTCGTTGCTGACCGCCGCTGTTGCGGTGCCGGAACTTTGCCCGACCGGAATGGTGATGGTCTGGCCGTTGGCCAGGGTCACGACTACGGCAGAGCCTGTGACGGGGGCGGTCACGGTGGCGGTGTAGATGATGGTCCCGCCTTCGGCCACAGACGGCGTGGCGGTCAGCGTGACCGTCGTGGTGTCCTGCACATCGGTGACGCTGGTGCTGACAGCCGTCTTGTCCGCGACCAGGTTTTCGTAATTGCCACCCGTGACATTGCTGATGCTGTTGGTGACGGCAGCGTGGCCCTGGTAGACGTCGTTGCTCACCGCACCGGTTGCGGTGCCAGAACTCTGGCCGACCGGGATGGTGATGGTTTGCCCGTTGGCCAAGGTGACGACCACCGGGTTGCCGGTGACCGGGGCGCCGACCGTGGCGGTGTAGAGGATGATGCCGCCTTCGGCCACCGATGGTGTGGCGGTCAGCGTGACCGTCGTGGTGTCCTGCACATCAGTGACGCTGGTGCTGACCTGGGTCTTGTCGGCCACCAGATTCTCGTAATTGCCACCGGTGACATTGCTGATGCTGTTGGTGACGGCAGCGTGGCCCTGATAGACGTCGTCGCTCACCGCACCGGTTGCAGTGCCGGAGCTCTGGCCGACTGGAATGGTGATGGTCTGGCCGTTGGCCAGGGTCACGACTACGGCAGAGCCTGTGACGGGGGCGGTCACGGTGGCGGTGTAGATGATGGTGCCGCCTTCGGCCACAGACGGCGTGGCGGTCAGGCTCACGGTCGATGTATCGACAGTGTCGGTGACGTTGGTCACCGCAGGCGTGCTGTTGACCGCCAGATTCTCGAAATTGCCGCCGGAGGCACTGGTAATTCGAGTGCTGACCTGGCCGGCATCGAGGTAAGGATCATCGGCTGGCGCGGCCACGGTGATGCTGCCGGAGGTCTGGTTGGCGGCGATAGTGATGCTCTGGCCGTTGCTGAGCGTGACGGTTACCGCCGACTGCGCGGCATTGGTCAGGGTGGCGGTGTAAACGATCTGGCCGCCCTCGGCCACGCTCGGCGAAGCCGACAGCGAGACGGTAGTGGTGTCTTGTACGTCCGTGACCGAGGTGCTGACCTGGGTCTTGTCGGCCACCAGGTTCTCGTAATTGCCACCGGTGACATTGCTGATGCTGTTGGTGACGGCGGCATGGCCCTCGTAGATGTCGTTGCTCACCGCACCGGTCGCAGTGCCAGAGCTCTGGCCGACCGGGATGGTGATGGTCTGCCCGTTGGCCAATGTCACTACCACGTCAGAGCCTGTGACGGGGGCCGTCACTGTCGCGGTGTAGACGATGGTGCCGCCTTCGGCCACCGATGGCGTGGCCGTTAGGCTCACGGTCGAGGTATCGGCAGTGTCGGTAACGTTGCTCACCGCGGGAGTGGAATTGACCGCCAGGTTTTCGAAGTTGCCACCCGATGCATTAGTGATGCGGGCACTGACCTGGCCGGCATCGAGGTACGGATCATTGGCCGGCGCGGCCACGGTAATGCTGCCGGAGGTCTGGTTGGCAGCGATGGTGATGCTTTGACCATTGCTCAGGGTGACGGTCACGGCGGTTTGCGCGGCATTGGTCAGGGTGGCGGTGTAAACGATCTGGCCACCCTCGGCCACGCTAGGAGTAGCCGACAGCGATACGGTGGTGGTGTCCTGTACGTCCGTGACCGAGGTGCTGACCTGGGTCTTGTCGGCCACCAGATTTTCGTAATTGCCGCCGGTGACATTGCTGATGCTATTGGTGACGGCAGCATGGCCCTCGTAGACGTCGTTGCTCACCGTACCGGTTGCGGTGCCAGAGCTCTGGCCGACCGGGATGGTGATGGTTTGCCCATTGGCAAGGGTGACCACGACTGGGCTGCCGGTGACTGGCGCACCCACAGTGGCGGTGTAGAGGATGGTCTCGCCTTCGGCCACCGATGGTGTGGCAGTCAGTGTGACGCTGGTGGTGTCCTGAACATCGGTGACGCTGGTGCTGACCTGAGACTTGTCGGCCACCAGGTTCTCGTAATTGCCACCGGTTACGTTGCTGATGCTGTTGGTGACGGCAGCGTGGCCCTGGTAAACATCATTGCTGAGAGCTTCGGTGGCGGTGCCCGAGCTTTGACCGACTGCAATGGTGATGGTCTGCCCATTGGCCAGGGTGACCACCACCGGGCTGCCGGTGACCGGGTCGCCGACGGTGGCGGTGTAGAGGATGGTGCCGCCTTCGGCCACCGATGGTGTGGCGGTCAGCGTGACGGTGGTGGTGTCCTGCACATCAGTGACGCTGGTGCTGACCTGGGTCTTGTCGGCCACCAGATTCTCGTAATTGCCACCGGTGACATTGCTGATGCTGTTGGTGACGGCAGCGTGGCCCTGATAAACGTCGTTGGTCACGGAGCCCGTGGCGGTTCCGGAACTCTGTCCGACCTCGATGGTGATGGTCTGCCCGTTGGTCAGGGTGACCACGACCGGGCTGCCGGTGACCGGTGCCCCGACGGTGGCGGTGTAGAGGATGGTCCCACCCTCGGACACGGATGGTGTAGCCGTCAGTGTGACGATGGTGGTGTCTTGCACATCAGTGACGCTGGTGCTGACCTCGGTCTTGTCAACCACCAGATTCTCGTAATTACCACCGGACACGTTGCTGATGCTGTTGGTAACCGGGGCATGGCCCTGATAGACGTCGTTGCTGACGGCGCCCGTGGCGGTGCCAGAGCTCTGGCCGACCGGGATAGTGATGGTCTGGCCGTTGGCCAGGTTCACCACGACTGCGGAACCGGTAACAGGTGCCGTCACTGTGGCGGTGTAGACAATGGTGCCGCCTTCGGTTACGGAAGGCGTGGCGGTCAGCGTGACGGTGGTGGTGTCCTGCACATCGGTGACGCTGGTGATGACTGCCGTCTTGTTCGCGACCAGGTTTTCATAATTGCCGCCACTGACGTTGGAGATGCTGTTGGTGACGGCAGGGTGCCCCTGGTAGACGTCATTGGACACGGCAGCCGTGGCGGTGCCGGAACTTTGCCCGACCGGAATGGTGATGGTCTGGCCGTTGGCCAATGTCACCACCACGGCAGAGCCTGTGACTGGGGCCGTTACCGTCGCGGTGTAGACGATGGTGCCGCCCTCGGCCACCGATGGCGTGGCCGTCAGGCTCACGGTCGAGGTGTCTAGCGTGTCGGTGACGTTGGTCACCGCAGGCGTGCTGTTGACCGCCAGATTTTCGAAGTTGCCACCCGAAGCACTGGTGATGCGTGCGCTGACCTGACCGGCATCGAGGTAGGGATCATCGGCTGGCGCGGCCACGGTGATGCTGCCGGAGGTCTGGTTGGCAGCGATGGTGATGGTCTGACCATTGCTCAGGGTGACAGTCACCGCAGTTTGCGCGGCATTGGTCAGGGTGGCGGTGTAAACGATCTGGCCGCCTTCGGCCACGCTCGGCGTAGCCGACAGCGACACGGTGGTGGTGTCCTGTACGTCCGTGACCGAGGTGCTGACCTGGGTCTTGTCGGCCACCAGGTTCTCGTAATTGCCACCGGTGACATTGCTGATGCTGTTGGTGACAGCAGCGTGGCCTTGGTAGACGTCGTTGCTCACCGCACCGGTTGCACTACCGGAGCTCTGTCCGACCGGAATGGTGATGGTTTGCCCATTGGCCAGGGTGACCACGACCGGGTTGCCGGTGACCGGCGCACCAACGGTGGCGGTGTAGAGGATGGTCCCGCCTTCGGCCACGGAAGGGGTGGCGGTCAGCGTGACGGTGGTGGTGTCCTGCACATCAGTGACGCTGGTGCTGACTTGGGTCTTGTCGGCCACCAGATTCTCGTAATTGCCGCCGGAGACATTGCTGATGCTGTTGGTGACAGCAGCGTGGCCCTGGTAGACGTCGTTGCTCACCGCACCGGTCGCGGTGCCGGAACTCTGTCCGACCGGGATAGTGATGGTCTGGCCGTTGGCCAGGGTGACCATGACCGGGCTGCCGGTGACTGGTGCGCCCACTGTGGCGGTGTAGAGAATGGTGCCGCCTTCGGCTACGGAAGGTGTGGCGGTCAGGGTAACGGTGGTGGTGTCCTGAACATCGGTCACCGTGGTACTGACGGCCGCCTTGTTCGCCACCAAGTTCTCGTAGTTGCCGCCCGACACATTACTGATGCTGTTGGTGACAGCCGGATGGCCCTGGTAGACGTCATTGGACACGGCAGCCGTGGCGGTGCCGGAACTTTGGCCGACCGGGATAGTGATGGTCTGGCCGTTGGCCAAGGTCACGATTACGGCGGAGCCAGTTACAGGGGCCGTCACGGTGGCGGTGTAGACGATGGTGCCGCCTTCGGCCACCGATGGCGTGGCAGTCAGGTTCACGGTCGAGGTGTCGACCGTGTCGGTGACATTGGTCACCGCCGACGCACTGTTGATCGCCAGATTCTCGAAATTGCCGCCGGATGCATTGGTTATACGCGCACTGATCTGGCCGGCATCGAGGTACGGATCATCGGCAGGCGCGGCCACGGTAATGCTGCCGGAAGTCTGGTTGACGGCGATGATGATGCTCTGACCATTGCTGAGCGTGACGGTTACCGCCGACTGCGCGGCATTGGTCAGGGTGGCGGTGTAAACGATCTGCCCACCTTCGGCCACGCTCGGCGAAGCCGACAGCGACACGGTGGTGGTGTCCTGTGCGTCCGTGACCGAGGTGCTGACCTGGGACTTGTCGGCGACCAGATTCTCGTAATTGCCGCCGGTGACATTGCTGATGCTGTTGGTGACAGCAGCGTGGCCCTGGTAGACGTCATTGCTCACCGCGCCCGTAGCGGTGCCGGAACTCTGGCCGACCGGGATGGTGATGGTCTGGCCGTTAGTCAAGGTGACCACCACCGGGCTGCCGGTGACCGGTGCCCCGACGGTGGCGGTGTAGAGGATGGTCCCGCCCTCGGCCACGGACGGCGTGGCGGTCAGTGTGACCGTTGTGGTGTCCTGCACATCGGTAACTGTGGTGCTGACGGTGGCCGTATTTGCCACCAGGTTCTCGTAGTTGCCGCCCGAGACATTGCTGATGCTGTTGGTGACGGCAGCGTGACCCTGATAGACGTCGTTGGACACCGCACCGTTAGCGGTGCCTGAACTCTGCCCGACCGGGATGGTGATGGTCTGCCCATTGGCCAGGCTGACCACGACCGGGCTACCAGTGACTGGCGCTCCAACGTTTGCGGTGTAGAGGATGGTCCCGCCCTCGGCCACGGATGGCGTGGCGGTCAGTGTGACCGTTGTGGTGTCCTGCACATCAGTAACGCTGGTACTGACCTGGGTTTTGTCGGCTACCAGGTTTTCATAGTTGCCGCCCGACACATTGCTGATGCTGTTGCTGACAGCCGGATGGCCCTGGTAGACGTCGTTGCTGACGACCTCAGTGACGGTACCGGCGCTCTGGCCCACCGGAATAGTGATGGTCTGTCCATTGGCCAGGTTCACCACGACTGCGGAACCAGTGACAGGCGCCGTCACGGTGGCGGTATAGACAATGGTGCCGCCTTCGGCCACCGATGGCGTGGCCGTCAGGCTCAGGGTCGAGGTATCGACGGTGTCGGTGACGTTGGTCACTGCAGGCGCACTGTTGATCGCCAGATTCTCGAAATTGCCGCCGGATGCATTGGTGATGCGCGCACTGACCTGGCCGGCATCGAGGTAGGGATCATCGGCGGGGGCGGCCACGGTAATGCTGCCGGAGGTCTGGTTGGCAGCGATGGTGATGCTCTGGCCATTGTTGAGCGTGACCGTTACCGCCGACTGCGCGGCATTGGTCAGGGTGGCGGTGTAAACGATCTGGCCGCCTTCGGCCACCGACGGCGTGGCTGACAGCGAGACGGTAGTGGTGTCCTGAACGTCAGTAACGCTGGTGCTGACCTGGGATTTGTCGGCCACCAGGTTCTCGTAATTGCCACCCGTGACATTGCTGATGCTGTTGGTGACGGCGGCGTGGCCTTGGTAGACATCGTTGGATGCCGCACCGGTTGCGGTGCCGGAGCTCTGACCGACCGGGATAGTGATGGTCTGCCCGTTGGTCAGGGTGACCACGACCGGGCTGCCGGTGACGGGCGCATCCACTGTGGCGGTATAGAGGATGGTCCCGCCTTCGGCCACGCTTGGTGTGGCAGTCAGGGTGACGGAGGTGGTGTCCTGAACATCGGTCACCGTAGTGCTGACCGGCGCCTTGTTCGCGACCAGGCTTTCATAGTTGCCGCCCGACACGTTACTGATGCTGTTGCTGACAGCCGGATGGCCCTCGTAGACATCGTTGGACACGATAGCCGTAGCGGTACCGGAGCTTTGCCCGACTGGAATGGTGATGCTCTGCCCGTTGGCCAGGTTCACCACGACTGCGGAACCATTGACCGGCGCCGTCACGGTTGCGGTGTAGACGATGGTGCCGCCCTCGGCCACGGATGGGGTAGCCGTCAGGCTCACGGTCGAAGTGTCGACCGTGTCCGAGATACTGGTCACCGCAGGCGTGCTGTTGACCGCCAGATTTTCGAAATTACCGCCCGAAGCACTGGTAATTCGCGCACTGACCTGGCCGGCGTCGAGGTATGGATCATCGGCGGGCGCGGCAACGGTGATGCTGCCGGAGGTCTGGTTGGCGGCAATGGTGATGCTCTGGCCGTTGCTGAGCGTGACGGTTACCGCCGACTGCGCGGCATTGGTCAGGGTCGCGGTGTAAACGATCTGGCCACCTTCGGCCACGCTCGGAGTAGCCGACAGCGACACGGTGGTGGTGTCGTGTACGTCCGTGACCGAGGTGCTGACCTGAGTCTTGTCGGCCACCAGGTTCTCGTAATTGCCCCCGGTGACGTTGCTGATGCTGTTGGTGACGGCGGCGTGGCCCTGGTAGACGTCGTTGGTCACGGCACCGGTTGCAGTGCCAGAGCTCTGCCCGACCGGGATGGTGATGGTTTGGCCGTTGGTCAGGGTGACCACGACCGGGCTGCCGGTGACCGGGGAGCCGACCGTGGCGGTGTAGAGGATGGTACCGCCTTCGGCCATCGATGGTGTGGCGGTCAGGGTGACGGTGGTGGTGTCGGTCACATCGGTGACGCTGGTGCTGACCTGGGTCTTGTCAGCCACCAGGTGCTCGTAATTGCCCCCGCTGACATCGGTGATGCTGTTGGTGACGGCAGCGTGGCCTTGGTAGGCGTCGTTACTCACCGCACCGGTTGCGGTGCCGGAGCTCTGGCCGACCGGGATGGTGATGGTTTGCCCATTGGCAAGGGTGACCACGACCGGAGTACCGGTAACAGGGGCCGTCACGGTTGCGGTGTAGATGATGGTGCCGCCTTCGGCCACCGATGGCGTGGCTGTGAGGCTCACGGTCGAAGTGTCGACGGTATCGTTGACATTGGTCACCGCCGGCGTGCTGTTGACCGCCAGATTCTCGAAGTTGCCGCCTGAAGCACCGGTAATACGTGTGCTGACCTGGCCGGCGTCTAGGTATGGATCATCGGATGGTGCCGCAACAGTGATACTGCCGGAGGTCTGGTTGGCGGCAATGGTGATGCTCTGGCCGTTGCTCAGCGTGACCGTCACGGCGGTTTGTGCGGCGTTGGTCAGAGTCGCGGTGTACACGATCTGGCCACCTTCGGCCACGCTCGGGGTCGCCGACAGCGACACGGTGGTGGTGTCCTGAACGTCAGTAACGCTGGTGCTGACCTGGGTCTTGTCGGCCACCAGGTTCTCGTAATTGCCACCCGTGACATTGCTGATGCTGTTGGTGACAGCGGCGTGGCCCTGATAGACATCGTTGCTCACCGCACCGGTTGCAGTGCCAGAGCTCTGCCCGACCGGGATGGTGATGGTTTGCCCATTGGCAAGGGTAATCACGACCGGAGTACCGGTAACAGGGGCCGTCACGGTTGCGGTGTAGATGATGGTTCCGCCTTCGGCCACCGATGGCGTGGCCGTCAGGCTCACGGTCGAAGTGTCAACGGTATCGGTGACATTGGTCACCGCCGGCGTGCTGTTGACCGCCAGATTCTCGAAGTTGCCGCCTGAAGCACCGGTAATGCGTGCGCTGATCTGGCCGGCGTCTAGGTAGGGATCATCGGCTGGTGCCGCAACAGTGATACTGCCGGAGGTCTGGTTGGCAGCGATGGTGATGCTCTGGCCATTGCTCAGGGTAACAGTCACCGCCGACTGCGCGGCATTGGTCAGGGTCGCGGTGTAAACGATCTGGCCACCTTCAGCCACGGACGGCGTGGCCGACAGCGACACGGTAGTGGTGTCCTGAACGTCAGTGACGCTGGTGCTGACCTGGGATTTGTCGGCCACCAGGTTCTCGTAATTGCCGCCGGTGACGCTGCTGATGCTGTTGGTGACGGCGGCATGGCCCTGATAGACATCGTTGGTTACGGCGCCGGTTGCGGTGCCAGAACTTTGCCCGACCGGGATTGTGATGGTTTGGCCGTTAGCCAGGGTCACCACTACCGCGGAGCCTGTGACGGGGGCCGTTACCGTGGCGGTGTAGACGATGGTGCCACCTTCGGCCACAGATGGCGTGGCCGTAAGGCTCACGGTCGAAGTGTCGACGGTATCGGTGACATTGGTCACCGCTGAGGTGCTGTTGATCGCCAGATTCTCGAAGTTGCCACCCGAAGCACTGGTAATGCGTGCGCTGACCTGGCCGGCATCGAGGTACGGATCATCGGCTGGTGCCGCAACGGTGATGCTGCCGGAGGTCTGGTTGGCGGCGATAGTGATGCTCTGGCCATTACTGAGCGTGACAGTTACTGCCGACTGCGCGGCATTGGTCAGCGTGGCGGTGTAAACGATCTGGCCGCCTTCGGCCACGCTTGGCGTGGCGGTCAGGCTGACAGTTGTGGTGTCCTGCACATCGGTGACGGTGGTGCTGACGGCCTTCTTGTCGGCTACCAGATTTTCGTAATTGCCGCCGGTGACGTTGTTGATGCTGTTGGTGATAGCAGCGTGGCCTTGGTAGACGTCGTTGTTGACCGTCGCCGTTGCGGTACCGGAACTTTGCCCGACCGGAATGGTGATGGTCTGGCCGTTGGCCAGGGTCACGACTACGGCGGAGCCAGTGACAGGGGCCGTCACGGCGGCGGTGTAGACGATGGTGCCACCTTCGGCCACAGATGGCGTGGCCGTCAGGCTCACGGTCGAAGTGTCGACCGTGTCGGTGACATTGGTCACCGCTGGGGTGCTGTTGACCGCCAGGTTTTCGAAGTTACCCCCCGATGCATTGGTGATGCGTGCGCTGACCTGGCCGGCATCGAGGTATGGATCATCGGCAGGCGCGGCCACGGTGATGCTGCCGGAGGTTTGGTTGGCAGCGATGGTGATGCTCTGACCATTGCTCAGCGTGACCGTCACGGCGGTTTGTGCGGCGTTGGTCAGAGTCGCGGTGTACACGATCTGGCCGCCTTCGGCCACGCTGGGTGTCGCCGACAGCGACACGGTGGTGGTGTCCTGTGCGTCCGTGACCGAGGTGCTGACCTGGGACTTGTCGGCGACCAGATTCTCGTAATTGCCGCCGGTGACATTGCTGATGCTGTTGATGACGGCAGCGTGGCCCTGGTAGACGTCATTGCTCACCGCACCGGTAGCGGTGCCAGAACTCTGACCGACCGGGATGGTAATGGACTGGCCATTGGTCAAGGTGACCACCACCGCGCTACCGGTGACAGGGGCGCCGACGGTGGCGGTGTAGAGGATGGTCCCGCCCTCGGACACGGATGGTGTGGCCGTCAGCGTGACAGTGGTGCTGTCTTGGACATCGGTCACCGTGGTGCTGACGGCCGCCTTGTTCGCCACCAGGTTTTCGTAGTTGCCGCCTGACACGTTGCTGATGCTGTTGGAGACGGCCGGATGCCCCTGATAGACGTCATTGGACACGGCAGCCGTGGCCGTGCCTGAACTTTGCCCTACCGGGATGGTGATGGTCTGGCCGTTAGCCAGAGTCACCACGACCGCGGAACCGGTGACGGGGGCCGTCACGGCGGCGGTGTAGACGATGGTGCCGCCTTCGGCCACCGATGGGGTAGCCGTCAGGCTCACGGTCGAGGTGTCGACCGTGTCGGAGACATTGGTCACCGCCGGCGTGCTGTTGACCGCCAGATTCTCGAAATTGCCACCGGATGCATTGGTGATGCGCGCACTGACCTGGCCAGCATCAAGGTATGGATCATCGGCTGGCGCGGCCACAGTGATGCTGCCGGAGGACTGGTTGGCGGCGATGGTGATGCTCTGGCCGTTGCTGAGCGTGACGGTTACCGCCGACTGCGCGGCATTGGTCAGCGTGGCGGTGTAAACGATCTGCCCACCCTCGGCCACGCTCGGCGTAGCCGACAGCGACACGGTGGTGGTGTCGTGTACGTCCGTGACCGAGGTGCTGACCTGAGTCTTGTCGGCCACCAGGTTCTCGTAATTGCCCCCGGTGACGTTGCTGATGCTGTTGGTGACGGCAGCGTGACCCTGGTAGACGTCGTTGGTCACGGCACCGGTTGCAGTGCCAGAGCTCTGCCCGACCGGGATGGTGATGGTTTGGCCGTTGGTCAGGGTGACCACGACCGGGCTGCCGGTGACCGGGGAGCCGACCGTGGCGGTGTAGAGGATGGTACCGCCTTCGGCCATCGATGGTGTGGCGGTCAGGGTGACGGTGGTGGTGTCGGTCACATCGGTGACGCTGGTGCTTACCTGGGTCTTGTCGGCCACCAGGTGCTCGTAATTGCCCCCGCTGACATCGGTGATGCTGTTGGTGACGGCAGCGTGGCCCTGATAGACATCGTTGGTGACGGCGCCGGTAGCGGTGCCAGAGCTCTGCCCGACTGGGATGGTAATGGTCTGGCCGTTAGCCAGGCTGACCACGACCGGGCTGCCAGTGACTGGCGCCCCTACGGTGGCGGTGTAGAGAATGGTGCCGCCTTCGGCTACGGAAGGCGTGGCGGTCAGCGTGACGGTGGTGGTGTCTTGAGTATCGGTCACTGTGGTGCTGACTGCCGCCTTGTTCGCCACCAAGTTCTCGTAGTTGCCGCCCGACACATTACTGATGCTGTTGCTGACAGCGGGATGGCCTTGGTAAACGTCGTTGGATACGTCAGCCGTAGCGGTACCGGAACTCTGCCCGACCGGGATTGTGATGGTCTGGCCGTTAGCCAGGGTCACCACGACGGCGGAGCCTGTGACGGGGGCCGTTACCGTGGCGGTGTAGATAATGGTGCCGCCTTCGGCCACCGATGGGGTGGCGGTCAGGCTCACGGTCGAGGTGTCGAGCGTGTCGGTAACGTTGGTCACCGCGGGAGTGGAATTGACCGCCAGGTTTTCGAAGTTACCCCCCGATGCATTGGTGATGCGTGCGCTGACCTGGCCGGCATCGAGGTATGGATCATCGGCAGGCGCGGCCACGGTGATGCTGCCGGAGGTTTGGTTGGCAGCGATGGTGATGCTCTGACCATTGCTCAGCGTGACCGTCACGGCGGTTTGTGCGGCGTTGGTCAGAGTCGCGGTGTACACGATCTGGCCACCTTCAGCCACGGACGGCGTGGCCGACAGAGAGACGGTAGTGGTGTCCTGAACGTCTGTGACGCTGGTACTTACCTGGGACTTGTCGGCGACCAGATTCTCGTAATTGCCGCCGGTGACGTTGCTGATGCTGTTGGTGACGGCAGCGTGGCCCTGATAGACGTCGTTGCTGACAGCGCACGCAGCGGTACCGGAACTCTGGCCGACCGGGATGGTGATGGTCTGCCCGTTGGTCAGGGTGACCACGACCGGGCTGCCGGTGACTGGCGCACCCACTGTGGCGGTGTAGAGGATGGTCCCGCC
This sequence comes from Pseudomonas sp. NPDC089996, assembly GCF_044748405.1. Taxonomy (NCBI): domain Bacteria; kingdom Pseudomonadati; phylum Pseudomonadota; class Gammaproteobacteria; order Pseudomonadales; family Pseudomonadaceae; genus Pseudomonas; species Pseudomonas sp. NPDC089996. Next base: position 15,108 of record NZ_JBIVGA010000026.1, on the reverse strand, counting down.
TTCGGCTACCGACGGCGTGGCGGTCAGCGTGACTGTGGTGGTGTCCTGTACATCGGTAACGCTGGTGCTGACCTGAGTTTTGTCAGCTACCAGATTCTCGTAATTGCCACCCGTGACATCACTGATGCTGTTGGTGACGGCAGCGTGGCCTTGGTAGACGTCGTTGCTGACCGCCGCCGTTGCGGTACCGGAACTTTGCCCGACCGGAATGGTGATGGTCTGGCCGTTGGCCAGGTTCACCACCACGGCAGAGCCAGTGACCGGCGCCGTCACCGTGGCGGTGTAGACGATGGTGCCGCCTTCGGCCACCGATGGCGTGGCCGTCAGGCTTACGGTCGAGGTATCAATGGTGTCGGTGACATTGGTCACCGCAGGTGTACTGTTGACCGCCAGATTCTCGAAGTTGCCACCGGATGCATTGGTGATGCGTGCACTGACCTGGCCGGCGTCGAGGTATGTATCATCAGTTGGCGCCGCAACGGCGATGCTGCCGGAGGTCTGGTTGGCAGCGATGGTGATGCTTTGACCATTGCTCAGGGAGACGGTCACTGCGGATTGCGCGGCATTGGTCAGCGTGGCGGTGTACACAATCTGGCCACCCTCGGCCACGCTTGGCGTCGCCGACAGCGACACGGTAGTGGTGTCCTGAACGTCAGTGACGCTGGTGCTGACTGGGTTTTTGTCGGCTACCAGGTTTTCGTAGTTACCGCCGGAGACATTGCTGATGCTGTTGGTGACGGCGGCATGGCCCTGATAGACATCGTTGGTTACGGCGCCGGTTGCGGTGCTAGAGCTCTGGCCGACCGGGATGGTGATGGTCTGGCCGTTGGCCAATGTCACCACCACGGCAGAGCCGGTGACGGGGGCCGTCACCGTGGCGGTGTAGACGATGGTGCCGCCTTCGGCCACCGATGGGGTGGCAGTCAGGCTCACGGTCGAAGTATCGACCGTGTCGGAAATATTAGTCACCGCTGGCGTGCTGTTGATCGCCAGATTCTCGAAATTACCGCCCGAAGCGCTGGTAATTCGAGTGCTGACCTGACCGGCGTCGAGGTATGGATCGTCGGCTGGTGCCGCAACAGTGATACTGCCGGAGGTCTGGTTGGCAGCGATGGTGATGCTCTGGCCATTGCTCAGGGTAACAGTCACCGCCGACTGCGCGGCATTGGTCAGGGTCGCGGTGTAAACGATCTGGCCACCTTCAGCCACGGACGGCGTGGCCGACAGCGATACGGTAGTGGTGTCCTGAACGTCAGTGACGCTGGTGCTGACCTGGGTCTTGTCCGCTACAAGGTTCTCGTAATTGCCGCCGGTGACGTTACTGATGCTGTTGGTGACGGCAGCGTGGCCCTGATAGACGTCGTTGGTCACGGAGCCCGTGGCAGTGCCGGAACTCTGACCGATTGGGATGGTGATGGTCTGGCCGTTAGTCAGAGTGACCACGACCGGGCTGTCGGTGACGGGGGCACCGACCGTGGCGGTGTAGAGGATGGTCCCGCCTTCGGTCTCGGACGCTGTGGCGGCCAGTGTTACCGTGGTGGTGTCCTGCACATCGCTGACGGTGGTGCTGACTGTGGCCGTATTGGCGACCAGGTTTTCGTAGTTCCCCCCGCTGAACCCGGTGATGCTGTTGTCGATCGGCGCATGCCCTTGGTAGGCGTCGTTATCCACAGCTGCAGTGACCGTTCCCGAACTTTGCCCGACCGGGATGGTGACGGTCTGGCCATTGGCCAGGCTGACGACCAGCGGCGCGCCAGTCACTGGTGCATTGACGGTCACGGTGTAGACGATGGTGCCGCCCTCGGCGACGTTGGGGGTTGCGGTCAACGACAGGTCGATGCTTTCCGGCACATTGGTCACACGGGTACTGACCGGCGCCTGGTCCGCAATCAGGTTTTCGAAGCTGCCGCCGCTGATGTCGGCGATGCTGTTGCTGATCGATGCATGCCCCTGGTAGGGCTCGTCGCTCACCGTGGCCGTGGCCGTGCCGACGCTTTGCCCGATGGCGATGCTGATGGTCTGCCCATTGCTGAGGGTGACCACCACCGGAGCCCCCGTCACCGGCGCGTCGAGGGTCACGGTGTAGACAATGCTTCCACCCTCGGCCACCGAAGGCGTCGCGCTCAAGGTTGCCCGCACGCTGTCCTGCACGTCGGTCACGCTGGTGCTGACCGGCGCAGGGTTGGCCACCAGGTTCTCGTAGTTGCCGCCACTGACCCCGGCAATGCTGTTGGTCACCGGGGCGTGCCCTTGGTACACGTCGTTGCTGGCGGTTCCTGTGGCTGTGCCGGCGCTCTGGCCGACCGCGATGGTGATGGTCTGCCCGTTGGCCAAGGTGATGAGCAAGGGTGAACCGGTCACCGGCGCATTCACGGTGGCGGTGTAGACGATGGTGCCGCCCTCGGCCACCGAAGGCGTCGCGCTGAGCGTCACGGTCGAAGTGTCGAGGGTATCAGTGATCGTGGTTGCCGCCGGCGTGCTGTTGATCGCCAGGTTCTCGAAGTTGCCGCCGCTGGCACTGGTGATGCGCGCGCTGACCAGCCCGCCGTCGACGTAGCGATCGTCACCCGGTGCGGCCACGCTGATGCTGCCGGACGTCTGGTTGGCCGCGATGGTGATGGTCTGGCCGCTGCTCAGGGTCACAGTGACGGCGGTCTGGCCGGGGTTGCTGAGGGTCGCGGTGTAGATGATCTGGCCACCCTCGGTCACGCTCGGGGTCGCGCTCAGGGTCACCGTGGTGGTGTCCTGCGCATCGGTGATCGAGGTGCTGACCGGGGTCGGGTTGGCGACCAGGTTTTCGAAGTTGCCACCGCTGACCGCACTGATGCTGTTATTGATGTGCCCCTCACCCTGATACACATCGTTGCCCACCGGCACGCTGACCGAGCCGACGCTTTGGCCCACTGCCACGGTGATGGTCTGGCCGTTGGCCAGGGTCACTACCACTGGCGTGCCGGTGACCGGTGCCGAGAGGCTGGCGGTGTACACGATGGTGCCGCTTTCGCTCACCGAAGGGGTGCCCGTCAGGGTAACCGTGGTGATATCGGCCGAGTCGCTGATTACCGTCAGAACGGGGGCAGGGTTGGCCTCCAGGTGCTCGAAGTTACCTCCGGTCACGGACGTGATGCTGGCGCTGAGCGTGCTCGTGCCCTTGTACACATCACTGGCCGTCTGCAGCGCCACGCTGCCGCTGGTCTGGCCCGCTGCAATGCTGATGACCTGGCCATTGGACAGGCTGACCGTGACGGCGGTCTGCGCCGGGTTGCTCAGGGTCACGGTGTAGATGATCGCTCCGCCTTCGGCCACTGTTGTGCTGGCGCTGAGGGTGGCGGTGGTGGTGTCGATGCTATCGACCACACGGGTGCTGGCCGGGGTGCCGTCGATGCTGACGGGGAGGCCGCCTCCGCTGGTGCCGGTGATGTTCACCGAGAGCTCCCGGCCATCGATGTACACCGTGTCGTTGGCGGGTACCGCGACATTCACCGAGCCACTGGTCTGCCCGGCGGCGATCACGATCACGGCACCATTGGACAAAGTCACGCTCAGTTCGCTGAGCGGGGCCTGGCCAACCGTTGCCACATAGACGATGGTGCCGCCGTTCTCGCTGATCGACGGCGTTGCGCTCAATGTCACGGCCGTGCCCGTGTCTGCAGCCACGGTGGTGTCCAGGCCGGCGAACTGCTCGAAGCGCAGGCCCTCACTGAAATTCAGCGGCCCGGTCTGGTAGCCGATTGTGGGGTCGACCCGCGCTGCAGTTTCCTCAAGCATGACGAAACTGTGCCCGCCACCGAGCGCGCCACTGCCGCTGCCAGAAGATGTCGGGCCCGCTGCCGTCGCTTCCAGTGCCGTAGTCGGGTCGACACCCGCCTGGATCGCCTGCTGCAACTGCTCCACCGACGGCGCCGCCTGGGCAGTGGCCATGCACATGTCGGTGCTGCTGTCTGGCGTGCCGGCGCTCCACTGGCTGTCGCGGCCCAGGTCCAGATAGCGCCCATCAGTCAGCTGCAGGGTGATGGCTCCCCCCACACCGGTCAGCACCTGCTCGCCTGCGTACAGGCGGTCGCCTTCTATGAGCACGCGGCGGATGCCTTCTGGGGATACCGCAATGACTTGGCCAACAATGCTTTTGACGATGGCTACTACAGTGCTCATGGGACTCTCCAGATAACTCGACCAGTGCCTTCCATACCCCTCGACAGGGCGAGCGAAATGATTTCAAAGTGCCTCTATCTTTGCAGTGTCAAACTTTCGATCGGTTGATTTGATTGCATTTTGCAAATGACGAAATATTGACTTGCGTCGACGATTTGCAAATGAGGGGCAATCTAAATTCATAACGTGAAAATCAAGATTGCCAATTCTTACTTTCGTATTAATTGAAATGTAGTTAAACGATGAAAGCTGTGGTTGTCTGCTTGTAAGCCTCGTGGCGCTTGGCTTGTTGCGTGATTTGGCAAACGCGTCATGTGGTGGTGTTTAACTTGGACATGCACGAGTAGCATCTGTCGTTAGACGTTTGTTATAGGTGTTGAGGGTGACCTGTAATTGGAAGGTCGTTACAGGCGGCAGGCATGAAACCTTCACGCGTTGTTGCCGTCTGCTACAAAGAACAACGGGCCGATGTTGATGGGGCTTTGCCTCCAACTACCGCAAGGAAGAGAGCGCCACGTGGAATCCGAAGTCAGTCGAGTTCAAGTCAGTCACGATCCGCGCAGCCAGCACGACGATCCCCTGCTGGACTGCCTGCTCACCCTCTGTGTGCTGCACCAGAAGCCCGCCAGCCGAGTGATGCTGACCACCGGGTTGCCCCTGCCCGCCCAGCGCCTCAGCCCCGAGTTGCTGCCCCGCGCAGCGGCTCGCGCCGGCCTGCAGGGCCGCTTGCTGCAACGCAAGCTGGAGCAGATCCCGAGCATCGCCATGCCGGCCATGCTGTTGCTCAAGGACGGCCGCGCCGCTGTGCTGCTCGGGTGGGAAAACGCAGACACCGCACGCATGCTGCTCAGCGAGAGCGATGGCGGTGAGGTGCTGATCAGTCGCGAGGCGCTGCTCAGCGACTACAGTGGCCGGGTGTTTTTCGCCCAGCCGCAGCACAAGTACGACGTCAACCACGGCAACCTCATTCCGCGCACCCGCTCGTGGTTCCGCGATACCTTGCTGCGCAGCAAATGGCTGTATGTCGACGCCATCGCCGCCAGCCTGGTGATCAACCTGATCGCCCTGGCCGCGCCGCTGTTCGTGATGAACGTGTATGACCGCGTGGTACCGAACCAGGCCACGGCGACCCTGTGGGTGCTAGCGGTGGGCATCACTGGCGCATATGTGTTCGATTTGATTCTCAAGGGCTTACGCAGCCTGTGCCTGGACTTGGCGGGCAAGAAGACCGACCTGATCGTGTCGGCCACGCTGTTCGAACGCATCGTCGGCATGTCGATGAAGTACCGCCCGGCGAGGGTCGGCAGCTATGCGCAGAACATCCATGAGTTCCAGGGCCTGCGCGACTTCCTTGCCTCGCTGACCCTGACCAGCCTGATCGACCTGCCATTCACCCTCATCATTCTCATGGTGATCGCCATCATCGGCGGGCACCTGGTGTGGATCCCGATCCTGGCCTTCCCGCTGGCGCTGGGTATCGGTTACGCATTGCAGAAACCGCTGATGGCGACCATGGAACGCACCATGGCACTGGCATCCGAACGCCAGTCCAGCCTGATCGAAACCCTAGCTGGCCTGGACGCGGTAAAGGTCAACAACGCCGAGAGCGAACGCCAGTACATGTGGGAGCAGACCCTCGGCACCCTCAGCCGCCTGGAGCTGCGGGTCAAGGTGCTTTCCGGGCTGGCCATGAACATCACGATGCTGATCCAGCAACTGGCCGGCGTGGCGATGATCTGCGTAGGGGTGTATCTGATCATCGATGGCAGCCTGACCATGGGCGGCCTGGTCGCCTGCTACATGCTCAGCGGCCGTGCCCTCGGCCCACTGAGCCAGCTCAATGGCCTGCTGGCGCGGTATCAACAGGCCAAGGTGACCATGGCTTCCACCGACCAGATGATGGAGCTGCCGCAGGAGCGCAACTTTGAAGAGCGCCCGCTGAGCCGCCAGGTGTTGCAGGGCGCAATCGAATTCCGTGGCGTCGACTTCACCTACCCCAATCAGCAGAACCAGGCCCTCAAGGGCATCAACCTGGTGGTCAAACCGGGCGAGAAGATCGGCATTATCGGCCGCAGCGGCTCGGGCAAGAGCTCGCTGGCCAAACTGCTGGTCGGGTTGTACGAGGCGGACAAGGGCTCGTTGCTGGTGGACGGCGTGGACATCCGCCAGATCGACGTCAGCGAACTGCGCCACAACATCGGCTACGTGCCGCAGGACATCCAGCTGCTGGCCGGCACCCTGCGTGACAACCTGGTCAGCGGTGCGCGCTACATCGAAGACGAGCTGATCCTCCAGGCAGCCGAACTGTCAGGTGTGCACGAGTTTGCCCGGCTGCACCCGGACGGCTACGAGTTGCAGGTAGGTGAGCGTGGGCAGAACCTGTCCGGTGGCCAGCGGCAGAACGTGGCCCTGGGGCGAGCGCTGCTGCTCAACCCGCAGATCCTGCTGCTGGACGAACCGACCAGCGCCATGGACAACACCGGCGAAGAGCGTCTCAAGCAGCGCCTGCAGGCGGTGATCGAGGGCAAGACCGTGTTGCTGGTCACCCACCGTGCTTCGCTGTTGTCATTGGTGGACCGCCTGATTGTCATCGATCGGGGCCAGGTGGTTGCGGACGGCCCGAAAGCCGCTGTCATGGATGCGCTGAAGAAGGGGCAGATCAGTGTCGCGTAAGCTGGATTTCGCGCAGGTCAAAGACAACCTGCGCCGCTATTTCAAAGGCTCCGAATCGCTCGCCGGCCAGCCCCTGCCCGAGGTTGGCAAGTCGCTGATCGAGGATGCGCCGCGCGTGGTGCGGCTGACCATCTGGGGTGTGATCGCGTTTTTCGTGTTCCTGATCCTCTGGGCCAGCTTCGCCGAAGTCGACGAAGTCACCCGGGGCGAGGGCAAGGCTATCCCGTCTTCCAAGGTGCAGAAGGTCCAGAACCTGGAAGGCGGCATCGTCGCGCAAATCTACGCCAAGGAAGGGGAGGTGGTCGAAGTCGGCCAGCCGCTGCTGCGCCTGGACGAAACGCGCTTTGCCTCCAACAGGGGCGAAACCGAGGCTGATCGCCAGGCCATGGCACTGCGGGTCGAGCGCTTGAGCGCCGAGGTGGAAGACCGCCCACTCAACATCGACCCCGAGTTGCGCAAGGCCGCACCAAGCCAGGCGGTTAGCGAGGCCTCCTTGTACGAGAGCCGCAAGCAGCAGTTGCATGATGAAGTTGCCGGGCTTGAAGAGCAGCTGGTGCAGCGTCAGCAGGAGCTGCGCGAGTTCAATTCCAAGCGCGCCCAGTACAGCAACAGCCTGCAGTTGTTACGCCAGGAAATCGCCATGTCCGAGCCTTTGGTGGCCAAAGGTGCGGTGTCCCAGGTAGAGATCCTGCGTTTGCGCCGTTCGGAAGTGGAAACCCGAGGTGAAGTGGATGCTACCTCGCTGGCCATCCCCCGTGCCGAAGCAGCCGTGCGCGAGGTGCAGAGCAAGATCGAAGAAACCCGTGGCAAGTTCCGCAGTGACGCCCTGACCCAGCTCAACGAGGCCCGTGCCGACCTGAACAAGGCCAATGCCACCAGCAAGGCGCTGGACGACCGCGTGCACCGCACCCTCGTCACCTCGCCGGTGCGCGGCATTGTCAAGCAGCTGCTGGTGAATACAGTCGGTGGTGTGATCCAGCCTGGCAGCGACATCGTCGAGATCGTGCCGCTGGACGACACGCTGGTGATCGAGGCGAAGATCCTGCCCAAGGACATCGCCTTCCTGCACCCGGGTCAGGAGGCTACGGTCAAGTTCACGGCCTACGACTACACCATTTATGGCGGGCTCAAGGCCAAGCTGGAGCAGATCGGCGCAGACACCATCACCGATGAAGACAAGAAGACCACGTATTACCCGATCCGGTTACGCACCGAGAGCAGCCATCTGGGCAGCGATGAAAAGCCCTTGCAGATCATTCCGGGGATGGTGGCCACGGTGGACATCATGACCGGTGAAAAGACGATCATGAGTTATCTGCTCAAACCCATCATCAAGGCGCGCACCGAAGCCCTGCGCGAGAGATAACGGCCTTGCGCAGAATATGAAAAGCCTGCGCGGTTCCTGTGGGAGCACTCGGGCTTGCCCCGCGAACACCGGCAAAGCCGGTGCCATCCACTGCATCGCCTGCTTCGCGGCTAAAGCCGCTCCCACAGGGATCACGTAGGCCTTTAAAAGCTACCGCTCGCGCAACGCCTCACTGCGGGCTTTCATGATCGGCTTGAGCAGGTAGCTCATGATGGTTTTCTCGCCGGTCATGATGTCCACCGTGGCCACCATCCCAGGGATGATCAGCAAGGGCTTTTCATCGCTGCCGAGGTGGCTGCGGTCGGTGCGCAGGCGGATGAGGTAGTAGGTGGTTTTCTTGTCCTCATCGGTGATGGTGTCGGCGCCGATCTGTTCCAGCTTGGCCTTCAGCCCGCCATAAATGGTGTAGTCGTAGGCACTGAACTTGACCGTGGCTTCCTGGCCCGGGTGCAGGAAGGCGATGTCCTTGGGCAGGATCTTCGCCTCGATCACCAGCGTATCGTCCAGCGGTACGATTTCGACGATGTCGCTACCGGGCTGGATCACGCCGCCAATGGTGTTGACCAGCAGTTGCTTGATGATGCCGCGTACCGGCGATGTCACCAGGGTACGGCTGACCCGGTCATCCAGCGCCTTGCCGGTGGCGGTGGCCTTGTTCAGTTCGGTGCGCGCCTCGTTGAGCTGGGTCAGGGCGTCACTGCGGAACTTGCCTCGGGTTTCCTCGATCTTGCTTTGCACCTCGCGGATCGCGGCCTCGGCACGGGGTATCGCCAGTGCCGTGGCGTCCATCTGGCCTCGGTTTTCCACTTCGGAACGGCGCAGGCGCAGGATCTCTACCTGGGAGACCGCACCTTGCGCCACCAGCGGCTCGGACATGGCGATTTCCTGGCGTAGCAGCTGCAGGCTATTGGCGTACTGGGCGCGCTTGGAGTTGAACTCGCGCAGCTCCTGCTGGCGCTGCACCAACTGCTGTTCGAGGCCGGCGATTTCGTCATGCAACTGCTGTTTGCGGCTCTGGTAGAGCGACTCTTCACTGGCTGTCTGGTTCGGCGCAGCCTTGCGCAATTCAGGGTCGATGTTCAGTGCGCGGTCTTCCACCTCGGCGCTCAGGCGCTCGACCCGCAGCGCCATGGCCTGTCGATCGGCCTCGGTCTCGCCAACGTTGGAGGCGAAGCGCGTTTCATCCAGGCGCAGCAACGGCTGGCCGATTTCGACGATCTGCCCTTCCTTGGCATAGATCTCGGCAACGATCCCACCTTCCAGGTTCTGGATCTTCTGCAGTTTGGACGACGGAATGGCCTTGCCCTCGCCCCGGGTGACTTCATCGACCTTGGCGAAGCTGGCCCAGAGGATCAGGAACATGAAAAACGCGATCACGCCCCAGATGGTCAGCCGCACCACGCGCGGCGCATCCTCGATCAGCGACTTGCCGACTTCGGGCAGGGGCTGGCCGGCGAACGACTCGGAGCCTTTGAAATAACGGCGCAGGTTGTCTTTGACCTGCGCGAAATCCAGCTTATGCGACACTGATCTGCCCCTTCTTCAGCGCATCCATGACAGCGGCTTTCGGGCCATCTGCGACGATCTGCCCGCGATCGATGACGATCAGGCGGTCTACCAGCGACAGCAGCGAGGCACGGTGGGTGACCAGCAACACGGTCTTGCCCTCGATGATCGGCTGCAGGCGCTGCTTGAGGCGTTCTTCACCGGTGTTGTCCATGGCGCTGGTCGGTTCGTCCAGCAGCAGGATCTGTGGGTTGAGCAGCAGCGCTCGCCCCAGGGCCACGTTCTGCCGCTGGCCACCGGACAGGTTCTGCCCACGCTCGCCAACCTGCAGCTCATAGCCATCCGGGTGCAACCGGGCAAATTCGTGCACGCCGGACAGCTCGGCGGCCTGGAGGATCAGCTCGTCTTCGATGTAACGCGCGCCGCTGACCAGGTTGTCACGCAGGGTGCCGGCCAGCAGCTGGATGTCCTGCGGTACGTAGCCGATGTTGTGGCGCAGTTCGCTGACGTCGATCTGGCGAATGTCCACGCCGTCCACCAGCAGCGAGCCTTTATCTGCCTCGTAGAGCCCCACGATCAGTTTGGCCAGCGAGCTTTTGCCCGAGCCGCTGCGGCCGATGATGCCGATCTTCTCGCCCGGCTTGACCACCAGGTTGATGCCTTTGAGGGCCTGGTTCTGCTGATTGGGGTAGGTGAACTCGACGCCGCGGAATTCGATGGCACCTTGCAGCACCTGGCGGCTCAGCGGGCGCTCTTCGAAGTTGCGTTCCTGCGGCAGTTCCATCATCTGGTCGGTGGAGACCATGGTCACCTTGGCGTGCTGGTAGCGCGCAAGCAGGCCGTTGAGCTGACCCAGCGGGCCGAGGGCACGGCCGCTGAGCATGTAGCAGGCGACCAGGCCGCCCATGGTCAGGCTGCCATCAATGATGAGGTATACCCCCACACAGATCATCGCCACACCGGCCAGTTGCTGGATCAGCATCGTGATGTTCATGGCCAGGCTCGACAGCATCTTGACCCGCAGCTCCAGGCGGCTGAGGGTGCCGAGGGTCTGCTCCCACATGTACTGGCGTTCGCTCTCGGCGTTGTTGACCTTTACCGCGTCCAGGCCAGCCAGAGTCTCGATCAGGCTCGACTGGCGCTCCGAGGCCAGTGCCATGGTGCGTTCCATGGTCGCCATCAGCGGTTTCTGCAGGGCATAGCCGATGGTCAGCGCCAACGGGAAGGCCAGCACCGGGATCCACACCAGGTGCCCGCCGATGATGGCGATCACCAGCAGAACCAGCAAGGTAAAGGGCAAGTCAATCAGGCTGGTCAGGGTCAGCGAGGCGAGGAAGTCGCGCAGGCCCTGGAATTCATGGATGTTCTGCGCGTAGCTGCCGACCCTCGCCGGGCGATACTTCATCGACATGCCGACGATGCGTTCGAACAGCGTCGCCGACACGATCAGGTCGGTCTTCTTGCCCGCCAGGTCCAGGCACAGGCTGCGCAAACCTTTGAGAATCAGGTCGAACACATACGCGCCGGTGATGCCCAGCGCGAGCACCCACAGGGTCGAGGTGGCCTGGTTGGGTACCACGCGGTCATACACGTTCATCACGAACAGCGGCGCGGCCAGGGCGATCAGGTTGATCACCAGGCTGGCGGCGATGGCGTCGACATACAGCCATTTGCTGCGCAGCAAGGTATCGCGGAACCACGAGCGGGTGCGCGGAATGAGGTTGCCGTGGTTGACGTCGTACTTGTGCTGCGGCTGGGCGAAGAACACCTTGCCGCTGTAGTCGCCCTCCAGTGCCTCCCGGCTGACCAGCACCTCGCCACCATCACTCTCGCTGAGCAGCAGGCGGGCGCTACCGTCGGTGTCCCAGCCCAGCAGAACGGCGGCGCGGCCCTCCTTGAGCAGCAGCATGGCCGGCATGGCGATACCCGGGATCTGCTCCAGCTTGCGCTGCAGCAAGCGGCCCTGCAGGCCGGCCCGGGCAGCGGCGCGTGGTAGCAGCTCCATGGTCAGGCGCTGGGCTTCCAGCGGCAGCCCGGTGGTGAGCATGGCCCGGCTGGCGGGTTTCTGATGCAGGACACACAGGGTCAGCAGGCTATCCAGTAGCGGATCGTCATGCTGACTGCGTGGATCGTTGTTGAGCTGGATTCGGCTGACTTCGGATTCCACGCGGTGCTCTCTTCAAACCAGGCGGGTGATCAGGGGGCGAGCGCCTCAGTTCATGCCTGGGAGGCTCACATTGGGTTTCATGTCATTCTGCACGACGGTTGCCATCGGGGCGACCACGCCTTGGCTCTTCAGCAGCTGGCCCATGGTCGCCTTGATGCGGTACTGCGTATACACCTGAATGTTCTTCACTTCCACCAGACGGCGCTGGGCGGTGAAGGTCTCGTTCTCACTGTCGAGCAAGTCGAGCAGTGTCCGCTCACCGAGCGTGAACTGTTGCTGGTAGGCGCTGCGCACACGGATGCTGTGATCGACGTACTGCTGGGCGATCGGCACCTGGGCATTGGCGTTTTCCAGGGCGTTCCAGGCCAGGCCCAGTTCTTCATTGAGCTGGCGCAGGGCGTTGTTGCGGATATCCAGGGCTTGGTTGGCCAGGTACGACTTCGACTCGAGGTCGGCCTTGTTGCTGCCGCCATTGTACAGGTTGAAGTTCATCCGCAGCATCGCCTGCCACTCGTTGTTATGACCTTGCACACCATCGATGTTGTTATCGGCGGTGCGGCCCAGTTCTGCATCGAAACGTGGGTAGAAAGTCGACTTGGCGGTTTCGTACTGCTTTTCCGCTGCGGCAATGTCGGCTTCGGCCGAACGCAGGATCGGGCTGTTTTCAACCAGCTGGTGGCGCGCCTCGTCGAGGTTGGCGGGCAGCAGGTCCATGAACGGCGCCGGAGCGCTCAACTCGTCCGGCATCTGGCCCACCACGCTCAGGTAGTTGGTGTTGGCGTCGGCCAGGTTGGTCTGCTCGGTGATCAGGTTGTTACGGGCCTGAGCCAGGCGCGCTTCGGCCTGATCGAGGTCGGCGTAGCGGCCAACGCCGCGGCTGGTGCGCAGCTTGATCTGGTCGAGAACGCGTTCGTGGTTGCTCAGGTTGTCCTGGGCCAGGCGCACCATCTCGCGGCGAGTCAGCACATCCAGGTAAACCTGTGCGACTTCCAGCCCAGTGCGCTCGGAGGTGCCGAGCAGCGAATAGGCACGGGAATTGACAGTGGCCTGCTGACGGCCGACTTCGTTGGAGGTGGCAAAGCCATCAAAGACCATCTGCCGCAGGTTGATGGCGGACTCACCGCGATTCAGCGTCTCCCAGCGGTTGCCGGTGCTCGGGCTGTCGGTACCTTCACGGCCATAACCGGCGGTCAGGTCGACTTTGGGCAGGTATCCACCTTTGGCTGCGCGCAGTTGATAATCCGCGGCCGTCCGGGCGTTCACGCCAGCCTGGATCTCGGGATGGACCTCGAGCGCCTTCTGCATGGCCTCAGGCAGGGTCTGGGCCTGGACGAAGCCGATGGAAAGGGCGAACGGAAGAGCAGCGAATACAGATGCACGCATGTTTTATGTTGTTCCCGAGGAATGCTTGTCGCAAATCACGGCCGAAGCCGATCCCGCCTGCTAAATGGCAACCTTGAATGACCGTAAGTGGACCGTTCCGAAGAGGTACCGCGAAAAGTACGAGGAAGGGTTACAAAGGTGAAACATATCAATGTGACATTACCCGGCCAATTGTTTAGGATGGCGGGATGAAGGTCAATACTTTGGCATAAAGTTAATTCCTTTCCGTTATAGACAGAATATTGACGTTATTTTGGCGTCAATAAAACATGCAAGCACCCCAATTTTCACAGCGCATAGCGGCGTTTGATGGCCGGCTAGGCAAGAAGCCCACTTGAGCGGCTATCCCGGAGAGTCTCCCCATGAGCAGTGTTGTTGCCATCGTCAAAAGCATTGTTGGCCAAGTCATCGCAGTATCCCCAGAAGGCATTCGTCGCGTTCTGATCGAGGGTGATCGGCTCATGGCCGGCGAGCAGGTGCTCACCGGGGTTGGCGGGGCGGTAACACTGGAACTCTCCGATGGGCGTACCCTGGACCTGGGGCGTGATACCCAATGGAGCGCGGACGCACCGGACAGCATTACCGACCTGAGCCAGGCCGCTGCCCAGGCCGCGCCTTCGGTTGAAGAGCTGCAACAGGCCATCGCTGCGGGCGCTGACCCGACCACCGAGCTGGAAGCGACCGCGGCGGGCCCGGCTGCTGCAGGTGGTGGCTCGGTCGGTGGTGGCCACTCGTTCGTGTTGCTTGAAGAAACGGCAGGTGTGGTTGACCCGACCATCGGCTTCCCGACCGGCCCGATCGGTTTCGAGACCCAGCTCGCCGAGCAGGAAGTCGGTGCGCTCGACACCAGCATCAATGACGACAACATCGTAACCACGCCGATCACCACTGGCCTTGCGCTTAGCGCCACGCCGAGCATTACCGAAGCCGGTGGCGTGATCGTCTACACCGCAACTGTGGGCCAGGCACCGCTGACTGATCTGACCATCACCTTGTCCAATGGCCAGGTGATCGTCATCAGCGCTGGCCAGACCACGGGGACCGTGAGCGTTACCATCCCGCCGAACGATACGCCGTACATCGATGGCAGCGAGATCTCCACCACCATCACGGGTACCACTGGCGGTGGCATCACCGTGAACCCGGATCCGACCCCGGCAGTGACCCAGATCGTCGACACCGTCGACACAACAACCGTGGCTGTTTCTGCCGAGCCAGCGAAGGAGGGAGACACCAACGTCACCTTCAACTTCCAGCTGAGCAATCCGCCGCAGGCCGGTACCACCGTGACCCTGACGGTCAACGTGGGTGGCACCAACTACACCGTGAATGTGGACTCCACTGGTAAAGGCACCCTCCAGGTCCCGAATCCCAACGGTGACGACGTCTATACCGATCCGTCGAAGCTGACTGCGACCGTGACGGAAGTGAATGGCGGCAACTTCGAAGCGGTCGACCTGACTGGCGCGACCACTACCGCCACTGTCGAAGATACCGTCGACACCACCACCGTGGCTGTTTCTGCCGAGCCAGCGAAGGAGGGCGACACAAACGTCACCTTCAACTTCCAGCTGAGCAACCCGCCGCAGACCGGTACCACCGTGACCCTGACGGTCAACGTGGGTGGCACCAACTACACCGTGAATGTGGACTCCACTGGTAAAGGCACCCTCCAGGTTCCGAATGCCAACGGTGACGACGTCTACACCGATCCGTCGAAGCTGACTGCGACCGTAACGGAAGTGAATGGCGGCAACTTCGAAGCTGTCGACCTGACTGGCGCGACCACTACCGCCACTGTCGAAGACACCGTCGACACCACCACCGTGGCTGTTTCTGCCGAGCCAGCGAAGGAAGGCGA
>NZ_JBIVGA010000025.1:0-44267 GCF_044748405.1 Pseudomonas sp. NPDC089996 | reverse complement strand
CGAGGCGCGCATTCTACGCTTTCCTCAGAGTGTGTCAAGCGTTTATTTTGAAGTTTTTTGCGAGAAACTCGTTTAGCTTCAAACACTTGACTCGCTGCGATCTCTCGTAACGGGAGGCGAATAATACAGCGTTTAAAACCGCTGTCAACCTTCATCTCGACCGCTATCGATCATTCGATCGAAGCCCTTTCAGTGACCTCGTAACAATCTAACTCATTGAATTTCAAGGAGTTTGTCGTTCCGATGTCGCTGGAAGTGGGGCGCATTATAAGGGGATTCGAGAGGGCGTCAACCGATAATTTCACATATTTGAAATATTCCAGAAAAAGACCATATCAAGGCCACCAGGTGTTGTGGCAGGCGCCTCTCAAAACCAACTCAATCTCCAGCCAGCCCCCTTGCACCCCGCCCAAGCAATTGCGCACTATATTGCACACCCCGCACACCTCCCAAGGATAGCCGCAGACAAATGAACACCCAGCCCCGCAGCCTGGCCGCGACGCTCTTCCCGATCGGCCTGCTGCTCATCGCCATGGCCTCGATCCAGTCCGGCGCCTCATTGGCCAAGAGCATGTTCCCGATCATCGGAGCTCAAGGCACCACCACCCTGCGCCTGATCTTCGCCAGTATCATCATGTTGCTGGTCCTGCGCCCCTGGCGCGTGCGGATGACGGCCAACACCCTACGTAACGTGGTCATCTACGGCATGTCCCTGGGCGGCATGAACTTCCTCTTCTATATGTCACTGCAAACCACACCGCTGGGCATCGCCGTTGCCCTGGAGTTCACCGGCCCGCTGGCCGTGGCGCTGTTCGCTTCCCGCCGTCCACTGGACTTCTTGTGGATTGCCCTCGCAGTCGCCGGCCTGCTGCTACTGCTGCCGGTCGGCCACGGCGGCCAGCCGCTCGACCTGCTGGGTGCAGCCTACGCACTTGGCGCAGGCGTGTGCTGGGCCCTGTACATTCTGTTCGGCCAGCGCGCCGGCGCCGAGCATGGTATCCAGAGCGCCGCCCTCGGTGTGGTGGTCGCGGCCTTGTTCGTCGCCCCCATCGGCATCGTTCATGCCGGCAGTGCATTGCTCAACCCTGCCGTCATCCCATTGGCACTGGGTGTCGCCGTGCTCTCCACCGCCCTGCCCTACAGCCTGGAAATGGTCGCCCTGACGCGCATGCCTGCGCGCACGTTCGGCACCCTGATGAGTATCGAACCCGCAATTGGCGCACTGTCAGGCCTGCTCTTCCTGGGTGAGGTGCTGAGCACCACCCAATGGCTGGCTATCCTTGCCATCATTGCAGCCTCGGCTGGCGCGACACTGTCCATGCGCCGCGAGGCAACCCCGGCAGTCGCAGCAGACTGATTTGAGAAATATTTTCATTTGCGACGAGATTAATCATTGTCCCCATACGCCTCGCTGATTAAGCTGTCACAAAATCATAATCTTTACGCTATCTACTTGTGCAAACACGGAAGCCGAGGAAGATTCAGGAAGAACCGCAGCGATAACGACAGGGCCAGACAGCCGATCAGCCCTGCATTTAAGGACAGGAATGAAACGTATTTTGCTCATCCTGGCCGTCTTGGCCATTGCCGGATGCGCCGCAACAGCCAAGACTGAGGTCAAAAAGGGGAAAAAGGGTCTGCATATCAATTGCTCCGGCCTGTCTTCGTCGTGGGACAAGTGCTACAGCAAGGCGGCCACTTCCTGCAGCGCCCGCGGTTACAAGGTGATCGCGCGCTCAGGGGACACTGACGAGGAACCGGGGGACTACCTGTTCGGCATCAACCCCGCCGGCTACACCAGCCGGAGCATGATCGTCATCTGTAAATAAGAAAGGGCAGCCCGCGAGCTGCCCTTCTTTCATCTACCGACTTGCCGGAAGCCCGGTCAAAGCGGTTCTGTACGCGCCTTCAACCAATCCAGCGAAGCCCCTTGCAGCAACGGGGCCAGACGCTCACGCACCGTTGCGTGGTAATGGTTCAGCCACTCCCGCTCTTCCTTGGCCAGCATTTCGGGCAGCAGGCAACGCGTATCGATAGGGCACAGTGTCAGGGTCTCGAAACGCAGGAAGTCACCGAACGCACTTTTGCCCGACTCGCGGTTGGCAACCAGATTTTCGATACGCACACCCCAGGCTCCAGGCCGATAGGTACCCGGCTCGATCGAACTGATCATACCTTCCTGCATGGCCGTCTGCGGCATGGTTGCCGCCTGGTAGGCAATCACCTGAGGGCCTTCGTGTACGTTCATGAAGTAGCCGACGCCATGCCCGGTACCATGGCCGTAGTCGACCTGGTCTGCCCAGATCGGCGCCCGCGCGATGGCATCGAGCAGCGGCGACAGGATGCCGCGCGGGAAACTGGCACGCGACAAGGCAATCATGCCCTTGAGTACGCGCGTGCAGTCCTGCTTCTGCTCCAGGGTCGGCGTACCCACCGGGACCATCCGCGTAATGTCGGTGGTGCCCCCCAGATACTGCCCTCCAGAGTCGATCAACAGCAGGCCATCACCTTCGATGACCGCATGGGAGTCTTCGGTGGCGCGGTAATGCGGCATTGCACCATTGCCGTTGAACGCGGCAATGGTCGAGAAGCTCAGCGAGACGAAGCCGGGCCGGCGGGCACGCGCAGCACTCAACTGCTCGTCGACCGTCAGCTCGGTGATGACCTGGTGGCCCTGATGCGCCTCGAACCAGGCGAAGAATTCGCACAGGGCCGCGCCATCCTGCTCCATTACCTGGCGCACATGCACCAGCTCCTCTTCGCCTTTGCGTGACTTGCTCAGCGTGGTCGGGTTCAGGCCCTCAATCAACTGCACCTGGGCATCGAGGTTCTTCAACAAGCCGCAGGTAACGCGAGCGGGGTCGACCAGCAACCGGCTACCTGCCGCCAGCTGCGCCAGTGCCTGGTTCACTGCAGTGTAATCGCGCACTTCGATGCCGTCGGCCTTGAGCACCTGGCGCAAATGCTCATCGAGCTTTCCTGCTCCGACAAACAGGATCGCCTGGTCCTTGCCGATCAAGGCAAAAGAAACGAACACCGGGTTGTAGGACACATCGCTGCCGCGCAAGTTGAACAACCACGCGATGTCGTCCAGGGTCGCGATAAAATGCCAATCGGCGCCCTTCTCCTGCAGCGTGGCCCGCAACTGGTCGAGCTTCGCGGCCCGGCTGACCGTGGCGTGAGGCGGCAGGTGTTGATAGACCGGGTTGCCCGGCAGCGCCGGGCGGCCTTCCCAGACTTCGGCGAGCATGTCACGGTCGGTCACCAGCCGCGCCTGACGGGCCTTGAGCCGTTCTTCGAGCTGACGCGCCGGCGCCAACGCCATGACCGCGCCATCCACAGCCACGGCGCCGTTCACTCGAATATTGTCCCCCAGCCACTCCAGGGCGCCCGGCTTGCCAGGTAGCAGCTTCATCAACGCGATGCCGCTATCGGCCAGTTCCTTCTCGGCCTGTTCCCAGTAGCGGCTGTCGACCCACACCCCGGCAAAGTCTGCCGTCACCACCAGCGTGCCCACCGAACCGTCGAACCCTGACAGCCACCGACGCCCCTGCCAATAGCCCGGCAGATACTCGGAAAGATGCGGGTCGGCCGACGGTACCAGCAGGGCATCGAGCCCTTCGCGGGCCATAACGTCGCGCACGCGCGCCAGGCGCTCCGGCACACTTTGCTCGATGGTGGTCTGAACGTTCATGCGCACTCCTGCGGAAACTTCGTGGTTATTCCAAGATGAGAATAATGGAACAGCTACCACGGCGCCGCAATCGTGGCGACCGACTCACGGCACGCTATGCCCATGACGTCATCTGCAAAAAAGACATTTCCTACAACTGGGCCGGGACCATCAGTCACTTCCAGCTGAACTTACCGCTGGTACGGGCTTCACAACCTGTACATTCATTGCACAGAGGCACAAGCCCATGCCCAGTGCCTGCGACCCGAAGACTGCCGTGGTACTGCTCGACACCCGCGAGCACACCCCGGAGCATGAACATGCCGTGCACCTGAAACTGGCTGAGCGCCTCGCCCGACTGCTGGGTTGCAATACCGTGCTCAGCGATGTGCCGGCCAGGGAAGACAGCAACTACTATTACCTGCCTACCGCAACCCTCGTTGGCCCGGAGCGTTATGCCGCCATGGGCATTCGCAACGAGCAGGATCTGTTCGGCGGCCTGGTCAGCCACCCTTACATGGCCACCAAGGCCATTTCCCACCCGTTACCGGCCGATGCCGAATTCCCACCGGGCTGGACCGATGCCTTCGCTCGCCAGGCCAGTGACGCCCTGCTGTGTGGTTACACCGTATTCAGCAAGGACGATGCCCGGCGCGCCGCCCACTTGCTACTGCGTGATGGCCCGCTGCGCGTCAAGCCGGTGCTGGCTTGTGCCGGCCGTGGCCAGCAAGTCATCACCCAGACGGATGAACTGGAGCCACTGCTGGCCAACATGGATGAACGGGACCTGGCCTTGTGGGGCCTGGTGCTCGAGGAAGACCTGGGCAATGTCGAGACCTTCAGCGTCGGCCAGGTCCGCGTCGCCGGCCTGACCTGCAGCTATCACGGCACCCAGCAGCTAACCCATGACCACCAAGGCACCGAGGTCTACGGTGGCTCCGACCTGGTCGTGGTACGGGGGGACTACCCTGCCCTGCTGCAACTGCCCATGGAAGATCACCTGCGCCTGGCAATCAATCAGGCGATGGCCTATGAGCAAGCCGCCGAACAGCACTTCCCGGGGTTCATTGCATCGCGACGCAACTACGACATTGCCCGCGGCACCACCGCCCAAGGCCACCTGCGCAGTGGCGTGCTCGAACAATCCTGGCGTCTGGGCGGCGCCAGCAGCGCAGAGCTTCTGGCCTTGCAGGCGTTTGCCGACGACCCGGCACTGCAGCGGGTATGCGCCTCAACCCATGAAGTGTTCGGCAACCCTGACCTGCCCTCTGACGCCACCCTCTTCTATCAAGGAAATGACAGTGAACTCGGACAACTCAGCAAATACGCGCGGATTCGCCAGCATGAGCATTCAGAGTGAAACCGTGGAACTGCAGGTCGAAAATGACAGCATCGTCGGAACCTTGGTCAGCCCTGGCAGCAAGATGCCCGGCATTCTCTTCGTCCACGGCTGGGGCGGCAGCCAGCAGCGCGACCTGGCGCGCGCCCGGCATATCACCGGGCTGGGCTGCGTATGCATGACCTTCGACCTGCGCGGCCACGAGAAGACCGAAAGCCAGCGCCTGACCGTCACTCGCGAACAGAACCTCAATGACCTGCTGGCCGCTTACGACCGGCTGGTCAGCCACCCGGCGGTCGACAGCAGTGCCATCGCCATCATCGGCAGCAGCTATGGTGGCTACCTGGCTACCCTGCTGACCTTGCAGCGCCCGGTGAAGTGGCTGGCATTGCGGGTGCCGGCAATGTATTGGGACGACGAATGGAACATGCCCAAGCAGGCCCTCGACCGCCAGCGCCTCAATGCCTACCGCCAGCGCGCCCTCGGCCCGGCAGACAACCGCGCCCTGGCCGCCTGCGCCGAATTCGCCGGCGACGTGCTGCTGGTCGAATCCGAACAGGACGACTATGTGCCGCACTCCACACTGATGAGCTATCGCTCGGCATTCGTCAGTGCACACTCGCTGACCCATCGTATCGTCGACGGCGCTGACCATGCCTTATCCAGCGAAGCGAGCCAGAAAGCCTACAGTTCGATCCTCGCTGCGTGGATCAGTGAGATGGTGGTGGGCGCGCGCCTGGACCGTTACCCACACTACGCCCCTTGGTATGCCTGAACGTCACCCACCTGGCAATGCAGGCCACCATCGGCACCGCGTACCAGATTGCGCAGCGCCTGGTAAGCGGTAAAGTTGACGCCACGCGCCTGGTACTGGCTGAGCAACTCGAAGAACGGCTCCTCGGCAAAGCAATCGGCGGCCGCCGCCCAGGCCTGGCGCGACTGCCATTGCAGGTACTGCAGCACCCGGCTGCCATCGTCGCTGGCCTGGATGCTCACCCCTTGCAGGCCTTGGCAACGCGATGCGAGCTCCTCGCTGCGGGCGACCAACGCCTCGGCCAGCGCCGCCTGACGCGAGGCAGGCACTTCGTATTCGATCATCTGAGTGAACCACAGGGAATGTGGCGTGGCCGTCATGGCGAGTCTCCTTGCTGCGGGCGCTTGCTACGGAATGGTCAGCAGGGTAAAACCTCTAGTTAACTCAAGGTCAAGAGCTATTTCGCATGGCGAGCAAAACCCCTGCCACCCCGGAAAAACTGCTCAGCGTCGGCCAACTGGCAGCGCGCAGCGGCGTGGCGGTGACCGCGCTGCATTTCTATGAAACCAAGGGGCTGATCCAGAGCTCCCGCAACGCTGGCAACCAGCGACGCTATCCCCGGGCAATGTTGCGCCGCGTAGCTGTCATCAAGATGGCCCAGCGCCTGGGCATACCACTGGCCGAGATCGTGTCTGCCCTGGCCACGCTGCCCAACGACCACACCCCGACCGCCGAGGACTGGCAACAGCTTTCGGCGCGCTGGCGTGAGGATCTGAGCCGCAGGATCGACGAAATGATCAGGCTGCGCGACCAGCTCGACGGCTGCATCGGCTGTGGTTGCATGTCGCTCAAGGAATGCCCGCTGCGCAACCGCCAGGACCATCTGGCTGACGCAGGACCTGGACCACATCTACCCTGAACAAGACAAAGCGAAAGGTACCCCTGTAACCGACGCTATCCAACGACCACTGCCACAGGAGGCAGCATGAGCAAGCAGGCCCTGATCATCATCGACATCCAGAACGACTACTTCCCTGGCGGCAAATGGACACTCGACGGCGCCCACAAGGCGGCCGACAACGCCGCGCGCCTGCTGGCCGCGGCACGCCAGAAAGGTGACCTGGTGGTTCACGTGCGGCATGAGTTCGAAAGCGCCGATGCGCCATTCTTCGCGCCGGGGACCCAGGGTTCGGCCATTCATCCGAAGGTAGCGCCAACGCCAGGCGAACCCGTGGTACTCAAGCACAAGGTCAACGCGTTTCTCGGCACCGACCTCAAGCAGACGCTGGACCAGCATCAGGTCAAGGCCGTGACCATCGTTGGCAGCATGAGCCACATGTGCATCGACGCCGCCTCGCGAGCGGCCGCCGACTTTGGCTATGACGTCACCGTGGCGCACGATGCCTGCGCCACCTTGCCGCTGGAGTTCGATGGCCAGCGGGTACCGGCGGCCCATGTGCATGATTCGGCCATGGCCGCCCTGGCGTTTGCCTACGCCAAAGTGGTGAAGACTGACGAATTGCTCAAGGGCTGACCCTGGGGCCGTTCAAATCACCACATTACGCACGAAGCGCACGGGCACCGCCCCATCATTGCGGTAGGCATAGCGGCAGTTGCTGGGGAATACATGGAACTGGCCGACTTGCAGGCAGTGCCCGGCGCCTTCGATTATCAGCGTCAACTGGCCTTCGGCCACGTAGATCTGCTCACTCCAGCCCTCGGCATCGGCTTCGCTGATGTAACACTCGCCAGGCGCGAGGGTCCACTCCCAGATTTCCACTTCGCGCCGGGCGCTACTGCTGGCCAGCAGTACGGCCTTGCTCTGCGGGTGCTCGCCGGTCCAGGCAAGCTCGTCGATGCGGCTGGGGTCGCGCTGATCCGGTGCCTGGATAAGGGTGCTGAACGCAACCTCGAGGGCTTCGGCAATCAGGTCGAGGGTGGTCAGGCTGACATTCTTCTCGCCCGCCTCGATCGCCACCAGCATCCGCCTGCTGACGCCCGAGCGCTCGGCCAGGGCGCTCTGGCTCATCCCGGCCGCGTTGCGCAGGCCGCGGACATTGAGGCTGACATGCTGCAGCACCGATGCACGGTGCGCTGATTCTTTGTGCACTATATTGCTCACCTGTAGGAATTGCGCAGTATACTGCCCACTTTGCGGCGATTGTGCGCCGCCCCTTCCGAGTGCGCAAGACCATGAGCCAACCGACCCTCCACACTTCGACCACTGTCTCTTTTCGCCTGAGCAAGGCGGAAATGGTACTGGTGTTCATCACCATGCTGTGGGGCGGTACCTTCTTGCTGGTGCACAACGTCATGACTGTGAGCGGCCCGATGTTCTTCGTCGGCCTGCGCTTCGCCGCTGCGGCGTTATTCGTCGGCCTGGCCTCGGCGCGTGCATTGTCCGGCCTGACCTTCACCGAGCTGAAGGCCGGCGTGCTGATCGGGGTGTCCATCATGCTCGGCTATGGCCTGCAGACCATGGGCCTGCAAACCATCAGCAGCAGCCAGTCGGCGTTCATCACCGCACTCTACGTCCCCTTCGTGCCGCTGCTGCAATGGCTGGTGCTGGGGCGCCGTCCCGGACTGATGCCCAGCATCGGAATCTGCCTGGCGTTCGTCGGCCTGATGCTGCTGGCCGGGCCCGAAGGTGGCGCATTGCACTTCAGCGAAGGTGAAGTGGTCACCCTGGTGAGCGCCGTGGCCATCGCCGCCGAGATCATCCTGATCAGCCGCTTTGCCGGTCAGGTCGATGTGCGCCGGGTCACTGTGGTGCAGCTGGCGACCGCTTCGCTGCTGGCTTTCCTGATGATCGTCCCGACCCAGGAACGTCTTCCCGATTTTTCCTGGTTGCTGTTGCTCAGTGCACTGGGCCTGGGCGCCATGAGCGCGGTGATCCAGGTGGCGATGAACTGGGCACAGAAGTCGGTCTCGCCGACCCGCGCCACGCTGATCTACGCAGGTGAACCGGTATGGGCGGGTATCGTCGGGCGTATCGCTGGCGAGCGCCTGCCCGGCATCGCGCTGATCGGCGGCCTGCTGATCGTCATTGCCGTGGTGGTCAGCGAGCTGAAGGTGCGTCGCAACGGCGAAACCCGCGAAGCCCTGGAAGCGCCAACCTCACACGAACATGAAGCCGGCAGGTAAAGCGCCCGTCAACGTCTATGCTCTGTAAAAAACTGTTATAAAAAAACGGCTTGTCACAGCGCTTTTGTAGGATTCTGCGACAGCTTGCGTGTTGGTGATATACGGCCCGGCACGTATGATCCTTGCAAACCTATCCAGAATAGAACGCTATGTCATTGATAGTGCTACTGCTTCTGCCGTTCGTGGGCAGTTGCCTGGCAGCTGTGCTGCCGCACAACGCACGTAATGCCGAGTCCATACTTGCCGGGCTCGTGGCCCTGGTCGGCACCATACAGGTAGCACTGCTGTACCCTCAGATCGCCGATGGCGGTGTGATCCGCGAAGAAATCCTCTGGCTGCCCAGCCTGGGCCTGAACCTGGTCCTGCGCATGGACGGTTTCGCCTGGCTGTTCTCATTGCTGGTGCTGGGCATCGGTACCCTGGTGTCTCTGTACGCGCGCTATTACATGTCGCCGCAGGACCCGGTGCCACGCTTCTTCGCCTTCTTTCTTGCGTTCATGGGGGCCATGCTCGGCCTGGTGATCTCCGGCAACCTGATCCAGCTGGTGTTCTTCTGGGAGCTGACCAGCCTGTTCTCGTTCCTGCTGATCGGTTATTGGCACCACCGCGCCGACGCCCGCCGCGGCGCCTACATGGCCTTGATGGTCACCGGTGCCGGTGGCCTGTGCCTGCTGGTCGGCGCCCTGCTGCTCGGCCATGTGGTCGGCAGCTACGACCTGGACAAGGTTATGGCTGCCGGCGAAACCATCCGCCAGCACGCACTGTACCCCGTGCTGCTGCCACTGATCCTGATCGGCGCATTGAGCAAGAGTGCGCAATTCCCCTTCCAGTTCTGGCTGCCCCACGCGATGGCGGCACCCACTCCGGTTTCCGCCTACCTGCATTCGGCGACCATGGTCAAGGCCGGGGTATTCCTGCTGGCGCGCCTGTGGCCGGTGCTGTCGGGCAGTGAAGAGTGGTTCTGGATCGTTGGTGGCGCAGGTGCCGTGACCCTGTTGTTGGGCGCCTTTGCTGCGATGTTCCAGAACGACCTCAAGGGCCTGCTGGCTTATTCGACCATCAGTCACCTGGGCCTGATCACCCTGTTGCTGGGCCTCAACAGCCCGCTCGCTGCGGTCGCCGCCGTGTTCCACATTCTCAATCACGCCACCTTCAAGGCCTCGTTGTTCATGGCCGCCGGCATCATCGACCATGAAAGCGGCACCCGCGACATCCGCCGTCTGAGCGGCCTGATACGGCTGGTGCCCTATACCGCCACCCTGGCCATGGTGGCCAGCGCCTCGATGGCCGGCGTACCCTTGATGAACGGCTTCCTGTCCAAGGAAATGTTCTTCGCCGAAACCGTGTTCATCACCTCCACTGCCTGGGTCGAAGCGACACTGCCGGTCATCGCCACCCTCGCCGGGACCTTCAGCGTTGCCTATGCCTTGCGCTTCACCGTCGACGTGTTCTTCGGGCCCAAGGCCGAGGACCTGCCGCACACGCCGCACGAGCCACCCCGCTGGATGCGCGCGCCGGTCGAACTGCTGGTGCTCACCTGCCTGGTCGTGGGTATTTTCCCGGCACAGTCGGTCGGCCCGCTGCTGGCTGCCGCTGCACTGCCAGTAGTAGGTGGCACGCTACCGGAATATAGCCTGGCCATCTGGCACGGCTGGAACGCCCCGCTGATCATGAGCCTGGTAGCCATGAGCGGCGGCATCGTTCTCTATCTGCTACTGCGCAAACAGCTGCGCCGCGGGCGCTTCCCGTATCCGCCGCTGATCGAGCGCTTCAATGGCAAACGCCTGTTCGAGCACGGCCAGGTCCGGCTGATGCTGCTGGCGCGACGCATCGAGCGGTTGCTGACCAGCCGCCGCCTGCAGTCGCAACTGTTCATGCTGGTGCTGGCGGCCTTCCTCGCCGGCCTCACACCGATGCTGTACAGCGGCCTGAGCTGGGGCGACCGGCCGAAGATTCCTGGCTCCGGCGTATTCGTCGCGCTATGGCTGATCGCCATCGCCTGCGCCATCGGTGCCGCCTACCAGGCCAAATACCACCGCCTGGCGGCATTGATCATGGTCGGGGTCTGCGGCCTGATGACCTGCATCACCTTCGTCTGGTTCTCTGCCCCGGACCTGGCCCTGACCCAGCTGGCGGTCGAGGTGGTCACCACGGTGTTGATCCTGCTCGGCCTGCGCTGGCTGCCACGGCGTATCGAAGGCGTTTCGCCGCTGCCTGGCAGCCTCGACCGCGCCCGGGCACGGCGCCTGCGCGACCTGTTGCTGGCGGTGCTGGTCGGCGGCGGCATGGCGGTGCTTTCATACGCCATGCTGACCCGGCCGACGCCCAACGACATCTCGTCGTTCTACCTCAGCCGGGCCCTGCCGCAAGGCGGTGGCACCAACGTGGTCAACGTGATGCTGGTGGACTTCCGCGGTTTCGATACCCTCGGCGAAATCACTGTGCTGGTGGCCGTGGCGCTGACCGTGTTCGCCCTGCTGCGGCGCTTCCGCCCGCCAAAGGAGAGCATGCAGCTGCCAGCCCAGCAGCGCCAGCTGGCCCCCGACGTGGTCACCGACCTGATCAATCCGCGTCATGCTACCGACACCGCCCTGGGCTTCATGATGGTACCGGCCGTGCTGGTGCGCCTGCTGCTGCCGATCGCCCTGCTGGTGTCGATGTACCTGTTCATGCGCGGCCATAACCAGCCGGGCGGCGGTTTCGTGGCGGGCCTGGTGATGTCGGTGGCGTTCATCCTCCAGTACATGGTGGCCGGCACCCAGTGGGTCGAAGCGCAGATGAGCCTGCGGCCGCTGCGCTGGATGGGAACCGGGCTGTTCTGCGCGACCCTGACCGGGGGCGGCGCCATGCTGTTCGGCTACCCGTTCCTGACAACCCATACCGCCCACCTGCACCTGCCACTGCTGGGCGATGTGCACGTGGCCAGCGCGCTGTTCTTCGATATCGGCGTGTACACCGTGGTGGTCGGCTCGACCCTGCTGATCCTCACCGCTCTGGCGCACCAGTCGGTGCGCGCCTATCGCCCGGGCAGCCCATCGAAGTCCAGCCAAGCAGGAGCCGCCTGATGGAAGAAGTCATTGCAGTCGCCATCGGTGTACTGGCCGCCTCGGGGGTGTGGTTGATTCTGCGCCCGCGCACCTACCAGGTGATCATGGGCCTGTGCCTGCTGTCATACGGGGTCAACCTGTTCATCTTCAGCATGGGCAGCCTGTTCATTGGCAAGGAGCCGATCATCAAGGACGGCGTGACCCAGGACCTGCTGCACTACACCGACCCGCTGCCGCAGGCGCTGGTGCTCACCGCCATCGTCATCAGCTTTGCCATGACCGCACTGTTCCTGGTGGTCCTGCTGGCATCGCGCGGCCTGACAGGCACCGACCATGTGGACGGCCGGGAGCGTGACGAATGAGTGGCATGAGTCAACTGATCGTCGCCCCCATCCTGCTGCCGCTACTGACTGCGGCGCTGATGCTGCTGCTGGGCGAGAAACATCGCCGGATAAAGGCGCGCCTGAACCTGCTGTCCACCTTCACCGGGCTGGCCGTTGCGGTCTGCCTGCTGTTATGGGTGCGTACCCAAGGGCAGGCGGAATCGATCGGCGTCTACCTGCCCGGTAACTGGCCCGCACCCTTTGGCATCGTACTGGTGGTGGATCACCTTTCAGCCCTGCTGTTGACCCTGACGGGCGTCATCGGCATCAGCGCCCTGCTGTTCGCCCGCGCCCGCTGGGATGGTGCCGGCGCCAGCTTCCATGCATTGTTCCAGATTCAGCTGATGGGCCTGTATGGCGCCTTCCTCACAGCGGACCTGTTCAACCTGTTCGTATTCTTCGAAGTGTTGCTGGCCGCCTCCTATGGCCTGCTGCTGCATGGCTCGGGCCGCGCACGGGTGCGTGCCGGGCTTCATTATATTGCCATCAACCTGTTCGCCTCATCGCTGTTCCTGATTGGCGCCGCGATGCTGTACGGCGTGACCGGCACCCTGAATATGGCTGACCTGGCCCTGAAAATCCCGCTGGTACCGGAAGCCGACCGTGGCCTGCTGCATGCGGGCGCAGCAATCCTGGCCATGGCTTTCCTGGCCAAAGCCGGCATCTGGCCGCTGAATTTCTGGCTGGTGCCTGCCTACGCCTCGGCCAGCGCGCCAGTCGCCGCGCTCTTCGCCATCATGACCAAAGTCGGCTTGTACGCCGTACTGCGCCTTTGGACCCTGCTGTTTTCCGGGCAAGCCGGTGCTTCGGCGCATTTCGGCGGGCACTGGCTGGTGTACGGTGGCTTGGTCACTTTGGCCGTGGCGGCGGTATCGATACTCGCCGCACAACGTCTGGAGCGCATGGCCGCCCTGAGCATTCTGGTTTCCGCCGGCACCCTGCTCGGCGCGGTCGGTTTCGCCCAGCCGGCGCTCACAGGCGCAGCGTTGTTTTACCTGGTCAACTCGACCCTGGCG
Organism: Pseudomonas sp. NPDC089996; assembly: GCF_044748405.1. NCBI lineage: Bacteria > Pseudomonadati > Pseudomonadota > Gammaproteobacteria > Pseudomonadales > Pseudomonadaceae > Pseudomonas > Pseudomonas sp. NPDC089996. Next base: position 30,911 of record NZ_JBIVGA010000025.1, on the reverse strand, counting down.
CTGTGTGCGTTGTTCCTGCTCGCCGAACTGGTCGAGCGCTCGCGTTCGGCCAACGAAGCGCCGCTGGAAGACGAAGAAGACGCCATACCCCCGCCGCTGGAGTCGCTGCACCCACCCAAGGGCATCAACCTCGACGACGAGCAGAAGGTAGTGATCGGCCAGATCATTCCATGGACCATGGCGTTCCTCGGCCTGAGTTTCATCGCCTGCGCCCTGCTGATCATCGGCATGCCGCCACTGTCCGGGTTCGTCAGCAAACTCAACCTGATCAGCGCGCTATTCAACCCACAGGGCCTGGGCATGCCCGTCGAACAATCGCTGTCGGCAGCGGGCTGGGTGCTGGTGACCTTGCTCATCCTCTCCGGCATGGCCTCGCTGATCGCCTTTGGCCGGGTCGGCATCCAGCGCTTCTGGAAGCCCGAAGAACGCCCCTCACCGGTGCTGCGCCGCTACGAGTGCCTGCCCATCGTGATCCTGCTCGGCCTGTGCATCATCCTCAGCTTCAGGGCGGAACCGCTGCTGCGCTACACCCAGGACACTGCGGCCAGCCTGCAGGCACCGGACGCCTACATCGAAGCCGTGATGGCCGCCCGCCCCATCCCTGGCCCGACCACGCTCGACGTACAGGTGCAGCCATGAGCCGCTTGTTCCCCGCTCCGCTGCTGTCCGCTGCATTGTTCGTGCTGTGGTTGCTGTTGAACCTGTCGCTCAGCCCCGGCAACCTGTTGCTGGCCGCAGCACTTGCCGTGCTGGCACCGCTGCTGATGGCGCCCCTGCGCCCGCAACACGCGCATGTGCGCAAACCATGGGCGGTGGCCAGACTGATGGGCCGAGTCGGCATTGACGTCATTCATTCCAACCTGCTGGTTGCCGCCGCCGTGCTGCGTGCCGGGCAACGCGAGCCACGCTCAGCCTTCGTGCACATCCCGCTGGACCTGCGCGACGCCCATGGCCTCGCGGCACTGTCGATGATCACTACCGTGGTGCCTGGCACCGTGTGGTCGGAGCTGGCCCTGGACCGCAGCGTACTGCTGCTGCATGTGTTCGACCTGGAAGACGAGGCGGCCTTCATCGAGCACTTCAAGCTCACCTACGAAAGCCCGTTGATGGAGATCTTCGAATGACAGGCCTGCTCGCCAATGCCGTACTCGCCAGCCTGTTCATCTTCGCCCTGGCCATGGGCCTGGCGTTGATCCGGCTGTTTCGCGGCCCCTCGGCCCAGGACCGGGTGCTGGCGCTGGACTACCTGTATATCCTGGGCATGCTGACGATGCTGGTACTGGGGATCCGCTATGCCAGTGACACCTACTTCGAAGGTGCATTGCTGATCGCCCTGTTCGGCTTTGTCGGCTCGTTCGCCCTGGCAAAGTTCCTGTTGCGTGGTGAGGTGATCGAATGAGCGAAACGCTTGAACTGCCATTCTGGCTGGAACTGGTCACTGCCGCCCTGTTGCTGATCGGCAGCCTCTTCGCGCTGATCGGCGCCATTGGCCTGCTGCGCCTGAAAGACTATTTCCAGCGCATGCATCCACCGGCACTGGCGTCGACCATCGGTGCCTGGTGCGTGGCACTGGCGTCGATCATCTACTTCTCGTGGCTCAAGGGTAGCCCGGTGATGCACGCCTGGCTGATCCCGATCCTGCTGTCCATCACCGTGCCAGTCACCACACTGCTGCTGGCCCGGGCGGCGTTGTTCCGCAAGCGCATGGCGAATGAGGCAGTGCCTGAAGAAGTGAGCAGCGGTCGCGATCACGGCCACTGATACCGTTACCCTCAGCCTTGGCTCAGACGCTGCAACTCGCGCCGTACCATGGCTGCATAAGGTGGCGGGCTCAGCTGATACAGCTGGGTTGCCACCCAGCTCAGCCACGCCCCGCCCATCAGCTCACGCTGCACCAACAGGCGCTGGGCCTCGGTCGAGGCCTGCGCCTGGTGCTGCCGATGAAACCCGGCACGGGTACCAGGCGCTTCGTCACCTTCGCTCATTCACTGGCCTTGAAGGTGGTCAGCTCGCCCTTGCGCCACTTGGCGACCTTGCCAGTCACCGCCTTGAGCAACTTGCCCAGGCCTTCCTGAACCTGCTGTTGCGCGGCGAACACCAGCATCACGCCCTGGCCCTCGCGGAACACAATGCCCTCGCCCTCCGGCACCGAAACAAATGCGTAGTCGCCCACTCCGTAGACGTTCAGCTTGATTTCGCGAAAGCGCATTTCCAGTTTGCCGCCTTCGCGGCTGGGCAAAACGGCGGCGCGAAAGTGATCGCCGACCTTTAGCTCCAGGCGCTGCTTGTCATCGACCACCAACGCGCTCTCGGTGTCGATCTCGGCCATGTACAGGCCTTCCGGGTTCTGTTCGGTGACATAGATGAAACGGCCCTGAAACAGCTTGGCCAACTTGCCGCGCAAATCGCCCAAGGCAAACAAGGCGTGGGTATCCAGTGTACTGACTGCCAATGAAGTAATCCTCAAACCGGTGATATCCGCCCTCACTCGGATTCGGTGAGGCACGGCCATTTCAATTCGATAGGCGAAAAGAATAATAAAGTGATGCAAGAAACGTCTGTGCCTGCTGGCGATGCAGCACGCAGGAAAATTTACTCTGGCTTGCCAGATATGGCCTCAAAAGAGGCTTAAGGCATATTCCCTGTCAGGGAAGCGTCAAGTCTGACAACAGATCCGCCAGAAAAGATGCGATAGATAACTGCAGGCCCCTCGGCAGAAAGGGCTCAGGTATCCATCAGCGTATTACCGGGGAAAGAATATGCACGAAAACACTGAAATCCGTCGAGAGGCAAAGAGCATTTCTTACCTCACATTGGTCTGCAACAAACCACGCTACGTCGTCGTACCCGCCGGTATAGAGTTCTTCCACATCACCGAGAGCGCCACTGGCAGGGTGAAGGGCTTTCGCCGACTGCACTGTGATGCCTGCGCGCTGGCCCGTCGCCTGGAAAGCTGAAACCGGTCAGGCAGCGTCACCTTCGTGCATCAGCTGCAACCAGGCGGCCTTGCACTCGACGGCCTCGCCACGGGTGGCGAACGCTGTACCACGGCGTTCGCCATTGACCAGGACCACCCAACATATCCGTTTACCCAGTGCCTGCAAGTTCGCAGGCACACCAGAACCGATCATCACCGCTACATCGACTCGGCTGTTCATCATTCCCTCCGGCACTTAGATAGCACCCTAACGATAAGGTCATGATACGCCCAGCGTGAACCGTGTAAAAGCACATCCTGGTTACAGCAGTATTACATCGCGAGCAACAAATACCGTGACGCCTTCACGCAAGAAATGCGAAAAGCCCCAGGGATCACTCCATGGGGCCTTGCGCACCACGCCGGGTCAGACCTGGCGCTGGTGGCGATCAAGCTGCTCGTGGCGCTCCTGGGCTTCGATGCAGTACTTGGTGGTCGGGCTGATCAGCAGCCGCTTCAGGCCAATCGGCTCACCGCTGTCATCGCACCAGCCGAAGCTCTCGTCGCCGATGCGGTCCAGGGCCATTTCCAATTGCGGCAACAAGCGCTGGTCGCGGTCGATGGCATTGACCAGCCAGCTACGCTCTTCTTCGACCGACGCCACGTCGGCAGGATCCGACGGGGTATCCAGGCCTTCGATGGTGGCACGGCTCAGCTCGATGCGCTCATGGGTTTCGACTTTCATCGCCTGCAGCAGGCCAGCAAAGAAAGCCAGCTGGTCAGCGTTCATGTAGTCATCGGCCGACATGGCCAGCAACTGTTCCTTGGTCATCGATTTCTCTATGAAAAAATGTGCATTTGGGCGATTCAGGTGCCACTGACGCCTCGGCATCGGCAGCGGAATGCTTCAAGCGCCAACCGGCACTCTTTTACAGGGGGCGGCAGTCTAAGGTGCCGTGCGGCCATGAGCAACAGCAATTACTTGGGAATTTGTCATAAACAGCCCGGATTCCGCCCATCGGCAGTGTATGGAGCATTATCCGGCTACCGCATTGCACCGCACTAACGCCGCTCCAATGGCTGCCCTTGCCCAGTGGAGCCTGCCTCAATGAGCCTCATAGCCGAGCGTTTACTGCATAACAGCGATTTTTCCTGCACGCTGACCCGACTGTTTCAAGACTGCCCAACCCTGCCTTCGGTGGCTGCCCAGCGTGTGAGCGATGAATGGGAGGCACGCTCGATCAGCACGCATCCACCTGCCGGCATCTGCTTGCAGAGCATCAGCCCAAATGCCGAATACGACAACACACGTCCATTGTCCCAAGTCCTGATTGAGCGCTATTGCCAGCGAAGCGACATGCTATTGCGACCCTCCACGGACACGCTGCTGGCATCGGCCAATGACGTTACCGGGATTGATGTAGACCTGAATCAGGTTCAGCGGCTGGTCAACGATTGCGGCCCGGTGCTACTCGACGATTACCGGCAGGCGCTGGTGGATTACTGGAATCAGGTCGACGGCACCGGGCAATCCACCTGGCAACGCTATTCCAGCTACCTGCGCCAGCAGCTGTCGGACAGCATCGGCGCCACTCAGCCCGGCACAATCGATCCTGCTCTGCTCGCACTGGCAGCGAAGGTCGCAACTTATCCCTCGCACGAGGCACGCCAACTGGCATCAGGCACCGCAAAGCCCAAGCTCACGCTGCTGTCGCTTGATCTTGCCCAAGGCCTGCGCCTGCACGATTTGACCGGTGCATTGCTGGTTACCGAGGATTCTGACAACGACGACAATCCCGTTGTGCTGTACACCTTGAGCGGCGATTTGCAGGTCTTCGCATCCTTCGCGGCACTGCAGCAGGCATTCGGGCAGCTCTGGCCGGAGCTGGTCGGGCAACAGCCAGAACTGCAGTCACGCCCCATCACCGGAAATGCGTTCGATGCCTTGGCCAGCCAAGTGCTGGAGCAGCAGCTAAGCATCATCGACAGAATCGCCGAGCGACACAGCGCACGGGAGGATGCCCAGCATCTCTGCGTGGAACTGAGCCACCTGACCTTACTGCTGGACCTCTGCCCCAAGGCCCAACGTGAGAGCCTTCGCAAATCAGCCGGTTTGCTGCCCACCTGGTTGCACAATGCCAATGAACACAGCCTCTTCGCCTATGCCCACAGCTTGATCGATATCGCTCAGAAAGGGGCCGATGCCAAGGGCGCCACCTGGTTGGACGGCATCGACGACGCCGCGACCTTCGCGTACACCAGGATCAACGAATACTTTGGGAAGATACACCCGGAGCATGACCTGGAGCCCTGGGATGTGGAAGTGATCAACCACCAGACGATAGCCAGTGCGCTGCCCACCGGGCAAATGGATGGCACGGTCACCCCGATACACTTCACCCTTGCGCACCTTGTGATCGGCAACTGGGGACTGATCAGGCCAGGCCGGGTAGAACTGCGGCACAAAAAGGGTAAGAGACTGCCCGACTGGCTGACGGAAAGCTATCTGCAGACGATGATTACCGAGCTGAACATCGCCAAGGTGTACCCGCAGATGCTGCAAGACAGATTGCTTGACGACCTGCCCGAGCGCAAAAGGCGTGAGCGCCTGCTGGCTGATCAGTTACGCACGCAGCTACCGGCTGGCGCGATGGCGCTGGAGTTGAGCGAACACTTGAGCCCCCGCGCGCGGCGGGCGGTGAGCGCGGTGTTCGCTGCGCCGACCGGGCGGTGGCTAATCCGTCCGTTTGGCCTGGTCCGTGAAACTGGCGCTGCGGCGGACCTGGTGCTGAACGCCTGGCTGATCGAGCCCGTCCATGCACTGCCGGGCGACCCTTGCATACTCTACCGCCCGCTTCACACCCGATCACTGCTCGAGTTCACCGACCGTACCAGCCTTCTGTGCGCACTTGGCAAGACCGGCGCACTGCAGGATGACATCCTCCGGCGCCTGGACCACGACGTGCGAAGGATCTATGACAATGACGGTTTCGCGGAGCCCAATCTGCCCGGGCTGATGGAAATGACCCTGCTTGGCATTCCCTATCAGAAGCCTGCCCCGGCAACCCTGGCATCGGAGCCTGCGATCACTCACTGGGGCCAGGCCATTTACCAGGGATGCGTCGAGGAAACCATCGCCGATTTCCGCGCCAACTCGACCACTACCGAGCAGGCCCGTTGGGAACGCTGGACAGCGCTGGGCTGGCTGCTGCTGAACTGCGCGCTGCCCTTGGTGAACGGGCCTCTCGGCACGCTGGTCTGGCTGACCCAGATCGCCATGGCACTGAAACAGTTTCTGCAAACGGGCAAACACCCGGACAGCAGCCAGCACCGGATTGCCCTGGTCAATCTACTGGTCAATGTTGGCTTGGCCCTGTTCGCCCATGCGGCACCGCGCCTGCAACTGCAGCGGCCTGCGCACCTTGCGGACGAGGCTGGCGCCTCCCTTGCCGAGCCCCCTCACCTGCAATACCTCGAAGCAGGTACTCCCGGGCGGCTGGAGCATCAGTGGGCGACCACCGAAGCACAAATGAACAGCACCCAGAGCACCGCACTGGAGGCCTTGCGCAGCAGCCGCACCAGCGAAGAGCTGGGCATGCCCATCGTTACCGGCGAACTGCGTGGCCTCTACCTTCAGGGCGAGCACTACTGGACCATCCTGGGGGGCGGCGTCTACCGCGTAACGCTCGACGAAGCGGTGCAGCAACCACGGATCGTCAGCGATACCCAGCCTTCCGTCCCTGGCCCTTGGCTTCGCCGGGGCAGTTCCGGCCGCTGGCAGCCCGACCTGCGCCTGCGTTTGCGGGGCGGTATGCCAGGTGGCAAGCGCAGGCAAGCGTTCAGGGCGCAAAATGCCGAACGCCGTGAGGCCCTGAGCCGGCAGATCATCGAAAGTCGCCAGCAAATCTTGAGTCACAATCGGACGCTGCTCCGCCTCACCCTACTGGTCCAGGAGACCAGCAACCCTGAAGTGCTCGGGCTCACCCTCAACAAGCTCGACGACATCGAGGTGTTCTGGGATACGTTTCTTGCCAATGTCGAAGAACAGGCAGTACTGACCAATGTCACCCCCGCCAACGATGTCAAAGCGTCATGGGAGTTTCAGCGATTCCACGTCACGATGACCCGCGGCACCTTGCTGTCCAAGCTCATTCTGCAAAAGCTGACCCCGGCTCCCGTGCGCGTTTTCGCCAAAGCCGAAGACCACGCTGCTTACATGCATGCGCTTGACGAAATCACGCCGCAGACTGAAAAGCTGATCAGCAATGTCGAAGGTATCGGCAAACACCTTATCGCCCTTGAAAGGCTGGCAGGCAGCCGTGGCACGGCGCGGGACCTCTATGTGGCTGCAAAAGGCATGCTGAAGGTGCCCATCGAGCGATCAATACTGGCTTCCCGATTGCTTCGCCTGGAATACAACTGGCGCAAGTTCATGGCACTACCTGACCTGGCCGACCGCACCCAGTTGATGCTCGACCGTTGCTCGATCAACCTCACGCTGGCCATTTCACAACGTATGCGTCTCTACGAGATGCCTCAGGCAAGCGAGGCACTCAGCGCCCGGCTGCTTCACGACATCGACAGCCAGCTGGGTGTCGCCTTGCGCCGCCTGGAAAACCTCAAGCTGATCGTCACCGCGAACCCGGCTGCACTCGATGCACTGGCGCCTATCGAAGCCGACGTGCGCTACGTCAACAGCCGTGTGAAGGCAGATCTTCAGGACTATCCGCCCCTCAGCAGCGTTGCGCAGTTGCAAAGGCACACCCCCGGTCTGATCGAAACGCCGAGCCATGGCTTGTTGCTGGGCAAGCCACGCACGGGAGATGACACACTGTTCGACGTCGTGGACGACAACCAGCGGCCGCTCATGACCTTCCACAAAAGGGACGAAGAATGGATACCGGTCGAGCAGCAGACTTCGCACCCGGTCCCACAAGAGCCAGCCCCCAGCCTACGGCGGCTGTTCGAAACAGCCGACGCCGAGCAGACGAAAGCCAGACACACCTTGAACCTGCTTGAATCCAGCGTTGCGCAGCACTTCCAGCCCGTCGAGTTCGAGGAACTGATCGACATGCATGTGCGGCCATTGACCGACACGGCCGCAACCCTGAGCACCCGCCTGAGCAAGGAAACAGACATGACGTCAGCCGCCCGGCAAGGCTATCGGGAACGGCTCGTTGCTCTGCGTGCGCTGGTGGATCAGCTGAACAGCAAACGTGTGACGCTGCGCACGCAGGCAATACTGCGCCAGTCGCCACGCCAGTCCGGCCTGCAGTACCTGATTGAACACGACCTGGTGCAGATCAGCCGCCAAGGCCGGCGCAGGGCGCTGAGCGCTGTGCCGGGCAGGCCCCAGGATTACCTGGACGAATATGTCATCAGCTACGCCAACGAGCCCCTGTGGTATGCCCACTTCCACTACACCAGCCATGACGCGGCGTCGAGCGACTTCGTCGCCGGCCATCTCAAGACCAGTGCGCAGCGCAGGCTCAGAGGCCACTCTGTGACCGACCCGGTGACTCAGGAGCTGGAGTACGTTCACCGTGGACCGTTGACCCAGGCCGCAGCCAGCCGGTATTTCTTCAACACCTGAGCACTACGTGCCGGGCGGGCATGCGCTACCGCCCGTCCGGTGCGGCAAGAGACTCAGCAGTCCTTGAACTGCGCTTCACGCTTGGCGATGAAAGCGGCCATGCCCTCCTTCTGGTCCTCGGTGGCGAAGGCTGCATGGAACACCCGGCGCTCGAAGCGCACGCCTTCGCTCAGGGTCACTTCGAAGGCACGGTTGACGCTTTCCTTGACCATCATGCTGACCGGGATCGACTTGCTGGCGATGGTCGCCGCCACCTTCAGCGCCTCTTCCACCAACTCGGCCTGCGGCACGATACGCGCCACCAGCCCCGCGCGCTCGGCTTCCTCGGCGCCCATCAGGCGGCCAGTCAGGCACAGTTCCATGGCCTTGGCCTTGCCCACCGCACGGGTCAGGCGCTGGGTACCGCCCATGCCCGGTAGCACGCCAAGGTTGATTTCCGGCTGGCCAAACCTTGCATTGTCGGCAGCGAGAATGAAGTCGCACATCATCGCCAGTTCACAGCCACCGCCCAGGGCGAAGCCGGACACCGCCGCGATGATCGGCTTGCGCCGGTTGGCGATACGGTCCGCATCGCTGAACAGATCGTCGACGTAGATCTGCGGATACTGCAGCTCGGCCATTTCCTTGATGTCGGCACCGGCTGCAAAAGCCTTGGCAGAGCCGGTGAGCACCACGCAGCCGATGTTCGGGTCACGCTCGAGCTGGTCCAGGGCCTGGTTGATCTCGCCGACGATCTGCGCATTCAGCGCGTTCAGCGCCTGTGGGCGGTTGAGAGTGATCAGGCCGACCTTGCCGTGGATATCCAACAGGATGGTTTCGAATGCCATGCAGTCTGCTCCTTCAAAGATTGCGCGCAATGACCATGCGCTGAATGTCGCTGGTGCCTTCGTAGATCTGGCAGACCCGAACGTCGCGGTAGATCCGCTCCAGCGGGAAGTCGCTCAGATAGCCATAACCGCCCAAGGTCTGCAAGGCATCCGAACAGACCTTTTCGGCCATTTCCGAGGCAAACAGCTTGGCCATCGACGCTTCCACCAGCGCCGGGCGCCCGGCGTCACGCAGCGCGGCCGCGTGCAGCACCATCTGCCGGGCCACGGCAATCTTCGTGGCCATGTCGGCCAGGCGGAAGGCCACGGCCTGGTGTTCGATCAAGGGCTTGCCGAAACTTTGCCGCTCTTTGGCATAGTCGCGTGCCACTTCGAAGGCTGCACGGGCCATGCCCACCGCCTGGGAGGCAATGCCGATACGGCCGCCTTCAAGGTTGGCCAGGGCGATCTTGTAGCCCTCGCCTTCGGCGCCCAGGCGGTTGGCCACCGGCACGCGCACATTGTCGAAGACAATCTGGCAGGTATCGGAGGCATGCTGACCCAGTTTGTCCTCCACTCTCGCCACTTGGTAGCCCGGCGAATCGGTGGGCACGATGAAGGCGCTGATGCCGCGCTTGCCCGCATCCGGGTCGGTCACGGCAAAGACGATCACCACACCGGCATTCTGCCCGGAGGTGATGAACTGCTTGCTGCCGTTGAGCACATAGTGATCACCCTCCAGCCGTGCACGGGCCTTCAGGCTGCTGGCGTCGGAACCGGCCTGCGGCTCGGTCAGGGCGAAGGCTCCGAGCATCGAACCCATGGCCAGCGGGGTGAGAAACTGCGCCTTCTGCTGCTCGTTGCCGAACCGCAGGATCGGCACGCAGCCCACCGAGTTGTGCACGCTCATGATGGTCGAACAGGCACCGTCACCGGCAGCGATCTCTTCCAGCGCCATGGCGTAGGCCACGTAACCGGTGTCACTGCCGCCCCACTGCTCTGGCACCAGCATGCCGAACAGGCCGAGTTCGGCCATTTCCTCGATGGCTTCCTTCGGGAAGCGATGCGCTTTGTCCCACTGTTCGGCGAACGGCTTGAGGCGCTCCTGGGCAAAGGCGCGTACCGCATCGGCGATCTGTTGTTGCTCTTCAGTTACCAGCATGGTTCACCTCAGTACAGGCATTCGACAGCCAAGGCCGTGGCCTCGCCACCGCCGATGCAGATGGCCGCCACGCCACGGCGGAGGTTGTTCTGGCGCAAGGCCCAGAGCAAGGTCACCAGGATGCGCGCGCCCGAGGCGCCGATAGGGTGGCCCAGGGCGCAGGCACCGCCGTGGATATTGACCTTGTCGTGGGGCAGGTCAAGGTGCTTCATGGCCGCCAGGGTGACCACCGCGAAGGCTTCGTTGATCTCGAACAGGTCGACTTCGCCCAGGCTCCAGCCGGTTCGTTTCATCAGCTTGTCGATGGCACCGATCGGCGCGGTCGGGAACAGTGCCGGTGTGTCGGCGAAAGCGGCATGACCGTGGATCACCGCCAGCGGCTTGAGCCCACGCTTGTCGGCTTCGCTGCGGCGCATCAGCACCAGCGCCGCCGCACCATCGGAGATCGAACTGGAATTGGCGGCGGTCACCGTGCCCCCTTCGCGGAAGGCTGGCTTGAGCTGCGGGATCTTGTCCAGGCGCGCCTTGGGCGGTTGCTCGTCGTCCTTGATGACGCGTTTCTCCTTGCCCTCGGTGACCTCGACCGGCACGATCTCGGCGGCAAAGCGGCCGCTCTTGATAGCGTCCTGGGCGCGGGTCAACGAGGCGATGGCAAACTGGTCCTGGGCTTCGCGGCTGAAGGCATTGGCCTGGGCACATTCTTCGGCAAAGGTGCCCATCAGGCGGCCTTTGTCGTAGGCATCCTCCAGGCCGTCCATGAACATGTGGTCGATGATCCTGCCGTGGCCCATGCGGTAGCCGCCACGGGCTTTGTCCAGCAGGTACGGCGCGTTGGTCATGCTCTCCATGCCGCCGGCCACTACCACATCGGCGCTGCCGGCCAGCAGCAGGTCATGGGCCATGATCGCCGCCTGCATGCCCGAGCCACACATCTTGTTCAGGGTGGTACAGGTGGTGTGCTTGTCCAGCCCGGCACCCAGCGCTGCCTGGCGTGCCGGGGCCTGGCCCTGGCCGGCGGGCAACACACAGCCGAACAGCACCTGCTCGACGCTGCCGGCGTCGATGCCGGCACGCTCCACGGCGCCGCGGATGGCCGCGCTGCCCAGTTGCGGCGCGGTCAGGCTCTTCAGGTCGCCCTGCAGGCCGCCCATGGGCGTGCGCACGGCACTGACGATAACGATCGGGTCATTGGCGAAGGTCATGTGCATTCTCCTTACTTGGCAGCCATGCGCAGTGCGCCGTCGAGGCGGATCACCTCGCCATTGAGCATGCTGTTCTCGATGATGTGGCGGGCCAGCGCTGCGTACTCCTGCGGGCGACCCAGGCGCGGCGGGAATGGCACGCCGGCCGCCAGCGAGGCACGCACTTCCTCGGTCATCCCGGCCATCATCGGCGTTTCGAAGATGCCCGGGGCGATGGTCATCACGCGAATGCCGAAACGCGCCAATTCGCGGGCCGTCGGCAGGGTCAGGCTGGCGATGGCGCCCTTGGAGGCCGCATAGGCAGCTTGGCCGATCTGGCCGTCATAGGCAGCGATAGAGGCGGTATTGATGATCACCCCGCGCTCGCCGTTATCGTCCACCTGGCCTTCAGCCATGGCCGCGGCCGCGAGGCGCAACAGGTTGAAGCTGCCAATCAGGTTGACATTGATGACCTTGGTGAAACTGGCCAGACCATGCGGGCCTTGCTTGCCCAGCACCTTCTCGGCACCGACGATGCCAGCGCAGTTGACCAGCCCATGGAGGCTGCCGAAAGCGCTGAGCGCTGCATCGACTGCGGCCTGAGCGGCCTGCTCGTCACTGATGTCAGCCACCGCGAAACGAGCATTGTCGCCCAGTTCGCGAGCCTTTGCCTCGACGGCCTGGGCATTGAGGTCGACCAGCATGACCTTGGCGCCCGCTTGGATCAGCATGTGCGCGGTGGCAGCACCCAGCCCGGAGGCAGCGCCGCTGACGATGAAGTGTTTGTTGGCTATCTGCATGATCTCGTTCCTGTTCAGGCGCTGGCAGCGGTGGCCTGTTGCGCTTGTAGTTTGGCGACTTCCTGATTGCGCAGGATGAAGCGTTGCAACTTGCCGCTGGGGGTCTTGGGTAGCTCGCTGACGAATTCGATTTCGCGGGGGTAGGCGTGTGCGTACAGGCGCTGGCGCACATGCTGGCGCAAGGTCTCCTCCAGCTCGGCGCTGCCGACCTGGCCGCTAGCCAACACCACGAAGGCCTTGATCAGTTCGGTACGCTCAGGGTCCGGCTTGCCGATCACCGCCGCTTCGATCACGGCCGGGTGTTCGATCAGCGCGCTTTCCACATCGAATGGACCAACCCGATAACCGGAGGTGGTGATCACGTCATCGCTGCGCCCGACAAAACTGATGCTGCCGTCGTGGTTCAACTCGACGGTGTCGCCGCTCAGGTAGTACTTGCCGACGAAGGATCGGGTCGGCAAGCCGTGATAGCCACCGAACCAGCACAGCGGCGACTGCTCGCGGTCAACGGCGAGAATGCCCGGCTGACCAGGCGGCAACTCGCTACCTTGCTCGTCGAGCACCACGATCCGATGGCCGGGTATGGCGAACCCGGCCGAACCCATGTGCACCGGATGCTGCAGGCCATGATGGTTGCACAGCACCATGCCCAGTTCGGTCTGCCCGTAGTGGTCGTGGATCGTGACACCCAGCTCTTCGGCGAACCAACGGATCACTTCCGGGTTGAGCGGTTCGCCAGCACTGCTGACCACCCGCAGGCGGCCCTTGATCGGAGCCGAGAAATCGTTGCCGGCAGCAATCAACAGCCGATAGGCAGTGGGCGAACCTGCCAGGTTGGTAATCCCCAGCTTGTCGATTATCCGCGCGCAGCTCTCGACACTGAACGGGCCATCGTAGAAGGTGGTTGCGTGGCCCAGCGACAGTGGGCCAGTGACGGCGTAGTACAAGCCATAGGCCCAGCCAGGGTCGGCCAGGTTCCAGAAGTTGTCCTCGGGGCGCAGGTCGATGGCATCGCGCATGTAGCCCTGGAAGGCGACGATGGCACGCAGCGGCACTTCCAGCGGCTTGGCCGGGCCTGTGGTACCGGAGGTGAACATCAGCAGGAATGGGTCGTCGCCCGAACGCATCACCGGCTCGCAATCGGCGACAGCGGTGTCCAGGCATCGGTGGAAGTCCAGTTCGCCGACGCGGGCGTCCACTGTGATGATCGTCGGGCAGGCATGCACATCGTCAAGCTTTGCACGGTTGTTGCTATCGGTGACGACGACGCGGGCGTGGGATTGCTCAAGGCGGTGTTCGATGGCCTTGGGGCCAAAGGCGGTGAATAACGGCTGGTACACCGCCCCAAGGCGCCAGGTGGCCAGGACGGTGACCAACAGCTCTGGGGTACGTGGCATCAGGCCCGCCACCCTGCCCCCGGCGCTCACGCCATGCGCCTTGAGTACATTGGCAAAGCGACTGGCCAGTGATTGAAGTTGATCGAAACTGTAGCGCGCGCTGTGGCCGCTGCGATCTTCATGGAGCAGTGCCAGCTTGCCGCTGCCGGTGTGGCGGTCGCAGCACTCGACACAGGCATTGAGGGCATCGAGATCGCCATGCAGCGCCGCGGCAGCAGCTTTGCCATGGTCGAAAACACGAACGGCCTCGGCGTAATCACGCATCGTCGGACTCCTGATTTGTTGTTTTTGGAGTTAACCATCGGTCCGACGATGTTCGCGCCGCCAAGGCGTGGCGACAATGGCCAAAGCTGTCAATCTGGATGACCGGTTTGGCCGCCCGCCTATCGACCTACCCCGCGCTCGATGCCGTGATCGATTCGCGCCATGCGCTGCATGTACTCCAGGGTCAAACGCTCGCGCAGCACGGCCAACTGGTCCTGCTGCTCCACAGCAGCGAATGAGGCAGGATCGTAACGTTCAAGGAAGCGCTGCCAGAAAACCAGGCGGCACAGATACTGCGCAACGACATCATCCCCCAGGGCCACTTCGACAGACTGCCGGGCCGCGGCCAACAATGCTGCGCTGACGCTTGGGACCGCAGTGTCGTGCAGGCGCAGTGGCTGAAACGGCAGCCTCAATGCCCTGCGCAGCCTGACTCGGTAACGCAACCCCAGCGCGACATGTTGGCCGGCATCAAGTTGTGCGCCGCGGCTGGCGATATCGGACCGCACGAATGCCTGCAGACGGTCCAGTCGATACAAGCCCTGCCCCAGTGCCAACAATACCGGTCCTGGCACTGTTGCCCCAGTGCCTTGCGCACTGGCCTCTGCCCGCAGTCGCAGCAAGTGCGAGAACCTGTCAATGGCATCATTTTCGTTGACTAGCGGGCTAGCCAGCACGCTGCGCACCGAGGCGGCGAATACCGGGTCGTGTTGTATCAGGCGCAAGATGCCCCAGCCGCGCTCGATCAGGTAGTGCTCCTGCCAGCTGAAGCCTGCCTGTGACTCCAAACGGTTCAGCAGCGCGAACATGTCGGCGTTATCCGCGACCTGGCTCAAGGCATCCCAGATTGCCCCGCGTGCGGCCTGCTGCTCACCCGCCCGTACCCACCACGCTCGCCCCGTTTCGGATTCGACCACCTCCTGGATCGAATCAAGCGCAGCCAGCGCAGACACCGCAGTACCGCTCAAGGGGTTGCCTGTCACGATGAACACCTGACGGAAATCCCTGGGCATGCAGAGTACTTGCGAAGGCACACTGCGGATGGCGTTGTCACGCAGGTCCACTTCGCGCAGAAAGCCACAGAGCTCAATGTTCTGCGGCCACATGCCGAGCCCGCAGCGGCGCAGCCTGAGTTCGATCAGCTGCGACAGATGCAGAAAATTGATATTGAAAGTGCCCAGCGTCGCATTGTTACTCAAGTCCAGATGCGTCAACTGTGCCAGGCTGCCAAGCGCCTCCACAGTCTGGGCATTCAAGCGGATCTGATTGTGCGCCAGGCGCAGGTGTCGCAGATTGACCAGGTAGCCGAGCCCACCTGGGCAGACCAGCAACCGGTTATTGCTCAGGTCAAGGCGTTGCAGTTCGGTGAAGGCTTGGAGAAATGGCGCATGCACCTGTCCGATCGCCGTCTCCTGAATGACCAATGTACTCACATGGTGGAAGGTGACATGCCGGGGAAGGTCTGGAAGCGTGGAGATCGGCAGGCCGTTGCACACCAGCTTGATCCCGCCCTTGGCCCCTTGCTCGGTCAGCTCGTGCAGCTCACCCTGGCCGCGCCATGCTCGCAGCAATCGCTCTGCAAGGTGCTGCCGGGCATTACGCTCGGCGGCGTTGAAGGCGAAGCCGACCCAGGCATCGAGTTTGACAGTCAGTTGCTGCAGGTCGTCTTCCAGTGACCTGAGTTCGGCTGCGACCGATAACCCGCGACGCCATCTGAGATTGAGCTCGCGTTCCAACTGAGCATCATCCAGCCCGGGAAACATCTGCCGCAGCCCATCGCGCAAGCGCGCCATGCGGGTGGCGCGGGGTGGCAAGCGCCCGCTGAGCAGGTAACCGACGCGCCCATCCGGCAAGCGTTGCCCAGGGTTCCACCAGCGTCTTGCAGGTGTCCAGCCAAGCAAGTGTTCGATGCTCGACGGTGTTTCTGGCAACTGCAGCATGAGCCTGTCGCGCAACTGGCTGGCGGCCTGCTCGCTGTCGATCTGCAGCTCGCTCAGCAGTCCACGCTCACGCAGTATCCAGGCGAGCGCCTGATAAATGTCACCGAAGCGATCATGTTCGACCCTGGCGCCTTGTTCGTCATATAAACCGAATACGCCGTCTTCATGTATCAATTGGTAAAAAACACCATCAGGGGTAGCCGCGACAATCGATGCCAGCGGCTCGTCCTGGGACACTGCATTGACCAGGGACACACTGAGGCCATCGAGCTGGAGGGTATCGAGCAAGTGGAACAACAGCACCCCCGCATCGTCGGTATAAGCACTCGTCAGATAACATCCGGCCATCATCCGGTTGAACCTGGCAACGCGCGCCAGCGCATGCGCCTTGGTAGCCAGCGCCATGGGAATGCGGGGGTGGGCTGGCAAGACGGCTGCCTGCCCGGCAGCCGTTTGTTCGAACGCATGGGCATCCTGAGCCAGCGCCTGAGCGTAGGCATCGGGGAGCCCGGTGAATGCAGCGCGCAACTGCTTTGCCAGGCCATCGTCGCTAGCCTCAGGGGTGGTCAGGTGATTGAACAGTGCCATGCGCAGACGTGACTGAGCGCGCAGAACATTCACGACGCCTTTACCGACATCGAATTGTTGCTCGCACCAGGTAAGCAATGAAGCGTCGCTGACCACCGCCGGCGTTTGCCGCAACTGACGGAAGAACGCCTCGATACGTGCATCGGTATCGAAAAAGCCGAGTGTCACCCGCAAGTTGACCGGCGCTCGCCGATTCTCGACCAACACGCCGCGCAATTCATCCTGGTCCATGCCTGCCACCCGCAATACCCTTTGCGCTGCTGCTTCATCCAGGGGCGGATCCTGTGGCCAAAGCCTGCCGAGCATGGCAGCCGAGTCATCGAGCGCTTGTGGACGACCATGCAATAACTGCCAACTGCGCTCGCCATTGTGCAGTACCAACGGCCCATAGGCGGTTGGCCGGTGTGGATGGCGCACGCGATAGAGCCCACCTGGCTCGGGTTGATGAACTTCAAGAAACCGGTCATCGAGCTTTATCCAGTTCCGTGTACCGTCGCTATAGCGACCATCGGGTTGCAACCAGACATGGCCCGCATCCGAGTGATAAGGCTCCAGATCGCCGCCCCAGAGGCGGCTGGTTTCACCGTCCACCGCGACGATGTCCATCGCATCGACATGGGCGCTGCGAAGGAACCCCGCGCCAGCTACCGTCGCACCGGTAGCGGCCAAGGTGGCCGCCACCCCAAGCATATGTTCCAGTGCTTCATGCTGGTGGCCCAGCGACCAATCCCGCACGCCTTCAAAGACTTCATCCAAGGTCTGCACGACCATTCTTGCCAACAGAGTGGCGCCGACCGCGGGGATGAACAAGCCGGCCAGGTTCAACATATTCAACCCGGCTGCACTCCAGGACTCACGCCTGGTCTTGTCCGCATCGGCATCCACGCTGGCGGTCGGCACCAGCAGCAGCCTGGCGTCATCCTTGCACCGTTGCACTTGGTGCCTGGCCAATGCGTCGAAAATCGAACCTTGCCGGGTACTACCTTCCAGCTCCAGGTCAGGCTCTTCATCGTGAAGGCGCTTGCCCAACCTGCCAACGAAATCTGCACGCTGGCCGAGCGCGATCTGTCGAGCGAAGTATTGCTGGTAGTCCGGTCGTTGCAACTCAGCCGCCAAGACGCGGCTCAACTGCGCAAGAGAGCTGCAACGGCGCAGGTTTTGCCGGGGATCACCGGGCATGTACAGCATCACACTGTTCAATGAGCCGTCCTTGTCGCGCAGGTATATCAAAAGCCCATCAGCGACCGGGCAGCCCAGCATTTCAAGTAGCCCAGGGTAGGCTCTGAGCCCCTCCTGGGTATGCATCGCACCCACGTCGAACATCTCGCGCAAGGCCAGTTGCTCATGGGCAGTGATCTCCCCCTTCAGCGCTGCGACCTCGACAACCAGGCCAAAGCCAGACTGCTTGTCGCTGGCCAGAAGCGTCTGCGTACTGGCGTCATACACCCTTGCAAGTTCAGCCTGGTACATCGCGCCGACATCGAGCCTTCGGCATGCCTCCACCAGATGACGGGGTGCGCCGGACAACACGGACGAGCTTGATGGCGCAACCAGCCCTGTCCCCTGATAGAAATGAACGTCGGCAAAATTGTGCATCAAACGCAGCAGGCCGCTCTCGCGAGTTTCAGCAGAACCGTAGCCTCCCAACCAGGCGTCTGGCTGCCGGCTGAAAGCAGGACCTAGCTGCAGCCATTGCAACTGGCCGAAATCGAGGCCGACCGGCAGTGGTTGCGCCAACAGACCGGTGAACCGCCGTTCGGCGAACACATGAGGAGGATGCAGCCCCTGAGTACGACCACGCAGTCGGGCCTGTGTCGCGTGATGGGCATTCAACCTCTCGCGCAGCTTGGCAAGCTGGCCACTGGAAGCCCGTTTCAACCATTCGGGCAACCGGGAACCGATGAAGTCGTCGATGACATTGTCGTGTAGCGGTGGGGTTGAGAGGTGGCGATCGAGCGAACTGTGGGGCATCACGAAACTCCGATGGGTACTGGAAGCCGCAATGCTCGATAACAATGGCCCTGGACGACAGAGGGAAGGTGTGCGTGTGCGATCATGCGAATGCGCCGCCAGCATGGTGGCGCATCCGGCTTGCGGGTAAGCGATTCAACCCTGGCTTACGGCATGTCGGTCCAGTGCCTCCTGTGTCAGCTGCACTGCCAGATCGTGGAGTTGGGCATCGCGCTCTATGCGCAGGGCATTCCAGCGTTGCAGATAGTCCTCACTGGACAACGCTGTCTGCTGCTCGTCCAGATTGCTACCCCGATCGGCAAAGCCATCCTCGATGGCCGTGAATGCCTGTGGATGCTCTGTGCGCAGGTGGTTCAGCCAGAATTCACGCTGACTGATGCTGCGTGCCAAGGCTTGAGAGTCTTCAGCGGCGCGCACGCGTTGCAGGGCTTGCTGAAGTTGCGCGCTGGTGACATTGGCTACACCCTCGAACTGCATGTGACGCGGTTGCAACGGCAAGTCCAGCTCGGTTGCCAGGTGTACCCGGTAGTACAGATCGATTTCGATATCATCGATGGCAGCACGGGCACTGGCATAACCTGCCGACTCGGCAGGCGGCAGGCGGGCGATGCGTTGCGCGGTATCATCGCGGGCATAACGCGCGAGCTCATCCAGGCGAAACAGTTGGCGCCCCAAGCTCAGCAATTCGCTGGCACGCCCAGGGCCTGCATCCCCTCGAGCTGCCTGGTGGGTCAACATCAGCACCTGAAGATCGCTGAAGCGACCAGCAACGCTGTCCACGCAAGTCACTGCCATCCCTGCGCGCTCGAATACCTGCAACCGCAGTTCATCGTCGCCACCGATGGCCAGCAACAGTTCCCGGACCTGCCCGGCGAGGTACTCCGGCGCCACACGGTAGTCTCGGGTACGCGCCAGGTCACCCAACAGGCGAAACAAACCCGTACTGCCGGGTATCGCCAGCAATCTATCCCAGTCTTGCGCGCTCGTTTCACGGCT
This sequence comes from Pseudomonas sp. NPDC089996, assembly GCF_044748405.1. Lineage (NCBI taxonomy): Bacteria > Pseudomonadati > Pseudomonadota > Gammaproteobacteria > Pseudomonadales > Pseudomonadaceae > Pseudomonas > Pseudomonas sp. NPDC089996. Next base: position 11,296 of record NZ_JBIVGA010000025.1, on the reverse strand, counting down.
ATCTTGCGCCATGGCTTGTAGCCAGCGTTCACGGCTTTGCCCGTTCGCCTCCACGGGCAAAGACTCGAACTGCGGCGGCACCGCGTCGAAGTGTTGGTGCGGGCGCTCGGCGAAAAGCCGCTCCCGGTCTGTCACCGAAAGTGGATTGTCATTCACCCGGAAGGCGTTTCGAAAAGCCCTGGGCATCAGCAGAACCTGTTCAGGTACCCGGGAAATCTGGTTCTGACGAATATCGGCACTGTCGAGAAAACCGCAGTTTTCCAGGCCTTCCGGCCACAACAGCAGGCCACAGCGGCGCAAGCCGACCGACCGCAGTTGGGAAAGTTGATTGAACCGCAAAGCGATCGAGCCCAATGGGTTGAAGCTCAAGTCCAGATGACGCAAAGCGGCGAGCCTTGCCAGCGCCTGGGTACCATCCAGGTCCATGCGAATACGGTTGCTGGCCAACGACAGATCGGTCAGTCGGGTAAACCGAGTGATACCAGTGGGAATACGCAGCAGCGCGTTGTAGTTGAGGTTCAAGCGCCGCAATAAACGGAACCCGCTCAAGAATGTCGAAGGTACTCCACTCAATTCCAGGCCGGCCAGATTGAGCTCGGTCACATTGCCGAAGTTGGCCCCGGTCGGCAGCTCCGGAAGGGTACGTAACGGCAGACCGCTGAAGTCCAGACACACACCGTCGGCAATGCCATCCGCGCCCTGGGCAGACTCACCTTGTAACCGCCAGGCACGACGCATCAGAGCGCCCACGCGTTGGCGCATGTTGCGTCTGGTGTCGTTCAGCTCGGCATGGGACCAGCGATTGAGTGCCAGGTCGACCTGGCCGTACTCTCTTTCCAGGCTGAGCAAGTTCGTATAGGGCGAGCCGGGCAGCAGTAGAAACTGGCTTAGGAAGGCATCGGCTTGCGCATCGCTCAAGCCCCAGTAAAGCTCGCGAATACGGTTGCGCAAGTTGCGCTCGGCCCAGCGCTGGCCTTGCCCGCGACCGCTGAGCGGGTAACCGATGCGGCCATCCGACAACCGCCGCAGCGGGCTTCTACCCGACTCGACCGAGCGCCAGCCAAGCAGGTTCAGCAACTCGGCACGTGTAGCAGGCAAGCGTTGAACGACAAGGGCCCGCAGCGCACCGGCAGGCGCATGCCCAGCGATGTCCAGGCGCGTCAGCTCGGTCGGTGACAGGCATGCCACTATGGCCTCGAACAGGCCGCAAGGGGTGGCAATTTCCTCCTCACGTTCCAGCCCGTGGCTGTCGTACAAACGCATCTCGCCATCTCTGCGCACGATGACTGTGGTGAATTCTGCTGCTGCCTGAGGATCGATCACTGCCAGCCTGCGACCGCTTTCACTCCCCTCTCGCAGCTCCAGGTTGAACCCACGAGGCCAATGCGGCAATCGCGGCAGCATTGCCAGCACCAGTTCACCCGTCTGGTCGCTGTAGCTGCTGCCCAGGTACAGCCCTTCAAGGGCACGGGTCAGGCGCGACTGCTGCAACAGTGAGCGTGCCTGGCTGGACACACTCAAGGGCAGGCGTTGCTCCAGTACGGCGCGTTCACGTTGCCCGGCGCTGACATCCTGGACAAGCGCATCGCAATAGGTTGGCGACAGGCCAGGAAAATCACGCCGCACCAGATCGCGCAAGCCATCAGGCGCCAGCACCGTCTGGGTCAGATGAGCCAACAACTGTTCGCCCAGCGAGGCCTGACGCTCCAGTACGCGCACACGCAGGGCTTGCGCATCAAGCCCCTGCAGGGCGGGCTGAGCCAGGCACCACTGCTGGATTTCCAAGTCATCGGCTGCCGGTATTTCGCGCTGCATTTGCTCGAAGAATGCGTCGATGCGCGCGTCAGCTTCGAAACGACGCAGCGTTTCCCGCAAGCTGACCGGGAGTTGCCTCCCAGTCACCATCAACCCACGCAACCCCTCGCTGTCGATACCCGCAACGCGCATCACATCGCTTGCCCGTTGAGTACTCAGCGGGACGCGTTGCGGCCATAGCATGTCCAACATGCGCGCATTGTCGTCACATTCCAGGGGCCGTTCATGGCGCAAGCGCCAGCCCCGATCTCCGTTGAACTCGACTTCAGGTCCGAACGCATCGACGCGTTCTGGATGCCGCACGCGCCATGGGCCGTCCGGCTCAGGACGATGCACGAGATAAAAGCGCTCGCCGACACGCAGGAATTTGCGATCTCCCTCTTCGAACAAACCATCCCTTCCTTGCGATGGGTTGAAAGGCGTGACCTCATAGGCCTTCAGCTCGCGCTGCCACAAGCGTTGATGCCCGCCCTCCAGAGCAACCGGCTCCAGCCCATCGACGAAGGCGCTACGCTGAAAACCACGCACCAGTATTGTTGCGCCGGTAGCGACAACGGCAGTGACTGCCAGGGCTTCGGCGACGCCGAGCATGTGCTCCAGTGCTTCGTGCTGGTGCCCGTGATACCAATCCGCAGCCCCCTCGTAAACTTCCGACAGTGTTTGCACCACCAGTTGCCCCAGCAGCAAAGCACCCACCACCGGAATGAACAGGCCGGCCAGGTTCAACAAGCCGAAGCCGGCACTTTCCCATGCCTGAAGCCTGTCTCTGGCCGCTCTCAAATCGGCATCAGCGGTAGGCACCAGCAGCAGGCGAGCGTCATCCTTGGCCCTTTTCACCTGCTGTGCCACCAAGCGCTCGAAGGCATCGCCCTCGCCGGTCAAAGCGTCCAGCTGAAGATCCGCGACGTCGTCCTGCAAGCGCTTTTCCAGCGTGCTCAGGAAACCCGCCCTCGCCTGCAACGCTACAAGCTGGCTGAAGTAGCTGCGGTAATGCTTCTGGCGAAGTGCTTCCGCCATCGCGCCATTGAGGTACTCCCAGGATTCGAAATAGCGCAGAGCGCGCTTCGGGTCGCTTGGCAAGTACAGCACTACCCCGCCTTGCTCACCGTCAGGTCCGCGTAGCTGGAAAGCCAATGCATCGCTGATCGGGCAACCCAGCATCGTCAACAGCCCCGGGTAGGCACGTAGCCCGATTTCCGAACCCGCCTGCACGACGGCGCGCAACGCGGCCTCCACTTCTGTGCCGAGATCGCCTTTGAGCGCGGCAACGTCGAGTGCCAGCAGTAAACCGGCACGCTTGTCACCTGCCAGCAGGGCATGGGTAGCAGGTGTGAAGGTGCGTTCCAGCAATGTCTGATAACGGGCACCGACATCCCAGCGGCGGCAGTCTCTCGCCAGTTGCTCGGGATCGCCCGACAACACAGAGCCGGTGCCACTGGACACCAAACCCGAACCCGCCAGCACTTCGGCATCTTCATGGAAGTTCTGCATCAACCGCAACAAAGCCGGCTGGCGATCATAGGTTGGGCCATAGATTGGCCAGTGGATGCCTGGGAGGCGAGAAAAGTCCCGCCGCACCTGCAGCCACTGTAACGTTTGCAGCTCGGTGCCTGATGGAAGTCGGTCCTTCAACAATTGGCCGAACGTCTCTTCAGCGAAGCGCTGCAAAGGGATCAATGCCGATGTCGCAGCACGCAGTGACGCCTGATTGGCGTGGTGGCGTTTGAAACTGTCCCGCAGGCGATTGATCTGCGCCGGACTGGCCCTTTTCAGCCAATCGGGAAGGACAGTGCCAATGAAGGTATCGGTCGCAGTGTCGAGCTTGCTACCAGAAAAGTCTGGAGCACTTGAGCTTTGGTTGCGCATGGCAGTTCCTGGGGTTCATGAGTTCGCCCCAAGCCTGCCCAACATCCGCTGCCTGGCAGCAGCAGGAAATCAGCCACCTTCAGTGCCGGCCTGCCCCTCCCGCGCCAAGGCCAGCTGCCGATACTGCCCCGGGTTACAGCCGAACCACTTGCGAAATGCCTTGTAGAACGAACTGCCATCAGCAAAGCCCAGGCCGGCGGCGATGTCCTGCATACTCAGCCGGTCTCCGGCCAGCCAGGCGAGGGCCAGTTCGCGCCGCACACTGTCCTTGAGGCCCTGGTAGGTCTGCCCTTCCTCCGCAAGGCGACGACGCAAGGTCGATGCCGACAGGCACAGGTGGCGTGCCAGGGTGTCGGCATCAGGCCAACGGGTGGGTTCGAGCGCCAGCAGATCGTGGCGAATGCGCCGCCCCAGGCTGGCTGGATCGCGGTACCTGACCAGGATATTGCCGGGCGCCTCGGCGAGAAACCGCTGCAAGTCCAGGGCCGTGCGCCTGAGCGGCAGGTCCAGGCCATCGGCCGCGATGATCATTCGCGTGCGCGGGCGCCGGAACTGCAGGTTTTCGGAAAACATCACTCGATAATCATCGCAGAATGGAGGTTCGCCACAGCGCAGGTCGATGGCCAGGATAGGGATGCGTCGCCCGGCAAGCCAGCAAGCCACGCCATGCACGATCATCCAGAAGGTGAAATAGGTGAAGGCCCTGCGGGGTGCGTCTTGTGGTTCGTCGATGACGATCTCGGCCAGGCCCGGCTGGCGTACCAGCCTTGGATGCAAGTCTTCGAGCATCAGGCCAAGGAACTCCAGCGCAGTCTCCAGGCCCAGGGCCAGCGTCGGCTGGGCCATGGCCGCGCGGCAAAGGAAGGCCAGGCTGCCGCTGCGCAGCCCACGCCGGTCCATGGCGAAGAACTCGTCATTGCAACGACGCGCCAGCAGGCGCCACAAACGTGCATAGGCTTCGGCACTGACACGGGCTTCGGGGTGATCGAGTTCACTGGCCTCTATACCGGCGCGCCCGAGCTCCACGGCGCCAGACAAGCCATCCGGGCACGTCTGCAGCAGCGCTTCACGCACCAGCTGCATGGAAATGGTGTCTTTTTCGCTCATCGCCCACCCGGGTTGAATAGTGCCGGCCATCTTAGGCCGCCATGAAGAAAATGCCAGCCCGCCCTCATGAGCTGGCAGCCAAGCCAAGGAACGCCTGGATCAGCCGCAATTCACGGCGCCGTTCCAGGCAGCCGATCATGTGCTGGTTGACCAGCCCAGCACCCGCCAATGGGCGCGCTACCACCCGGGGGTCGTTGGCCACTTCGGTCGACGAAACGACGCCAATCCCCAACTCCGAGGCCACCGCCTCGGTCACCGCTTCCCGGCTGTCCAGTTCCAGCAGTACACGGGGCTGTACCGCAGCCTCACCACAGGCACGGTCGAACGTGCGCCGGGTGGTGGAGCTGGGTTCGCGCAACACCATGATCTGCTGATGCAACTCGGCCAGCGGCAGGTCGACCTGCGACTGCGCCCAGGCATGCCCCGCCGGCAACAAGGCGCACAGCCGCGATTGGCAGAGGCTCTGCAAATGCAGCCCCTTGCGCGGCTCGATCTCGGTCAGCACCGCGACGTCGGCATGTTCACCGAGCAACGCGGCCAGGGTTTCCTGCGCGTTGCCCAGCCGCAGGTTGACGGTAATGCCCGGGTAGCGTTCACGCAGCAGCGCCAACATCGGCATGACCCGGTGCGGGCCATCGGCCGCCACCTCCAGGCGCCCGGTCAGCAACTGCCGGTTGGCTTCGAGCATGGCCTGGGCCTCTTCGGCCAGGCCGAACATCGCCCGGGTAATGGCCGCCAGGCGGGTGCCCTCTTCGGTCAGCTCGACCCGCCGAGCGGTACGCCGCAGCAAAGTGATCTGGTAATGCTCCTCCAGCGCCTTGACGTGCCCGGTCACCGCCGGCTGGCTGATGAACAAGCGCGCGGCGGCGCGGGTGAAGCTGCCTTCTCGGGCGACTGCATCGAAGGCACGCAACTGAAACAGGTTCATATGTATCGGCCTGACTTATAGCTCGGATAACGACAAACAATTTGATTGATGATGACGGGAATTGCAACCTAGGCCCCGTAGTTTCAGCCCACCGCTTGTGAGGAATAACGGAATGAGCAACGCCCCGATTCTGCTGACACCCGGCCCATTGACCACATCACTCCGCACCCGCCAAGCCATGCTGGTGGACTGGGGCTCATGGGACCGCGACTTCAACCAGCTGACCGCCAGCGTCTGCGAACAGCTGCTGGCGATCATCGACGGCAGCGCCAGCCACCACTGCGTGCCCCTGCAGGGCAGCGGCACGTTCGCCGTGGAAGCCGCCATCGGCACCTTGGTACCGCGTGACGGCAAGGTGCTTGTGCTGATAAACGGTGCCTACGGCCAGCGCCTGGCGAAGATCTGCAAAGTACTGGGCCGTGCCTACAGCACCTTCGAAACCGCCGAAGACCAACCGACCACCGCCACCGACGTCGATGGCCTGCTGGCCGCCGACCCGGCCATCACCCACGTGGCGCTGATCCATTGCGAAACCAGCACCGGCATCCTCAACCCGCTGCCAGAGATCGCCCAGGTGGTCAAAAGCCATGGCAAGCGCCTGATCATCGACGCCATGAGCTCGTTCGGCGCGCTGCCAATCGATGCCCGCGAAGTGCCCTTCGAGGCGCTGATCGCCGCTTCCGGCAAGTGCCTGGAAGGCGTGCCCGGCATGGGCTTCGTCTTCGCCGATAAGGCCGCTTTGACCGCCGCCGAGGGCAACGCCCACTCGCTGGCCATGGACCTGCACGATCAGCACGCCTACATGGCGAAGACCGGCCAGTGGCGCTTCACCCCACCCACCCACGTGGTCGCCGCCCTGCACGAAGCATTGCAACAGTACAGCGAGGAAGGCGGCCTGCACGCCCGCCACCAGCGCTATGCCGACAACTGCAAGACGTTGCTCGACGGCATGGCCGCCATTGGTCTGCGCAGCTTCCTGCCTGCGGCAATCCAGGCGCCGATCATCGTCACGTTCCATGCGCCGAACGATGCCCGCTACCAGTTCAAGGACTTCTACGAGCGGGTCAAGGCCAAGGGTTTCATCCTCTACCCGGGCAAGCTGACCCAGGTAGAGACCTTCCGTGTCGGCTGCATCGGCGTGGTCGGTGCCGATGGCATGCAGGCCGCCGTCAACGCCGTGGCCGAGGTGCTGCGGGAAATGGAAGTACTGGACATCTAACCCCTTTGCCCACCCGATTTCAGGAATCAGCGCACATGAACTACAGCAATCCTACCCAGCTGCAAGCCGCCATCCTCGACTGGGCCGGCACCGTGGTCGACTTCGGCTCGTTCGCCCCGACCCAGATCTTCGTCGAAGCCTTCGCCGAGTTCGACGTGCAGGTGTCCATCGAGGAAGCCCGTGGCCCGATGGGCATGGGCAAGTGGGACCACATCCGCACCCTTTGCGACGTGCCGGAAATCGCCGAGCGCTACCGCAAGGTGTTCGGACGCACTCCGACCGACGACGACGTCACCGCCATCTACAACCGCTTCATGCCGCTGCAGATCGAGAAGATCGCCGTGCACTCGGCGCTGATCCCCGGCGCCCTGAACACCCTCACCGGCCTGCGCCAGGGCGGCCTGAAGATCGGCTCGTGCTCTGGCTACCCGAAGGTGGTGATGGACAAGGTGGTGGAACTGGCCGCACAGAACGGCTACATCGCCGACCACGTGGTGGCCACCGATGAAACCCCCAATGGCCGCCCATGGCCAGCCCAGGCCCTGGCCAACGTGATTGCCTTGGGCATCGACGATGTGGCGGCGTGCGTCAAGGTCGACGACACCGTGCCGGGTATCCTCGAAGGCCGCCGTGCCGGGATGTGGACCGTGGCCCTGGTGTGCTCGGGCAATGCCCTGGGGCTGACCTGGGAAGGCTACCAGGCGCTGAGCGCAGAGAAGCTGGAGAGCGAGCGCAAGCGCATCCATCAGCTGTTTGCCGAATCGCGGCCGCACTACCTGATCGACACCATCAACGAGTTGCCGGAGGTGGTCGCCGACATCAATCGCCGCCTGGCCAAGGGTGAAATGCCGCAGGCCTTCTGACGACCACTGTATGGCCATTCGCGGGCAAACCCGCTTCCACAGGGGAATGCATAACCCTGAGGGAGCGGGTTTAACGGGGCGCCGAACCGCCGCGAATGCGTCAGTTCAGGAAACAATGATGGATCACACCGCCCGGTTCAGCTTCACCCAGGAAGCAAACTTGTCGATAAAGCCCTGCAGAAACGGCCGGGTCTTGTCACTGAGCTTGCCGCCCTCATCGAACAGCGTGGCCGCCCCACCGATATACGCCTCAGGCATCTGCATGCACGGCATGTCGAGGAATACCAGCGACTGGCGCAGCGCATGATTGGCACCGAAACCGCCAATGGCCCCCGGCGATACACTCGCCACCGCTGTTGGCTTGCCGCCCCAGGCGCTCTGCCCGTAAGGCCGAGACCCCACGTCGATAGCGTTCTTCAGGCAACCCGGCACCGAGCGGTTGTACTCTGGTGTGACGAACAGCACCGCATCGCTACGACGGATCTCGTCGCGAAAACGCTTCCACGCCTCGGGCACGCCCTCGGCCTCGACATCCTCGTTGTACAGCGGCAGGTCGCCGATCTCGACGATTTTCAGGGCAAGGCTGGACGGCGCCAGCTCCGAAAGTGCGCGGGCCACCTTGCGGTTGTAGGAGTCCTTGCGCAAGCTGCCGACAACAACCGCTACCGAATACACCTGGCTCATGGCGTGATCCATCCTTCGCTGGGAAAAGGGACGTCAGTAGTTATAGATGACCGTTCCTCGGCGGCCTGGTTTTTTTTCGCCCGGGCGAAAACTTCCGAGTATCTTGTACGGTCTATCCCTGCAGACATTTCCTACGTAATTCAGAGGTTTCTCACCAAATGGCAGCAGTAATGGTCGGCCAGTTCCACGCCCGTGACGCCGAAGGCCGAATCTACCCCGTGCACGAGTTCCAGGAGTCCACCCTCCAGACGGATGGCAGCGCTGTGGGTGCCCCGATCACCACCTACCGCCTGGCAATCGGTGACCGCGTGAATCACTTGGGTGAAAACCGCTTCGAACTGGCACAGACCGGCGTCGAGATCATTCGCATTCCTTGATGCAGTCAACCGTGTACTGGCCGCTTTCATTCTGCAGGCCGTGCACATCGGCGACGAAGCCCGGGAAGCCAGTGTTGAAGGCCCGGGCGAACGCCAGGTAATCGAGGATCGAACGGGTCGCTTCGGTGAACCGCTCGCCCGGCATGATCAGCGGAATCCCCGGTGGATACGGCACCAGCATCACTGCCGCGACCCGGCCCAGCAGGGCTTCGATCGGCACCGCCTGCACCTCCCCCCTCACCATCCGGTCATAGGCCTGCGCCGGGCTCACAGCCACTTCCGGCAAACGTGTGAACACGCGCTTGAGCTGCTTGGCCGTGGCGTTGTCGCGGTAGCAATCATGCAGCTGATGGCACAGGTCGCGCAGGCCCAGGCCTTGATAACGCACGGCGTCGACCGCGACGACGCTCGGCAGGCAGGCGCTCAGCGCGGTATTGCCGTCGTAATGGCGCTTGAACTCCAGCAACTCGGTGAGCAGCGTGCTCCACTTGCCTTTGGTGATGCCCATCGAGAACAGCACCAGGAAGCTGTACAAGCCGGTCTTCTCCACCACCAGCCCGCGCTCCCAGAGGAACTTGCTGACCACTGCCGCCGGTATGCCGCGCTCGCCCAGTACACCACCGGCGTTGAGCCCAGGCATGACCAAGGTCACCTTCAAGGGGTCGAGCAGCATGTAGTCGTCGGCCACCTCGCCAAAGCCATGCCACTCAGCGCCGGGGTGCAACAGCCAGTCCTGCGGGGCCAGGCGATGAATGCCTTCGGCCGCTGGCGGCTGCCAGATGCTGAACCACCAGTCATCGGCGGCGATGTGCTCGCGCAGGTTGGCCAGGGCGCGGCGGAAACTCAAAGCTTCGTCGAACATCTCCTGCAACAGCGAGCGCCCGGCCGGGCCCTCCATCATGGTCGACGCCACGTCCAGCGAGGCGAGGATGCTGTATTGCGGTGAGGTGGAGATATGCATCATGAAGGCTTCGTTGAAGCGGTCACGATCCAGCTGCCGCTGGGCGCCGTCCTGCACGTGGATCATCGACGCCTGGCTGAAGGCGGCCAGCAGCTTGTGGGTGGAATGGGTGCTGAACACCAGCGGGCTGCTCTCGCTGCAGGCGGTGCCCATGGCGTAGCGGCCCTCGAAGAACTCATGGAACGCCGCGTAGGCAAACCAGGCCTCGTCGAAGTGCAGGACCTCGACACTCGCGCCCAGGGCCTGCTTGATCAGCCCGGCGTTGTAGCACAACCCGTCGTAAGTGGAGTTGGTCACCACCGCCAGCTTGATCCGTGGCTCACGCCCAGCGGCCAGCGGGTTGGCCTGGACCTTGGCCTGGATCGACTCAGGGCTGAACTCGCTAAGCGGAATCGGCCCGATGATGCCCAGCTCGTTGCGCTCCGGGCACAGGTAGATGGGGATCGCGCCAGTCATGATGATGGCGTGGACCACCGACTTGTGACAGTTGCGATCGACCAGTACCAGGTCATCACGCCCCACCATGGCATGCCACACGATCTTGTTGGCAGTGGAGGTGCCATTGATGACGAAAAAGGTGTGGTCGGCGCCGAAGTTGCGCGCGGCACGGGCTTCTGCTTCGGCCAAGGGGCCGGTATGGTCAAGCAGCGACCCCAGCTCCGGGACCGAGACCGACAGGTCCGAGCGCAACGTATTTTCGCCGAAGAACTGGTGGAACGCCTGGCCCACCGGACTCTTGCGGTAGGCCACGCCGCCGCCATGGCCAGGTGTGTGCCACGAGTAGTTGGACTGGGCGGTGTGCTGCACCAGGGCCTTGAAAAATGGCGGCAACAGGCCGTCCAGATAGTTGTGCGCAGCACGCGCTACCTGGCGAGCGAGAAACGGCACGGTGTCTTCGAACAGGTAGAGAATGCCACGCAGCTGGTTGAGCTCGCTCATGGCCTCGGCGGGGGCGTTTTCCAGGGTGACCTGCTCGCCCAGGGCGAAGATAGGCAGGTCAGGTGCACGCAGGCGGGCCAGGCGGATCAGCTCGGCCATGTTCTGCAGCAGGTGGGTGTTGTCGCCAACGCCCTCGGCGGCGATCAGCATGCAAGCCAGGCCATGGTGGGTGGTGGCGACCAGGCGCGCTTCGCCGTGATCGGCAGCCTTGATGATGGCGAAGCCGTCCTGGCTCAGTTCCTCGGCGATGCCGCGGATGCGCTCGCCGGCAACGCTGTCGGTCTTGATGGCGCGGTGGACGATGAGGATCGGAAACTTGAGGTCCTTGTACATCCGGCTGCTACCTCTGCAGGACTTGTTGTCCTGTTGAGGTTAGTAGGCCTTGCTCCCTGTGCCGGCCTCTTCGCGGGTAAACCCGCTCCTACAGGCATCGCATGACTCTTGTGGGAGATTCTATGGCAGGAGGCAATTTCTTTGAGGAGCCAGCCTCCCAGCGTTTTCCGTTGCCTTCAGGCGTGAAGCATCGCACTTGAAACT
>NZ_JBIVGA010000024.1:0-65184 GCF_044748405.1 Pseudomonas sp. NPDC089996 | reverse complement strand
GACCGCATCAAGCTGAGGCTCAATGGCCTGAGCCCTGTCGAGTACAGGACCCAGGCGGCAGCTTAAAACTGTCCAACTTTTGGGGGGCAGTCCACTCTGTGGGAGCGGCCTTGTGTCGCGAAAGGGGTGCGAAGCAGCCCCAGGATCTCTGCATTGAAGCTGATATCGCTGGGGCCGCTTTGCGGCCCTTTCGCGACGCAAGGCCGCTCCCACAAAATCCGTGTCAATAGTGATACCACTTGAGCTCCAGCATCACCTCATTCTGTGCTGTCGCCAGGTGGCTGAACTGCCGCGAAGCACTCAATCTCACCCCAAGGTTCTGGCTGATCTCCCACTGCTGGTTCAAGCTCACACTGCGCCGCACCTCGCCATTGGTGAAGTAATCACCCTTGGCCTCCAGGGTCATGTTGCCCAGCCCGTTGCGCCACAGCAGCCCACCATTGAACCCCGTCGCCGGGGCGATGAACTGGGCGAAGTCGTTGTGATGTTCGACCCGCACCGTGCCCAGGGCAAAGCCCAGCAAGCCATCGGCCAGCTGCCAGGTGCCGCCGGCGCCGCCGTTTACATGGCTGACCAGCACCTCGTCGTCATGTTTGCCCGGCACCCGTTCCAGGCCGCCCGTCACCTGCCAGGACCACGGCTTGAGCAGGGCGTTGCGCGGCGTCAGCGAGCGGATGGTGGCCAGGTCCAGGCGCTGCACCTGCCAGTCGTTGCCCTCGTACTGACGGACCTTGAGCTGCAGGATCTCGATCTGCGCGCCCAGCGGGAAGCCGTAGGCGTTGTCATTGAGGTCGTGGTAGGCCATGCGCAGGCCGTATTCGGCGTAGGCGCGGTCTTCACGAGTGCCGACGCCAAGCTGCCAGGTGCGCGAATCGTGGCCGTCCTCAGGCAAGCCGGGCCGCTCGATCTGCAAAGGCGGCGGCGGGTTGCCGTTGATCGCCCGCAGCAGCTCGAAACTGCGTTTTGCCTGCCCAGGGTCACGCTCATTGCCATTGGCCCGGTAGCGCTCCAGGCGGTACGCGGCATCCTGCACCAGCGCCTGGCGCTCGCGGGGCAGGGCTTTGAATTCAGGGCTTTGCAGCTGCGTGGTGTCGGCACTGACGGCCAGCACCTGGCGTTTCTCGTCGTGGTCAAGTGGTTCGGCGCGGGCCAGCAGTTCGCGTTCGCGGGACGGCCGGTAAGTCTCGCTGGTGACCAGGCCGGACTGCTTCACTGCTTTCACCGTGTCGGTGGGGATGGCGGTGAGCGGGAACTGCGAAGTCAGGTCCAGGCTCGGTCGGGCCACCTGCAGCAGTTCCAGAAGGCGGTAGGAGCAGTTTTCGTCGAAGAAGAAATAATCGAACTGAATCTGCTTCAGTTCCCACACGTGCTCGACCATCCGCCCGGTTTCTTCTGGTGTCAGGTCCAGCTGGTATTCCCACAGGTCGCGGTTTTCCAGGCTGCGGTATTCGGAGAGCTTTTCCTGGTAGGGCATCAGCGCGAACAGGCCGGGGTAGCCGCCCATCAGGCCCTTCCAGGCATACAGGATGCTGTTGTCGCTGCCTTCGATGTAGGCGCCGAAGTTGATTGCGTAACTCAGCAGCGTGGTGTCGTCGCTGCGGGTGTTGGACTGGTCGATGCGCAGCAGGGTGTGGCCGAACATCGATGACGGGCTGTTCAGGTAGGCCGCAGGGAAGATCAGCGCCGCACTGTGCGGGTCGATCGACTGGTACCAGGTCTTGAACTCCTGGCAGTCCGGTTGCGGCAGGCCCTTCAGGTCGAGCTGTTCACGCAGCCATCGGGTGCGTGCGGGGAATACGCACTGGGCATGCTTGTCGCCCAGGCTGGCCGGGGCGTACAGCGCTTCAACCGTGGCCTTGAGCTCCTGGTCGGGGTGGTGCGCGCCGTCTTCGGCGAAGAAGAACGCGTCGTCGTCCACGTAGCTGCGCCAGCCACCAAGCTTGGCGGTTTCATAGTGGCCCAGGGCAATCCAGTAAGGGGTGTTGGCCAGTTGCTGGATACGGCCTGGGTCCAGCACGGGCATGGCATGAACAGGGGCGCAGGCACACAGCGCCAGGGAAGCGAGGCGTTTGAGCATGTCGGGCAACTACTTCTTAACGATGCCGAAAAAAGGCGAAACCCGCCCCGGCGGCCGGGGCGGGAGCAGCTGCACTCAGGCCTCGGTAGCGTATTTGGCCAGGCGAGGGTCGTTCTTGAGAACGGCCAAGGTGTTGCTGTGGACAGTTTCGGCAGTCACGTCGGCGCTGCTGAAGATCTGGTTGAAGTGCTGGTGGGCGACCGAGGCGAAGTAGCCGCGATCTTCCGGCGCGACGCCCAGAACCACGGCATAGGTGGTCAGGGCTTCGCCCTGGCCCATGGCCATGTCTTCGGACAGTTCGTTCATCATGCCGTTCATGGCAAACCAGGACTTGCCGCCGTAGGTCAGCGAGGCCTTGGTCGAGCAGCCGTTGGTGCCCGAGGTCATGCCGAAGGTGGCGTTACCGGAGGTGCCGTTGGTGGTGGAGGCCAGGAAGTGGGCCGGCGTGCCGCGCTGGCCTTCGAACAGCATGTTGCCCCAGCCGCAGTTCGGGCCGCCTGGCGCTTCAGCCAGGGCGTTGAGCGAGACCACGGTGAACAGAGTACCCAGAAGAATCCGTTTCATAGCATTGTTCTCTTTGTCTTAACCAAGGGTCAGGGTTGTCTGGCAACGCGGTTGCCAGGTCGGGAAAGCGTTTCACCCACCCGCGCAGCTTGGAGTTTAGGCATGATCTAAAGGTTGCGTTGTTGATTGCGAAAAATTTGCTGGCCCATGACACCCTCGGCGTTGCGACATGCTGCGATATAAAGTCCCGTGGAGCCTTGCAAGGCGCGCGCGGGCAGCGCCAGAATGCTGCGTATCTGCCCCGCCGAAGTAAGGAAACCCAATGCCCGATCCTGTCGCTGCGCGCCTGCGTCTCGCGCCTGAAGCCCTGACCCGGCGTTTCTCCCCCGAGCAGTTTGCCTTTACCAATACCGACGATCTGGAGCCGTTTCGCGGAGTCCTGGGCCAGGAGCGTGCTGTCGAGGCCCTGCAGTTCGGCGTGGCCATGCCGCGCCCTGGTTACAACGTGTACGTGATGGGCGAGCCCGGTACCGGCCGCTTCTCGTTCGTCAAACGCTACCTCAAGGCCGAGGGCAAGCGCCTGCAGACCCCGGCCGACTGGCTCTACGTCAACCACTTCGACGACACCCGAGAGCCGCGCGCGCTGGAGCTGCCTTCCGGCAGCGCGGCCGAGTTCATCAGCGACATGGGCGGGTTGATCGACAACCTGCTGTCGACCTTCCCGGCGGTGTTCGAGCATCCGTCGTACCAGCAGAAGAAGGGCGCCATTGACCGCGCCTTCAACCAGCGTTATGACCGTGCCCTGGATGTGATCGAGCGCGCCTCGCTGGAAAAGGACGTGGCCCTGTACCGCGATGCCAGCAACGTCGCCTTCACCCCGATGGCCGATGGCAAGGCGCTGGACGAAGCCGAATTTGCCCAGTTGCCCGAAGAAGTCCGCGAGCAGTTCCACGAGGACATCGCCCTGCTCGAAGAGCGCCTCAACGAGGAACTGGCCAGCCTGCCGCAATGGAAGCGCGAGTCTAACAACCAGCTACGTCAGCTCAACGAAGAAACCATCACCCTGGCCTTGCAGCCGCTGCTGGCGCCGCTGTCGGAGAAGTACGCCGAGAACGCGGCCGTCTGCGCCTACCTGCAGTCCGTGCAGCTGAACCTGCTGCGTACCGTGGTCGAGCAATTGGTCGAGGACAGCAAGACCGACGCTGCTGCGCGCAAGCTGCTCGAAGAGCAATATGCGCCGAGCCTGGTGGTCGGCCACCACGCTGACGGGGGGGCGCCGGTGGTATTCGAGCCGCACCCGACCTACGACAACCTGTTTGGCCGCATCGAATACAACACCGACCAGGGGGCGCTGTACACCTCTTACCGGCAGTTGCGCCCGGGCGCGTTGCACCGTGCCAATGGCGGCTTCCTGATCCTCGAAGCGGAGAAGATGCTGGGCGAGCCGTTCGTCTGGGACGCCCTCAAGCGTGCCCTGCAGTCGCGCAAGCTGAAGATGGAGTCACCGCTGGGCGAGCTTGGCCGTGTCGCCACGGTCAGCCTGACGCCGCAGATGATCCCGCTGAACATCAAGCTGGTGATCATCGGTTCGCGCCAGCTGTACTACGCGCTGCAGGATCACGATTCGGACTTCCAGGAAATGTTCCGCGTGCTGGTCGACTTCGACGAAGACATGCCGATGGTCGACGAAAACCTCGAGCAGTTCGCCCAGTTGCTCCGCACCCGCACCAACGAGGAAGGCATGGCGCCGCTGACCAGCGATGCGGTCGCGCGCCTGGCCACCTACAGTGCACGCCTGGCGGAAAACCAGTCGCGCCTGTCGGCCCGCATCGGTGACCTGTTCCAGCTGGTCAGCGAGGCCGATTTCATTCGCCAGCTGGCCAGTGACGAGATGACCGACGCAGGGCACATCGAGCGTGCGCTCAAGGCCAAGGCCACGCGTACCGGGCGTGTTTCGCAGCGGGTGCTCGACGACATGCTCGCCGGCATCATCCTGATCGACAGTGAAGGCGCGGCCATCGGCAAGTGCAATGGCCTGACCGTGCTGGAAGTCGGCGACTCGGCGTTCGGCATGCCGGCGCGCATTTCCGCCACCGTCTACCCGGGCGGCAGCGGCATCGTCGACATCGAGCGCGAGGTCAATCTTGGCCAGCCGATCCACTCCAAGGGTGTGATGATCCTGACCGGGTACCTGGGCAGCCGCTATGCCCAGGAGTTCCCCCTGGCGATTTCCGCCAGCATTGCCCTGGAGCAGTCCTACGGCTACGTCGATGGCGACAGCGCGTCGCTGGGTGAAGCGTGCACGCTGATCTCGGCCTTGTCGCGCAGGCCGCTCAAGCAGTGCTTCGCCATTACCGGCTCGATCAACCAGTTCGGTGAAGTGCAGGCGGTGGGCGGGGTCAACGAGAAGATCGAAGGCTTCTTCCGCCTCTGCGAGGCACGTGGCCTGACCGGCGAGCAGGGGGTGATCATCCCGCGCGCCAACGTCGCCACGCTGATGCTCGACGAGCGCGTGCTGCAGGCGGTGGAGAACGGCATGTTCCACGTCTATGCCGTGAGCCAGGCGGACGAGGCGTTGAGCCTGCTGGTGGGCGAAGATGCCGGGGAGCTGGACGACAAGGGCCAGTTCACTGAAGGCAGCGTCAACGCCCGGGTGGTCGAGCGCCTGCGCGAGATCGCCGAGATGATCAGCGAGGAAGAGATCGAGAAGGCAGAAAAGGAACGCCTGGAAGAGGTAATTGCCCAGGCCAAACCGGCCTGAGTCAATAAAACGGCGCTGGCGGCCATGTGCTACCGTTCAGCGCCGGTTTTCCATCTTTCTGTGCCGTTCTTCTATGCTGGAACTTAAGGACGGTATCAGGGTTCAGGATGGAAACAGCCTGGGTTTCAGGCTGAACAGGGCTCTTTGGAGGGGGACGCGGCCATGCGCAACCTCAGCCTTACTCGCCAGTGCCTGGGCCTGGTGACCCGCATCGAATGCAGCATCCGCCCACTGGCCGGCGACAATGGTATGTGGACCTTGCTGTTCGCCGCCGGCATGTCCGGTGAGCAACCTTCGGCAATCAAGGCACAGGGGCCGTTTCACGGGCCGATGGTGGCCGAATCGGTGCTCAATGCCATTGTCGACAGCCTGACCCTGCATGGGTATCAGGTTGCCGATGACCCCCAGATCTGGTGCCTGCACCTGCAGGCCCAGTTGCGGCGGATCAACGGCGAACGCTGCCGCAACCTTGGGGATTACCAGTTCCACCCTGAAACCTGAACCTCTACCGGGCGCTGCGGCATCGAGCCGCAGGCTTTTGCTGTCACAGGTGGCTGGCTATACTCGCGCTCGCTTTTCCAGTCACCTGACGAGTTCAAGACCCTCCATGGAACGTATTCTCGAAAACGCGATGTATGCCTCGCGCTGGCTGCTCGCTCCCATCTACTTCGGTTTGTCCCTCGGCTTGCTGGCCCTGGCGCTGAAGTTCTTTCAGGAAGTCGTGCACGTCCTGCCCAACGTCTTCGCCCTGAGCGAAGCGGACCTGATCCTGGTCATCCTGTCGCTGATCGACATGTCGCTGGTGGGTGGCCTGCTGGTGATGGTGATGATTTCCGGCTACGAGAACTTCGTCTCGCAACTGGACATCGACGAGAGCAAGGAGAAGCTCAACTGGCTGGGCAAGATGGATTCTTCCTCGCTGAAGATGAAGGTTGCCGCTTCGATCGTGGCGATTTCGTCCATCCACCTGCTGCGGGTGTTCATGGATGCGCAGAACATCTCCACCGACTACCTGATGTGGTATGTAATCATCCACATGACCTTTGTGATCTCGGCCTTCTGCATGGGCTACTTGGACAAGCTGACCAAGCACTGACAACTGGCGCGGTGTCCTGTGTAGGAGCGGCCTTGTGTCGCGAAAGGGCTGCACAGCAGCCCCTGGATTTATGCGTTTGAGCTGATATTGTTGGGGCCGCTCTGCGGCCCTTTCGCGACGCAAGGCCGCTCCCACAGGGATCTGATCCAACTGACGAGCGGCGTCAGTTACGCCTTGTGCAATTACCCGATCCGTACAAAAAATGAGCACTCATGCGTGGTTCCCAAAGCGAGGTGCTCTCATGAACCTGCATCAGCTCAACACCGAGGCCAGGGCCGGCCATGTCGACGAACTTAACCTGATTGCCATCGAAGGCGGCGACTACCTGATCGAGGCCCGGGTCAAAGGCCATGCTCACCCGCTGTCCGATACCCGTGGTGAGCGCATGCGGGTGCGCTCGGTGGAAGATGCGCGCGAGCGGCTGAAAGGCATTCCGATGCTGTCGATGCACCTCGTGCACTGGTCGGTGCAGGACGAAATGTGCGGCATGAGCTCGCACCCGGAAGAAGACCTGAAGGTGCCGATTTCCCAGCGTTCGGCCTGGTAGCTGCTCGCGGCGCCCCAGTGTGCTAGGCTGCTCGCCCTTTTCATCAAGGGCGCGGCTGCACTGCGCCCTGCAGTGGAGCACGACAATGTCCGAACTCAACCTGTCCACCGACGAAACCCGCGTCAGCTACGGCATCGGCCGTCAGCTGGGCGGCCAGCTGCGCGACAACCCGCCACCGGGCGTGAGCCTGAAAGCCATCCTGGCCGGCCTGACCGACGCCTTCAACGGCGCCGACAGCCGCGTCAGCGAAGCCGACCTGTCGGCCAGCTTCAAGGTCATCCGCGAGCTGATGCAAGCCGAAGCGGCCGCCAAGGCTGAAGCCGCCGCTGCCGCTGGCAAGGAATTCCTGGCCGAAAACGCCAAGCGTGATGGCATCACCACCCTGGCTTCGGGCCTGCAGTTCGAAGTGCTGACCGCAGGTGAAGGCGCCAAGCCGACCCGCGAAAGCAACGTGCGCACCCACTACCACGGCACCCTGATCGACGGCACTGTGTTCGACAGCTCCTACGACCGTGGCCAGCCGGCTGAATTCCCGGTTGGCGGCGTGATCGCTGGCTGGACCGAAGCCCTGCAGCTGATGAACGCCGGCAGCAAATGGCGCCTGTACGTGCCGAGCGAGCTGGCCTACGGCGCCCAAGGCGTTGGCAGCATCCCGCCGCACAGCACCCTGGTGTTCGACGTCGAGCTGCTCGACGTTCTGTAAGGCCTTTGAGGCCGGCGCTGCCGGCCTCAATTCCAGTCTGTTCCCCCTGGGCGCAAGGCCCGTGCATAGCAGAACAGAAACAGATTCCGCACCAGCTCCTTGAGCACCATCGGCTCACTCGAATTCAACCCGTACAGGTCCAGGTCACCCTGGTCGCGCAGCTCGTCCAGCGCTTCTTCTTCAAGCACCGCACACACCTCACCGGTTTCCCGGTGAAGAATGCGCAGATAGGGATGGGGGCGGTCCAGCCAGGCGTCGATCAGATAAGTCATGGCTATTCTCCTTGGATAGCGGTTCCAATGAGAATAATTCTTATTATCAGAATAGCAAGTGCCAATTGGCGGATTTTGTAATCAGACCTTACGTACGAATTCCGACTTCAGCTTCATCGCGCCGATGCCATCGATCTTGCAGTCGATGTCGTGGTCGCCGTCGCACAGGCGGATGTTCTTGACCTTGGTACCGACCTTGACCACCAGGGACGAGCCCTTGACCTTGAGGTCCTTGATCACGGTAACGGTATCGCCATCCTGCAGGACGTTGCCAACCGAATCCTTTTTCACCACGTCATCGCTGGCCGCTTCGGCTTCGCCGCTGGCCGACCACTCGTGGGCGCACTCCGGGCAGATCAGCTGGGTGCCGTCCTCGTAGGTGTATTCGGAGTTGCATTTGGGGCAGGGTGGCAGAGTGCTCACTTCGGTTCCTTAAACAGACGGGCGGTTAAAGGCCCATATTGTATAAGGTTTTGTGGGGGAAGTGTTTTTGTCCGTACAAAAGCTTCGCGGGCAAGCCCGCACACAGGGGTACCACAAGCCTGAAAACTGTGGTGATCCTGTGGGAGCGGGCTAGTCGGGTCGCCGCACCGCCGCGAAGAAGGCGACTCGGTCTGTCAGTGGGTACGCGCGACCGCAAACTCGCTCAGCTCGACCAGCGCATCCCGGTACTCGCTGGCCGGCAGCACTTCCAGGCAGGCGATGGCACGCTTGACGTAATCCCGCGCCAGCTCGGCGGTGTACTTCAGCGCCCCCGAAGCCTCGACAGCCTCACGAATCTGCTCAAGGTCTTCCAGGCCACCCTTCTGGATCGCCTTGCGCACCAGTGCCGCCTGCTCTGGCGTACCTTCACGCATGGTGTAGATCAGCGGCAGAGTCGGCTTGCCTTCGGCCAGGTCGTCGCCGACGTTCTTGCCCAGGGCTTCGGCATCGCCTTCGTAGTCGAGCAGGTCGTCGACCAGCTGGAAGGCCACGCCCAGGTGGTCACCGAAGGTGCGCAGGGCCTCGCGCTGTTCTTCGCTGGCCTCGGCCAGCGCGGCGGCGCTGTGGGTGGAGGCTTCGAACAGCATCGCGGTCTTGCCGCGGATGACGTCCATGTAGACCTCTTCGGTGGTGCTCGCATCGCGCACCCGGGACAGCTGCAGCACTTCGCCTTCGGCGATCACCCGGGTGGCCTTGGAGAGGATCTGCATGACCGGCATCGAGCCCAGCTCGACCATCATCTCGAATGAACGCGAATAGAGGAAGTCGCCCACCAGCACGCTCGGCGCGTTGCCCCACAGGGCATTGGCGGTGGAGCGGCCACGGCGCATGCCGGACATGTCGACCACGTCGTCGTGCAGCAGGGTGGCGGTGTGCAGGAACTCGATGGTCGCGGCCAGCAGGCGCAGGTCGGCACCTTCACGGCCCAGGGCCTTGCCGCACAGTAGTACCAACAGCGGGCGCAGGCGCTTGCCACCGGCGGACGTGATATAGTCGCCGATCTTCGATACCAGCGGCACGCGCGAGGTCAGCTGCTTCTTGATGATCTCGTCGACGGCGCTGAAATCGTCAGCTACCGCGCGGTAGAAGGTTTGGGGTTGCATCGGCTGCTCCAGTGAGGTTGCGCGGCATGCTAGGTCGCGGGTCCCGGTGTGTCAAGGCGCGGTGCCCGCGGGCCGGGGGCGGGACTTGCAAGCAAAACCCGGGTTGCGTACAATCGCGCACCCTAACTTCCTGGGCAGCACCTGCCTTACGCAATTGCACAGGGCCGTTCCAGCCCCGTGCAGCCATGCCAGCCAATACTCATCATATAAAGCGCTGGGTGAGCAGGATTATCGGAGAAATACCCATGTCTTACGCAGTAATCGTTACCGGCGGCAAGCAGTACAAAGTCGCTGAAGGTGAATTCCTCAAGATCGAAAAACTGGAAGTCGCCACTGGCGAATCCGTGACCTTCGATCGCGTTCTGCTGGTTGCCAACGGTGAAGAAGTCACCATCGGCGCACCAGTCGTCGCCGGCGCTAAAGTGGTTGCCGAAGTCGTTTCGCAAGGCCGTCACGACAAGGTTCGCATCATCAAGTTCCGTCGTCGTAAGCACCACATGAAGCGTATGGGCCACCGCCAGTGGTTCACCGAGATCAAAATCACCGGTATCCAGGCTTAATCGCCCGGTTCCCCTGAATTTACTGGAGAATTGAACCATGGCTCACAAGAAGGCTGGTGGTAGTACTCGTAACGGTCGCGACTCAGAATCGAAACGCCTTGGCGTGAAGATGTATGGCGGCCAGGTTATCAAGCCAGGCAACATCATCGTCCGTCAGCGCGGCACCGAATTCCACGCTGGCTACGGCGTTGGCATGGGCAAGGATCACACCTTGTTCGCCAAGATCGAAGGCGTGATCAAGTTCGAGAAGAAAGGCGAGTTCATGCGCCGTTACGTGAGCATCGTCGCCGCTTAATCGCGACGTCGCTCCAGAAGCCCCGTCATGCGACGGGGCTTTTTCGTTTGTGGTGAGCCTCTTGCAAAGCTGTTTGTCTGGGTTGCCGGCGTTGGTTTCTACGGTCGTACGGGGCCGCCGCGCTCATTTTTGCAAGAGCCTCATGTTTTTGAGTCATTCAGCTCGTCTGCCGACGAGAGGCGGTTTTAATGAAGTTTGTTGACGAAGTATCCATTCGGGTCAAAGCCGGTGATGGCGGTAACGGTTGCATGAGCTTCCGCCGCGAGAAGTTCATCGAGAACGGCGGCCCCAACGGCGGTGACGGTGGTGACGGTGGGTCGGTGTACATGGTGGCCGACGAAAACCTCAACACTCTGGTCGACTATCGCTACACCCGTCACCACGAAGCCCAGCGCGGCTCCAACGGCGGCAGCACCGATTGCACCGGCAAGAAGGGTGAAGACCTGTTCCTGCGCGTACCGGTCGGCACCACCGTGATCGACGCCTCGACCCAGGAAGTGATCGGCGACCTGATCACCCCGGGCCAGAAGCTGATGGTCGCCCAGGGCGGCTGGCACGGCTTGGGCAACACCCGCTTCAAGTCCAGCACCAACCGTGCGCCGCGCCAGACCACCCCAGGCAAGCCGGGTGACCAGCGCGACCTGAAGATGGAAATGAAGGTATTGGCCGACGTTGGCCTGCTGGGCCTGCCGAACGCGGGCAAGAGCACCTTCATCCGTTCGGTCTCCGCTGCCAAGCCGAAAGTAGCCGACTACCCGTTCACCACCCTGGTGCCAAACCTGGGCGTGGTCAGTGTCGACCGCTGGAAGAGCTTCGTCATCGCCGACATCCCCGGCCTGATCGAAGGCGCTTCCGACGGTGCCGGCCTGGGTATTCGCTTCCTCAAGCACCTGGCGCGTACCCGCGTGCTGCTGCACCTGGTCGACATCGCGCCGCTGGACGAAAGCAGCCCGGCCGATGCTGCCGAAGTGATCGTCAACGAACTGACCCGCTTCAGCCCGTCGCTGGCCGAGCGCGAGCGCTGGCTGGTGCTGAACAAGTCGGACATGGTCATGGACGACGAGCGTGATGAGCGTGTTCAGGAAGTGATCGATCGCCTGGAATGGGAAGGTCCGGTCTACGTGATTTCGGCTATCTCCAAGCAGGGTACCGACAAGCTCAGCCACGACCTGATGCGCTACCTCGAAGACCGCGCTGACCGCCTGGCCAACGACCCGGCCTATGCCGAAGAGCTGGCCGACCTCGACCAGCGCATCGAAGACGAAGCCCGCGCCCAGCTGCAGGCCCTGGACGACGCCCGTACCCTGCGTCGCACCGGCGTCAAGAGCGTGCACGACATCGGCGACGATGATGGCTGGGATGATGATTTCGAGGACGACGAAGACGGCCCGGAAATCATTTACGTGCGCGACTGACCGGTTGCAGTACACTGAACGCCGCTCTCAGGAGCGGCGTTTTTGTATCCACTGTATCTACAGATTCGACATAGGTTGGAAGACGATGCGAAGCAAGGTGACGGGCGCCAAGCGCTGGGTCGTGAAGATTGGCAGCGCCCTGCTGACCGCCGATGGCAAGGGCCTCGACCGCGGCGCCATGGCCGTTTGGGTCGAGCAGATGGTCGCGCTGCGTGAAGCAGGCGTGGAGTTGGTACTGGTCTCATCCGGGGCCGTGGCTGCCGGCATGAGCCAGCTGGGCTGGTCGTCGCGACCGAGTGCGATGAACGAGCTGCAGGCAGCCGCCTCGATCGGCCAGATGCGCCTGGTGCAGGCCTGGGAGTCGAGCTTCGGCGAGCACGGCAAGCACACCGCGCAGATTCTCCTGACCCACGATGACCTGTCCGACCGCAAGCGTTACCTGAACGCCCGCAGCACCCTGCGCACCCTCGTCGACCTGGGCGTGGTGCCGGTCATCAACGAGAACGACACCGTGGTCACCGACGAAATCCGTTTCGGCGACAACGACACCCTGGCCGCACTGGTGGCCAACCTGGTGGAAGCCGACCTGCTGGTGATCCTCACCGACCGCGACGGCATGTTCGACGCCGACCCGCGCAACAACCCAGAAGCCCAGCTGATCTACGAAGCCCGCGCCGACGACCCGTCGCTGGATGCCGTGGCCGGTGGTACCGGCGGTGCCCTGGGCCGTGGCGGCATGCAGACCAAGCTGCGCGCCGCGCGTCTGGCAGCCCGTTCCGGCGCCCACACCATCATCATCGGTGGCCGGATCGAGCGCGTGCTGGACCGTCTGAAGACTGGTGAGCGCCTGGGCACGCTGCTGTCGCCCGAGCGCGGCATGCTGGCGGCCCGCAAGCAGTGGCTGGCTGGCCACCTGCAGACCCGCGGCACCTTGGTGCTCGATGCTGGCGCCGTGCAGGCGCTGCGTGGAGCGAACAAGAGCCTGCTGCCGGTCGGCGTGAAGACCGTGCAGGGCAGCTTCCGCCGGGGCGAGATGGTGGTTTGCGTCGGCCCGGATGGCGTCGAGGTGGCCCGTGGCCTGGCCAATTACAGCGCGCTGGAAGCGCAGAAGATCATCGGCCAGCCGTCCGATCAGATCGAGGGCGTGCTGGGCTATATCGCCGAGCCGGAGCTGGTGCACCGCGACAACCTGGTGTTGGTATGAAGGTGCTCAAGCGGGCGATCGCCCTGGCAGCTTTTACCCTGCCGGTGCTGGCCGGGGCCGAGGAGATTGGCCAGGTGTCCACCGTGTTCAAGTTCGTCGGGCCAAATGATCGCATTGTGGTCGAGGCTTTTGACGACCCGAAGGTCGAGGGCGTGACCTGCTACCTGTCGCGGGCCAAGACTGGCGGCGTGAAGGGTGGGTTGGGGTTGGCTGAAGATCGCGCGGAGGCTTCGATTGCCTGCCGGCAGGTGGGGCCGATCAACTTCAAGGGGGAGTTGAAGGACGGTGAGGAGGTGTTCAAGGAGCGCACTTCGCTGGTGTTCAAGACCATGCAGGTGGTGCGCTTCCTGGACAAGAAGCGCAATACGCTGGTGTACCTGGTGTACAGCGACCGCATGATCGAGGGCAGCCCGCAGAATGCGGTGACGGCGATTCCGATCCTGCCTTGGGCTCACTGATAGTTTGCTAGATTGCCGGGAGGCCTTTGGCCTCCTTTCGCGACACAAGGTCGCTCCCACATTGGCCGGCGTACGCAGGGCCTTTGTGGGGGCGGCCTTGTGTCGCGAAAGGGCCGCAAAGCGGCCCCAACTACCTCAGGCCAACTCTTCGGCCTGATCCTCACGCACAACCGCCTTCACCTCATCCAGCCGGCTGATGTACTTCCAGTCCGCCTCGTCGATGTAGATGCCATTCGGCCCGCTGCCACCTTCCAGGTCGATCGCCACGCGCGCCGACACCTGCGGCTTCACGCTCGCCAGAATCGGCACGAAGCCCAGCTGCAGGCTGGTTTCCAGCAGTGCCGCCTGGTTGCGCTCGTCGATGTCCGCCGCCTCGTCGAGGTAGTACGGCAGGCGAATGCGCCCGGCCAGGTCGCGGTCCATCAGGTGCAGCAACAGGTACATGTTGGTCAGCGCCTTGATGGTCATGGTGGTGCCGTTTGATGCCGCGCCGTCGATGTCGGCATGGATGATCGGCTGGCCGTTGACCTTGGTGATCTCGAACGCCAGCTCGAACAGGTCCTTCAGGCCCAGCTGGTTGTGGTTCGCCGCCACCAGCCGCGCCAGGTACTCCTTGGCCTCTTCGTTCTTGTTGTCCTGCTCGGCGCTCTGGGTCAGGTCGAACACCGACAGGGTTTCGCCTTCTTCGTACTGGCCGGCGCTGTGGATGATCTGGTCGATGTGCTTGAGCGCTTCCTTGTTCGGCGCCAGCACCACGCGGAAGCTTTCCAGGTTGGACACCTGGCGCTTGTTGATCTCGCGGTTGAACAGGGCCAGCTGGTGCTCAAGGCTGTCGTAGTCGCTGCGAATGTTGCGCAGGGTCCGAGCGATGTCGGTGACCGCGGCGCGGCGCGCCTTGGCCAAGGTCAGGGCCTCGTCGGTGCGGTGCGCATAGGCGTTCACCAGCAGCTGCAGGCGGCGCTCCATGTCGTCTTCGCTGTCGAACTTGGCCACGCCCTTGAGGCGCACCTGGGCGTACAGCGCCTCGATCTGGTTGTCGACCCGCTGCAGGGCCTGCCAGCTGTCCTGATAGTCGTTGAGCATCGGCAGCAGGTTGTCCATGGAGTCGTCGACCGCTTCCATGAACGGCGTGCCGAATGGCAGGTCGGCCGGCAGCAGCTGGCGGCGGCGCAGGGCGTCTTCCAGGGTGCGCTGCTTGGATTCCAGGTCGCCGATCTGGCGACCGACCAGCTGCAGCTTGGCCGACAGCTGCTGGACGCGCTCGGTGAAGGCGTCGCTGGAGCGCTTGAGCTCGTCCTGGGCAGCTTCCAGCTGCGCCAGTTGCTCCATCTTCTCGGGTTCTTCGGCGCTCAGGGTTTCGCTGCGGCGGTAGTCTTCCAGGGCCTTCTGGGCGTCCAGCACTTCCTGGTACAGGGCCTCGGTCTGCGCCTTGGAAGCGGTACGGTCGGCGGCGACCTGCTGCTGGGTCTTGAGCTGCTTGAGCTCCTTTTCCAGGCGTTCCTTCTGGTCGCGCAGTGCCGCGCGATCGGCCAAGGCCTGCAGGGCCGGCGGGTCGATATTGGAGAGGTCGATGGACAGGCCAGGGGCTTCGAAGCGTTCGCCCTTGAAGCCGTCGAGCACTGCCTCCAGCGATTTCACCCACAGGTCGCTGTCGTCCAGCTCGATGCCGCGGTCGCCCAGCGGCAGGCTGAACAATGCGCCGTTGAACAGACGCATCAGGCGGTCGACGTCCTGCTGCGAGAATTCTTCGCGCAGGCGGGCGTAGCTGTTGTTGTCGGCGTGGTCGAGCTGCTGCTTGACCTGCTTCAGGCGTTTTTCCAGGTCGCGCACGCGCTCGTCGAGGTCTTCGGCACTGAACTGGCGCGACTGGGCCAGGGCACCGGCCAGCTCGTCGTGGGCGTCCTTGGCGGCCAGCAGGCCCTGTTCCAGCACCTTGACGTCATCGACCAGGGCAAAGCGGTGCTTGAGCACCGACAGCTCGCCAAGCCAGCGCTGGATGCCGGTGATTTCACGCTCCAGGCGCATCAGCTCCTGGGTGCCGCCGCGCTGATCGTTCTGCAGGCGGTCCTGCTCGCCACGGAAGTGCTCGGCCTGGATCACCAGCTCTTCCTTGCGCGCCATGGCGTATTCCTGCCAGGTGCCCAGCAGGTTGTCGAGCAGTGGCGAAAGGCGGTGCAGCTTGCCGCGCAGGATGTCGCGCTGGGCCACGCCGCCGGCCAGGGCCTCGACCAAGGGGCCTGCGGCAACCAGGGCGTTGTAGTCCTGTTCCATGCGGCGCACGTCGCGGAAGGCTTCTTCGCAGGCGGCGATGTAGTCGACGCTGCCCGAGCGCAGGCTGTGCTCGAAGGCGTCGAGGAACAGCTGCTTGAGCTTGGCGGCGGTGATCTCGCGCATGTGCAGCAGGTTGATGAACAGTGCCCGGAAGGTTTTCAGGCTCTGTTCGCTGGTCGAACGCAGCGGGATCAGGGTCAGGTCCAGCGGGCACGAGGTGTGGCCGCCGACCAGCAGCCGGCGCAGTTCATCGGGCTTGAGCTCATAGGCCTTCAGGCCCAGGCGCTCGAGGTTGGTGAACAGCTCTTTCTGGCGCAGGCAGGTGTCGTTCTTCTGGTAGTGGGCCAGGTCCAGCTCGCCCTTGTAGGCAAAGAACTGGTGGCCGAAACCGCCGCCCGGGCCGCGGCCGACCACACCGATCACGTGCGGGCCGTGGGGCAGGTTCAGTTCGCAGAGGATGTACGAGGTGTCGCTGGCGAAGTAGAAGCGGCGCGACTGCTCCAGGCTGTACTTGCCGAAGCTCATGTCGGACATGCGCGCCAGGATCGGGAACTGCAGGGCGTTGATCGACGCCGACTTACCCAGGTTGTTGGCACCGTACACCGACAGCGGGTGCTCCAGCGGGAACAGGCCGAGGCTGTAGCCGGCGGTGTTGAGCAGTGCGAAGCGGCGGATGCCGTAGCGTTCCTGGCTCATGCGTCAATCTCCTGTTGCTCTTCGCGGATGGCCCGGGCCAGGGCGTCCTCTTCGCTCTCCTCGCCATCGAACGGGGTGAGATCGAGCGGGTCGTCGGTGCGGTTGAGTTGTTCCGGGCTTTCTTCTTCCACCAGTACCGGGGTCGGCAGCGGCAGGTCGCTGTGCAGGCTGGCGGCCAGGTCGCGGTCCTGCTGCACCGACAGGCACACGTCGAGGAAACGGTGCATCGGCGGCAGGAAGCGGTAGATGCCGCCTTCTTCATGGGCGAAGCCGAGCTGGGTCATGCGGCGCATGATCTTTTCTTCCAGCTCGTCCACGGTCTGCACTTCGGCCTGCAGGAACAGGTCGCGGTACTTGTCCAGCAGCGAGGGCAGCTCGTCGCGGCCGATGCTGCCGCCATCAAGCACGGCCATCGGGTCGCGGCCCTGGTCGGCCAGGTGCTCGACGATGATGAAGGTGAACAGCGACAGGCGCTGGGCGGTCTTGTTGACCTGCGCGGCGGCCTGCTCGGGGACGAAGTAATAGAAGCCGCGGGTATCGCACACCAGCTCGAAGCCCAAGGCCTTGAACAGGGTACGGTACTGGTCCTGGAAGTTCGACAGCTGGGCGTACATTTCAGGGTCGCGACGGCTGACGTGGAAGCCCTTGAACAGCTCGCGGAAGATCGGCGCGAGCTGGGACAGTTCGGAAAGATCAAGATGCATTGGCTGGGCTCGCGTTGGTTTCAGGTGGCGCTTCGCGGCTGGACGTCAGGGCGAACGAGCGCAGGCTGACCAGGTGTTCGTGGGTGGTGTACTCGCGCCGGTCCAGGCGCTCGCGCTTGAAGCGCTTCTCCCGCGACAGTCGCGAGAACCAGTACAGCAATTCGTCGGTGGCGCCTTCGGGCTCCTGGTCCAGCAGCCAGACCATCAGGTCTGGCAGCGGCAGGGCGTCTTCGCAGCGCTCGAGCATTTCTTTGACCGTGCGTGGCGCACGTGGCAGCGGGCCTTTCTGGGTCTTGTGCGCCTTGGGAAACTTGGCCGGCTTCGGCTCGAAGCGGGCCAGGGCATAGACGTAGGCCTCGACCTGGCTGGCGCTGCCGAGGAAGGTGCTCTGCGGGCGGGTGAACAGCGGCATGGCGGCTTGCGGCACGGCGTCGATGCCCTTGCGCCGGATCACCGACAGCGCCAGCGCGGCGCCGCGGGTCACGGCATTGTGCCGGCGCGCTTCCTCGCGCAGCGGCAGCAGCAGTTCGCGGGCGTGGCGCAGGGTCAGTTGAGCGCTGGTCTGCATCTCCAGGATGCGCGCGTGGGTGCGCAGCAGCATGTCGTCGTCGACCAGGTGGCCGAGGCGCGCCTGTTCGCCCAGCAGCTTCAGCAGCACGGTTTCGACCTTGCGCACGCCTTGCTCGAAGGCGCCGTCGGCGTTCACCAGCTGAATCATCGGCTCGACGTACTCGTCCCAGGTCGCCAGCACTTCGGCGTAACGCTGGCGCAGTGGGATCTGGCGGTTGCTGGTCTTGGCCCGTTCGGCCACGGCGACCAGCGCCTGCTCGTCGTTGTCGAGCTTCTTCAGTACGTCGCGCACGCGCATGTCGAGCAGGCGCAGTTGGCGCGCCAGGTCGTCGCTGTCACGGTTGTCGAAGGCGTCCTGGATGTGCCCGGCCAGGCGCTCCAGGTGGCGCAGGTAGGCCTCGATCTCCAGGCACAGGCCCAGCCGGTGCTCGCGGCGCAGGTAAGCGAGGAAGTCGTGGATCTGGGCGTTGAGCTCGAAACGGTTCGGGCTCTTGGCCACCGGCACCAGGATATCCAGGCGGATCCACACGTCGAGCAGCTGGGTGATGTCCTGCGGGGTGCTTTCCACCTGCTGGCGGCCCAGTTGCTGGCGCAGTTCGACCAGGCTCAGGGTGCCCTGGTCGAAACGCTCGCACAGCGGCTCGATCAGTGCCCAGTGTTCGGCTAGGGCGCGCAGGACGCGCTTGGGTTCGATCATTGGCGTCTACTCGTTGCCAAGTAAAAAGGGGGCGATTGTACTTCATCCAGGGGGGAGGATTTCACCCCTTGGTCTGTAATGAGCGATAACCTTGCCCCCGGTGAGGGTTTCGCCGACTCCTGTGGAAGCGGGTTCACCCGCGAAGAGGTCGGTACAGGCAACAAAAATCCGCCGACCAGTTGCAGCACAGCCCTGCCAACAACGTTAGAATGTGCGACGTTTCAAACCCCGGAACTCCGAGCCTTGCTGACCGAACCCCGCCGCCGCGCCTACCTTTCCGCCATGCAAGTGGTGCATTGGCTGCCGCGTGCCGAACTGCCGTTCGCCGCACCTTCGCGCCCCGAGCTGCTGTTGCCGCAAGCGCCGGTAGAGGACGTCGATTTCGAGATCAGGCCATCCGCGCCAGCGGCCAGCGATGCCCCGGCCGTGCCCCAGGCCCGCGCCGAGCGCCCGAAAATCGAAATCCCGCGCCCTGGCAGCACGCCCAAGGTCGCTGCCAAGCCCGCCGAAGCCGAGGAAGCTGCCCCAGCGCCACGCCCGGCCCCGGTACCGCCCCCGCGCTTCGCGCTGCAACTGCTGCGCGCCGGTAGCTGCCTGTTACTGGTCGAGCTGGCTACCGGGCAGCCCTTCCAGAGCCGCGATCCGTCCTATCTGCTGCTCAAGGACATGCTGCGCGCCGCCGGCCTGCCCGATGCGCCACAGATCATCGGCGAGCCGGTGCGCTGGCCGTTACTGGTGCGTGGCAACATGGATCAAGGGCCGGATGCCGCGCGTGATTTCGTCCAGGGCTTCATCCAGGCGCGCCTCGAAGAAGCCCCCTGCAGCGTGTTGTGGCTGATTGGCCTGCCGGCCTTGCGCCATGCCGCCAGCGCAGACGCTGAAGCCTATTACCAAGTACTGAAGGTCGCAGGCCTGGGCGATGCCTGGGCCCTGCCGGGCCTTGAACTGTTGATGGACGAGCCGCAGCGCAAGGCGGACGTCTGGCAAGCGATGCGCCAGCTGATGGCGCGCTGGAAGAGCGTTGAATGAGTGACTCGATCAGTTTCCGCCCGATGACCGAGGCGGATCTGGATGCCGTGCTTAAGATCGAATATGCCGCGTTCAGCCATCCCTGGACCCGCGGCATCTTTCAGGATGCGCTCAAGTCCTACGAAGTGTGGCTGATGTTCGATGGCCAGCAGCAGGTGGGGCACGGGGTGATCAACGTGATCATCGATGAAGCGCATCTGCTCAACATCACCGTCAAACCGGAGAACCAGGGCTGCGGCATGGGCCTGAAGCTGCTTGAGCACCTGATGGCGCGGGCCTATCAGCTCAATGGTCGTGAATGCTTCCTTGAGGTGCGGGCCAGTAATCAGTCGGCCTATCGCCTGTACGAGCGATATGGGTTCAATGAAATCGGTCGCCGTCGTGATTACTACCCAATTGCCGGGGGGCGTGAAGATGCGCTGGTGATGGCCTGCACACTGCTTGAGGACTAATCGTGCGGCTCGCTCGCATTACCAGTAGTCAGGCTTGATGGCTGGCCTTTTCTTGGTAGGAACCCGCTCCGGGAACTGATGAGCAGCAAGTTCTTCAGTCGTCACCAAATGCCGCATCCAATGTGAGTTGTTTTTGAGAGAGCCTGGCGTTGTTCGCTTCATGCCCTCTCTATGCGGCAGGATTACGCCGAGGCGCAAGTCAGGAAAGTCTTCTTTGATAGCTCCCAGGGCGGGTGTCATGTCCGTGTCGGCAGAAACCAGTACCAGCTGCTGGACCCGTTCCTGCGCAGGGAGGCTGGCTTGTCTGGAGGCGAGCCTGTACATGCTGATGGCGATGTGAACATCTGTCTCTTTTTCCTCAAGCTTCCAGATGGCCACCTGGTCGAGTCGTGAAGCCAGGCCGTAGAAGACGTTTATCCATCGACGAAGCAAGCGGTACGCAAGGCTTACATATCCCTGAAAACGAAAAAACCGGCACTAGGCCGGTTTTTTCACCCCAACTGCCGACGAACCAAATCATCGCGTACGGGGTTGAGTAGTGAAGTGATTATGCCACTGTAACCGAGCAGGTCAACGGGCATCTTCGGTCCGGATCGCAGTAGCGAAAGAATGATCACTCAAAATGGACCCTGGGTACCGTAAAGGTGCTCTTAAAGTGTATGTCTCAGGATTGCAGGAGACATTTTCTGTAACAGGTCACTCAAGATTGACCGGCTTGCGCAGGTCCCACAGCCCTCTGTTCATCTTTCCGGTATTGCACTTCGCCGCCGCCTGCTCCGGCGTGATAATGCGGTCTTGTGCATGCTTAACTCTTCGTAAGTGGCAACCAGATTGGCGGCCATGCGCAGATGGAGCAGGGAGCATGGGGATAAGAAGAGCGCGCGGGCTGCTGCTGGCTGCGGGTGTGCTGCTGAGCACCATGGCGGCGGCTGACGAGCGAGACGTGTGGATGTTCGCGCAGTGGGCCGGTGACCATCAGACCCGGCCGTTTCGCGAGATGCTGGTGGATGCGCGTCTGTATGGTGTGGTGCCTATCCATCAGCTGTTGCGTTCGGCGTCGGACTGGAAGCTGTGCCATGCCTCGCCTTTCGCTGTACCGCCTGTTGGCAACTGGCCGGCAGTACGTTCCACCCTGTCACTGATCAAGACCCTCGACGAGCAGGGCATCCTGCGCCAGTTCGAAGTGGTATCGGCCTATCGTGCTGCCGATCTCAACCGCTGCGCCGGCGGCGTCGTGGACAGTGCCCATACCCGCGCTTTCGCGGTCGATATCCTGCTGCCGGCCTGGGCCGATCCCAATCCGCTGTGCCGCTTCTGGCAGCAGAGCGGCCAGGCCTGGGGCATGGGCCTGGGGCGCTATCCGAGCGGGCGCATCCACCTCGATACGGCGGGTTATCGCACCTGGGGCGGTGATGGCAGCGCTGGCTCGTCGTTCTGCAGCAAGCCCAGGTGAGTGAGGCAGGCCTGGCTTTCAGTCATCACCCACTCTACGAAGCATTGGCGCTTGCCGCCGTCGTTCAACGGCAGTGGGCTGAGCAGGTGATAGGCAGAGCCATCGCGCAGGAAACCGAACGGCGCCTGCAGTTGGCCGCTGTCGAGTTCGTCGCGCACCATCAATGCCGAGGCGATGGCCAGGCCCAGTCCGGCGCCGGCGGCCTGTAGCGACAGGTAGAAGTGTTCGAAGTCGCTGCGCTCGCTGTGTGTGGCCTGCCGTCCGCTCAGGCGCAGCCAGGTGGGCCATGCACTGGCGCGGGTGCTGCTGTGCAGCAGGCGTTGGCCAGCGAGGTTGTCACTGCCGTGCCGGCTGACCGGGCCTATCCACTCGTCACAGATCTTCATGCTGTGCAGCGTCGGCGGCCAATGGAAGTCGTCGCGGCGTAGCGCCAGGTCGACCCCGCTGCGGGCGAAGTCCAGCGGGCCCCCGGCAGCCACCAGGTGCAATTGCAGGTCCGGGTGCGCGGCATGCCAGCGCGGCAAGCGCGGGATCAGCCAGCGCATGGCGATGGTCGGCTCGCAGGACACGACCAGTACATTGTCCCGTTGCTGCTGTTGCAGGCGCTGCACGGCGCCTTCGAGCTGTTCGAAGATCGCCTGGGTGGTGCCATGCAATGCGCGGCCGGCGGGGGTGAGGAAGATCGCCCGGTTGCGTCGCTCGAACAGTTCGACGCCCAAGCTTTCTTCGAGCAGGCGCACCTGGCGGCTGACGGCGCCGTGGGTGACATGCAGGCGCTCGGCGGCGCGCACGAAGCTTTCGGTTTCGCCGGCGATGTCGAAGTAGCGGAAGGCGGTGAGGGGTGGCAGTTTCATGAGCTTCTCTGTTGCCTGTTCCCGCCGCGAAGCGGTCGGAACAGCTTTGAAAATCTGTCAGGAAAACTATCAGATTTTCATCACTATAAATCGTTTTTTCCGCTTCATCAGGCATCTGATAATAAGTGCATCTGTGCTTTATCATCGTCCATCGAGGCCCTTTTCAGTGACTGAAATTATTGCTGTCGCCCTGTTCACCCTGTTGGCTGTCATCAGCCCTGGTGCCGACTTCGCCCTGGTAACCCGCAGCAGTTACGCACAAGGCCGCAAGGCCGGACTGGCAGCTGCAGTCGGAATTGCCCTGGGTGTGCAGGTGCATGTGCTGTACACGGTGTTGGGGATCGCGGTGGTCATCAGCCAGAGCCCGGCGCTGTTCCTGGCGATGAAGGTGCTCGGTGCGGGCTACCTGATCTACCTGGGCTACCAGTCGCTGACCAATACCGGGCGCATCAGCCTGGAGGGGGAGGTGGCGCAATCCGGGGTGCTGGCTGCACTGCGCACAGGCTTCGTGACCAATGCACTCAACCCCAAGACCATGCTGTTCGTCGTCAGTGCCTACACCCAGGTTGTGCAACCGGGCAGCGCGCTGCTGGTGGATTTCGCCTACGGGGCCTTCATGTCGTTCGCCCACTGGGCGTGGTTCAGCCTGGTGGCGCTGTTCTTTTCCAGTGAAGGGCTGCGAGTGTTGATGATCGCAAGGCAACGGCTGGTCGACCGGGTGATCGGTCTTGCCTTGATCGGCCTGGGCCTGGCCGTGGCAGTCGTGGGGGGGCGGTGAGGCGCGAGTCCTTTTCCGCAGGCAAAGAAAAAGGGCCTACCTTGCGGTAAGCCCTTTGACTTGTTTGGTGGCTACACAGGGACTTGAACCCCGGACCCCAGCATTATGAATGCTATGCTCTAACCAACTGAGCTATGTAGCCGATGGCGCGCATTATTCCCTTGTGAGGGACCTGTGTCAACACTCATTTCAAAAAAAATTTGCACGCTTTCAAAAACTTAGCGGCCAGGCCCGGTGCTAGCGGACGATCAGCCACTGCCCGAGCACGCCATACAGCTGCAAATGCTGCTCGGCAGCCAGTTGCTCCAGGGTTTCACCTGGGCGGTCGAGATTGAAGTTGCCACTTATACGTCGATAGGCGGTCTGTTCATCCATCAGCCAGACCCGGCGGCCCTGGTAGCCGGCCAGGCGTTCGATGACGTGCCCCAAGGGCATTTCACTGGCCCGAAGCTGGCCGTCGCGCCAGGCCTGCGCTGCCTTCACGTCGGCTTTCTGCACCGAGTTGATCCGCGCCTCGTTGAATGTCACCCGCTCACCCGCCGAAACCATGCGCTGATCCCCGCCCTGGATGACCATGGCCTTGCCATTGAGCACCACCAGTTCGTCGTGCTCTGCGTACCGCGCCACCATCAGGCGGGTACCGTACACCTGGATGCGGGCATCGTCGACCTTAACCTCCATGGCACGTCCGTCGAGCACCACCTCCAGGTACACCTGACCTTGTACCAGGTGCAATTGCCGCGTGCGCCCGCGCAGGTCGACGTTCATCGCGCTGGCGCTGTCCAGGTGCAACGTCGAACCGTCGGCCAGACGCACGCTGCGGCGCTCGCCCACATCAGTGGCCAGTTGGCTGGCCAGGCGTTGCATCAGCGGCCAGTAAAGGTAGGCAGAAGCACACAGCAGCAACAGGAACAACGCGGCCAGTACCTTGCCCAGGTTGCTGCGGCGGACCTTGAGCAAACGCGGCCGGAGCCGGGCCGGCGGCACCTGCAGTTGCTGCCAGCAAGCTTCCAGTTCGGCATAGGCGTGCGCGTTGCCAGGTTCCTGGCACCAGCGCGCGAATGCCTGGCGTTCGCCTTCATCGCAGCCGGGCTGGCGGAGGCGGGAAAACCACTCCAGCGCTTCCTGCTGAGGGTCGGCCTGAATCTGCGTGGCGGGCATCGGGCTCATGGGTGGATGTGCTCGCGTGAGGGCTGTTTCGCCCAACGATTACGGGAAGGTTTGGCAGGGGATGCTAAATATATTGAGAACCATTTACAAGTACGCGACGTCACCCCGATAAAAAAGGTAGCTATGTATCTATTTGTTTCCCGATAATCGGATCCCAAACCTGCGGACGGAATTGAAACCCATGGCCATCAGCAGCACCCCCACCGCCAGCACCGGTTCGGCGAACCCAGCCAATCCGCTGGTGATGCGCATTATCGGCTTCTGCGCCCTGGCGCACCTGATCAACGACCTCATCCAGTCGGTGCTGCCGGCGATCTACCCGATGCTCAAGGCCAATTACGACCTGAGTTTCGCCCAGATCGGCATGATCACCCTGACCTTCCAGATCACGGCATCGCTGCTGCAACCTTGGGTCGGCTTCTACACCGACCGCAGGCCGACGCCCAACCTGTTGCCGATGGGCACCCTGTGCACCCTGGTGGGAATCGTCATGCTGGCGTTCGTCGGCAGCTTCCCGATGATTCTGCTGGCCTCGGCGCTGGTTGGCATCGGTTCGTCGACCTTCCACCCGGAGACCTCGCGCATCGCCCGGCTGGCCTCGGGGGGGCGTTTCGGCCTGGCGCAGTCGACCTTCCAGGTGGGCGGCAACACCGGTTCTGCCTTCGGCCCGCTGCTGGCGGCGGCCATTGTCATTCCATTCGGCCAGACCCACGTGGCCTGGTTCGGCGTGGCGGCGCTGTTCTTCTTTGCCGTGACCCTGATGCTACGCCGCTGGTACAAGGAACACCTGAACCAGGCCAAGGCACGCAAGGCGGTACAGGCCACCCACGGCATCTCGCGCGGGCGGGTAATGGCGGCGCTGGTCGTGCTCGGGCTGCTGGTGTTCTCCAAGTACTTCTACATGGCCAGCTTCACCAGCTACTTCACTTTCTACCTGATCGAGAAGTTCGACCTGTCAGTGGCCAGTTCGCAGTTGCATCTGTTCCTGTTTCTAGGCGCGGTGGCGGCGGGTACCTTCTTTGGCGGGCCGATCGGTGACCGTATCGGGCGCAAGGCGGTGATCTGGTTCTCGATCCTGGGAGTGGCGCCGTTCACATTGGCGCTGCCGTATGCCGACCTGTTCTGGACCACCGTGCTCAGTGTGGTGATCGGCTTTATCCTGGCCTCGGCCTTTTCCGCGATCGTCGTCTATGCCCAGGAACTGGTGCCGGGCAGCGTGGGCATGATTGCCGGCGTGTTCTTCGGGCTGATGTTCGGTTTTGGCGGGATTGGTGCGGCGTTGCTGGGGTATCTGGCTGACCTGCGCGGTATCGAGTATGTGTATGGCTTGTGCTCGTTCCTGCCGCTGTTCGGCTTGTTGGCGGTGTTTCTGCCAAATACCGGTAAGCGTTGACATCGCCGGGGCTGCTTTGCAGCCCTTTCGCGGGCGTGCCCGCTCCCACAGGGGCCTCGCAGGGGCCTCCGGCAATTGACGATAGGGGCGGGCTTGGCCTAGAGTGCCGCCTCTTCTAAAACACCTGCGTAGTAGCCACAGCAATGCGCCGTACCCTGACTCTCCCACACACTCGCCAGCCTGCCCTTCAGGCCATGCGTCGTGCGTGGCCGAGCGATACGGTGCTCAAGCGTCGGCGCAGCGTGCTTTTCGCCTTCACTTTCTCGCCACACCAAGCCTGAACTGACCTCCCGCGCCCTTTGCGTCGTCCGCCTCTTCGGCGAGCGTGTGGGCGCCTGTATCTGCACGTCTTTTCAGTTTTGCCTGGAGTGGTACATGAACATGCGTTTGCTGGCGGGCCTTCTGTTCGCCGTGTCGGTGGTAGGCTTCAGCCTGGGAGCCAGCCTGCCGCTGGTGTCGTTGCGCTTGCACGAGGCCGGTGCCGGCACCCTGGAAATCGGCATCATCTCGGCCATCCCTGCTGCGGGGATGATGCTCTCGGCGTTCATGGTCGACGCCTGCTGCCGGCACCTGACGCGGCGCACCATCTACCTGCTGTGCTTCAGCCTGTGCACCGTG
Organism: Pseudomonas sp. NPDC089996; assembly: GCF_044748405.1. Taxonomy (NCBI): domain Bacteria; kingdom Pseudomonadati; phylum Pseudomonadota; class Gammaproteobacteria; order Pseudomonadales; family Pseudomonadaceae; genus Pseudomonas; species Pseudomonas sp. NPDC089996. The sequence goes on along the minus strand of NZ_JBIVGA010000024.1, from coordinate 39,021 downwards.
AGTATCGCGTTGCTGGACTCGGCGTTCGATTCGCTATGGCTGCTGGCCGTGCTGCGCCTGGGCCTGGGCATCGGCATGGGTATCGCGATCATCCTTGGTGAGTCGTGGGTCAATGAGCTGTGCCCGGACCACAACCGCGGCAAGATCATGGCCTTGTATGCCACCAGCTTCACCGGCTTCCAGGTGCTGGGCCCGGCGCTGATCGCACTGATTGGCGCCGACAGCCCGTGGATCATCCGTGTGGTCACCCTCGGCTATGGCCTGGCCCTGCTGTGCATCTTGCTGACCGTGCCCAACGACCATGCCGAGCATGGCGATGAGGGCGAAAAGAGCTTCGGCCTGGCGGGCTTCTTCCGCGTGGCGCCGGCGCTGTGCGTGGCGGTGCTGTTCTTCTCGTTCTTCGATGCCGTGGTGCTGTCGCTGTTGCCGGTGTATGCCAGCAGTCATGGTTTTGCCGTGGCCGTGGCGGCACTGATGGTCACCGTGGTGTTTGCCGGCGACATGGTGTTTCAGCTGCCCCTGGGCTGGCTGGCCGACCGTGTCGAGCGCACCGGGCTGCACCTGGTGTGCGGGCTGGTGGCGATGGCCATCGGCATAGCCCTGCCTTGGCTGCTGCAGGTGACCTGGCTGCTGTGGCCGATGCTGGTGCTGCTGGGCGCGGTGGCGGGCGGTATCTACACCCTGGCGCTGGTGCTGATCGGTCAGCGCTTCAAAGGGCAGGACCTGGTCACGGCGAATGCCAGCGTGGGTCTGTTGTGGGGTGTCGGCAGCCTGGTCGGGCCATTGGTGAGCGGGGCGGCGATGGATGTGGCGCCGCATGGGTTGCCGATGGCGCTGGCGGTGATGGCGGGGCTGTTCGTGTGCTTTGCTCGGCAGTCGTACCGGCGGGTCGGGAAGTTGCGGCCGGTTTCAGATTGAGGTTGCCTGTACCGGCCTCTTCGCGGGCACGCCCGCTCCCACAGGCCGGCGAAGAGGCCGGTTCAGGCAGTAGGGATCAGAAGGTCCCGCGCAGGGTCACCGAGACATTGCGCGGATCACCCCAGTAATACCCGGTCGGCGTCGGCGCCACCTGGCGGTAGTACTTGCGGTCGAAGATGTTGTTGGCATTGAGCTGCAACGAATAGTTGTCGTTGAAGCGGTAGTTGACCATCGCGTTGTACACCGCATAGCCCGACTGGCTCGCCTCGGCTCCCGGGTTGACCCCGCGTGCGTTGGTCGCAGCCCGTGAATAGATCGCGCTCTGCGCCTGCACGCCGCCGCCGATGGTCCAGGCATCGAGTTCGCCCGGCAACCGGTAGCTGGTGAACAGCTTGAGCAGGCGCTTGGGGTCGGTGGTGCGGATCGCATTGCCCTGGTTGGTCGGGTCGTTGAGGTACTCGGTGGTGTTGTAGGTGTAGCCGCCGGTCACGTTCCAGCCTGGCAGCACTTCACCCGACACTTCCAGTTCGAAGCCCTGGCTGCGGTTCTTGCCCGCGGCGATCTTGCAGTAGCCGGTGTTGCCGCCACAAGGCTGGCCGCTGGCGATGTCGTCGATGGCATTGCCCACCTGGTAGATGCGGAAGAACGCCAGCGAGGCGTTCAGGCGCCCGTCGTAGAACTCGCCCTTGATCCCGGTTTCGTAGGCTTCGCCCTCGACCGGCTTGAGCACCGAACCGCTGATATCGGTCGAGGTCTGCGGGTTGAAGATCTCGGTGTAGCTGGCATAGGTGCTGAAGTTGTCGTTGAGGTCGTAGATCAGCGCGGCGTACGGCACGATCTTGTTGTCGACGCTGAACTTGCCGCCGCTAGTGGTGTTGTTTTCCTGCTCGTAGTCGTACCAGTTGCTGCGCGCGCCAATGATTGCGGTGAGCGGGTCGGCCAGCGAGATGCGCCACGTGGCGTAGGCACCTTCCTGGGTAGTGCGGGTGCGCACCGGGTGGGCGGTGATGTCGATGTCAGGGTTGCCCAGGCTGCTCTTCGGGTCCCATTCACGGATGTCGAAAATGCCCGAGTTGACGAAGTTGGTGGCCGAAGCGTAGGAATCGTTGCGGATACGTTCGACGCCGAGCATCAGTTCGTGGCTACGGCCAAGCAGGTCGAACGGGCCGTTGAGGGTGGCGCTGAGGTTGTTCTGCAGGCTCTCGCCGCCATCGCCCTCGGTTACCTGGTAGCTCATCAGGTAAGGGTTGTTGGTGGGGTTGGCGCTACCGCTGGCACGGGTGAAGTAGGTCTGCTTGAAACCATTGTCGGCCAACTCGAAGTGGGTACGCTGGGCCATCAGCTTGAGCTTCCAGTCGTTGTCGAAGCGGTGCTCCAACTCGGCGAAGGTCTGCAGGTTGCTGCGGTTCCAGCGGTTCCAGTCGGCTCCCAGATAGGTGCTGCGCCCCAGCGGCAAAGGGGAGCCGTCGTAGTCGGCGGGCAGGTTACCCCAGGCGCCGGTGGCGTCGAGCTTGGTCCATTCCAGGCCTGTGGTCAGGGTGGTGCTTTCGTTCAGGTCGAAGGCCAGTACGCCGTAGAACACTTCCTTGCGCTCCTGGCGCCAATCCTGGAAGTGGTCCTTGTCATCGTGTACGGCAATCACCCGGCCTCGCACGTTACCCGTCTCGGTCAACGGGCCGGACAGGTCGGCAACGTAGCGCTGGGCATCCCAGGAGCCGAGGGTGACGCTGCCTTCGCCCTGGAATTCGTAAGTAGGGCGCTTGCGCACCAGGTTGACGGTGCCCGACGGGTTGCCGGCGCCGCGGATCATGCCGGTGGCGCCGCGCAGGATTTCGGCGCGGTCGATGATCGCCGAATCGCTCTGGATGAACGAACCGCCACCGCTGCTCTGCACCACGGTGGCGCCGTCATACTGGATGGCATCGATCGCGTAACCGCGCGAGTAGTACTGCACCCGCTCGCTGTCGGTCAGGTTTACCACCACGCCGGGGGTCTGCTCCAGCAGGCTGGTGAGGTTGGTGATGTTCTGGTCTTCGATGCGCTGGCGGGTAACCACGGTCACCGATTGAGGGGTACGGCGAAGGCTTTGTGCGGTCTTGCCGATGGTCACTGCGCCGGTGGTGTACGAGCCGCTGTGCTCGGTGGTCTCGCCCAGCCGGTTGCTGGAAATGCTGGTAGCCCCCAGCTCCAGCGCACCTCCGGCATCCAGGGCTGGAATCAGCAGGAAGCTGTTGTCACCTTCCTGTTGAACCTGCACATCGCTGCCCTGCAACAGGATCGACAACGCCCCGGCGCCATCATGGCGGCCCTGTACGCCACGGGTGGTCTTGCCTTGCAGGCTGGTGGCATCGAACGACAGGTTCAGGCCACCCTGGCGTGCCAGCTGGTCCAGTGCCGGTGCCAACGGGCCGGCCGGAATGTTCCAGTCGATCTGCTGCTGGCTGGCCGGCGCCGCCAGCGCCGTCAGCGGAAATGCCAGGCCAGTACCTATGCCAAGGCCGAACACGGCAGCGCGCACAGCCTGGCGCAGCTGCTGGTTGCGGGGGGAACTCGGGTGAATCATCGACCGCTCCTGAAGGTTTCGTAGACCACTTTTCGGGCTTTGTTCCTTCAGGCCGGACGAGAATGAGATTTCACCTCATTATTTTTCAAGAATTTTTCAGGCCGCGTCGATGCTGACCCAATAACGTGTGCGGTAGTCGACCCGCACCGGCAGGCTGCGCGCCAACAAGTGGAGGATGCGATCGGTGTCGCCCAGTTGGTAGGTGCCAGACACCTTCAGCCCTGCCACGTCTGGCGCACAGCGCAGCAAGCCTGAACGGTAGCGCGACAGTTCGGTGACGAACTCGCCGAGCGGCATCTGCTGCACGCTCAGCACGCCATCGGTCCAGCCCCAGGGGTCGCCATGCAGGCTGGCGGACTGGGAGTCACCGTTCGCCAGTACTTGCAGTGTCTCCCCGGCATGCACCAGGCGCGGTGAGGCGGAATAGGGGAGCAGCGTGACCTCGCCACGGCGCACGGCCAGTAGCAGCCCCTGCTCGTTTTCGCGCACCAGCAACTGGCCGTCGCGGGTACCCAGCGCGCCGAGGCGGGTATTGATGCGAAACGGACGATTGTCGCTGGCATTGCTGTCCAGGCTGACCTCGCCACGCACCAGGGTCAGCTCGCGCCGCTCGGCGCTGTAGCGCAGGTCGATGGCACTGGCGGTATTGAGCTGGATGCGGCTGCCATCACTGCCAAGCAAGCTGCGGCGTTCGCCGGTGGCCGTGCTGTCGTCGGCCATCAGCGCCGGCAGCCCCAGGGGCTCGCGAGCGGCCCAGCCGAGGCTGCCACCAACGGCCAGCACCGCCAGCAGCTTGAGGTGGTCACGACGGTTGATGCGCTGGCGCTGGCTGCCATCCAGGGTGCGCCGGCTCAGCGTGCCGGGCAGCCCGGCCAGCTCGTCACTGAGCCCGCTGACCCGCTGCCAGGCCTGGGCGTTCTGCGGGTGGCCGGCCAACCATTGCTGGAATTGCTGCTCGGTGAGCGGGCTGGGGGTGTCGAAGCGCAGTTTGACCAGCCACTCGATGGCCTGGTCGACCTGGGCTTGTGCAGGCGCGCGTTCAGAGCTCGGCATAGCGCAACCTGTAGCAGACGCCCAGGGCCTTGGCCAGGTCGCGCTCGACGGTGGCCCGCGACACCTCCAGGCGCAGCGCGATGTGCGGGATGCTCAGGCCATCGAGCTGGGCCATCAGGAAAGCCTGGCGGGTGCGCGGCTTGAGCTGGTAAAGCGCTCGGTCAAGGCGTTCGAGGGTGTCGAGGATAACCAGCCGGTGTTCCTCGCTGGGCACTTCGCCCTCGGGCAGCAGCGCCAGGCTTTCCTGATAGGCACGCTCCAGCGCACGGCGGCGGAACTGGTCGATCATTAACCCGCGGGCGATGCTGCTCAGGTAGGCGCGCGGCTCCTTCAGCGGCGACACCTGGCGCGCGCGCAGCAGGCGGACGAAGGTATCCTGCGCCAGGTCCGCTGCGTGTTCCTTGCAACCGACCCGGCTGCGCAGCCAGCCACGCAACCAGGCGTGATGGGACTGATAGAGCAGGGCGACCTCGGTCGGCTTGAGCGTGTCGTTGATCTGCATCGTATCGAAGGCCTGGTCCCGTGGTGCACGCATGATTGTGAATAGTTCTCAATTCTATGCGGGGATGCTGGCACGGAGCAATGGCATACCAGGAATTAGCGGCGCAAGATCCGGCGTTTGCCCGATGAACGGCTGGGCTAAGCTGGACCTGCCATGAACCTGCAGGAGTACTCGATGATCCTCGCCGACTCGTCCCCCGATGCCTATCGCGAAGCCACCGGTTACCTGGCCGTGCTGGACCCGGACTGGGCGCGACATGTAGCGGCCACCGGGCCGTGCCTGCACCGCACGACGCCTGGCCGCGAGCCTTACGAGGCACTGGTGCGGGCGATTGCCTATCAACAGCTGCATGCACGGGCCGCCGAGGCGATACTCGGGCGGTTGCTGGCGCTGTTCCCCGAACAGGCATTTCCGGCCCCGGAGCAACTGCTGGCAGTCAGCCCCGAGGTGATGCGCGGGTGTGGCTTTTCGGCGAGCAAGCTGGCGACCATTCAGGGCATCGCACAGGCCAGCCTGGAGGGTGTTGTCCCCAGTCGTGACGAGGCGTTGGGTTTATCGGACGATGCCTTGATCGAACGGCTGGTCGCCTTGCGTGGCGTCGGGCGCTGGACGGTGGAGATGCTGTTGATCTACAGCCTGGAGCGTTCGGACATACTGCCGGTGGACGATTTTGGCGTGCGCGAGGGGTATCGCCGGCTGAAAGGGCTGCAGAAGGCACCGACGCCCGCGCAGATGCGTTCGCTGGGCGGTGGCTGGAGTCCGTTCAGGACGGTGGCTGCCTGGTATCTGTGGCGGGCCTGACGTTGATTTTGTGGCATTGCTGGCCTCTTCGCGGGCACGCCCGCTCCCACAGGTACTGCACAGTGTTCGGGCCGGCTGCGATCCCTGTGGGAGCGGGCGTGCCCGCGAAGAGGCAGAAACAGATAGCCGAGGTAAACCACCATGAATGCATTCAAGACCGACACCCAACGCTGGCAAGCCGTACAGGCCCGCGACCCGTTCGCCGCCGGCCACTTCGTCTACGCCGTGCGCACCACCGGCGTGTACTGCCAACCCGGCTGCAAATCACGCATGGCCAAGCGCGAAAACGTCGAGTTCTTCAACGACGCCACCAGCGCCGAAGCTGCCGGCTATCGTGCCTGCCGTCGCTGCATGGCCAAGGCGGACGACCATCGGCGCGCCGATCTGGTCGCCCGCGCCTGCCGTCTGCTGGAAACCAGCGACACCCCGCCCGGCCTCGACCAGCTCGGTGCGGAGCTGGCCGTCAGCCCCTTCCACCTGCATCGCCTGTTCAAGGCTGAAACCGGCCTTACCCCCAAGGCTTACGCCAGTGCCTTCCGCGCTCGGCGCCTGCGCGAGCGGCTGGGCGACGGGCAAGGCTCGGTGACCGATGCCATCTACGACGCTGGCTACAACTCCAACAGCCGCTTCTATGAAAGCGCTGACCAGCGCCTGGGCATGCGCCCGCGCGAGTATCGTGCGGGCGGTGCCGGGGCGAGCATCCACTTCGCCATCGGCCAGTGTTCGCTGGGGGCGATTCTGGTGGCCCAGAGTGAGAAGGGGATCTGCGCGATTCTGCTGGGCGACGATCCGCAAGTGTTGCTCGAACAGTTGCAGAACCAGTTCCCCAAAGCCGACCTGATTGGTGGTGATTGCGCCTATGAACGGCTGGTCGCCGAAGTTGTTGGCTTTGTAGAAGCGCCTGCACTGGGCCTGGACCTGCCGCTTGACGTTCAGGGCACTGCCTTCCAGGAGCGTGTCTGGCAAGCCTTGCGTGAGGTGCCAGTGGGCAGCCAGGTCAGCTACACCGACATCGCCGAGCGCATCGGCGCGCCAAAGGCGGTGCGTGCCGTGGCCATGGCCTGCGCAGCCAACCACATTGCCGTGGCCATTCCGTGTCACCGAGTGGTACGCCGTGACGGTGACATCAGCGGCTATCGCTGGGGGGTGGAGCGCAAGCGGCAACTGCTGGCGCGAGAAACGGCACTCTCCTGATTGGCCGAAGCCGCGTAGAATCCACCGCCAAATCGATGTGTAAAGAGGAACATTCGATGAGGCGAGTCTGCCTTGCCCGATTCTACCTGGCGCTGATGGCCATGCTGCTGGCACTGGCCACGCCGGCCTGGTCGGCCCCGATTTCACCGGTGTCCAAGCTGGCCGCAGCGGAAATGCCGGTGCTCGACGAAAATGCCAGCTACGAGCAACTGTTCGATCGGCTCGACCAGATCCGCCAGGGCGTCACCAGCAATGCCAACGATGACCTGCTGTCGCAGTTGCGCCTGTCGGCCGTGCAGGTGCAGCGCCAGGCCGACGCCCTGACGGCATTGCGCACCGCCGACGTGGAGAAGATCAACGACAAGCTCAACGTGCTCGGCCCGGTTCAACCGGACGAAGCTGAAAGCCTGACCCTTCAGCGCAAGCAGCTCGATGCCGAAAAGAAGGCCCTGGTCACGCAACAGGACCAGGCGGCCAAGTTGACCCAGTCGGCGCGGGACTTGTCCACGCAGATCGTCAACCTGCGCCGCAGCCAGTTCAACTCGCAGATCCTCAGCCGCGCTGCAACGCCGCTGAGTCCGGCGTTCTGGTCGAGCCTCATTCGCCCCACCGAGGACGACGTGGCGCGCCTGCGCGACCTGCGTGGCGAAGCCAGCGATGCCCTGAGCAGTGCATTCAGCGCCGAGCATCGCTGGTTCTTCATCGGCAGCGTGGTGGCCGCGTTCCTGGTGTGGATCTGGGTGCGACGGGTGATCGAGCGCCTGCTGGCCAGCATCATGGTGCATCGCCTGCCGGAAGGGCGCCTGCGTCGCAGTGCCCTGGCCCTGGGCGTGAGCCTGGCCACCCTGGGCACCATCGCAGGCTCGGTATCGCTGCTGCGCTGGGGCCTGGAAAGCAGCGCCGAGCTGGGCTCGGACATCGCCAGCCTGACCAATCATTTCCTCACCCTGGTGGTGTTCAGCGCCTTCATCACTGGCCTTGGCCGCGCCATGCTGATGCTGCAACGGCCGTCCTGGCGCCTGCCGCCGATTCATGACGAAGTGGCCAACGCACTGGGCTGGTTCCCCAAGCTGTTGGCCCTGGCGTTGATGGTCATGCTGACCATGGAGCGCATCAATAGCGTAATTGGCACCAGCCTGGCGCTGACCGTGGCCACCAACGGCCTGACCGCGCTCGTGGTGGCGGCGATCTTTGCGACGGCGCTGGTGCGTTACCGCCGCACGCTACGCAAGCACAAACTGGATCGCCCGACTGGCTTGGCCGGGCTCATCCCGTTCGTGATCGTGGTGTGGGTCGGGCTGATCGTGCTGGCGCTGCTGGCCGGCTACCTGACCCTGGCCTACTTCCTCACTGCCAAGCTGCTGTGGATCAGTGTGGTGGCCGTGTGCGCGTATCTGCTGACCACGTTCCTGGCCGATCTCTGCGAAACCCTGTTGTCACCGCGCCAGCCGGGCGGCCTGGCGCTGGCCTCGACCCTGGGGCTGGCACCACGGCACCAGGCCCAGGCCAGCACCATCCTGGTCGGCATCAGCCGCACGGTACTGCTGTTCCTGGCGGTGATGCTGGCGCTGATGCCCTCGGGCACCAGCCCTGGCGAGCTGCTGCTGAGCCTGGGGGACTGGGATGGGACGGGTGGCAAGCTGCTCGGCAACCTCAACATCGTGCCGCAGGACATCCTGCTGGCGGTGGCAATCTTCTTCGGCGGCCTGTTCGGCATTCGGGTCGTCAAGCGCTGGCTGAGCGAGCGCTTGCTGCCGGAAACCGACATGGACGCAGGGATGCGAGCCTCGCTGGTGACCTTGGTCGGTTACCTCGGCTTCCTGTTCCTGGCCATGCTGGTGATGTCGACCCTGCGCATCAACCTGACCAGCCTGACCTGGGTGGTCAGTGCGCTGTCGGTCGGTATCGGTTTCGGCTTGCAGCAGATCGTGCAGAACTTCATTTCCGGCCTGATCCTGCTTACCGAGCGACCGGTCAAGGTGGGCGACTGGGTGAGCCTAGCGGGTGTCGAGGGCGACATTCGCCGGATCAACGTGCGCGCCACCGAGATCCAGATGTCCGACCGCTCCACGGTGATCGTGCCCAACTCGCAGTTCATCTCGCAGAACGTGCGTAACGTGACCATGGGCAATGCCCTGGGTGTGGTCAGCATCACCCTGACGTTGCCGCTGGAGACCGATGCCAATCATGTACGTGACCTGCTGCTGGCGGCTTACCACGAGCATGAAGCGGTACTCGATGCGCCAGCCTGCTCGGTGACCTTCAAGGACCTGACTTCAGCAGGCATGGTCATTGGTGTGAGCGGCTATGTGGCGGGGCCGCGGCAGGTGTCGGGCGCCCGCAGCGACTTGCTGTTCACTATCCTGGGGCGCTTGCGCGATGAAGGCATACCGCTGTCATCGCCGCAGAGCATGGTGCTGGTGCAGGAAGGCTCCCGCCCGGCCGATGAATCGGTGTGAGGGCCTTCGCGGGTCAAGCCCACTCCTACAGGGATTGCAAAAGCCTGTAGGAACTGGCTTGCCCCGCGAATGGGCTGCAAAGCAGCCCCCGCCTCAATGCTGCTTGGCCTGCCGGATACGCAGCAAGATCACCAACAGCACCAGCAGCACCGGCGGCGCCATGCCCAGCAGTGCATCCCGCGCCGTCAGCCCGAGCCCCAGCACATTCAGCCCGCCATACAGCAGCTTGAACAGGTTCAGCAGGTAGTAGGTGATGGCGATGATCGACAGCCCCTCCACCGCCCGCTGGATCTTCACCTGGGCATCGGCGCGGGCATTGAGGCTGTGCAAGATCCCTGCATTCTGCTCTTCCATCTCCACCTGCACCCGCGCCTGCAGCAGGTCGCCCAGGTTGGCGACATTCTTCGCCAGTTGTTCCAGGCGCTGTTCGGTCGCCGCGCAATAGCGCACGGTCGGTTTGAACCGGCGCTCGATGAACACCCCCAGGCGCTGGCAATCACCCACATGGCTCTCGCGCAATTCACCGAGGCGTTCGAACACCAGCTGCGCATAGGCCTGGGTGGCACCGAAGCGGTGGCGGGTCTTCACCGTGCGGCTGACCACCTGCCGCGACAGGTGGGCAATCGCTTCGAGCAGAGCCTTGGAATCGTGGCCATCACCGCCGGCGCTGCGTTCTGACAGTTGCACCAGGGTCTTGTCGAAGGCATCCAGCTCCTGGCTGAGGGTCTTGGCCGTGGTCAGGGTCAGCGACGCCATCATGCGATAGGTTTCAATTTCCAGCAGGCGGCGGATCATCCGGCCCTGGCGGTAGGCGTTGAGGCGACGGTTGATGAACAGGAAGCGGTTGGTGCCATCATCGGTCAGGCGGAAGTCGCTCCACACCGTCGCATCGCCACCGCCGACGCAGGAGCCGCACGGGTCCTTGAAACCGTAGTGGGGCAGGTCGAGGTGCTGTTCGTCGCGCACCAGCACCTGCACGGCATTGATCACCTGCGCTGCCTGGGGTGCGATGGCTTCGGCCAGCACCGGCGGTAGCGGCTGCCATTGGGCGTCGGCGGCTGAGCAGGGCACCACCAGGGTCAACGTGAAGAATTCGGTGTGTCGTTCCCATTTGAAGGGGTGGCCATCCAGGCGAGTGATGCCCTGGGCGGCGTCGGCGTCGACCGCCTCCGGGCAGCAGCGTTGCAGCAGTGCGGCGCACGCGGCATCGCCGCCGAGCAGGGCCAGGTGGAAGACATGCGCCGGGCCGTCGAAGTACAGCGACGGGCGGGCGTGCAACTCGTTATGCAAGGCGGTGCGTTGAGGGTGCATGGTGGTCCGGCCTGGTGTTGTGATTGTTGGGGGTACCAGGGAGTGGGACTTTGCGGGGGGAGGGGAAAGTCACGCGGATAATGTACATCACTGATTGATTCAGCACCGACTGTGGGAGCGGGCGTGCCCGCGAACACCGGCGTAGCCGGTGCCAGCCAGCGTGTTGGATTCTTCGCGGGCACGCCCGCTCCCACAGGTTCAGTGCCGGCCGGGAAAACTGAGCAGCCTCAGCGCCAGCGCTTCGGCCTTGCCAGCAGCTTCTTCACACGGTCGTTAGTATTGAAGGCATCGTCTTTCAGCGCTTGCTTGAAAGAATTGAACGTTTTGCCACGGAGTAGAAAGACGTCCACGGTTTTCTGTGTACCCAGTTCTATGGAAACGTTCGACACATCAGTTTTCAATACCACGTGTTTTTTCATACATCTCGCATTAGAACCAATTCATTCAACGCATTGGCCATCTGTACGTTGTGCACGGTATTGACCAACATCCCGACACCAGGCTCGCCGGCGTTGCCACAGATGTACTCGTCCAGTGTGTCTTCGATACCGCGCAGCAATTGTGAGATGTATAACAGGGCCTCGGGTGAGGGCATGTCGTTGTTGATGGTATAGAACGTGCGGGGGGAGGTTTTGGCGGGTGGGTCGGGGACTACTTTTTCCATGGTCTACTCCTAGATCAGTCAGGAGCTGACGCCCATTCCCTCTCACAGGTTTGGGTGGCAGCTGTACGCGGGGTGAGAGACCGGTGATCTAGGAAACCGGCCAGGACGAGTCCTGCCCGCGCACAGCTACCGCTGAGGTTGCAGCTAGATCAACACGGGCTCTCACACCCGGTCGCCGAATTTGACGACTCAGGGAAATTAGCCCTGATGCTGATCATCAACAACAGAGAAACGGCAGCGCAGTGCGTAGGATAATTCTCAATCAGGTCGCTCTTGAAGCATTTGGTTTAAGGTTGGGAAAAGTCTTACGTCTGATGCGCGGCGAATGCGGTTGGTTGTAGGAGCGGCCTTGTGTCGCGAAAGGGCTGCGAAGCAGCCCCAGGGGTTCAGCGCAGATGCACAAATTGCTGGGGCTGCTTCGCAGCCCTTTCGCGACACAAGGCCGCTCCTACAAGGGCCCAGTGCGGCCTTGAGGATGTGATATCAGCCCAGGCAACGGGTCACATGCTTCACCGACTGATACCCCGACAACCCCCAAGGCCCCAGCTCCCGGCCAATCCCGCTGCCCTTGGTGCCACCCCACGACGTTTCGACAAATACCGCCTGCACCGAGTTGATCCACACATGCCCGACCTCCAGCGCATCGGCCACGCGCTCGGCACGCTCCACATCGGCGGAGCACACCGTGGCGACCAGCCCGAAGCGGCTGTCGTTGGCTTCGGCAATGGCCTGTTCTTCCGTGGCGAAGCGGCGGGCGCACAGCACCGGGCCAAAGATCTCTTCAGTCCACAAGCGGCTTTCCTTCGGCACATCGGCATACAGCGTCGGGCTCACGAACCAGCCCTCACGGTCCAGCGCCTGCCCGCCAGCCAGGCACTGCAAACCCTCTTCACGCGCCGTCGCGAAGTAGCTGGCTACCTTCAACCATTGCGCCTGGCTGGTCAGCGGCCCCATGTCCACTTCTTCGGTCAGCGGGTTGCCGACCCGCAGCTTTTCCAGAGCGGCCTGCAGGCGCGGCAGCAGTGTTTCGGCAATGCCGTCCTGCACCAGCAGGCGCGAGGTGGCCGAGCACATCTGCCCGGCGTTCCAGCTGATGCCGGCAACAATCCATTCCACCGCCTGGTCCGGGTCGCAATCGTCGAACACCACGATCGCCGACTTGCCGCCGAGCTCCAGTGTCACCGGCCGGCACTGCGCCGATGCACTGCGCATGACCTGGCTGCCGACGTTGTTGCTGCCGGTGAACGACAGTTTGTCGAGGCCGTTGTGGCTGCTTAGCGCGGCACCGGTCTCGGCCTTGCCGTTGACGATGTTCAGCACGCCGGCAGGCAACCCCAGGGCGTCGGCGATCTGGCCGTAGGTCTGCTCGATCAGCGGGGTCACTTCCGATGGCTTGAGCACCACAGTGCAACCGGCCGCCAGGGCCGGGGCGAGCTTCCAGGCGCTGGTCACGAGCGGGAAGTTCCACGGCACGATCAGACCGACCACACCCACCGGTTCCAGGCGGGTACGGGCAGTGAAGCCGGGCGCAGCCAGTGGCACGTCGCGGTTCTTCGACGGCAGTTGCTCGGCCAGCTCGGCGTAGTAGGCGAAGGTGGCAATCGCGTCATCCAGGTCGATCTCGGCCTCGTGGCGCGGCTTGCCGTTGTTGCGCATCTGCAGCGTTATCAGTGCTTCACGGCGTTGGCCGAGCTGTTCGGCAAAACCGCGCAGGAAGGCCGCACGGGTGCTGGCGCTGACCATTTTCCAGGCAGGCAGGGCGTCACGGGCGGCCGCCACGGCCTGGTCGACCTGGGCCACGCTGGCGGCCATCAGTTCGGCGAAGGGCAGGCCCAGCGCAGGCTCGCTGACGCTGATGCAGTCGCTGCCCTGGCCTTCGACCCAGCGGCCGGCGATGTAATGGGAGGTGGTCATGGTCGGTATCCAGTCAGGCCATTTCGGCAGTGGTGGTCACCGGCGTACGCGGGGTGCTTTTGCAACGCACCCAGCGCGGGCCATTCGGGCCATACACGCCAGCAGGTTCAGGGAACAGGTTGAGCAGCAGCAGGTACAGCACGCCTGCCAGGCCCAGGGTCACTGGCAGGCTCAGGTCGATGCCGCCGGCCAGGTCGCCCAGCGGGCCGACGAACTGCCCCGGCAAGTTGACGAAGCACAGGCCGACCATGGCGCTGGGGATCCACGCGCCCATGCCGCGCCAGTTCCAGCCATGCAGGAACCAGTAATGGCCGCCACGCTGGCCGCGGGTGAACACCTGCAGGTCGTCGGCGTGGTAGAAGCCGCGGCGGGTGATCAGGCCGAGGATCATGATCACCATCCACGGGCTGGTGCAGGTGATGATCAGCACGGCGAAGGTCGACACGCTCTGCACCAGGTTGAAGGTGAAGCGGCCGATGAAGATGAAGCCGATCGCCAGCACGCCGATCAGCAGGGTGGCGCCGGCGCGGCTGAGCAGGCGCGGGAACACGCTGGACATGTCCAGGCCGGTGCCATACAGCGCGGTGGTGCCGGTGGACATGCCGCCGATCACCGCAATCAGGCACACCGGCAGGAAGAACCAGCTCGGTGCCACGGCCAGCAGGCCGCCGACGTAGTTGTTCGCGGCGATGTAGTCAGGCGCCTGGGTGGCCACCAGGGTGGCGGTGCACAGGCCGAACAGGAACGGGATCAGGGTGGCAACCTGGGCGGCGATCACCGCCAGCATGATGCGCGACTTTGGCGTTTGCCGCGGGATGTAGCGCGACCAGTCACCGAGGAAGGCGCCGAACGACACCGGGTTGCTCATGGCCAGGATCGCGGCGCCGACGAAGGCTGCCCAGAAGCCCGGCTGGCTGAGGTTGACGCTACCGGCGAAGCCCGCATCGAACGGCCCGGCGAAGGCAAAGATACCCAGCAGGAACAGCAGGCTCGACGCCCACACCGCTATCTTGTTGACCCACAGCATGAAGCGGAAACCGAAGATGCACACCACCAGCACCAGCACCGCGAACAGGCCGTAGGCCAGGCCCAGGGTCAGGTCGGTTTCCGGCAGCCCGGCCAGGCGCTTGGCGCCGCCGACCAGGGCATCCCCCGAGCTCCACACCGACAACGAGAAGAACGCTACGGCGGTGAGCAGCGACAGGAACGAGCCGACGATGCGCCCGTGCACGCCAAAGTGCGCGCCCGACGACACGGCGTTGTTGGTGCCGTTGAGTGCACCGAACAGGCCCATCGGCGCCAGGATCAGCGCGCCCACGCCGACGCCGAGCAGGATCGCCCAGACCCCGGCCTGGAACGACAGCCCGAACAGTACCGGGAAGCTGCCTAGCACGGCAGTGGCGAAGGTGTTGGCGCCGCCGAAGATCAGGCGGAACAGGTCCAGCGGGGAGGCGTCGCGTTGATCGTCGGGGATCTGTTCGACGCCATTGGTCTCGATACCGGTCGAGTGGCTCATGGTGATGCTCCAGCGCGGTTGTTGTAGGCCCGTCGCGGTGCGCGGGCCCTCTTGTGGGTGCGATGGCAGTGCGGCAAGGCCGCGTAAGTTCGGATCAGGCGGCGGTGACGACCGACAGATGCTCGTGGCACGCCAGCCATTGTTCGCCGTGGCGGCGGAAGACGATGGTCTCGCGCTCGGCCAGCTGGTGCTCCTCACCGGCAATGCGAATGTGCGTGGCCACGTCGTGCATGAAGATCGCCACGTCGCCCTGCAGGCTCACCTGCACGTTGCTCGATTCACAGCCGAGCACGGCAAAACCCTCGGCCTGCCACTGCGTCCAGAGGTCTTCATAGGCACGGCGAGACAGCAGCGGTTGCGGCAAGGTGTGGAAGAGGAAGGTGGCGTCTTCGCTGAAACAGGCGAAGTAGCGGGCGGTGTCATTGCTGGCAAAGGCAGCGACGAGGTCGGCAGCGGCCTGCCGTACCTGGAGTGTCTGGTCCACGGGAGTGGCCTCACGGTTATTGTGATTGTGGTGAAGCGATTCTGGTGGGGGCGGGGCGGGGGAAAAATCGCTGGGGGTAAATAATTAGTTCAGGAATTTGTGAACCATTGTTCCGGTTGCCTTTACCAGTGCCCATGCAGTGGATAAGGTTGCCTGATACGTTGGCGTAGAGCCTTGTCCAGGGAATAAAAGTAATGAGTCACTACGAGCCGCCACTGACGATAACGCCACGGATGTTGGCATTGGTCGCCGAGATCAGCGAGCACGTGGGCCAGCTGACGGCTTATCGGGACGATGCCCTTACACCACAATTGCGCCGGGGGAACCGCATCAAGACCATCCTCCCTTTGTCGAATTCATGCTGGAGGCGTTGCTCCAAGCTCTGGTTGAGGTGAACTCGAGCGATCATGTAACCGATCAAGTAACCGAACAAGTAGCCAGTCTGTTAAGCATCCTGCCCCCAGGCAAGGCGTTGAAAGCCAGCGAGTTGATGCAGCGTCTGGGGCTCTCGCACCGGCCCACTTTCAGCAAGTCGTATCTCAAGCCCGCTCTGGCTTCTGGCCTTATTGAAATGACAGACCCCGATTCCCCCCGTAGCCCGACGCAACACTATCGACGGGTACAGAAATAATGACGTCGCGCCTTCGCCTGCGCCGTACCGCGCCGGGCCGTCGGCAAGCGGCGCGAGTACTAGACGCCTGCGCTCAGTTCGCCTCGCGTACTGCGCTGAGAAACGCCCGGGTCCGTTCCTGTTGCGGGTTCTCGTAGATCTGCGCCGGCGTCCCCTGTTCATGGATCTGGCCCTTGTAGAAGAAGCACACCCGATCAGCGAACTCCCGGGCAAAGCCCATCTGGTGCGTCACCATCAACATGGTCAGGTTGTGCTCGCTGCCCAAGCGGCGGATCACGTTCAGCACCTCGCCACACAGCTCCGGGTCCAGCGCCGAGGTCACTTCGTCGAACAGCATCACCTTGGGCCGCATGGCCAGCGCCCGGGCAATCGCCACGCGCTGCTGCTGGCCGCCCGACAACTGCGAGGGGTAGTGTTCGAACTTGCTGCCCATGCCCACCATCTCCAGCAGCTCGGCGGCGCGTTCGCGGGCTTCGGCCGGTTTCACGCCCAGCACCTGCACCGGGGCCTCGGTCACGTTCTGCAAGGCACTCATGTGCGGGAACAGGTTGAAACTCTGGAACACCATGCCGATCTTCGCCCGCACCTTGCGCACATGGCGCTCGTTGGCAGCGACCAGTGCACCGTTGCGCCCGGGCATGTGGGTGAGCGAGTCGCCATCGACCTCGATCAGACCCTGATCGATGCCCTCCAAGGTCATCAGCACCCTCAGCAAGGTCGATTTGCCCGAGCCGCTGGGGCCGATGATGGCCACCTTCTCGCCGGGGGCGACGTTGAGGTTGAGGCCATCAAGGACGGTGAAATTGCCGTAGCGCTTGGTCACGTCCTTGAAGCTGACGATCGGTTGGGCAATGGCCGGTGTGGGCATGCTGGTGTCCCGTGGCAGGGAGGTGGTGGCAGTGGCGAGGTGGGTCACAGGCGCGATCATCAGCGAAGCTCCAGGCGCACTTCAAGGCGCCGAACGAGATAGGCCAGAGCGACGCTCAAGGCCAGGAAGAACAGACCGACCAGAGTGATCGGCTCCAGGTAGCGGAAGCTTTCGGAGCCGACGTTCTTGGCCTGCTGCATGATTTCCACCACGGTGATGGCCGACAGCACCGGGGTGTCCTTGAGCATGGCGATCAGGTAGTTGCCCAGCGGCGGCAGGATCGGCCGGATCGCCTGGGGCAGGATGACCGCCCGATAGGCCGTCCACGGTGCGAAGTTCAGCGCGATCACCGCCTCCCACTGGCTGCGCGCCACCGAGTCGAGGCCGCCGCGGTACACCTCGGCCAGGTAGCAGGCGTAATGCAGGCCGATACCGATGATGCCGGCCTGCATGGCGCTCATGTTGACCCCGTAGTTGGGCAGCACGTAGTAGAGGAAATACACCTGGATCAGCAGCGGTGTGCTACGGATGAATTCGATCAGCAGCGCCACCGGCCACGACAGCCAGGTCTGGCGGCTGCGCCGGGCGATGGCCAGGAACAGGCCGAGGACCACGGCAATCAGGAAGCCCACCAGGGTGATGCCCAGCGTTTTCAGTGATGCCTGCAGCAAGTCGGGCAGAATCTGCGCGACGTAGTTCCAGTCCCAGACGTTCATGACAGGCTCCCCCGCAGGCGGCCACGGCTCAGGCGCCGTTCAAGCCGTCGCATGAGGAAGTTGATGGCCTGCGCCAGGACGAAGTACAGCAGCAGGGTCAGGCTGAAGATTTCCAGGGTCTGGAAGGTCGCCTGGTCCAGTTGTCGGGCGCGGAAGCTCAGGTCCGACAAGGTGATCAGCGACACCAGCGAAGTGTTCTTCAGCAGCTCGATCAGCAGGTTGGTGCCAGGCGCGATGGCCGCCAGCAAGGCCTGCGGCAGGATGATCCGCCGCAAGCGAGTGGCAGCAGGCATGTTCAGTGCGGTGCAGGCCTCGTATTGCCCCTTGGCCACCGAACTGATCGCCCCGCGCATCACTTCGGCACCATAAGCACCGATATGCAGCCCGAGGCCGACGATGGCCACGGTGTAGGCGCTGAGTTCGAGGTTGAACGGCGGCAGCGGCAATACGAAGAACAGCCAGAACAACTGCACCAGCAGCGAGGTGCCGCGGAACAGTTCGATGTAGGCCACGCACAGCCAGCTCAATGGTCGCCAGGACGAGCGCCGGCCGAGGGCGGCAAGGATTGCGGCGACGATGGCCAGCAACGAGCCGAAGAAGGTGACCTGGACGGTGATCCAGGCGCCTTGCAGTAACAACGGTATCAATTCACCCATGGTTCGACCTGAATAATCGGATTACACAGGGAATGGCACGGCAAGCGCCATGCCACCTCGATTCACTGCTGGGCACAGAGCTCGGCGGCGGTCTTGTCGGTCACGTTGGAGCGGTCGAAGCCGAACGGTGCGACGGTCTTCAAGTGCTCCTCGCTGCCCAGCCATTTCTTCATCTCGGCGTTGACCGCATCGCGCAGTGCCTTGTCTTCGGGGCGGAAGGCCAGGGCGCCGTAGCCGGTGTGGGCCGGGTCATCGGTAAAGTCGGCGATCGCTTCGACCTTGTCGCCACCCTTCTTGGCCAGGCCCTTCATGGTCAGCTGGGTGCCCACGGCGGCGTCGGCGCGGCCGGCGCGTACGGCTTGCAACTGGGCGGTGGTGTCCGGTACCTGCAGGATCTGCGCGTCCTTGATGCCCGAGTCGCGGGCATAGGCGAGGTTGACCGTGCCCGCCATGATTGCCAGCTTCACGTCCGGGTTCTTGGCGATGTCGGCATAGCTGTGCAGGTTCTTCGGGTTGCCCTGGGCCACCAGCAGGGTGTCGGGCAGGGCGTACTGCGGGTCGGTGAAGATCACCTGCTTGCAGCGTGCCGGGGTGATGTACATGCCGGCGGCAATCACATCGAAGCGCCCGGCGCGCAGGCCCGGAATCAATGAGCCCCACTCGGTGAGCACGCCATCGACCTGTTTGATGCCCATCTTCTCGAAGATGACCTTGGCGATTTCCGGCGACTCACCGGTAACCCGGCCATCGGTCTCGGTGTAGGCGAATGGCGTTTCGTTGGCGTAGCCGATGCGGATACGGCTGGTTTCCTTGATCTGGTCCAGGCTGGCGGCCTGGGCGCTGGCCAGCACGGCGAAAGTGGCGCATGCCACCAACAGACGCTGGAGTGGGCGTGAAACGTTGAAAGGCTGGCTCATCAATGAATCTCCTGTTTGTTATAAAAACCGTCGCCGACGGCTCTGTGTTAGGAGGCAGTGGAGCAAAACAGCGAGAAGCAGGGCCGGTCGTTTGTTCGAGGCTGCCGGGCAGCGGGGTGTCGACCTTGGACGGAGCATACAAAAGCTGAAACGGCGATGTCATTGCACTAGGACAATTGCCCAAGTGGCGTGCAGGGAGGATGCTGTGAACCTGGCCCCTGCAAGCGAAGCGAACATCATGATGCAGAGTTGGAAGGCAGCCCTCGACGCCGCCCGCATCGGCGAGTCCAAATACAAGACCCTGGTGCAGGCCGTCACTGGCGAGATCGAGTGTGGCGTACTGGTCCACGACCAGCGCCTGCCGCCGCAGCGGCAGGTCGCCGATGCCTTGGGCATCAGCGTGCAGACCGTGACCAACGCCTACAAGGAACTGGAGCGCCAGGGCCTGGTGCGCTGCGAGATCGGCCGTGGCAGTTTCGTCAGCCGGCGCATGAGCGACCGAGTGTCGGATGACATCATCGACCTGCCCGAACGTACCCTGGTCGACTTCTCCATCACCCGCATCATGCATACCCAGGTACATGAACGCATATGGCGCGACACCTGTGCCGAGCTGGCCGTGGAGGAGGAGCAGCCATGGATCCATGCCTACCGGCCTATCGCCGGTTTCGAGAGCCATCGCGAATCGGCGGTGCGCTGGCTCGACGGGCTGGGGATGCAGGTCGAACGCGACGATGTGCTGGTCACCAATGGCGCGGCCCATGCCATCTTCCTGGCCTTGGCCTCGCTGGCCGGGCCAGACGATGTGGTGCTCTGCGAGGGCCTGACCGACCATGGCGTGATTGGCAACTCACAGGTACTCGGCTTCACCCTCAAGGGCCTGGAGATGGACCGCGAGGGCATCGACCCGGAGCACTTCGAGGATATCTGCAGCAACGAACGAGTGACCGCCCTGGTCTGCACACCCAACCTCAATAACCCGACCGTCAGCGTGATGCCCGACAGCCGGCGCCAGGAGATCGCCGCAATCGCTCGGCGCTTTGGCGTGCACATCATCGAAGATGACGTCTACGGGCCGTTGCTGGGCGGGCGCCATGCGCGGCCGCTCAGTGCGTATGCCCCGGAGCTGTCGTTCTATTGCACCAGCATGACCAAGTCGGTACTCACCGGCCTGCGCGTGGGCTACCTGGCGATGCCCAAGCGCCTGGCATTGCGCACCGAAAGCATCCTGCGGGTGAACAGCTGGATGGCCACGCCGTTGGTCGCGGAGATCGCCTCGCGCTGGATCAACGATGGGCGTGCCATGCAGCTGGTGGAGCTGCAGCGCAAGTTGCTGGGGGAGCGGCAGGCATTGTTGCGCGAGTACCTCGGCGAGTACGTGCGCGGTCAGCATGCCCATGCGTTGGGCGCGTGGCTTGACATTCCCGAACGCTGGGAAGTGGACAGCCTGGTGCGGGCCTTGCGCCGCAGGCATATTGCCGTGACGCCACCCGAGCCATTCCTCGTGCGCGGCACGCCGCGGCCACGGGCAGTGCGCCTGTGTGTGGGCGCCGAGTGTTCCGAAGCCAAGCTGCGCCAGGCACTGGGCGATATGCGCGAGCTGTTCGGCCAGTACCCGCAGATCCATGAGCTCTAATTTGACTGATCGGCCAGCGCGGTCAGTTGTGGGAGCGGCCTTGCGTCGCGAAAGGGCCGCAGCGCGGCCCCAGGATCTTTGCTCTGATCACACAATGTCGGGGCTGCTGCGCAGCCCTTTCGCGACGCAAGGCCGCTCCCACAAAAGCGAGCGCAAGTGGGCACAGGCAAAAATCTCAGGCAAATTGACCTAGTACATTCATCACGACAATTTTCGCCTCATACACTCCGCCCAACATCAGGTCACTTGTTGGGTCCCGGTCATGTCAGCGCTTTCGCTTCACGATCTCTACCTCGCCCGCCAGCATATCCACGGCCTTGTGCGTAGCACGCCGCTGGAGCTGTCACCCAGCCTGTCACGCCACCTGGGTACTTCGGTCTACCTGAAGCTCGAAGCCCTGCAGACCACCGGCAGTTTCAAGCTGCGCGGCGCCAGCAATGCCATCGCCGCCCTCGGCGCCGAACAACGTTCGCGCGGCGTGGTCACCGCTTCCACCGGCAATCACGGGCGGGCAGTGGCCCACGCTGCTGCGCAACTGGGTGTGAAGGCAACCGTGTTCCTTTCGCTCCTGGTGCCGGCCAACAAGGTTCAGGCCATCCGCGACCTGGGCGCCGAGGTGTGCATCGTCGGCCACTCCCAGGACGATGCCCAGCAGGCCGCGCAACGGCATGCCGACGAACATGGCGCAGCGTTGATTCCGCCCTTCGATCATCCCCACGTCATCGCTGGCCAGGGCACCCTGGGCCTGGAAATCATCGAGCAGTTGCCCGAGGTGCAGCAGGTGCTGATCCCGCTCTCTGGCGGTGGCCTGTTCGCAGGTGTGGCGCTGGCGCTGAAAAGCATCAACCCGGCGATCACCACCCACGGCATCAGCATGCAGCGCGGTGCGGCGATGCACGCCAGCCTGCAGGCTGGCTGCCCGGTCGAGGTCGAGGAATTGCCGACCTTGGCCGACTCGCTCGGTGGCGGTATCGGCCTGGGCAACCAGCACACCTTGGGCATGACTCAGCGTTTGCTCGATCAGCTTCACCTGCTGCCGGAAACCTCGATCGCCAACGGCATGCGCCATGCCTACCTGCACGAGCGGCTGGTGCTCGAAGGCGCCGGCGCGGTTGGTATCGCCGCGCTGCTCGACGGCCTGGTGCCGGCCCGTGGGCCGGTCGTGGTGGTGGTCAGTGGGCGCAATGTCGACAGCGCACAACACCTGCGCGTCATCCATGGCGGCGACGCCTGATTTCTTCACTGGAGGTAGTGCAATGCCGGCCATCACCTTGCTTAGCGAAGCCGATCTGCGTGGCTGTATCTCACTCGACCGTGATGCGGTCGATGCCATCGAACGGGCCTTTGCCCTGCTCGCCACGGCCAAGGTGGCGATGCCGCCGGTCCTGCGCCTGGACATACCTGAGCACAACGGCGAAGTGGATGTGAAAACGGCTTACCTGCCGGGCCTGGAGCGCTTCGCGATCAAAGTCAGCCCGGGCTTTTTCGACAACCCCAAGCTCGGCCTGCCCAGCCTCAACGGCATGATGATGCTGCTGTCGGCACGTACCGGCCTGCTCGATGCCTTGCTTCTCGACAACGGCTACCTCACCGCAGTGCGGACTGCGGCAGCCGGCGCGGTGGCCGCACGCTGGCTGTCACGTCAGGACAGCCGGCGCGTGGCACTGCTAGGCAGTGGCGAACAGGCCCGCTTGCAATTGCAGGCGCTGCGTTTGGTACGGCCGATCGAGCAGGTCAAGGTCTGGGGCCGCGATGCCGACAAGACCGCAGCCCTGTGTGATGACCTGGGCCGTGACGGGCAGTTGCAGGTGCTGGCCTGCGACAGTGTCGACCAGGCCATGCAGGCGGTCGACATCGCCATCACCTGCACGCCCAGTCGCCAACCGCTGATTCAGCCTCATCACCTGCAACCTGGCCTGCACATCACCGCCATGGGCTCGGACGCCGAGCACAAGAACGAAATCGCACCCCAGGCCCTGGCCCGGCTCGACCGCTATGTCGCCGACCGCCTGAGCCAGACCCGCGTGCTCGGTGAGCTGCACCACGCCTTGCGTACCGGCGCGATCAGCGACAAGGCCGAGCATTACGAACTGGGCCAGATCATTGCTGGCCTGCACCCGGGCCGTGCCAGCGCAGAGGAGGTCACCCTGTGCGACCTGACCGGCACCGGCGCCCAGGACACCGCCATCGCCAACCTGGCCTTCGAGCGTGCAGTCGCCGCCAACAAAGGCCTGGCGTTTCTCAGCTGACACCTTTCGCCACCCACTCACAAGAAGGGCATCCGTATGTCACAGACAGTGGTCAACCTGCCGTTCAGCCGGCAGGAATACACCCAGCGCCTGGCCAAGACCCGCGCCGCCATGCAGGCGCAGGGCCTGGAGCTGTTGCTGGTTACCGACCCATCGAACATGGCCTGGCTGACCGGCTATGACGGCTGGTCGTTCTACGTGCACCAATGCGTGCTGCTGGCGCTCGATGGCGAGCCGATCTGGTTCGGCCGCGGGCAGGACGCCAACGGCGCGAAGCGCACGGTGTTCATGCAGCACGACAACATCGTCGGCTACCCGGACATCTACGTGCAGTCGCGCGAGCGCCACCCAATGGACTACCTGTGCCAGGAGGTGATCCTGACCAAGGGTTGGGGCGGCCTGTGCATCGGCGTGGAGATGGACAACTACTACTTCAGCGCCGCCGCCTATCAGGCGCTGTGCAAGCACCTGCCGCAGGCGCGCTTCAGCGATGCCGCCGGGCTGGTCAACTGGCAGCGCGCGGTCAAGTCGGCGCAGGAAATCGACTACATGCGTATCGCCGCGCGCATCGTCGAGCAGATGCATGGGTGCATCCTCGAACGCATCGAACCCGGCATGCGCAAGAACGAACTGGTGGCCGAGATCTACCGCAGCGGCATCCTTGGTGTCGATGGCCATGGCGGCGACTACCCGGCCATCGTGCCGCTGTTGCCGACCGGGGCCGACGCCAGCGCGCCGCACCTGACCTGGGACGATTCGCCGTTCACCCGGGGTGCCGGCACCTTCTTCGAGATTGCCGGCTGCTACAAGCGCTACCACTGCCCGCTGTCGCGCACCGTGTATCTGGGCAAGCCGCCGCAACATTTCCTCGAAGGCGAAAAGGCCGTGGTCGAAGGCATCGCAGCCGGCCTCGATGCCGCGCGGCCAGGCAACACCACCGGTGATATCGCCCGGGCGTTCTTCCGCGTGCTGGAGAAGTTCGGCATCCACAAGGACAGCCGCTGTGGCTACCCGATCGGTATCAGCTACCCGCCTGACTGGGGCGAGCGCACCATGAGCCTGCGCCCGAGCGACTCCAGTGTGCTGCAACCTGGCATGACCTTCCACTTCATGCCAGGGCTGTGGATGGACGACTGGGGCCTGGAAATCACCGAGAGCATCCTCATCACCGAGACCGGGGTCGAGACCCTGTGCAACGTGCCGCGCCAGCTGTTCGTGAAGGACTGACCCATGAATGCAATCGCACAGGCCGCCGTTACGCTGGCCAACCCGATCAGCTGCACCCTGGATTTCGAACAGGACGGTGTGCAGCACGGCTTCCTCAAGCTGCCGTACTCTCGTGACGACTCGGCCTGGGGCGCAGTGATGATCCCGCTGACCGTGGTCAAGAACGGCAACGGCCCGACCGCCTTGCTCACTGGCGGCAACCACGGTGACGAATACGAAGGCCCGGTGGCGCTGAGCAAACTGGCCCAGCAGCTGCAGGCCGGGCAGGTGAGCGGCCGGGTGATCATCGTGCCGTTCATGAACACGCCCGCGTTCCAGGCCGGCACCCGCACGTCGCCGATCGACCGTGGCAACCTCAACCGCAGCTTCCCCGGCCGGCCCGACGGCAGCGTGACGGAGAAGATCGCCGACTACTTCCGGCGCACCTTGCTGCCGCTGGCCGATATCGTTCTGGACATCCACTCCGGTGGCCGCACCCTCGACTTTCTGCCGTTCGCCGCATGCCATGTGCTGCCCGACAAGGCCCAGCAGGCCCGCTGTGAGGCCGGCATGCAGGCGTTTTGCGCGCCGTACAGCATGCGCATGCTCGAACTGGATGCGCAGGCGATGTACGACACCGCCGCCGAAGAGCAGGGCAAGGTGTTCGTTACCACCGAGCTGGGCGGGGGCGGCACCTCCACAGCCAAAAGCGTGGCCCTGGCCGAACGTGGCGTGCGCAACCTGCTGATTCACGCCGGCATCCTCGCCGGCGAAATGGAGCAAGGCGAGACCATCCTGCTCGACATGCCCGATGGCGACTGCTTCATCGCCAGCGAGCACGACGGCCTGCTGGAAATGTGCCGCGACCTGGGCGAGACGGTCAGCCAGGGTGAGGTGATTGCCCGCATCCATGACATCCGCCGCACCGGTGGCGCGCCGGTCGAGTACCGCGCCCGCCGCAGTGGCCTGCTCGCCGCCCGGCATTTCCCCGGGCTGGTGAAGTGCGGCGACACCCTGGCGGTGATCGCCGACGTACTGGCTTAGACCCGGCGCCACGACAACGAGGTATGGAGAACAGTCATGTCACACCACTACCCATTCAAAAGCCTGTGCCATGTCGACGGCCAATGGCTGCACAGCCTCAGCGGCAACAGCATCGCCGTGCACAACCCGGCCAGCCGGCAGGTCATCGACCATGTGCCGCTGCTCGAGCACGAGCAGATCGTCGCCGCCGTGGATGCCGCCGAGCGGGCGTTCCCTGCCTGGCGCCAGCAGAGCCTGGAGTGTCGCGCGGCGTTGTTGCGGCGTTGGGCAGAGCTGATGCTCGAACACCAGGAGGCACTGGCACGCATCCTCAGCGAGGAGCAGGGCAAACCGCTGGCCGAAGCGCGCGCTGAAATCGCCTATGCGGCAAGCTTCATACCCTGGTTTGCCGAGGAGGCCCGACGCCTCAATGGCCAGACCCTACCCAGCCATATCGCAGGTGCCCAGCTGAGCACCGTGAAGGAACCCGTCGGCGTCTGCGCATTGCTCACCCCATGGAACTTCCCCAGTGCCATGATCACCCGCAAGGCTGCTGCGGCACTGGCCGCCGGTTGCACGGTGGTGGTCAAGCCCGCCCATGAAACACCGTTCTCGGCGCTGGCGCTGGCGCAACTGGCTGAGGATGCCGGCTTCCCGCCAGGGGTATTCAACGTGGTGATCGGCGAGCCGCAGATGGCCATGGAAACCTTGGTGCGTGACAGCCGTGTACGGTCGGTCAGCTTCACCGGTTCTACCCGGGTCGGCAAGCTGGTGCTGCAGGCCGCAGCCCAGGATGTGAAGAAAGTGGCGCTGGAGCTGGGTGGCAATGCGCCGTTCATCGTCTGTGCCGATGCCGACCTTGAACTGGCCGTGCGTGTGGCCGTGGCGGCCAAGTTCCAGACCTCCGGCCAGGACTGCTGCGCGGCCAACCGGATCATGGTGCAGCGGCCGCTGTACGAAGCCTTCCTGGCGCGCTTCGCCGAGGCGGTGCGGGCACTGCCGGTCGGCCCGGCGATGGTCGATGGCGAGGAAACGGCGGCAGAGATCGGCCCGCTGATGCACCAGGCCGCCTTCGATACCACCCAGGCCCGGGTCGAGGATGCCCTGCAACGTGGTGCCCGGCGCTTGGCCGGCGGTGAAGGGCATGCCTTGGGTGGCTGGTTCTTCCAGCCGACGGTGCTGGCCGATGTCACCCCGGCGATGCGTATCTACCAGGAAGAAAATTTCGCGCCGATTGCCGGGGTCATGCCGTTCGACACCTTGGAGCAGGCCATCACCATGGCCAACGACACCGAGTACGGACTGGCCGCCTACATCGTCGGTAACCGCCTGGATGTGGTGCACCCGCTGGTGCGCCGGCTCGACCACGCGATGGTGGCGATCAACGGCGTCAAGTTCACCGGCCACCCCATCCCGTTCGGCGGCATGAAGGCTTCGGGCCTGGGCCGCGAAGGCGGCAGCGAGGGCTTCGAGCCCTTTGTCGAAACCAAATACGTTTGCCTGCACCACCACGGTCAGTTCTAAGGAGCGTTTGCCATGAGCCAAGATTTCAGCCAGCTGTTCGAACAGGACCGCGCCCACTTCATGCACCCCTCGACCCATGCCCACGACCACGCCAGCGGCGCGCTCAAGGGGCGGATCATCACCGGTGCCGAGGGCATCCGACTGCGTGACCACGAAGGCCGTGAACTGATCGATGCCTTCGCCGGCCTGTACTGCGTGAACATCGGTTACGGGCGCACCGAGGTCGCCGACGCGATCCACCGCCAGGCCAAGGAGCTGGCGTACTACCACACCTATGTCGGCCATTCGACCGAGGCGATCATCGAGCTGTCCAGCCGCATCATCGACTGGGCGCCGGCGGGGATGAAGAAGGTCTATTACGGCCTGTCGGGCTCCGACGCCAACGAGACCCAGGTCAAGCTGGTGCGCTACTACAACAACATCCTCGGCCGCCCACAAAAGAAGAAGATCATCTCCCGCGACCGCGGCTACCACGGCTCGGGCATCATGACCGGCAGCCTCACCGGCCTGGCCAGCTTCCACCAGCACTTCGACCTGCCGGTGGAAGGCGTCAAGCACACGGTCTGCCCGCACTGGTATCGCAAGGCGCCAGCCGGCATGGATGAGCAGGCCTTCGTGCAGTACTGCGCCGAAGCGCTGGAGCAGATGATCCTCGCCGAAGGCCCCGACACCGTTGCGGCGTTCATCGGCGAACCGTTGATGGGCACCGGCGGCATCATCGTGCCGCCCAAGGGTTACTGGCAGGCGATCCAGGCCGTGCTGGATCGCTACGACGTGCTGCTGATTGCCGACGAGGTAGTGTGTGCCTTCGGCCGTCTGGGCTCGAAGATGGGCAGCCAGCGCTATGGCATCCGCCCGGACCTGATCACCACGGCCAAGGGTCTGACCAGCGCCTATGCGCCGCTGTCGGCAGTGATCGTCGGCGAGAAGGTGTGGAGCGTGATCGAAGAGGGCTCGCAGAAGGCTGGCCCGATGGGCCATGGCTGGACGTACTCTGGGCACCCGATCTGCGCGGCGGCGGCGCTGGCCAACCTGGACATTCTCGAGCGCGAGCACCTGACCGAGAACGCCGAAGTGGTGGGGGCCCATCTCAACCGGCGCATGCGCGAGACCTTCGAGGGCCACCCGTTGGTAGGCGAAGTGCGCGGTGACGGCATGTTGTGCGCGGTCGAGTTCATGGCCGATCGCGAGGCGCGCACGGCGTTCGACCCGGCGCTGAAAGTCGGGCCGCAAGTCTCGGCAGCGTGCCTTGAGCGCGGGATGATCGCCCGGGCCATGCCCCATGGCGACATCCTCGGCTTTGCGCCGCCGCTGGTGCTGACCGAGGAGGATGCCGAGCGGATCGTCGCCATCACCAAGGCGGCCGTCGACGAGGTGGCCGGCAAGGTGCTCGGCTAAGCACTGCAGGGGCCGCCAAGCGGCCCCCACAAGCTGGTGAAGCAAGGGCTGTCAGGGTGCGGCAGTTTGCCCAACAAGCGAAACGGCAAGTTGCCATGAATCGACCATACTGACTCTTCATTCGCCTTCATGAGGGTGCCATGGCCAAGCCGTCCAAGCAGAAAGATGCGAAAGAGCAGGCAGAAAAACTGGGCGGCAAAGCCTATGAGCAGGCGCTCAGGAAACTGCACGTGGAGCTCGTGAAGCTGCAGGAGTCGTGCTCTGGCAGGCGCGCAGGCTCTACCGTGCGGTAGAGACCCGGCAGAGCCCGGCGTATTGGGTGAGCTGCCTGACGACCATGTTGATCCTGCTCGGGCAGTCGGTGCAGGACAGTGCCATGTTGATCTGGATCGACCGGCGCCGGGTTCGGGCTGCCTAGCACTCTTGTACTGGCCCTTTCGCGGGCTTGCCCGCTCCTACAGGTACAGCACGATCCCTGTGGGAGCGGGCAAGCCCGCGAAGAGGCCAGCACAGGCAATTCAAGGCTTCCAGTCAATCCCGGTATCCGCCAGATAGGCATCCACCGCAGCCCCGACCGTAGGGTGAAACGCCCGCTCGCCCATATGCTCGAACAACTCGAAGCGCTTCATCTTGTCCTTCACCGGGTCTTTCATCTCGGCAAACTGCAGCTCCACCCCCCGAGCCTCCAGCGCCCGGTCCAGTTCGGCGAGCATGTCCGCCGAGGTGATATCGATGCTGGTCACCGGCTCCGCCGCAATCACCAGCCGCTGCACCGGGGTCGGTGATTCATCCACCGCCGCCAGCACCGTACCCTGGAACTGCTCGGCATTGGCGAAGAACAGCGGCGCATCCCAGCGCAGCAGCACCAGCCCCGGAATCCGCCGCGCCTGTGGATAACGCTTCATGTCGTGGTAGCCACGGGTGCCATCGACGCGCCCGAGCACCGCGTGATGCGGCCGCCAGCCGTCCCACAGGAATTCGATCACCGATATCGCCACGGCAATGCAGATACCCGGGATGGCGCCGAACACTGCGACACCGACGAAGCAGGTGAACGACAGCCAGAACTCCCATTGCTGCATGCGGAAGATGCGTTTGAGATCGGCGAACTCGAACAGGCCAAGGGCCGCCGCGATCACCACGGCGGCCAGTGCGCTGTTGGGCAGGTGCTGCATCAGGTTCGGTGCGACCAGCAGCAGGGTCACCGCCAGCGCGCCGATGATGCCGGTGAGCTGGGTTTTCGAGCCAGCGGCCTCAGCCACCGGCGTGCGCGACGAACTGCTGCTGATCGGGATGCCCTGGAACAGGCCGGAGGCCAGGTTGGCCACGCCCAGGCCAAACATTTCCTGGTTCGGGTTGACGGGCGTTTTCAGCCGCGCGGCATAGGAGCGCGACAACACGCTGGTGTCTGCGAACGACACCAGGGCCACGGCAATCCCGCCCAGCAGCACTTCGACCAGGTCGATGTCGGTGACCCAGGGGAACGCGAAATTGGGCAGGCCCTGGGGCAATTGGCCAAGTACCTTCACGCCCACCTGATCCAGGT
The DNA here is from genome assembly GCF_044748405.1 of Pseudomonas sp. NPDC089996. Classification (NCBI taxonomy): domain Bacteria; kingdom Pseudomonadati; phylum Pseudomonadota; class Gammaproteobacteria; order Pseudomonadales; family Pseudomonadaceae; genus Pseudomonas; species Pseudomonas sp. NPDC089996. The sequence continues at coordinate 9,272 of NZ_JBIVGA010000024.1, read as the reverse complement.
CGAACAGGCTGACAGCCAGCGTCGCCAGCACCACGGCGATGAGGATGCCGGGCAGGCGCTTGAAGGGTTTGAGCAGCAGGATCAGCGCCAGGCTGGTGGAACCGACGATGAAGCTTGGCCAGTGTCCACCACCTGCGAACAGTGCCTGGCCAAGGTGCCAGAGGTCGCGCAGCGGGCCTTCGCTGTCGACCTTGATGCCGAACAGCTTGGGCAGCTGGCTGATCAGCACGGTAAGGGCGATCCCATTCATGTAGCCGTAGCGGATCGGCTTGGACAGCAGTTCGGTGATGAAGCCCAGCCGCAGCAGCCCGGCAATCACGCAGAAGGCACCGGCCACCAGGGCCATCAGGCTGGCGATGGCAATGGCGCGCTGTGGGTCGCTGGCGGCGTACTGCACCACCACTGCCAGGATTGGTGCGGCAAGCGCCGAATCCGGGCCGAGCACCAGGATACGGCTGGGGCCGAACAGGGCATAGGCCAGCAGTGGGATGATGGTGGCGTACAGGCCGTAGATGCCCGGTACCCCGGAGGCTTCGGCGTAGGCGATGCCGACTGGCACCAGCATGGTGGTGAGCACCAGGCCGGCGGCGATGTCCTTGGGCAGCCAGGCGGGCTGGTAGTGCAGCAAGGTGGCAAGGCCCGGGAGCCAGCGTTGCCAGTCGAAGCGGGCAGGGGGCGGCCTTTCTTGCATGGATGATGCTCCTTGAGGCCGCGCTGCGGCCCTTTCGCGACACAAGGCCGCTCCAGAGATCGCATATCCCTGTAGGAGCGGCCTTGTGTCGCGAAAGGGCTGCAAAGCAGCGCCGGCAATCCCTCAGACGTAAGACAATTCCTATCCTGAAACCAAATGCTTCAGTTCAAGATAGCTTGGGAATTATCCTACGCACACCGCTGCCGTTTCTCTGTTGTGGATGTAGAGCATCAGGGCTAATTTCCCCGGGTCGTCGCGGTTTGACGACCGGGTGTGAGAGCCCGTCTACATGCAAGAGATTGCCGTCATGGTAGCTGTGCGCGGGCAGGCCCCGTGCCTGGCCGGTTTTCGCTCTTGTTTGGCCGGTCTCTCACCCCGCGTACAGCTGCCACCTAATCCTGTGAGAGGGAAAGGGGAGGTAGTCCATGTAAGCAAACGAGAGAAAAAATCATGAAGAAACTTGTTCCCGATCCACCCGCCAAAGTTACGTCCCAGCCTTTCTACACCATCAACAAAGACATGCCCTCGCCCGAGGCATTGCTCTACGTCATCCAGTTGCTGCGCGGCATTGAAGACACCCTCGACGAATACATCTGCGGGAGTGCCGGCGAGCCGGGTATCGGCATGCTGGTCAACAGTGTGCATAACGTGCAGATGGGGAGGGCGTTGGCCGAGTTGGTCCTGACCCGGGAGGCAGGGGAGATCACCTGGCATTGATGCCAGAAGTCGCGAAAGGGCATGTGTGCCCCACAAAAAAAAACCCTTGAAGCCATGGGCCTCAAGGGGTTTGTCAGTACCGCAGACTGTCGCTTAGACGTTGAAGCGGAAGTGCATCACATCGCCGTCCTTGACGATGTAGTCCTTGCCTTCCAGGCGCCATTTCCCGGCTTCCTTGGCACCGCCTTCACCCTTGAACTGGATGAAGTCGTCATAGGCCACCACTTCGGCGCGGATGAAGCCTTTCTCGAAATCGGTGTGGATCACGCCAGCCGCCTGCGGGGCGGTGGCGCCGACGCGTACGGTCCAGGCGCGGACTTCCTGCACGCCGGCAGTGAAGTAGGTCTGCAGGTTGAGCAGCTCGTAACCAGCGCGGATCACGCGGTTCAGGCCAGGCTCTTCCAGGCCCAGGGCCTCAAGGAACATGTCCTTCTCTTCGCCGTCGTCCAGCTCGGCGATTTCCGCTTCGATCTTGTTGCACACCGGCACCACGACCGCGCCTTCTTCCTCGGCGATGGCCTTGACCACGTCCAGGTGCGGGTTGTTGTCGAAGCCGTCTTCGGCCACGTTGGCAATGTACATCACCGGCTTGCTGGTCAGCAGGTGGAAGCCACGGATGACGGCCTTTTCGTCGTCAGCCATGTTCTTCATCAGGCTGCGCGCAGGCTTGCCTTCGGTGAAGTGCGGAATCAGCTTTTCCAGGATCGCCTTCTGCGCCAGGGCTTCCTTGTCGCCGCCCTTGGCATTGCGGGCAACCTTCTGCAGTTGCTTCTCGCAGCTGTCGAGGTCGGCGAAGATCAGCTCGAGGTCGATGATCTCGATGTCGCGCTTGGGGTCGACGCTGTTGGAAACGTGAATCACGTTCTCGTCTTCGAAGCAGCGCACCACATGGGCGATGGCGTCGGTCTCGCGGATGTTGGCGAGGAACTTGTTGCCCAGGCCTTCACCTTTCGAGGCACCGGCCACCAGGCCAGCGATGTCGACGAATTCCATGGTGGTCGGCAGGATGCGGTTGGGCTTGACGATTTCCGCCAGCGCCGCCAGGCGTGCATCGGGCATCGGCACGATGCCGCTGTTCGGCTCGATGGTGCAGAAGGGGAAGTTCTCCGCCGCGATGCCAGACTTGGTCAGGGCGTTGAACAGGGTGGACTTGCCGACGTTGGGCAGGCCGACGATGCCGCAATTGAAACCCATGGGTATTCCCCTCTCTAGGAAATCAGGCCTTCTGGCTGTGCAGCTCGCGCATGGCCTTGGCGAAGTCGCCGGCCAGCACGTCCGGCAGCACGCCGAGGGCAAAATCGATGCTGGCGTCGAGCTTCTCCTGCTCGGCGCGCGGCGCGCGGCCCAGGACGAAGTTGGAGACCAGTTTGGCGTCACCCGGGTGGCCGATGCCAAGCCGCAGGCGGTGGAAGTCGTTCTGGTTGCCGAGCTGCGCGATGATGTCGCGCAGGCCGTTGTGCCCCCCATGGCCGCCGCCGCGCTTGAGCTTGGCAACGCCCGGAGGCAGGTCGAGTTCGTCGTGTGCCACCAGGATCGCTTCCGGTTTGATACGGAAGAAATTCGCCAATGCCGCCACGGCCTGGCCGCTGCGGTTCATGTAGGTGGTGGGGATCAACAAACGAACGTCGTTGCCCTGATGGCTGAACTTAGCCGTCAGGCCGAAATATTTCTTGTCAGCGGTCAGCGATACACGCTGGGCGCTGGCAATGCGTTCAACGAAAAGAGCCCCTGCGTTATGCCGGGTCTGTTCGTATTCGGGGCCGGGGTTACCCAGGCCGACGATCAACTGGATGGCGGTCACGTCAGGGGCTCTTCCTTGGAGTTGGTGGGTTACAGGGCGCGGGGCGCACTGTAACCCGATCAACACCGGCGTGCGAGTGGATTACTCGGCAGCGCCTTCGTCAGCAGCTTCAGCGGCAACGCGCGGAGCGTGGACGTTGGCAACAGCTTTGTCATCACCGTGGGCCAGAGCAACGAACTCTACGCCTTTCGGAGCTTTCAGGTCCGACAGGTGGATGATGGTGCCGATTTCAGCGTTGGCCAGGTCGACTTCGATGAACTCAGGCAGGTCCTTGGCTTCGCAGGAAACTTCGATCTGCGATTCAACGTGCGAGATCTCGCCGCCTTTCTTGACCGGTGCTTCTTCGTTGATGAAGTGCACTGGAACAACAGCGGTCAGCTTCTGGCCAGCAACGACGCGAACGAAGTCGGCGTGCATGATGAAGCCTTTGGCTGGGTGACGCTGCATGGCCTTGACCACGACGTTCTGCTTGGCGCCGTCGACGTTCAGTTCGATAACGTGGCTGAAGGCAGCTTCGTTTTCGAACAGCTTGGCGATTTCCTTGGCCACGATGGTCAGGGATTGGGCTTCTTTATCGCCACCGTATACAACGGCAGGGATGCTCTGCGAGTGACGCAGGCGGCGGCTCGCACCTTTCCCCAGGTCAGTACGCGCTTGGGCGTTCAGAATGAAATCAGTCATTTTGCTTCTCCAAAATAGCCTCCCGAAAGGCGTTTGCGACCAGCGCCAGACGGGGATGGCAAAAAAGCCCCGCCCCAACAAGTGCTGGGGCGGGGCGCTTCACATCAACACGTGCTCCGCTTAGCGGAACATCGCGCTGATCGATTCTTCGTTGCTGATGCGGCGTACCGCTTCAGCGACAACCGGTGCGATATCCAGCTGGCGGATACGGTCACAGGCTTGAGCAGCGGCGGACAGCGGAACGGTGTTGGTCACCACCAGCTCGTCCAGTACCGACTTCTCGATGTTCTCGATCGCGCGGCCCGAGAGGACAGGGTGCGTGCAGTAGGCGTAAACCTTGGCAGCGCCGTGCTCTTTCAGGGCTTTGGCCGCGTGGCACAGGGTGCCGGCGGTGTCGACCATGTCGTCTACCAGGATGCAGGTGCGCCCTTCGACGTCGCCGATGATGTGCATGACCTCGGAGTGGTTAGCCTTTTCACGGCGTTTGTCGATGATACCCAGATCGACGCCCAGGGACTTGGCAACTGCGCGCGCGCGCACAACGCCACCGATGTCCGGGGAGACGATCATCAGGTTCTCGAAACGCTGGTCTTCGATGTCGTCGACCAGTACGGGCGAGCCGTAGATGTTGTCGACGGGAATATCGAAGAAGCCTTGGATCTGGTCAGCGTGCAGGTCGACGGTGAGAACACGGTCGATACCCACGACAGTGAGCATGTCAGCGACGACTTTGGCGCTGATGGCTACACGTGCCGAACGCGGACGGCGGTCCTGGCGGGCATATCCGAAGTAAGGAATCACGGCGGTGATTCGGGATGCTGAGGAGCGGCGGAAGGCGTCGGCCATCACTACCAGTTCCATCAGGTTATCGTTGGTCGGGGCACAGGTCGGCTGAATAATGAAGACGTCTTTACCGCGAACGTTTTCATTGATCTCAGTGCTGATCTCACCGTCGGAGAATTTACCGACAGAGACGTCACCGAGAGGGATATGCAGCTGACGTACGACACGCCGAGCCAGATCGGGGTTAGCGTTCCCCGTAAAGACCATCATCTTGGACACGCGCAGTACCTGAAGGCTGAGGGTATACCTGGATGAGTATAAGGAAAATGGCAGGGGCGGCTGGATTCGAACCAACGCATGGCAGGATCAAAACCTGCTGCCTTACCGCTTGGCGACGCCCCTGTATCTGTTGCTTGCGAACGCTTATGCGCTCGACTTCTTGAGCAGACTTTGCAGCTTGCGATGCAACATCGAAACATTGCTTCCTTTCGCCACAAACCCTGTTTGGGTCACTGAAAGAAGGGCCAGAACTCTATCAGCTTCGGCTTTGCTTGGGAAGGCCCCAAACACACAACTTCCAGTACCGGTTAGTCGAGCCTCAGTGAATTTACCCAGAGAATTCAATGCGTTGCGAACTTCAGGGTAACTCTGCTCTACCACCGGTTGGCAGTCATTTCGACTGTTTCCCTCGGGAACGGGGCGCATCTTAAGGGGGAGTGAATCACGTGTCAACTGCGGATGTGAAAAAATTTCTACTGTGCTGACAGACACTTGCGGCACCAGCACGACGTACCAGGGTTCCTCGGGGTCGACCGGGGTCAGTTGCTCACCCACGCCCTGAGCGAATGCAGCATGACCACGGACGAACACCGGCACGTCGGCGCCCAGGCTCAGGCCCAGCGTGGCCAGGCGGTCTTCGTCCCAGTCCAGCTGCCACAGGTGAGCCAGTGCCAGCAGGGTGGTCGCCGCATCGGAGCTGCCGCCGCCGATGCCACCGCCCATGGGCAGTACCTTGGTCAGCCAGATATCGGCGCCCAACGCGGTGCCTGACTGCTCCTGCAATTTACGCGCGGCACGCACGATCAGGTTGCTGTCGTGGGGCACGGCTGCGATTTCAGTGTGCAGGCGGATCACGCCGTCCTCGCGCAGGGCGAAGCTCAGTTCGTCGCCATGGTCGAGAAACTGGAACACGGTTTCCAGCTCGTGGTAGCCGTCGGGACGGCGGCCGATGATGTGCAGCCACAGGTTGAGCTTGGCCGGGGCGGGCAGGGTGAGCGTGTGCATGGGGTCAGTGCCCCAGCTGGCGTGGCTGCCAGTCCTTGACCACCAGGGTCACGTCCAGGTCCTTGCCGTGCAGCTTCAGGCGTTCGGGCAGCCAGTAGCCGTTCTGCTCGGTGTAGCTCAGGTATTGCACCTGCCAGCCGTCCTGATCGAGGCTGGCCAGGCGGCTGTCGCCGTCCAGGGTCAGCTTGCTCTTGCTGTCGGGGGCGGGCAGGCCGCGGACCCACCAGACCAGGTGCGAGACCGGCAACTGCCAGCCGAGTTGCTCTTCGAGCAGGGCTTCGGGGCTGGTGGCTTCATAACGGCCCTGGTTGGCCACTTCCAGCACCACGCCACCGGGGCGGCCGGTCAGGCGAGCGGCGCCGCGGCCGAGCGGGCCGGCCAGGCGGATGTCGTAGTAGTCCTGGCGTTGCAGCCAGAACAGCGTGCCACTGCCGGAATCGCGCGGGGCGCGGATGCCGACCTTGCCGTTGATCTGCCAGCCGTCGAGGCTGCTCAGCTGTTCTTTATGGGCGCGCCACTGCTGTGGGTCGCCGTGGCCCTGCAGGGCCTCGCGGCTCCCGAAGCCGGCGCAGCCGGCCAACAGGGCGATCAGGGTGAACGTGATGCAATGGCGCAGGAACATGGCGTTAAAGAGTCTCGGATCCGGTCAGGCGCAGGATAGTCTTGCGCAGGATGGGGCTGTCGGCCTGGGCTTCAAAGCCCTTGGCCCAGACCTGTCGGGCTTCGCGGCGTTTGCCGTTGGCCCACAGGACTTCGCCCAGGTGAGCGGCCACTTCGTGGTCGGGGAAGCGGGCAAACGCCTGGCGCAGGTAGTTTTCAGCCTCGTCGAGGTGGCCCAGGCGGTAGTTGACCCAGCCCATGCTGTCGAGCACGGCGGGGTCGTCCGGGGTCAGCTGGTGGGCCTTGTCGATCAATGTCTTGGCTTCGCTGTAGCGGCTGGTGCGATCGGCCAGGGTATAGCCCAGCGCGTTCAGCGCCATGGCATTGTCCGGCTCGCGGTCGATGATGGCGCGCAGGTCTTTTTCCATCTGCGGCAGGTCATCGCGCTTTTCGGCCAGCATCGCGCGGGTATAAAGCAGGTTGAGGTCGTCCGGGTAGCGCTTGAGGGCTTGCTGCAGCACCTGGTCGGCCTGGGCGTCCTTGTTGTTGTTGCTGTAGCTTTCCGATTCGATCAGGTACAGCTGCACGGCGTAGTCCGGCTGCGCCTCGCGGGCCTCGGCGAGCAGGCGCGAGGCCTCGGTGCCGCGGCCGTTGGCGATGAGGATGTCGGCCTGGCGCAGTTGCGCCGGCAGGTAGTCCGGGCCGCTGCCGACCAGGGCGTATTCGCGCAAGGCGCCAGCCGGGTCGTGGCGCTCTTCGGCAATGCGACCCAGGTTCAGGTGGGCGGCGTCGACGTTGCTGTCGCGCTCGATCAGCTCGCGCAGGTAGACCTCGGCTTCGTCCCAGTCCTTCATCTCCAGGCACACCAGGGCCAGGGAGTAACGCGATTCGTCATCATCCGGGTACTGCTGGACCAGGCTGAGGAATTCGGCCTTGGCGTCGGCCATGCGGTCCTGTTCGACCAGGGTGCGCGCGTAGGTCAGGCGCAGGCGTTTGTCGTCCGGGTTGTCACGAATGGCCCCACGCAGCAGCGGCAGCGCTTCCGGACCGCGGTCCAGGGCCTGGAGCAGGCGCGCGCGCAACAGGATCGGGGCGATTTCGCCATTCTGCGCCGGTTGCGCTTCGAGCAGGTCGAGGGCCTCCTGGGCCTTGCCGTCCTGGTTCAGCAGCAGCGCCTTGCCGAACACCAGCTGGCTGTTGTCCGGGTACTTGACCAGCAGGCGGTCGAAGCTTTGCATCAGGCCGTCGCGGGTGCTCTGGTCGGTTTCGGCGGCCGACAGAGCGAGGAAGTCGAAGTGGGTGTCACCCTGGCCCTGCAACACCTTTTCCATATAGGTCATGGAGTCGTCGTAGCGGCCGGCACGGGCCAGCTGGATGGCGGCGGCGCGTTGGGCGTCGAGGTTATTCGGGTCGTTTTTCGCCCAGATCAGCGCGCTGTCCAGCGCCGGCTCGTCGGCACCGAGGTACTCGGCAATCCGGTAGGCGCGCTCGGAGACGCCGGGGTCCTGGGTCTTTTCGGCCTGGTCGGCGTAGTTGGCCAGGGCGATGTCGAAGCGGTTGCGCTGGCCGGCCAGCTCAGCCACCAGCAGGCTATAAAGGGTGTCCTGCTTGAACGACCCATACACCACGGGCTTTTCCGCCTCGCCCTGGCCGGCCTCGGCAGCGGGAGGCTCGGCATTGTGCGGGGCCAGGCTCTGGCAACCCTGGAGCAGGGCAAAGGCAAGCAGCAGTGCGTAGGGTCTGTTCATAAAGAGGCTTAAAAAGACTAACCGGCGGTCGGAGCATGATGACACAAGCGCGGGGGCAAACCCACCTGCGAAGGTCGTGGTTTACAGCCTGGGTGGTGCTAGGTCGGACAGCGGGGTAGGTGAGAGGTTCGGTGGTGTAGATCGCTCCGTTGATTGGTTATTGAACGGGAAACAGGAAATGGGAAAGCACGAGCGCAGAGAGCAGCGTCAGATGCAAGGCCAGCAGGCAGAGAAGAATGCATCGATGCTTTCGGGGGAAAGCCTTGACCTCCTCTGCGTTAGCGAGTCCTCGCCATATGAACAATTTGGGCGTTGCCAATACTACAGATATGGAACCAGTGCGTATCAACTTGCCTGGCAGGCCTGCGAATCTGTAGATTTTTCTGTTATCTATGATGTATTTGCAATTTGATAAAAATGACTCAAAAAGCTCGGTGTATTTATGAGCAACGTAGCACTGGGTAATGAATGTGAGCGCCATTGGAATAATGATTGAAATTCCTACTATTCCCGGTTCCAAGGTCGTATTCACTTCAGGCTTTCCCGATATAGAGATTCACCGAAGGATTTGCTCTTTTCTCCAGCGTAGTCACCTGAATACTTCCCTCCTATGGCTCTCGCCACTGTCAGTGCCCAGATCCAGCCATCGCTGACCACGCCTGCGCCCATGGACGCATGGGCAAGCAGACTCTTGAGCAACTCGAAATTATCCAGAAAGAACTCATCGGCACCTTGCCCGCTGCGCATCAGCCCCATGTGTGTCGTGGCAGCGTTCGCCATCAGATAGGCCTCCTGGCAGGTACAGGAAGCCGTTGACCAGTCACCGACTATGACCAGTTCGCGCTCCTGACAACACTGTTGTAAATGTGTGAATTCAGAACGTCGAACTTGTTCGCAGAATGCCCACTCAGCGCAAGGCCAGCCTTGAGCGTGTGGTAGTTCTGCATTCTGGGATTGATGAACGCGC
>NZ_JBIVGA010000023.1:0-66841 GCF_044748405.1 Pseudomonas sp. NPDC089996 | reverse complement strand
GCGGTACCTGTGGGAGCGGCCTTGCGTCGCGAAAGGGCTGCAAAGCAGCCCCAGGATCTCGCAACCAACGAATTCCTTTCAGGCAATCTCGACACAATGCTCGACCATGAGCGGGGGTTCCAAGGGCTGCGCGATGTGGCACTTGAGTATGCGTTTGTGCTGGGTGAGCTGGGTATTGCTTGAGAATGCCGGGGGGCGCGTTGCGCCCCTTTCGCGACACAAGGCCGCTCCTACAGGGGATCGCGTTCTTTTGTAGGAGCGGCCTTGTGTCGCGAAAGGGCTGCAAAGCAGCCCCAGAATCTCGCAACCAACGAATTCCTTTCAGTCAATCATCCCTCGCAGGCGGTTTCGCCGGCTCCTGGTGCAGCCCTGGCAAGTCCTGATCCTTGGGCGGCCCTGGCACCGGCATCGGCGGCAACAGCGGCGCACCCGGCGTGCTGTCGTAGGCCTTGGGCGGCGAGCTCGGCGTGATCTGCGGATAAGGCGTGGGCGTCGGCGTACCGGGGGCACCGGGCACCGGGGTGTTCAGCCGGGGTGGCGTGCCCGCCGCTTCGGCCAGGGGCACGGCGGCGGCGAGCAGCGCGGCGAGGATCGCGTGGAACATCAGCAACCTCCTGTCGGGACCTCTTTACAGGCTACGCCGATATTCAAGTTTTCGCCTGTCCGCCTGCCCCGCAAGCGCGCTAGACTCAATGGCATAACCGTCATCTGCCTGATCAGAACAAAGGAAACACCATGAGTTCGGCTTCCACCTCCGCCGCCACCGCCCGCCTCGACCGCATCCTCGCCGACGCCAAGCGCGACAAGGAGATGGGCTATCGCGACAAAGCCCTGAAAATGTACCCGCACGTGTGCGGCCGTTGCGCCCGCGAGTTCGCCGGCAAGCGCCTGAGCGAACTGACCGTTCACCACCGTGACCACAACCACGACAACAACCCGCAGGACGGCTCCAACTGGGAGCTGCTGTGCCTGTACTGCCACGACAACGAACACTCACGCTACACCGACCAGCAGTACTTCAGCGAAGGCTCGACCAGCACCCCGAGCATCGCCAAGGCCACCCACAACCCGTTCGCGGGGCTGGCGGGCATGCTGAAAAAAGACTGACCGTCACTGCAACCCCCGCTGCCGCCGGCAAGCCCGTATAATCGCGCTCTTTTTTTGCGAAGGGCCCCGGCACGTGGCAAACAAACGGTACAGCTGCATCGGCCTGTTCAACCCCAAGTCTGCGGAGAACGTCGGTTCGGTCATGCGCGCAGCGGGTTGCTACGGCGTCAACTCGGTGTTCTACACCGGCAAGCGCTACGAGCGCGCGCGTGACTTCGTCACCGACACCAAGCGGGTGCACTACGACATTCCGCTGATCGGCATCGACGACCTGCAACGCATCATTCCCCTGGGCTGCACGCCGGTGGCGGTGGAGCTGGTGGATGGCGCCCGGCCGCTGCCTGAATACACCCACCCGGACCGGGCGATCTATATCTTCGGGCCTGAGGATGGCTCGTTGAGCGAGGAAGTGCGCGGATGGTGCGAAGAAACCATCTACATTCCGACCGAAGGTTGCATGAACCTGGCGGCGACGGTGAACGTCGTGCTGTATGACCGCCTGGCCAAGGGGCTGAATACCCGTTCTGGGCCCAAGTTCAAATAAAAAAAAAGGCCGCCACTGCGACAGCAGGGCGGCCGGGTGGTGCTGAGCTCCGTCAGAACAGCACCGGTCTTGCTCAGATCACGAAGCGTTGATCCAGATGGTCTTCAGCTCCGTGTACTGGTCGTGGGCCCAGATGGACTTGTCGCGCCCACCAAAGCCAGACTCTTTGTAGCCACCGAACGGCGTGGTCACATCACCCTCACCGAAGCAGTTGACCGTCACCACGCCCGCGCGGATTTCACGCGACAGGCGCAGCGCATTGCGCAGGCTGCCGGTGTAGGCCGAGGCGGCCAGGCCGTAAACGGTGTCGTTGGCCAGCTCGATCGCTTCATCGATGGTTTCGAAGCTGGTCACGCTCAGCACCGGGCCAAAGATTTCCTCGACGAACAGCTTGTTGTCACGGCCAACGTTGTCGACGATGGTCGGCTGAATGTATACGCCTTGTTCGGCCTCGCCACCCTGGACGACGTCGAGTTTCTGCTCGGCGGCGTATTCCAGGTACGACTTGACCTTCTCGAAGTGCGACTTGCTGACCATGGCGCCCAGGCGGTTGTCCGGATCGAGCGGATCGCCCAGCTTCCAGTCCTTCAGGTGCTTGGCGATCAGGCTCAGCAGCTCGTCCTTGACGTCCTTGTGGACGATAAGGCGCGACGACGCCGAGCAGTTCTCGCCCATGTTCCAGAACGCACCGGCGGTAACGAACTGGGCCACTTCGTCCAGGTCTTCACAGTCGTTCATGACCACGGCCGGGTTCTTGCCACCCAGCTCCAGGACGATGCGCTTGAGGTTGGACTCGGCAGCGTACTTCAGGAACAGGCGGCCGGTGTCGGTGGAACCGGTGAAGCTGACCATCGGGATGTCCATGTGGCGGCCAATGGCTTCGCCCACTTCACGGCCACCGCCAGGCACCAGGTTGAACACGCCTGCAGGAATGCCGGCCTCATGGGCCAGCTCGGCCACGCGCAGGGCGCTGAGGGTGGTTTCCTTGGCCGGCTTGACCACGATCGAGCAACCAGCGGCCAGCGACGGGGCGATCTTCCACGCCAGCATCAGCAGCGGGAAGTTCCACGGCAGCACCAGGCCGACCACGCCGATGGCTTCACGCACCACCATGGTCACGGCGGCGTTGCCGGTCGGGGCCGTGGCGTCGTAGATCTTGTCGATCAGCTCAGCGTGCCAGCGGATGGTGTGGATGGTTTCCGGCACGTCGACGGTCTGGCACTCGCTGACCGGCTTGCCGCTGTCCAGCGCTTCCAGCACGGCCAGCTCGTGGGCGTTGTCTTCGAGCAGCTGGGCGAACTTCTGCAGCACGTGCTTGCGGTCGTTCGGCTGCATCTTCGACCAGGTGCCTTCCTCGAACACGCGCGTGGCCGCGGCCACGGCGACGTTCACATCGTCCACGTCACAGGCGGCAACTTCAGCCAGCTGCTTACCGGTGGCCGGGTTGGTGGTGACGAAGGTGCGACCGGAGATGGCATCGCGGAATTCACCGTCGATGAACGCCTGGGTGCGCAGTTGCAGGTCGGCGGCGATGGCCGCGTATTGTTCCTTGCTCAGCAAATCAGCCATGTTCCCGGCTCCTTATTTGATCTGTGCGATGGTGGCCTTGAGTTCGGTAACCACGCGCTGCAGTTCCTGCTTCTCGGCAGCGTCCAGGTCGGTCAGCGGCTTGCGCACGCCACCGGTGCTCAGGCCGTTCAGGGCGACACCGTTCTTGATGGCCTGGACGAACTTGCCACCTTCGAGGAAGTCCATCAGCGGCATCATGGCAGCCATGATCTTGCGGCCTTTGTCGAAGTCCTTCTCGATCACGCAGGCCTCGTACAGGGCCACATGCTCACGCGGGATGAAGTTGGAGCCGGCGCAGACCCAGCTCTTGGCGCCCCAGGCGAAGAACTCCAGGGCCTGGTCGTCCCAGCCGCACGACAGTTGGATGTTCGGGCGCTTGATGGCCAGGCGGTGCAGCTGGGCCATGTCACCGGAGCTTTCCTTGATGGCAACGATGTTCTTCACGTCGGCCACGGCGTCGAAGAATTCTTCGCCCATGCTCACGCTCATGCGGCCCGGGTAGTTGTAGAGCATGATCGGCAGGCCGGCGGCAGCGTCCACGGCTTTGACGTGCAGGGCGATTTCCTGCTGGGTCGGCAGCGCGTACGGCGGGGTGCCCACCAGCAGCGCGTCGGCCTTGATTTCCTTGGCGTGCTGGGCGAAGGCCACGGCGTCTTCGGTACGGATACCACCGGTGCCGACGATCAGCGGCAGGCGGCCGTTGAGCACGTCCTTGGCCTGGGCGGCCAGTTCGATGCGCTCCTGGGTGGTGTGGGCGTAGTACTCGCCGGTAGAGCCGCCGATGATGACGCCGTGGATCTTCGACTCGACCAGGTATTCGAGCACTTCGGCGAACGCCGCCTTGTCGATCGAGCCGTCCGCAGCCAGCGGAGTGATTGCCGGGGTGTAGATGCCTTCGAATTTCACGGTAGGTTCTCCAGTGCGTTGATCAGTGTTGTAAAGGCCACGGCGGATCGACGACGTGGCGGGTTGTCAGTCAATTCAGCTTAGCGAAGCAGCCTGTTGCAGGTTCAGCGAACGGGTTTCCGGGGCCAGCGCGACCGAGAAGGCCAGGCCGACGAAGGTCACGGCGGCAGCGGCGTACATGGTTGCGCCGATGCCATAGCTGTCCAGGGCGATCGGGACCAGCCAGGTGCCGACTGCGGCACCGATCCGCGACATCGAGGTGCCTACGCCCACGGCGCCAGCCCGGATCTCGGTGGGGAACAGTTCGTTCGGGTACACCAGCTGCAGCACTTGGGCCCCGCCGATGAACAAGGCGTAGGCACCGAACAGCACGAGGATGAGCATCTCGTTGCCGTTGCTGAAGGCGCCAAGGCCCAGCAGTGCCAGCCCCGACCAGAAGAAGCTGTGCAGCAGCGTGGTGCGCCGGCCAATGGTGTTCAGCAGGCGGGTGCCAATGATGCAACCGACCACGAACAGGCAGGTGATGGCCACCGAGCCGATCGCCGCCCAGTCGCCTTTCAGGTTCAACGCACCCAGCACTCTCGGAGCGAAAGCGTAGACGGCGAACACCGGAATCACCGAGCAGGTCCAGAACATGGTGACGAACAACATGCGTTTGCCGTAGCCGGAGTGCAGCAGGCTGAGGAACGACAGCTTGCGGCTCTTCGGCTCCTCGGGGAGGTTCTTCAAGCTGAATCCGTTGCCGTACACATCCTTGATCACCTGCTCGGCCTCAGCCGAGCGGCCCTTGCTGATCAGCCAGCGTGGCGACTCCGGGGTGCCCAGGCGGATGGCAAACAGCAGCGCGCCAATCACCGCGGCGCTGGCCAGTACCAGGCGCCAGGCATCGTCACCACCGTGGCGCAGGATCGCTTCGCCGGCCATATAGGCCGTGGCGGCACCGGCAAACCACAGTACGGTCAGGGTGGCCAGGCGCGGGCCGCGGTTCTTCTTGGGCAGGAACTCGACCAGCAGCGATGTCGCCACCGGGTATTCGATGCCCACCGCAATACCAATGACGAAGCGCAACAGGAACAAGGCCAGCGCCGACTCCACCCAGAACTGCGCAACCGAAGCCACGATGAACAGGGTCGGGCCGACGAAGAACACCCGTTTGCGGCCCAGGCGGTCGGTCAGCCAGCCGCCGAAGAAGCCACCGAAGAAGATGCCGATCAATGCCGAAGCGGCGATCATGCCCTGCCAGAAGCTGGTCAGGCCGAGTCCTGCGGACATCTGCACCATGGCCACGCCGATGATGCTCAACACATAACCGTCGACGAACGAACCACCACCGGAACGCAGGGTCAGCAACTGGTGGAAGTTGTTGATCGGTACATCTTCAATCGAAATATTCGGACTTGTCATTGTTAGTTCCTACCACTTCTTGCTTGCACATATTCAAGGCGAGCGCATCCGCGACACTGAAAACCGCGTTCAGCCCCGGGTGACCGGACTACGCATCTCGATCATCAAATTCGGGCAAAGGGCGCCCGTGCCGGCAAATGACCACCGGCATCAATTTTCTTCCTGTCTACTTCAAAGAACGATCAGCTTTCCTTGCCAGCGCGGAACTGCCCCCACATCAGGTTGGCGTTCAAGCCCAGGGAAACCAAGGGCTGCGGCGGGTTCGCGCAAGGCCCGGGGGCATTGAGCAGAAACTCGATGAGTTCGTTCTTGTCGCCGGCCAGCCAGTCGGCGAGCAACTTGCCGGTGACGGTGCCACGGGTAACGCCCAGGCCGTTGCAGCACAATGCGCCCACCACGTTCGGCGCCAACTTGCCGAAGAAGCCCATATGGTTGCGCGACAAGGCCAGTGCACCGCCCCAGGTATATTCGAAGTTCACGCCCGGCAACATCGGGAAGCGCCGGGCAAAGGATTCGCGGTGGCGCTCGACGAAGCGTTCCAGGTATTTGCGGTTGCTACGCCCGTCCGGGTTGTAGCTGAAGCTGTTGCGGATCAGCAGGCGGTTGTCGACGGTCCGGCGCATGGTGGTGCCAAACGGGTCGGCCGGGATCACGCCCCAGCAAGGTTTGCCGCCCAGGCGCGCCTGTTCGTCTTCGGTCAGCGGGCGGGTGATGCTGCCGTAGGTGAACACCGGCAGCATGCGGCCCTTGAGGAAACCGAAGCTCATGCCGAAGGCGTTGGTGGTGAGTACCAGCTTGTCGGCCGTGATCGAGCCGTTGGCGTGGCGCAGCACCACCTTGTCGCCGTACTCGACGTCGGTGATCGGCGTATTTTCGTAGAGGGAGACGTTGCTCGGCAGGCTGTCGGCCAGGCCTTTCACCAGTGCCGACGGTTGCAGCAGCGC
The DNA here is from genome assembly GCF_044748405.1 of Pseudomonas sp. NPDC089996. Classification (NCBI taxonomy): domain Bacteria; kingdom Pseudomonadati; phylum Pseudomonadota; class Gammaproteobacteria; order Pseudomonadales; family Pseudomonadaceae; genus Pseudomonas; species Pseudomonas sp. NPDC089996. The sequence continues at coordinate 60,367 of NZ_JBIVGA010000023.1, read as the reverse complement.
AGTGCCGGGGGTGAACAGGCCCTTGCGGTAGAAGTGCGTGCCGATGTGCTCGGGCAGGTCGCGCCCTTCGATCACTTCATAGGGCTGGCCGAGCTTGTCCAGGCCACGGCGATAGGCATCGAGCACGGCGATGCCGCGGTCTTCGATGGCGGCCTGGTACTTGCCGCAGTGGCGGAACTGGCACTCGATGTCGTAGCGCTCGATCAGTTCCTTGAGGTAAGACTGGCCACCCAGGTTGAGTTTCAGGATGGTCTTGGCGATGTCGATGTCGCCGATGTAGTCCTCGGCGCCAATGTCGTGCGGCAGGTCGATGGCGAAACCGGCGTTGCGCCCGGAGGTGCCGAAACCGACCTCCTGCGCTTCGATCAGGACGATCTCGTCGTTCGGGAAGTTCGTTGCCAGCTGGCGTGCAGCCGCAAGGCCGGTGAAACCGGCGCCGACCACTACCCAACGCGCCTGGCTGTTGCCACTGTGGGCCGGCCTTGGCGTGCGAGGTTTGCTCAGGTGATACCAGCCACAGGTGGCATCATCGGCAGGTAACGAACTTATTCTTGTCATGTCACTAACCTGGTTCTTGTTTCGACGGGTGGTCAGCGCCGCTGGCGGCGACCGGGTAATTCATATCTGAATCGGTACATCCAGCCCTTGCGGTGCGGCGTACTCGGCCATGCGCCGACGCGACAGCTCCATGTGCTCGCGGGCCAGCTGGCCAGCGGCCTGCGCATCACGGCGCTCGATGGCCTCGATGATCTGTTCGTGCTGTTCACAGGCGATCTCGAGGTCCCGCTGCATGTCGTCGGTAGTCGGATGGCGGTAGAAAATCTTGCCCAGGCGGGTATGGTCGATGAGCAGGCGGCGCAGGCTTGGCATCAGGTAATCGTTGTGCGCCATCTTGCCGATTTCCAGGTGGAAGGCGTCGTTGTAGAGCACGCGGTTTTCCACGTCGCGCTCTTCGATGGCCTGGCGGAACTTGGCCTGGATGGCCTTGAGCACTTCGATTTCATCGGCACTGGCGTAGGTGGCGGCCAGCTGGGTGGTGGCCACGTAGATAAGCGGCGCGGCAACGTAGAAGCTGTGCAGCGACTCGTGGTTCATGGCGGCGACGCGAGGCGCGCGGTTGGCTTCCAGCTCGATGTAGCCTTCGGCGGCAATCTGGCGCAGCAGCTCACGGACCGGGGGGCGCGACAGGCCGAACTCGTCGCACAGGGCCAGTTCGTCCACCACGGCGCCCGGGGCCAGTTCCATGCTGAGGATCCGGCGGCGCAGGGCTTCGGCAAGGACGGCTTTGCGGTCCTGCGGCACTTCTGCTGCGAGTGGTTGGACGGTGGCTTTCATGGCGGCCTTCTTTGTTGTCATAGAGCTATGTCTACTATTTGTATAACGACTATATGGCACTGTTAGACAATGTGTCTACAGCAATTTCGATGAACGGTGGAATCACTCAGGGCCCTTGTTTCATAGGGTTTGAGGGCTTTCCAGAGGTGAGATTAAACACCCTCGAGGCTGCATTGCCAAACCGGACAGGTAATTGTCCATACCAGACAAATATGCAAAATGTGCCGGCCCTTTAGCGGGTAAACCCGCGAAAGGGCCGGCACAAACAAAAAAGCCATCTGCATGCAGATGGCTTTATTCGCTTCACTGCGAATCAGGTAACAGCCAATGCCTCCCGCCGGTCATGCCGCTTGCTGGTAATCACTCCCAGCACCAGGATCACCAGCGCCAGGGCCAAGGTCAGCGACACTTCCATCCGGTGTTGCGGCATCACGAACATGGTGCCCAGGGCGAACACGATGAAGCCGATCACCAGGTAGGTCAGCCACGGATAAAGCCACATCTTGAAGGCGATCTCGGCATTCTGCCGTTGCAGGATGGCGCGCATGCGCAATTGCGAGAAGGCGATGGCCAGGTAGACCAGCAAGGCAATCGAACCGGAGCTGGCCAGCAGGAAGGCGAACACCTGGGCCGGCGCGAAGTAGTTGACGATGGTCGCCAGCATGCCGATCAGCGTGCTGCCGATCACCGCCGCACGGGGTACGCCAACATTGGAGGTGCGCTGGATGAAGCCCGGAGCGTCACCGCGCTTGCTCAGCGAATAGAGCATGCGAGAGGAAATGTAGATCGACGAGTTCAGGCAGCTGGCCACCGCCACCAGCACTACCATGTCCACCAGCAGCTTGGCGTACGGAATGTGCATGATTTCCAGCGCGCGCTGGTAGGAACCCTGCACCGGCAGCAGCGGGTCGTTCCATGGCACTACCGAGATGATCACGAAGATCGACAGCAGGTAGAACACGCTGATGCGCCAGATCACCGAGCGGGTAGCTTTGGCGATGTTGCGCGCCGGGTCCTTGGATTCCGAGGCGGCAATAGTCACCGCTTCTGTGCCCAGGTAGCTGAACATGGTGGTGAGCAAGGCACCGATGATCGCCGTCCAGCCGTTGGGCATGAACCCGCCCTGCGCTTCCAGCAGGCGCGGCAGGCCACTGACTTCGCGGCCAGGCAGCACGCCCGCCAGCGCTGCAGCACCGAGGGCGATGAAAGCGACGATGGCGATGACTTTGAGCATGGCGAACCAGAACTCGAATTCGCCGTACTTGGCCACGCTGAACAGGTTGGTGGCGGTCAGCAGCACGGTCATGCTCAGGGCGAAGAACCAGGCATCGATGTGCGGGAACCAGTTGTTGAGCACCACGCCGGCGGCAATGGCTTCGATGGGGATGACCAGTACCCAGAACCACCAGTACAGCCAACCGATGGTGAACCCGGCCCAGCGCCCGATGGCGCGGTCGGCGTAGGTGGAGAAGGAGCCCGTGTCGGGGCTGGCGACCGCCATTTCCCCCAGCATGCGCATCACCAGCACCACCAGGGCACCGGCCAGCGCATAGGCGATGATGGCTGAAGGCCCTGCGGCGGCGATGGCGTGCCCGGAGCCGATGAACAGCCCGGCGCCGATCACCCCGGCGATGGAGAGCATGGTCACGTGGCGTTGCTTGAAGCCTTGCGCCAGCTGATTGCCGGCGCCACTCGCGCTTGTCATTGTCATCCTGATCCCTGCTGTTGTTCTTTTGTGGAGGGGGACGTGAAGCTCCTGGGTCGAAACCCAGCGTGGATGAGCTTCGCGCGGGGACAAGTTAATCCTGCGTGGGCGCGCTTCAGTTGCCCGTAGCCGCCAGGCAATTGGCCAGACCGGACATCGGCACGGGTGCAATGCCCATTGCAGAGCCTTCGTGACCGCCGGGCGCTGCGAATGAACGCCGGCAGCGACGGGCGGGTCAGCTGCTTACATTCCACAAGGAGAACTTGCCATGCTCGATATCCATTCCGCTCCGGGGTCGCGGGAGCACAATGTCCATGGCCTTGAACGCGCCGGCTCGCTGGCCGGAGGGGCACTCATGTTCAGCAAGGGATTGCGCCACGGCGGCCTGATCGGGTTGTTGCAGATGGTGGTGGGCGGCCTGGCGGTGGCCCGCGGCGTCAGCGGGCATTGCTCGACCAAGGCCTGGTGGCTGCGGCATCGGCAGGAATATCACCGCCTGCGCTCGGATATCCAGCGCAGTGCGGCGGAACTGGAGGCTCTCAGGGCCAGTGCCGAAGCGGCTACCAGGGGCGTGACAGTGACCGGTGGCTGAGTCCTGGTTTAGCCGTGCCGGCCTCTTCGCGGGTAAACCCGCTCCCACAGGTAAAGCGTTACCTTCAGGATTTTCACTTTCCTGTGGGAGCGGGTTTACCCGCGAAGAGGCCGGTGCAGGCTAGCGCAGGGCTTTGCTCTGCAGCACGTCGGAGCGGCGCCCCAGCACATTCTCGCTGATCTGCACGAATTCCTCGGTGCTCACGCTGGGCAGGCGCATGAGCGCCCGCGTCACGTCGTCCAGCGAGCGCTTGGCCTGGGTATGGATGCGAATTTCCTTGTCCAGCGCCTGCAACAACATCACCCCTCGAGCCACTTGGGCGGGGCTCGCGTGCTCGGCGCGCAGCTGGGTGACTTTGCCGCCCTGCTTCTGCAAGCGTGCCTGCCATACCTCATAGCGGTCGTCACTGATGCCTCCGGCACGGCGCAACAGCTCGGTGGCGTAGTACTCGGTCAGGCCCTGGCCCAGCCAGTCGCTGTTGTCTCGCACGCGAATCTGCGCAAACAGCTGCACCAACGCGCGCAGCAGCGGGCTGCTGCCATTTTCGCTGACCATCGGCCGGCTGCTGTGCAGGTAGATCGAACCGTCGCCCGTCATCGCCCCGCGCCACATGCCATCACGAGCCCCCACCAGCAGCAGCTTGGTCGGGTTGCGCGGGAACACCGCCTGCAGTTGCGGCCAGACAAAGGTCAGCAGGGTCAGGCTGTCCATCCGCCGCATGCCCTGCCCCACTGGCGCGGCCACGGTCACGTCGGTCTCACCGAGGCGAGCACGGCGGCTGCCAAGGTCGCCGGCCAGCATCCAGCCGGTCGGGCGGTCGAACAGGCGGGACACGTTGTCGATACGGAACTTGTCCTTGCCGACGCGTGGCCAGGACGTTTCGATGCTCTTCCAGCCCTCCGGCAAGTCTACTGTCAAACGCGCCACCAACTCGGTACCGTCCTGCTGGTCGAGGCGTGCAGGCGGCACCAGCTGATCGCCGAGGAACAGCGCCCAATGCGGGGTGATACGTGAGGAGTAGGCGCCGCTGCGCAGCTTTTGATCCAGCTTCACCCGGTAACTGAGGCTGGTCTTGCCCGCTGCCGGGTGCCACACACCGCGCTGGCCCTGCTGCTGCCACTGGCCATCGGCCTGGAAGCCGCTGTAGGCGTCAGCCTTGCCCAGGTCGAAATCCAGACTGCGCACGGCGCTGCCTTCGGCCAGGGTCAGGCGTACTTCGGCCTGGCCATTGGCAGGCAACAGGCGCACCTGGTAATCGAGGTCGACTTTTTTCGCCCAGGCCGGCGAACAGGCCACAAGCCCGAGGAGCAACAACAATTGGCAACGCATGGCGAAACTCCTTGTTCCTCAGCGGCGACCGGTTCGCCGTTCAGCTGGCGCGGAAAATCAGGTGGTCTTCCCAGTCGTCTTCATCCACATCATGTTCACTGAGCATACGCCCCGATTGCGAGATGCGTTGTTCATGTACCTGCTTGCGGTCACCGCACACCAGGTGATGCCACTCAGGTAGATCCTTGCCCTCGCTGATCAGGCGGTAACCACAGGTGCTCGGCAGCCATTTGAACTGGTCGGCCTTGCCCGGGGTGAGCTGGATGCAATCCGGCACATGGGCGAAGCGGTTGGGGTAATCGCCGCACTGGCAGGTTTCGAGGTCGAGCAGCTTGCAGGCGATGCGCGTGTAATAGACGCTGTTGTCGTCTTCGTCCTCGAGCTTTTGCAGGCAGCAAAGGCCGCAGCCGTCGCACAGCGACTCCCACTCTTGCGGGCTGAGTTGTTCGAGGGTCTTGCGCCGCCAGAACGGCGCGCTGTCAGCGATCATCACACGGAGTTCCTGCATTCATCTTCAGGCCGCGGCGCGCGGCGGCGCCAGTCTAGAGCCTGGCCTTCGGCAACGCCAGACCGCTTGTCAGTGCCAGGCACACGCAGTAGCGTGCGTGCTTTGCCATCCACGTGCAGGAGCAGCCATGAGTGCCACCCCCCGTATTGCCGATTACGCCATCAACGAGCAGTTCATCAACCGCTGGTCGCCCCGCGCCTTCACTGCCGAACCGATCAGCGAAGAGACCCTGCTGAGCTTCCTCGAAGCGGCCCGCTGGGCACCGTCGGCCTATAACTCACAGCCTTGGCGCTTCCTTTATGCACGCCGCGACACGCCGAGCTGGGAGCGTTACCTGAGCCTGCTGGTGCCGTTCAACCGCAGCTGGGCGCAGCAGGCGTCGGCGCTGGTGCTGATCATTTCCAAGACCACTTTTGCCGCGCCGGGCTCGACGGAAGAAAAGCCGGCGTTGTGGCACACCTTCGATACCGGTTCCGCCTGGGGGCACCTGGCGCTGCAGGCCAGCATCAGCGGCTGGCACACTCACGGCATGGCCGGCTTCGACCAGGCACTGGCGCGCCAGGAGCTGAAGATTCCCGAAGGCTATGAGCTGCATGCCATGGTGGCGATCGGCAAGCTGGGCGACAAGGCCAGCCTGGACGAAGCGCTGCAGGCGCGTGAAGTACCAAGCCCGCGCCGGCCGCTGAGCGAGCTGGCGGTTGAGGGTGATTTCAGCCTCTGATGCTGCAAGCTGCAAGCTGCAAGCTGCAAGCTGCAAGCTGCAAGCTGCAAGCTGAACTCTCTTGTAGCTTGTAGCTTGAAGCTCAGTACCCCCGGGCGAAATCCACTTCGCCGCGCAACCCCTGCCCCTCTGCATACGCCCGCACATTCTCGGCAAACAATCGCACCATCGCCGCCGGCGAGGTGGGCGCCGAGCTGTGCCCGGTCAGCAACAACCCCCAGGCGGTCCAGAACGGATGCCGTTGCGGCAGCGGTTCCTGCCGGCACACGTCGATCACCGCCCCGGCCAGGTGCCCCTGTTTCAACGCCTCGACCAGGTCGGCATCGACCACCGCCGCGCCCCGCCCCGCGTTGATGAACAACGCCGTGGGCTGGAAGCACTGCAACAGCGCCGCGTCATACAGGTCATGGGTCGCGGGCGTGTCCGGCAGCAGGTTGATCACGTAATCTACCTGCCCGACCATGCGCGGCAGGTCCGGCAGCGCCGCCACTTCGACGAAAGGCGCCTGCTCGCGGGCAGTGCTGGCGATGCCGTACAGGGTCACGCCAAACGGCACCAGAAACTCGGCCACCCGCTGGCCGATATCGCCGGTACCGACGATCAGCACCTTGCGCCCCTCCAGGCTGCGCCCCGGGCGCTCATCCCAGCGTCGCTCGACCTGGCTGACCAGGCGGGACAGCACTTCACGCTCGTGGCCGAGCATGTAAGTCAACATATACTCGGCCATCACCTGGCCAAAGATGCCCACGGCGCGGGTCAGGCGATAATCACGCGGCAGTCCCTCGGCCAGCAGCGGCGTGATGCCGGCCCAGGTCGACTGCATCCACTGCGGCTTGTGGCCCTGACGCAGCAAGCTCGCCAGCAAGTCTGGCTGGCCCAGCCAGACCGGGCACTGCGGTGCCTGGCGGGCCAGTTCGGCGGAGTCGCCGCTGGTCAGGATTTCCAGTTCCGGCAAGGCTTCGCGCAGCAATGCGGCGTATCGAGCATGCTCATGCTCTGCGATCAGTACACGCATGATCAGACCGGGTCGTTACGGCGCAGCAGCTCTTCGGGCAAGTGCTCGATGTACTCGTCCTCGGCTGGCGGCATCTGCAAGTGATAGCCCTGGCTCTCGAGGTTTTCCAGCACCTTGGCGATGTCCTCGCGGGCCAGTTGGCGCTCCGGGGTCAGCACCAGGTCGAAGGCGTGCACAGGCTTGCCGAAAAAGGGCAGCAGCCCCTCCGGCACGCGCTCCAGGCCATCGGCCTTGAGCACGTAGAGGTACATCTCGTTCTTGCGCGGGCTCTTGTAGATCGAGCAGATACGTTTCATTGCTTCTCTCCGGCGCCTGCGAGGTCGTCGAGCAGGGCCTGGCCCATCCGCTCACGGCGCCAGCCGCGCAGCGAATCGGGCAGTTGGTAGGGGCCGTTGGGGTAGCCGCTCTTGAGCAGGGCTTCCAGGGCTTTCTTGCGCAGCATCAGCTCGGGGGCGATGCCCAGGCGCTCGCCTTCGGCCTGGCCGATGGCACGCAGGCGCTTGAGGATACCGGCGGCCTCGATCGGCAGCGGTTCGGGCAGCGGCTCTGGCCATTGCTCGGGCGGCTGGCTGGCGGCGCGCTTGATCAGCTCGAGCAGGCAGGCGCCGTCCTGGCGGATGGTGCGCGGGTGCATTTCTTCGATCCTGGCCAGGGCTGAAAGGTTGTCCGGCTGACTTTTGGCCATGGGCCACAGCGAGTGCTCCTTGAGGATGCGGTTGCGCGGCACGTCGCGGCTTCGCGCTTCACGCTCGCGCCAGGCGCACAGTTCGCGCAGCACCGCCAGCTGCTGGCGGCCCAGCTTCCAGGCGAGCTTGGCGTCGCGATACAAGGTCTCGGGCTCGACTTCACGGCGCAGCGCGGCCACCAGTTCGGCGCCATCGTCCAGCACCCAGGCATACTTGTCGCCGGACAGGCGTGGCTGCAGGGCAGCGAACAGTTCGGCCAGGTGCACGGCATCTTCGGCGGCGTAGCTGACCTGAGTTTCCGACAGCGGGCGCTGCAGCCAGTCGGAGCGGGTTTCGCCTTTGGGCAGCTCGATGCCCAGCACTTCCTGCACCAGGCGCGAATAACCCATGGAGAAGCCCAGGTTCAGGTAACCGGCCGCCAGCTGGGTGTCGAACAACGGTTGCGGCAGCTTGCCGGTCAGGCGCAGCAGCACTTCAAGGTCTTCGCTGCAGGCGTGCAGCACCTTGACCACGCTGCTGTCGTCAAGCAGTTCGCCCAGCGGCTGCCAGTTGCCGATCAGCAGCGGGTCGATGAGGAAAGCCCGCTGCCCGTCGCCGACCTGGACCAGACCGGCTTTGGGGTAGAAGGTGTCGACCCGCATGAATTCGGTGTCGAGCGCCACGAAGGGCAGTTCGCGCCATTTGCGGCAGTGTTCGGCCAGGGTCTGGTCGTCATGGATCCAGTGAATTTCGATGGCCACAAGGCTCTCCCACATACATTGGCGCGCAGTATATACGGCGCAAGCCCTGGTGGTGAAACCTGCGCCATTCGCGGATTGGATGAACGGCTTTCAGCGCTGGGCTGCCAGCCACGGCCGGCAGCTGGCGAACATGTCCAGCGACTGCTGGTAGACCTCGGTGTGCACCTGCAGCAGGCCCAGCATCGAGTGGAACAGGTTGTCCTGCGACAACGGTGCATCGCTGAGCTTGGCCAGGCAGTCGGTGTCGATGCCGAAATCCTCCTTGTAGCTGTCGGAGAACCAGGTCAGCAGGGGTACGTGCTTCTGTTGCTCCGGGGCAATGGCATAAGGCGTGCCATGCAGGAACAGGTTGTACTCGCCCAGGGACTCGCCATGGTCGGACAGGTAGATCATCGCCGTGTCGACCTTGTCCTGTTTGCTGCGCAGGGTATCGATCAGCGAGGCAAGCACCTTGTCAGTGTAGGCCAGGGTATTGTCGTAACCGTTGATGATTTCCTGCTCGCTGCACTGGTTCAGCGCGTTGCTCTGGCACACCGGGGTGAAGCGCTCGCCGCCCTTGGGGTAGCGCTTGAAGTACTCGGGGCCATGGCTGCCCATCTGGTGCAGCACCAGCACGGTGTCCTGGTCGAGGTTGTCGATCAGCTCGCCCAGGCCCTGCAGCAGGATTTCGTCATGGCACTCGCCGCTGGCGCACAGCTGCGGGTCCTTGAGGTTGCTCACGTCGATGAACTGCACGCGGTCGCACGTGCCTTTGCACCCCGACTGGTTGTCGCGCCACTGCACGGCCAGGCCGGCACGCTGAAGAATGTCCAGCAGCCCTTCGCGGTTCTTCGCCACACGGGCGTCGTAGTCCTTGCGCTGCATACCGGAGAACATGCACGGCACCGACACGGCGGTTTCGGTACCGCACGAATGCACATCGGTGAAACTCAACAGGCCCTGTTCCTTGGCAAGCTTCGGGGTGGTATCGCGGTCGTAGCCCAGCACGCCGAAGTGATCGGCCCGAGCACTTTCGCCAACCACCAGCACCGTCAGCGACTTGCGCGCATGCTTCTGCCAGGCCAGATCCCGTCTGGCATCTTCGCCATATTGCTGGAACGGGCGCGATGCCGTGCCGACGCGCTCGCTGACATAACCAATGGACGCGCCGACGATGTTGCTTGGGGTGAGCATCAGGCGCAGTTCGTGGTGGTTGCGAAACAGCGACGACAGGCCCTGATAGTTCACCAGCGCCACCGAACCAAGTGCCACCACGCAGGAAGCGCTGACCACCAGCTTGCCCAGCACCTCACGGTGCCAGGGGCGATAGGCGATCGGTGCTTTCCACAGCAATAGCGACGGCAATACGCCGAGCAACAGAATATAGGCAGCGAACTTCAACGACATCAAATCGCGCACTTCCGCCACATTGGTTTCGGCCATATTACGGAACATGCCCGAATCAATAAGCACACCGTATTGATTCATGAAGTAAGCGACACCCGCGCCACTCATGAACAAGAGGATCAACAGCGGTTTCAATACATAACGGAAGGCAAACAGCGTCAATACCAGATTGAACGCGAACAGCATCAGCACGGCGAATGCCAGGATCAGCCAGAGCCCCGACAAGCCGGCGGGCACCACTTCTTGCAGGTGCTCCCAGAGAAACAGGTTGAGACCGACCAGCAGGTAAACGCTGGCCAACAGCGTGACCCATTCAGTCCGCAGGGATTTGAAGTTGAGCATCGGCATTCACAATCAAGAGTGGTTATCAGCGCCCACACCTGAGAGCAGCATGGGAAAGTTGGCCGAACTTTAGAAAGTGCACCATCAATTTTTTGTGAAAAAGACGGTAACAAATTCGTAAGCCGATGCTTTTTTCCAGCTTGAATCAACTTCATTCAGCATACGTTCAGCCGGGCAGACGCAAGGGCCAGGCATGGAGATGGATGCGACAACCTACCCAGCCCCCTCCTTCGCAAAGGCGGCTATCCTCAAAGGTCAGGACCTTACTGACCAACCCTGACAGAGGTGAAGAAATGCCAGTTCCGCATGATCTGCTCGCTGACCTGCACGTTACCGCTGACGATTTCCAGGCGCTCATAGACAAGGACCAGGACCTTCACAAGCTGCACAAGGAATACAACGCCAAGGACAAGGAGGTGCTGGCCGCCGAGGCCAACGGCACCAACGACGAGGCGGTCAACCGCCTGCGCAAGGAAAGGCTGCTGCTCAAGGACAAGATCGAGCGGATCATCCATCCGCCCAAGGCCTGATCGATGCCATAGACATGCACGGCCCCTGTGGGAGCGGCCTGGTGTCGCGAAAGGGCTGCGCAGCGGCCCCTAGGTTTCAGCGTTGAAGTAAAGATTGCCGGGGCCGCTTGGCGGCCCTTTCGCGACACAAGGCCGCTCCCACAAGAACGCGTTCCTGCTAGCCAATCGCTGAAGCTTTCAGCGCCCCATCCAGATCTTCGATCAGGTCTCGGTAATCCTCGATCCCCACCGACAACCGCAGCAGGTTCTCGCTGATCCCCATCTCGCCCTTCTGCGCCGGGCTCAACGAGTTGTGCGACATGCTCCAGGAGTGGTTGATCATGCTCTCCACCCCACCCAGCGAGTCGGCCAGCACGAAGATCTGCAGCGCCTCGACCAGCCGGTTGAGCGCTGCGCGGTCACCCCCTCTGACCTTCATTGCCACCACTGCCCCGCCGCTGCGCATCTGCCGCTGGCACAACGCGTGTTGCGGGTGACTTTCCAGCCCCGGGTAGAACACCTGCTCGACCTGCGGATGGCCTTCGAGAAAGCGCGCCACCTGCAGCGCGTTGGCGCACTGGCGCTCCATGCGCACATCCAGGGTCTTCAACCCGCGCAGGGCCAGGTAGCAGTCGAACGGCCCCTGGATCGCCCCGACCGCCATGCTGATCTTGCGCAGCCGTGTCAGCAGCGGGTTACTGGCTGCGACCACCACGCCGCCGGTGAGGTCGGAATGGCCGCCGATGTACTTGCTCGCCGAGTGCATCACCAGGTCTACGCCGAGGGTGATTGGCCGCTGGTTCCACGGCGAGCAGAAGGTGTTGTCGATGCAGGTGAGGATGCCGCGGGCGCGGGCCAGATCGCAGACCGCCTTGATGTCCACCAGGTGCAGCAACGGATTGGTCGGTGACTCGATCCAGATCAACTGGGTCTCGGGCCTGATCGCAGCCGCCACCGCCTCGACGTCATTGAGGTCGACATAAGTGGTGGTCAGGCCCGAGGTGCGCCCGCGGTAGTCCTCGAGGATGCGGAAGGTGCCGCCGTAGACGCCGTTCATCACCACCACGTGGGCGTCCTTGGGCAGCAACTCGAGCACCGTGGCAGTGGCATTCACACCCGAAGCGCACGCCACCGCGCCCACGCCCTCCTCCAGCGCTGCCACACAGCTTTCATAGGCATGCCGGGTCGGGTTGCCAACACGGCTGTAGGCATATTCGGGGTGATCGTCGAGGCTGCGCTTGATGTACGAGCTGGCGGTGTAGATCGGGGGGAAGATGGCGTTGTCGGCAACGCTGAACTGCTCGCCGGCGTGAATGGTACGGGTGGCGAAATTACGCGGCTTGTCGGACATGGTCAGGCCCATTGGCAGGATTCAGGCCTGCAACTATGGCAACAACCGCAAGCGCCGGCAATGCCGGACGCATTGGGGAAAGTTTCCCAAGCCTGGAGTATTCTGGGGAATATTTTTCTCGACGGTTTGACCCGCCATGGACACTTTCGACCAACACATCCTCACCCTGCTGCAGCGTGACGCCTCGATCTCGCTCAAGGACCTGGCCGAAGCGGTCAATCTGTCGACCACGCCGTGCTGGAAGCGGGTCAAGCGCCTGGAAGAAGAAGGCTACATCCTCGGCCGTGTCGCCCTGCTCGACCCCGAGCGCCTGGGCCTGGGGCTGACCGTGTTCGTCCAGCTCAAGACCCAGCGCCATGACAGCGTTTGGCTGGAGCAGTTCGCGACGACGGTGAAGGGGTTCGAGGAAGTGATGGAGTTCTACCGGATGTCCGGGGACTGGGACTACATGCTGCGGGTGGTGGTGGGCGATATCGCGGCGTACGACCGGTTCTACAAGAAGCTGATCACCTGTACCGACGGGTTGTCGAACATCACCTCCAGTTTTGCCATGGAACAGATGAAATACACCACAGCTTTGCCGGTTCATAGATAGCGGGGCCGTTTTGCGGCCCTTCCGCGACACAAGGCCGCTCCTACAGGGGATCGCTTTTCCTGTAGGAGCGGCCTTGTGTCGCGAAAGGGCTGCAAAGCAGCCCCAGCAGTCCCCACTCAATCCGAAGCCAGCACCGCCTCGATCCGGTTCCCGGCCTTGGCCTTCTCCAGCCTGATCGCAATGAACTTGGACGTCGGCGTGTAAGTCCCCTCGCCATAACTCTCCAGCGGCACCAGCGGGTTGGTCTCCGGGTAATACGCCGCGGCCTGGCCATCCGGAATGTCATAAGGCACCAGGCGGAAGCCCGACACCCGCCGCTCCACACCATCCTCCCATAGCGACACCAGGTCCACCTGCTCGCCCGGCTCGAAGCCCAGGCGGCGGATGTCCGCTTCGCTGACGAACACCACTTCGCGCAGGCCGAATACCCCGCGATAGCGATCATCGAGCCCGTACAGCGTGGTGTTGTACTGGTCGTGCGAGCGCATGGTCTGCAGGATCAGGTCCGGCTTGTCGCCCCGCGCCAGCACCTTGGCGTTGATCAGCTCCTCCGGCAGCGCATGGTGCATGAAGCGCGCCTTGCCCGTCGCCGTGCGGAAGTTGCGCTGGGCCGCGTTGTTGCCCAGGTGGAAGCCACCCGGGTGCTGCAGGCGCTGGTTGAAGTTGGCGAAGCCCGGGATAACGTCGGCGATCATGCTGCGAATACGGTTGTAGTCGGCAACGGCGTATTCCCAGTCGATCGGCTGGTTGCCCAAGGTCGCCTTGGCCATGCCGGCGACGATCCACGGCTCCGAGCGCATGTGCGGCGAACGGGGGCGCAACTGGCCATTGGAGATGTGCACCATGCTGAAGGTGTCTTCCACAGTCACGCCTTGCGGCCCCTCGGCCTGCAGGTCGATTTCAGTACGGCCCAGGCACGGCAGGATCAGCGCATCGCGGCCGGTGACCAGGTGCGAGCGGTTGAGCTTGGTGGATATCTGCACAGTCAGCGCGCAGTTGCGCAGCGCCGCGTGGGTGCGCGGGGTGTCCGGCGTGGCCTGGGCGAAGTTGCCGCCCAGGGCGATGAACACCTTGGCCAGCCCCTCTTCCATGGCCTTGATAGCCAGCACCGCGTTGTGCCCGTGGGCACGCGGCACGCGGAACTTGAAGCGTTTTTCGATGGCGTCGAGCAGCGCCGCCTTGGGCTTCTCGTCGATGCCCATGGTGCGGTCACCCTGCACGTTGCTGTGACCGCGCACCGGCGACAGGCCGGCACCCGGTTTGCCCACGTTGCCACGCAGCAGTTGCAGGTTGACGATTTCCTGCACGGTCGGCACCGAATGGCGATGCTGGGTGACGCCCATGGCCCAGCACATGATCACCCGCTCGGCCTTGCGGTACATGCGCGCTGCCAGCTCGATCTCGGCCAGGGTCAGGCCCGACTGCTTGACGATGTGCGCCCACGAGGTGGCATCCACCGCCGCCAGGTAGTCGTCGAGGCCGCTGGTGTGCTCGGCGATGAAGGCGTGGTCGAACACCGCAGGCTCGCCCTTGGCCTGGGCTTCGCGCTCCCACTGCAAGAGGAACTTGGCGATACCGCGCATGGCCGCCATGTCGCCGCCCAGGGCCGGGCGGAAGTAGGCACTGGTGGTTGGCTCGGAGCCGTTGCTGAGCATTTCGAACGGGTGCTGCGGGTGCTGGAAGCGCTCCAGGCCACGCTCCTTGAGCGGGTTGAAGCACACCACCTGGGCACCGCGCTTGACCGCCTCGCGCAGCGGTTCGAGCATGCGCGGGTGATTGGTGCCGGGGTTCTGGCCGATGACGAAAATCGCGTCGGCCAGCTCCAGGTCATGGAACACGACCGTGCCCTTGCCCACCCCCAGGGCTTCAGACATGCCGGCGCCGCTGGCTTCATGGCACATGTTCGAGCAGTCGGGGAAGTTGTTGGTGCCATAGGCACGGACGAACAGTTGGTAGAGGAATGCTGCCTCGTTGCTGGCACGGCCCGAGGTATAGAACTCGGCCTGGTCGGCCGAGTCGAGCGCGCGCAGGTGTTGGGCGATCAGTTCGAATGCTTCTTGCCAGGTGGTTTCGACATAGTGGTCGGTGGCCGCGTCGTAGCGCATCGGGTGGGTCAGGCGCCCTTGATATTCGAGCCAGTAGTCGGTCTGGTCGAGCAACGCGCTGACGCTGTACCTGGCGAAAAAGGCCGGGTCCACCGAGCGGCCGGTGGCTTCCCAGTTCACCGCCTTGGCGCCGTTTTCGCAGAACTTGACCATCTCGCCTTCCGGCGACTCGCCCCAGGCGCAGCCCGGGCAGTCGAAGCCACCGTTCTGGTTGGTCTTGAGCATGGCCCGCAGGTTCTTGAAGGCGTTGTCGCTGCCCAGCCAGCTCTTGGTCACGCTCTTCAGCGCGCCCCAGCCGGCGGCGGGGCCCTTGTAGTCCCTGATGTGTTGATCCTGGCTCATGCGGTCAATCCTCACGCTTCGATGCTTTCTTCCAGCGTATGGACCCAGCGATAGAGCCGTCCAATCGATATGTCTTACCCCTTGATAAGCAATGTCGATCATGGGCTGGCGCCGCGCCGCGGCTTTCGCGGGCACGCCCGCTCAAGTACATCACCGCACTCGAAATATGCGCAATCCCTGTGGGAGCGGGCGTGCCCGCGAAGGCCTCGACGCGGTTACAACCCTTTAAAAATGGGGCCTTCAGCCGTGATAGAGGGGATTGATGAATCGGTCGGGGAAAGCGATTTGACGGGGCTGGCCACAGGCTATAGCTTGAATCCTGTAACCCCACTTCCTTTCGAGCGCCAACGTGGAACAGAACAGCCGGGCCCTGATCGACGGCTTCAACCGGAAAATCGACTACCTGCGGATGTCGGTCACGGACCGCTGCGACTTCCGCTGCGTGTACTGCATGGCCGAAGACATGCAGTTCCTGCCGCGCCAGCAGATCCTCAGCCTCGAAGAACTGTTCCAGGTGGCCGAGCGCTTCGTCGCCCTCGGCACCCGCAAGATCCGCCTGACCGGCGGCGAGCCGCTGGTGCGCCAGGGCATCGTCGACCTGTGCGGGCGCATTGCCGCCCTGCCCGGCCTGCGCGAACTGTGCATGACCAGCAACGGCTCGCAACTCGGGCGCCTCGCCCAGCCACTGTTCGATGCCGGCGTCACGCGCCTGAACATCAGCCTCGACAGCCTCGATGCCGGGCGCTTCAAGCAGCTCACCCGCACCGGCGACCTCGCCCAGGTGATCGCCGGCATCGACGCCGCACGCCAGGCCGGCTTCAAGCGCACCAAGCTCAACTGCGTGGTGCTCAAGGGCCGCAACGACCACGAGCTGGTCGACCTGGTGCGCTTCGCCATCGACCGCGAGCTGGACATCACCTTCATCGAAGAGATGCCGCTGGGGGTGATCAACGAGCATGAGCGCAGCGAGTCGTTCTGCTCCAGCGACGAAGTGCGCGAGCGCCTGGCCAAGCACTTCAGCCTGATCGAATCCACCGAATCGTCCCAGGGCCCGGCGCGTTACTGGCGCCTGGCCGAAGCGGCGCAAACGCGCGTCGGCTTCATCTCGCCGCATAGCCACAACTTTTGCGCCACCTGCAACCGCGTGCGCCTGACCGTCGAAGGCCGCCTGCTGCTGTGCCTGGGCAACGAACACTCGATGGACCTCAAGCAGGTGCTGCGCGCCCACCCCGGTGATGCCGCACGGCTGGAGAAGGCCATCCGCGACTCGCTGCACCTCAAGCCCTACCGCCATCACTTCGAGGTCGGTGGCGAGGTGCAGATCCTGCGCTTCATGAACATGACCGGCGGCTGAGCCGCCGCCTCTGGATCTCCATGATCGTCCACCCCCGCCCCGATGTGCTGCGCGTGCTGTTCACCCTCAAAGGTTCGATCGTCAAGCGCATTGCCCTGCGCTGCCTGATGGTCACCTTGCTGGCCGCGCTGATCGTGCTGGTCGAACGGCACTTCCCGGCGTTCTTCTACCCGGTCAGCGCCACGCCGTTCACCCTGCTCGGCCTGTCGCTGTCGATCTTCATGAGCTTTCGCAACAATGCCTGCTACGACCGTTGGTGGGAGGGGCGCAAGGCCTGGGGCAAGCTGATCATCGAAACCCGCTCGTTCATCCGTGAAAGTGGGGTGATCGTCGACCCGGCACTGCGCGCCGAGCTGCTGCGCAGCCTGTGCGGGTTTGCCCACGGGCTGAATGCACGGCTGCGCAACGAAAACGAAGTGAACGCCACACGCCCGTGGCTGAACGAAGCGGTCCCGGTAGCTGAGTACAACGTGTGCGATGGCATCCTGCGCGACATGGGCGACCATTGCTCGCGGCTGGCAGCGCAAGGGCAGATCAGTGAATGGCGCTATACCCTGCTGGAACAGCGCCTGGCCGGGCTGACCGAAGTGCAGGCCACTTGCGAGCGGATCAAGGGTTCGCCGCTGCCGTTCCCCTATACCCTGCTGCTGCACCGCACCATCTACATCTTCTGCCTGCTGCTGCCCTTTGCCCTGGCCGAGCCGCTGGGCTGGCTGGCACCGCTGTTCACCACCATCGTCGGTTACACGTTCTTCGGGCTGGATGCGATTGGCAACGAACTGGAAGACCCGTTCGGGCGGGATGAGAACGACCTGCCGATGGATGCCATGGTGCGGACTGTAGAGCGGGATGTGCTGGGAGCCCTTGGGGTCGAGCCGCTGCCGCCGGTGTTGCTGCCGGTGGATTATGTGTTGAGCTGATGGCCTCTTCGCGGGTGAACCCGCGAAAGGGCCGGTACAGGCTAGCCACGGCTCTCGCAGGCGTCGATGGGCTTCAGATGCTTGACGAAATTGCAGGGCCGATGCCGCGCATCCAGTTGCTCGACCAGGATGCCCTCCCAGGCAGTACGGCAAGCGCCGGTCGAGCCGGGCAGGCAGCACACCAACGTGCCGTTGGAAAGCCCCGCCAGTGCCCTGCTCTGCACGGTCGAGCTGCCGATATCCAGAATGGACAGGGCACGGAACAGTTCGCCAAAGCCATCGACGCTGCGCTCCAGCAGGCATTGCACCGCCTCCGGCGTGCTGTCGCGCCCGGTAAAGCCGGTACCACCAGTGATCAGCACCACCTGCACGTCGTCATCGGCGATCCAGGTCGCCACCTGGGCGCGGATCTTGTACAGGTCATCCTTGAGCAGCGCCCGCGCCACCAGGCGATGGCCAACTTCCACCGAGCGGCTGGCCAGCAGCTCGCCGGAGGTGTCGTTGTCGTAGCTACGGGTGTCGCTGACGGTCAGTACGGCGATGTTCAGCGGGACGAAAACCGCATCAGGTTGCACGCGCACGGTGAAGCTCCTTGAATGGCATTGTCGTCACGCTAGAGGCAAGCCTGACAAGCGTCCAATCGAAATGGCGAACCGGCCGATCAATGACATCTATCGCAGACGTGGGTTAAGGTCTGCACAACCAGACCCCAGGCACTTCCATGGACATCAAGCAGCTCAAGTTCCTCATTGCCCTCGACCAGACCCGCCACTTCGGCCAGGCCGCGGCGCTGTGCCATATCACCCAGCCGACCCTGTCCATGCGCCTGCGCAACCTGGAAGACGAACTGGACCTGGTGCTGGTCAAGCGCGGCCAGCGCTTCGAGGGCTTCACCGAAGCGGGCGAGCGCATCCTGGCCTGGGCCCGCACGCTGCTCGCTGCCCATGATGGCCTGCAGGCCGAGGCCGCCAGTTGCCGTGGCCAGGTGGTCGGCAGCCTGCGCCTGGGCACCGTGCCGCTGGCCAGTTTCAACCCGATGCACCTGCTGCTGCCGCTGCGCGAGAAATACCCCGAGCTGCAGTTTCAGATCAGCTCGCACAGCACCGAGCAGATCATGGATGGCCTGAGCCGCAACCAGCTCGACCTGGGCATCTGCTACCTCGACCAGGTCAACGCCAACTTCTTCGAAGTGATCGAGCTGGGCACCACCACCATGGGCCTGTTGTTCGACACCCAACATTTCCAGTTCGACGCCGACAGCCTGCGCTGGGACGAGCTTGGCGATATCCCCCTGGGCCTGCTGAGCAAGGGCATGCACTACCGCCAGTCGCTGGATTTGAGTTTCCGCAGTCGCGGCCTCGAACCCAATGCCGTGCTGGAAAGCGACTCGACCTTCCAGCTGGTGCAGGCCATCAACACCGGCGTGTGCTGCGCGATCATGCCACTGGGCTGCGGCCTGGAAGATCTCAGCGAACACATGCGCATCATCCCCATCGCCGACGCCAGCATCCACAGCCCGGTCGGCCTGCTGCTGCGCCGCAGCGAACCACGCTCGGCGATTGCCGAGCAGTGCTTCGACGAAGCCAAACGGCTGTTTCAGCCGGCCTGATCGGCCGTCGCCTGGCGGTATTGCCGGGGGGTGAAGCCGGTCAGTTGCTTGAACTGGCGGCTGAACGCGCTGTGGTCGGTGTAACCGCAGCGCAGCGCCACCTCAGTGATCGGCAATTCGCAATGCAGCAGCCGGTGGGCGTGCTCCAGGCGGGCCTTGTGGATCATCTGCCGCGGGGTGAGGTGGAACACCCGCTTGCAGTAACGCTCCAGCTGCGCCACGGAAATGCCGGCGATGCGGGTCAGTTCGTTCAGGCTGATCGGCTGATGGAAATGGCGGCGGATGTACTCATCCACGGCGGCCAGACGCTGGTAGGCGGGGTGGGTGTCGGCGGCCGACTGCAGGTCGACGGAGATGCCTACCAGGCCGATGATTTCGCCGGCCGGGTTGCGCAGCGGGCGCTTGTGGGTCAGGCACCAGCCCGGTTCACGGCTGCCGTACAGGTGCAGCTCGAGCTGGTCTTCCAGCACCAGGCCATCCCTGAGCACGCGGCGGTCCTGCTCGGTGTAGCCGGGGCCCAGTTGCGCCGGGAACACTTCGGCGCTGGTCTTGCCCAGCAAGGGTTGCAGGCGCTTGAGCCCACAGCGCTGGACCAGGGTAGTGTTGGCCAGCACGTAGCGGGCGGCCGGGTCCTTGATGAAGATCGCGGCGTTGGGGATGGCGTCGAGGATCGGCAGCAGCAGCGACACACCGGCCAGCAGGGCCTCCAATGTGGCGGGGCGGTGCTGGTCGAGGGACTGGTACAGGGTTGCCAGGGAAGTGTCGGTCATCTGTCGGTACTCTGCTGGCTGTATCGGCCGGTTATGCACAGGCTTTTGTAGGAGCGGCCTAGTGTCGCGAAAGGGCTGCACAGCAGCCCCAAAATCTGCGCCCTGATGCAAGATTGCCGGGGCCGCTTTGCGGCCCTTTCGCGACACAAGGCCGCTCCTACAAAGTGCGTGTTCAGGCTGCCAGCGCTGGTTTTCAGCCTATATCTGCCCCCTTCGATCTCGCCACTGCTTTTTTGCAACTGTGCCGATTTCGTCACTCCCCCTGCAGAAAACCATCAAGAACCCCCACCCCGTTCGGGTCCACTCTATGCCCCACGCAAGCCGCCCAATACCTACAAGAGCGCGGCCGTAAAAAGCCGCACCACGTGACATCAGACCTGCCTATCCAAAACCTACAAAAAGGCGCACCCATGTCAGGCAAATTCAAGAAACAGCTGTCATTGCTCGACCTCACCTTCATCGGCCTCGGTGCCATCTTCGGCTCCGGCTGGCTGTTCGCCGCCAGCCACGTCTCGGCCATCGCCGGCCCGGCCGGTATCCTCTCCTGGTTCCTCGGCGGGTTTGCCGTGCTGCTGCTGGGCATCGTCTACTGCGAACTCGGCGCCGCCTTGCCGCGGGCCGGTGGCGTGGTGCGCTACCCGGTGTACTCGCACGGCCCGCTGCTCGGCTACCTGATGGGCTTCATCACCCTGATCGCCTTCTCCAGCCTGATCGCCATCGAAGTGGTCGCCTCGCGCCAGTACGCAGCGGCCTGGTTCCCCGGGCTGACCAAGGCCGGCTCCAGCGACCCGACCGTGCTCGGCTGGCTGGTGCAGTTCGCCTTGCTGGGGCTGTTCTTCTTCCTCAACTACCGCAGCGTGAAGACCTTCGCCAAGGCCAACAACCTGGTCAGCGTGTTCAAGTTCATCGTGCCGCTGCTGGTGATCGGCGTGCTGTTCAGCTTCTTCAAGCCGGAGAACTTCGAGGTCCAGGGCTTTGCCCCGTTCGGCCTGTCCGGGGTGGAAATGGCGGTGTCGGCCGGTGGCATCATCTTCGCCTACCTGGGGCTGACGCCGATCATCTCGGTGGCCAGCGAGGTGAAGAACCCGCAGCGCACCATCCCGATCGCGCTGATCCTCTCGGTGCTGCTGTCCACCGCAATCTACGCCCTGCTGCAACTGGCCTTCCTCGGCAGCGTGCCGACCGAGATGCTGACCAACGGCTGGGCCGCAGTGACCAAGGAACTGGCCCTGCCCTACCGTGACATCGCCCTGGCCCTGGGTGTGGGCTGGCTGGCCTACCTGGTGGTGGCCGACGCGGTGATCTCGCCCAGCGGCTGCGGCAACATCTACATGAACGCCACTCCGCGCGTGGTCTATGGCTGGGCGCAGACCGGCACCTTCTTCAAGTACTTCACCCGCATCGACGCCGAGTCCGGTATCCCGCGCCCGGCGCTGTGGCTGACCTTCGGCCTGTCGGTGTTCTGGACCCTGCCGTTCCCGTCCTGGGAAGCGCTGATCAACGTGGTTTCCGCCGCCCTGGTCCTGAGCTACGCCGTGGCACCGGTCACCGTCGCCGCGCTGCGTCGCAACGCGCCAGACATGCCACGCCCGTTCCGCGTCAAGGGCATGGGCGTGCTCGGCCCGCTGTCGTTCATCATCGCCGCGCTGATCGTCTACTGGTCGGGCTGGAACACCGTGTCGTGGCTGCTGGCCCTGCAGATCGTGATGTTCGTGTTGTACCTGCTGTGCGGTCGCTTCGTCCCCACCCAGCACCTGTCGCTGGCCCAGCAAGTGCGTTCGTCGGCCTGGCTGATCGGCTTCTACGCCGTGACCATCCTGCTGTCCTGGCTGGGCAGTTTCGGCGGCCTGGGCGTGCTTGGCCACCCGTTCGACACCTTGGCCGTGGCCGCCTGTGCCCTGGGCATCTACTACTGGGGCGCCGCCACCGGCGTGCCGGCCCACCTGGTACGCCTGGAAGGCGAAGACGAAAGCGAAGCCTCCCCTGACGCCTACAGCGGCCGCCCCGCCGCCGTCGCCTCCTGACCTTTCACGCAATGGACAAGCCCATGAAACAGATTCACGTCATCGACTCGCATACCGGCGGCGAACCGACCCGCCTGGTAATGAAAGGCTTCCCGCGATTGCTGGGGCGCAGCATGGCCGAGCAGCGCGACGAACTGCGCGAGCTGCACGATCAATGGCGCCGTGCCTGCCTGCTGGAGCCACGCGGCAACGATGTGCTGGTCGGCGCGCTGTATTGCCCACCGGTCTCGGCCGATGCCACCTGCGGGGTGATCTTCTTCAACAACGCCGGCTACTTGAACATGTGCGGCCACGGCACCATCGGCCTGGTCGCCTCGCTGCAGCACCTGGGCCTGATAGAGCCCGGCGTGCACAAGATCGACACCCCGGTCGGCCAGGTCAGCGCCACCCTGCATGAAGACGGCGCCATCACCGTCGGCAACGTGCCGTCCTACCGCTACCGCCAGCAGGTGGCGGTGGACGTGCCCGGGCATGGCGTGGTGCGTGGCGACATCGCCTGGGGCGGCAACTGGTTCTTCCTGGTTGCCGAACATGGCCAGCGCATCGAACTGGACAACCGCGAAGCCCTCACCGACTACACCTGGGCCATGCTCAAGGCCCTCGAAGCCCAGGGCATCACCGGCGAAAACGGCGCGCCCATCGACCATGTCGAGCTGTTCGCAGACGACGCCAATGCCGACAGCCGCAACTTCGTCATGTGCCCCGGCAAGGCATACGACCGCTCGCCCTGTGGCACCGGCACCAGCGCCAAGCTGGCGTGCCTGGCCGCCGACGGCAAGCTTGAAGAAGGCCAGACCTGGGTGCAGGCCAGCATCACCGGCAGCCAGTTCCATGGCCGCTACGAGCGCGACGGCAACCGCATTCGCCCGTTCATCACCGGCCGCGCCTACATGACTGCCGACAGCACCCTGCTGATCGACGAACAGGATCCCTTCGCCTGGGGCATCTGAACCCGGCTTTTTAAACAACTGAATATCGCCAGGAGTGACAACAATGACTGACAACATCTTCACCGGCACCATGCCCGCCCTGATGACCCCGTGCACTGCCGAGCGCAAGCCGGACTTCGACGCCCTTGTGCGCAAGGGCCGCGAGCTGATAGAGGCCGGCATGAGCGCCGTGGTCTACTGCGGTTCGATGGGCGACTGGCCGCTGCTGACCGAAGCCGAACGCCAGGAAGGCGTGGCCCGCCTGGTGGCTGCTGGCATCCCGACCATCGTCGGCACCGGTGCGGTGAACACCCGCGAAGCCGTCGCCCACGCGGCCCACGCTGCCAAGGTCGGCGCCGCCGGCTTGATGGTCATCCCCCGCGTGCTCAGCCGCGGTGCTTCGCTGATTGCCCAGAAGCACCACTTCTCGGCCATTCTCGCCGCTGCGCCGAAACTGCCGGCGGTGATCTACAACAGCCCCTACTACGGCTTTGCCACCCGCGCCGACCTGTTCTTCGAACTGCGCCGCGAATTCCCCAACCTGATCGGCTTCAAGGAGTTCGGCGGTGGCGCCGACCTGCGCTACGCCGCCGAGCACATTACCTCCAAGGATGACGACGTGACCCTGATGGTCGGCGTCGACACCCAGGTGGTGCATGGCTTCGTCAACTGCGCCGCCACCGGTGCCATCACCGGTATCGGCAACGCCCTGCCGCGTGAAGTGCTGCAGCTGGTGAGCCTGAGCAAGCAGGCCGCCAAGGGCGACGCCAAGGCGCGCCGCTTGGCCCGTGAACTGGAAGCGGCACTGGCGGTGCTGTCGTCGTTCGATGAAGGCTGCGACCTGGTGCTGTACTACAAGCACCTGATGGTGCTCAACGGCGACAGCGAATACAGCCTGCACTTCAACGAAACCGATGTGTTGACCGACGCCCAGCGCAACTACGCCGAGCAGCAGTACGGGCTGTTCCGCAAGTGGTACGCCAGCTGGTCGGCCGAGCAGAACCTGGCCTGACCCCTGGGGCTGCTTCGCAGCCCTTTCGCGACACAAGGCCGCTCCTACAAGGATCGCGCACTCCTGTAGGAGCGGCCTTGTGTCGCGAAAGGGGCGCAAAGCGCCCCCCGATCCAGAAACTGATTCCGAAGGAGGCTCCATGACCCTGACAGGCAACATGCTGATCGGCCAGCGCGCCATCCCCGGCAGCCGCGACGCGATCCACGCCATCGACCCGGCCACCCACCAGGCTCTCGAACCCGCCTACGCCGGCGGCACCGGCGAACACGTGGCCCAGGCCTGCGCACTGGCCTGGGCAGCGTTCGACAGTTTTCGCGAAACCTCGCTGGAGCAACGCGCCAGCTTCCTCGAAACCATCGCCAGCGAAATCGAAGCACTGGGCGATGCCCTGATCGACCGCGCCGTGGCCGAAAGCGGCCTGCCCAAGGCGCGCATCCAGGGCGAGCGTGGCCGCACCTGCACGCAGCTGCGCACCTTCGCCCGCGTGGTCCGCAGTGGCGAATGGCTGGATGTGCGGGTCGACAACGCCCTGCCCGAGCGCCAGCCGCTGCCGCGCGCCGACCTGCGTCAACGCCAGGTAGCCCTGGGCCCGGTGGCGGTGTTCGGCGCCAGCAACTTCCCCCTGGCCTTTTCGGTAGCCGGTGGCGACACCGCCTCGGCGCTGGCCGCCGGCTGCCCGGTGGTGGTCAAGGCCCACGCCGCGCACCCCGGCACCAGCGAACTGGTTGGCCAGGCCTTGGCCCGTGCGGTCAAGCACTGCGGCCTGCCGGAAGGCGTGTTCTCGCTGCTGTACGGTGCCGGCCGCGAAGTCGGTATCGCCCTGGTCAGCGACCCGCGCATCAAGGCAGTCGGTTTCACCGGCTCGCGCAGCGGTGGTATTGCCCTGTGCCAGGCGGCCCAGGCACGCCCGGAGCCGATACCGGTGTACGCCGAAATGAGCTCGATCAACCCGGTGTTCATCTTCGATGCAGCGCTGCAGGCCCGTGGCGAGGCCTTGGCACAAGGTTTCGTCGCCTCGCTGACCCAGGGTGCCGGGCAGTTCTGCACCAACCCCGGGCTGGTGATCGCCCGCCAGGGGCCGGCTTTACAGCACTTTATCGAAACCGCCAGCGCGCACGTCAGCCAAGCGGCGGCGCAGACCATGCTCACCCCCGGCATCGCCAGTGCCTACGCGGCCGGTGTCGCTGACCTGGCTGGCAATGCCAACGCTCAGGTTGCTGCCAGCGGCTTGCCCCAGCATGGGCCGAACCAGTGCCAGGCCCAGCTGTTCGTGACCCAGGCCGAGGCGTTTCTCAACGACCCGGCGTTGCAGGCCGAAGTATTCGGTGCGGCATCGCTGGTGGTGGCCTGCGCCAGCGACGCGCAGGTACGCCAGGTGGCCGAGCACCTCGAGGGCCAGCTGACCGCCACGCTGCAGCTGGACGATGCCGATATCGACAGCGCACGCGCCCTGCTGCCGACCCTGGAACGCAAGGCCGGGCGCATTCTGGTCAACGGCTGGCCGACCGGTGTCGAGGTGTGCGACGCGATGGTCCACGGCGGGCCGTTCCCGGCCACCTCCGATGCCCGCACTACCTCGGTCGGCACTGCCGCAATCCTGCGCTTCCTGCGCCCGGTGTGCTACCAGGACTTCCCCGAAGCCCTGCTGCCGCAAGCGCTCAAGCATGGCAACCCGCTGCAGCTGCGGCGCTTGCTTGACGGTCAACGGGAAGGTTGAGCATGGTCGACACCCCTGAAACCGATATCGCCGTCGTCGGGGCCGGCATCGTCGGCGTCGCCTGCGCGCTGCAGCTGGCCCGCCAGGGCCGGCGGGTGCTGCTGCTCGATCAGCAACCACCCGGCCACGGCGCCTCCTACGGCAACGCCGGGCACCTGGCCACCGAGCAGGTGTTTCCGATCGCCGACCTGTCGATCCTCAAGCGCCTGCCGCGCATGCTGCTCGACCCGATGGGCCCGCTGCGCCTGGACTGGAAATACCTGCCCAAGGCCATGCCGTGGTTCACCCGGCTGCTGCTCAACCTGCGCCCGGCGCCGTTCCAGCGCAGCGTAGCCGGTATCCGGGCGCTGAACGAAGGCAGCCTGGGGGCCTGGCAGCAGTTGCTGGGCTCGATCGGGCGCAGCGAGCTGTTCAAGGCAGACGGCTCGTTGCTGGTGTTCGAACGGTCCGAGTCGCGCCAGGCGCTGCAAGCCTTGCAGGCGCGCATGCAGCAACAGAACGTGGCCGTGGACTGGTGGTCGGCCGAGACCGTCCGCCAAGCGGCTCCACAGCTGAACCCTACGCTGCTGGGCGGGCTGTTCTTTCCACAAACCGGGCATTTCATCGATCCGTACCAGGTGGTCAAGGCGCTGTTCGAAGCGGCCAAGGCCAGCGGCGTGCAATTCGTCCAGGCGCGGGTTTCAGGTGGGCAACTGCAGGGTGACGGGGTCAGCCTGGCCAGTGACCAAGGCACGTTCAAGGCACGCCAGGTGCTGCTCTGTTGCGGCGCACATTCTGCGCAACTGACAGCGGCGCTGACCGGCAGGCGCGTGCCATTGGACACCGAACGCGGTTATCACCTGATGCTGCCGCAGGAGCAGCAGCGCCTGCCCTTTGCGGTGACCTCGCTGGAGCGCAAGTTCATCATGACGCCCATGGCTGACGGGCTACGGCTGGCCGGCACGGTGGAGTTCGCCGGGCTCGAAGCGGCGCCGAGCATGCAGCGGGCGTGGCGGTTGCACCACTTGAGCAAGGGTTTGTTCAAGCAGGAACTGAGTGCAGAAGGTGCAACGCCCTGGATGGGCTTCAGGCCATCGTTGCCCGACTCGTTGCCAGTGATCGACCGGGTGTGTGACGGGAGGGTGCTGCTGGCGTTCGGGCATCAGCATCTGGGGTTGACCCAGGCGGCGGTGACGGCGCAATGGGTGGGGCGGTTGGCGGAGCGGTCGGCCGGTCCGCAGACTGCTTCTTACCGGTTGGATCGGTTCTAGCCTGTGCCCGCCTCTTCGAGGCGGTTCGGCGCGAATGGGCTGCAAAGCAGCCCCTTTTGTGTTCAGCGATAACGCTCGAGCCAGTGTGCATACGGTGCTGGCAAGGTCCACGAAGGCTTGTCCACGCCCAGCTCCTTGGCCGCGAAGTAGGCCCAGTGCGGATTGGCCAGGTGCGCCCGCCCCACCGACACCAGGTCCAGCTGGCGTGACTGCAGCGCCTCCTCGGCCAGCTGCGGCGTACCAAAGCCCCACGCCGAAGTCACCGGCAACCCTGCCTCACGACGCACGCGCTCGGCAATCGGCCCCATGAACGCAGGGCCCCATGGAATGTTGGTTTCAGGAATGGTGAAACCGACACTGACACTGAGCAGGTCCAGCCCGCCCGCCTTGAAGCGACGCGCCAGCTCGATCGATTCTTCCAGGGTCTGTTCATCACGCCCGTCATATTCCAACACACCAAAGCGCGCGGTCAGCGGCAGGTTCTCGGGCCATACCTCACGTACGGCGGCCAAGGTTTCCAGCAGGAAGCGGCTGCGGTTGTCGAAGCTGCCACCGTAAGCATCGGTGCGCTGGTTGGAATGCTCGGAGAAGAAGCTCTGGCCCAGGTAGCCATGGGCGAAGTGCAGTTCGATCCACTCGAAACCGGCGTCACGTGCGCGACGGGCGGCATCGACGAAGTCCTGCTTGACCCGGGCGATGTCATCCAGGGTCATCTCGCGCGGCACTTTCGGCAGGTGCGCGCCAAAGGCAATGGCCGACGGGGCAATGGTGTCCCAACCGCGTGCATCGTCGGCAGCGATGTGGTCATCGCCTTCCCAAGGGCGATTGGCGCTGGCCTTGCGCCCGGCGTGGGCAATCTGGATGCCGGGCACGGAGCCCGCCGCCTTGATTGCCTGCACCACCGGTACGAAGGCCTGAGCATGGGCATCGCTCCAGATCCCGGCGCAACCGGGCGTGATGCGCCCTTCCGGCGCCACGGCGGTGGCCTCGACCACCAGCAGGCCGGCACCGCCACGGGCCAGGCCAGCCAGGTGCACGTGATGCCAGTCGTTGATCATGCCGTCCTCGGCCAGGTACTGGCACATCGGCGGGATGGCGATGCGGTTGCGCAACGTGACGTCTTTGAGGGTGTAGGGTTGGAACAGGGCAGACATGGGATAGCTCCGGAGTCATCTGAATACGATTGTTCGATCATAATCGAACTATGGCAATTAATGAAACCCCCGTTATCATGTCGGTCATGCGAGCCTACCCACACCCCAACCCTGAAGACCTGATTCTCGAGCGTGTACTTTATGCGCTGAGCGACCCTGTGCGCCTGGGCATTGTCCGCCACCTGGCCGGCGTGGCCGAGGCCAGCTGCGGCGAACTCGACGGCGGGCGGCCGAAGTCGAGCATGTCGCACCATTTTCGCGTATTGCGTGATGCGGGGTTGGTGCACACCCGCAATGTCGGGACTACCCACATGAATTCGCTGCGCAGCGAAATGCTGGGCGAGCGGTTTCCCGGGTTGCTGGACTGCATTCTGCGCCAGCTCTGATTTTCCTGAGCCGCCCCTGGGAGCGGCTTCCCCCCGTCAGGCGCTGATGGCGTCCAGACTGCGGATGGGTGTGGGGACCGCGCAGAACAGCGGGAACTCTTCTTCGATGATCCACGGCTCTTTCATGACCAGGTAAACATCGAGGAAGTCGGAAAACCCCGGCCAGACGTACAGCTCATTGGACTCGGCCACAGCACGGGACAGCACGCCCACGCCACCAAAGCTCTTGATCATCGAAACGCTGACGATCTCGCTGCCGGAGTGGAACACGGTCGCCCCGTCCAGCATGCCGGGCCGGCGCTCGGCGAAGCGGGTAAAGATCGAGTGGTACGGGCATTCCGGCAACGGTTTGATCACCGCACAAGGCGCCGAACGGTCATTGCTGGATGATGAGGCGACGACCTCGATGCGCAAGCCCTTCAGCGGCACCGAGTGATAGTTTTCGCCCATGCTGTGGCCGAGCACCACCACCATGTCCGCTTCGTCCTTGGCCAGCTTGACCAGGTTGTCGGGCGACTCCGAGCAACTGAAGATCGGATTGTAGCCGGACAACTTGCTGACCACGGCGCCCATGATCTGCTGGTTGATTTCCATCGACAGTGTGCTGTTCAAGGCAACCCGCAACGGCAGGCGCTGGTTGCGACTCTGGCGCAACTGGTTGATCTTCAGTTGCATGCGCTCGGATGAACGCACGATTTCCAGCACATGCGGCAGGATGCCCATGCCTTCCTGAGTCAGCGATACGCCTTTGTTGGTCCGGTCGAACAATTTGAAGCCGCAGTGATCTTCGAGCTTTTTCAACTGAGCAGCCAAGGCCTGGACCGTGACGTGTACCTGTTCGGCCGCATCGGTGATCGAGCCCGTGCGGGCTACGGTCACGATGTTTTTAAGCACCTTGATGTCCATTCACTCTCCCTCCCCGTTCCATTGACGCATGCCGTCAACGAAAGGCATGAGGATATCGCACTACCGCCGGCACTGTCTGCCCGATAACGGTGCACACCGTCTGGGTAGCAAGCAACGGTTGAGGCACGTCAAAAAAAAGTGAAGTTTCGGCGGGCAATTCAACTGTTAGATTTTTGGCAGCTTTTCATAAAAAGAGATTTGCCATGCTGACACTGAATAGAGACATCGATGCGGCCCTGCGACAAAACAAGACCGTCAACGTCCTGGGCAGCGATTATGCGTTGAACGGGGGCTTCAAAGAGTTTGTCGAGTTTTCCAAAAGTTGGGAAACCATGGGCATCGACCGTTATTATGGCCAGGCCGACAAAGGCACCCGTTATCGCCGTTACAGCGACTTCGACTTCAACCCGGTCACGGGCGAACTGTGCCAACTCGATCACCGCGCCTACGAACAATCCGAAGCGCACAATAACTATGTCGGTGGCATGGCACGTCATTTCGATGACATCGGTGCCGATGTGTTCAACTCACCGATACTGCGCGCGTTGATTCGCCTGGATTTCGACGTGTACAAGGCGGTACTGCCTGAGGAACTGCACACGGTCAGCTGGCAGTGCCAGGTGCACCAGATTCGTATCGAGATCAAACCTGGGGCGCAGATCGAAATTACCCCTGAAGGTATTCACTGCGACGGTTATCCATTCAGCGGCGTGCACTTCTGGGGCCGTCACAACGTCGAGGGTGCTACCAGTAACATCTACGACAAGCAGTCGAACGTGATCGACTCGGGCACCTACCTGAACATTCTCGATACCACGTATTTCCTCGATCGCGAGCTGCAACACTATGTCACGCCGGCGATCAACCCGAGCCCTTCGGAAATGGGCTATCGGCAGATCATTGCAATCTCCTTCTCTCGACCGGGCAGCGAGCATGACATTATCGACTAGTTATATCGGCCCGACGCCGAAGTTGTTCCCTGGCGAACACATCAATGGCCTGAGCATCAAGAAAGCCACGCCTTTCCATGCCCGCAAGATCGTCGACTTCTTCCGTCGCTTCGAGGAAACCTCGTTTTGCGACTGGCAGGACGAAGGGCTGCTCAAAGGCTTGCTCGGCTCGGAACATACCTATTGCTACATGGCCGAAAACCACACCGGCACCATCGTCGGCGCGGTCGCAGGAGGCCTGATGGGCACGCGCGGCACCATCAACCACATGGCGGTGGCACCGGACTATCGCCAGAGCAGGATCGGCACCTCGCTGGCCAGTTCGATTCTCAGCGATTTCCGCCAGCACGGTATTCGCCGGGTCTTTCTGTTCGTTGCAGATGACAACCCCAGCGCACTGAGCTTCTGGCAGAAACAAGGCTTCCTGCAGACCCGTGGTGAAATCACCTGCGAGGTCGACCTGTGACCTCGTCGGTGCTGGTGAATACCTCGCGCAAGGAAAGCCTGGTCGACGCCTTGCCGATAATCACCGGCTACTTCGTCGTCAGCTTCGTGTTCGGTGTGATGTGCATCAGTGCCGGCCTGCCCTTGTGGCTGCCGGCCGCCATGTGCCTGTTCGTCTATGCCGGCGCGGCGCAGTTCGCCGCGCTGGCATTGATGACCAGCAGCGCGCCGCTGATCACCATTGCGTTGTCGACCTTGCTGATCAATTCGCGGCACATGCTGATGGCAATGTACATGTCCAAGCGCAGCGCCCAACTGCCGATCAGCAAGCCGCAGAAGCTGCTGTACGCATTCGGCCTGACTGATGAGTCCTTTGCCTTTCACAGCCAACGCCTGGAAAACGGCAGGCCGACCTCGGCTGGCTACCTGCTGCAGTTCAATACCTATTGCCATGCCAGCTGGATTGCCGGTGCGGTGTTCGGCGCGGTGGCGTCGGATGCCTTGAACCGGTTCTCCCAGTTCAAGCTGGACTACGCCCTGACGGCAATGATGATCTTCGTGCTGATATCGCTGTGCAGCACCTTCACCAAAGCCATCATCGCTCTGGTGGTGATCGTTACCACCTGCCTGTTGAACATGTACGCGCCCTCGCCCTTGAACGTATTCATCGCAACCGCCGTAGGCTGTGGAGCAGGGCTATGCCTGAAGAGAACTACCTGATCGCAGCGGTGATGCTGATGGCTGCCATCACCTACCTGACCCGCGCGACACCGTTTCTGCTGAAGATGGAGAAGTCCCCCAGGCTGTTCAATGACGTCATTGAATACCTGCCGGTGGCAATCATCGCCAGCATCACCGTACCCGCCTTGCTGGTGGCCAAGGATGGTTCGCTGATCGGCCTGAATGCCGACCTGCTGGCCGCCATACCGGTGGTCATTGTCGCCTACTGGTCACGGAGCCTGATCTACAGCGTGTGCGCCGGCGTCGCCGGGCACGTGGCGATCACGCTGCTGGCTTGAAAAAGGAAAACGCTATGAGCCTTGCACGCCGGAAAGTCACCCTGACCAACCTGAGTGAATTTTCCCGCCTGATGCCCCAGGTTCCACGTGACCGGGTGATCGACGAAATGGCTGACCTGTCACTGGAGTGTTCACTGGCCTACGCCTTGAGCAAGACGTTCCTGCGCGATGGCTGGATCGCGGAGTATCGTCATCTGCATGCGGCGGCACACTTGAGCCCGGGCAACGACCTGCTGCTTTTTGCCACCTCCGGGAGCCTGAAGCTGGAAATGGCCGATGGTTCGGAACTGCATGTGATGCATGGCGATCAGGTGGTGCTCAGGGCTGCCACCGAGGCGAAGATGACGCCCGTCAGTGACGCGGGTGACGTGAGTTTCCTGGCGCTGGCGGTAGACCTCGACCTGAGCGAGGTACTGCAGGAACTTGGCGTCGACGGCGCCATGCCCGAACAGCAATGAAAAAAGGCCACGGGGGTCACCCGTGGCCTTTCTTGACCCCATTACCTGGTCAAAGCGCCATGTCGTTCTCTGGCTTGCTTTCAACTGGCTTGCTCGGCGCAACGGTGGTACCGACGCTCTCGTCGATCACCGGTGGCTTCTCCAGCTGCAGCACGTCAGCGGTGTAGTTCCACTCTTTCTGGGTGGCCGCTGCCGAGTCGTTCAGCTTGGTGCCGTAGCTCGGTACGATTTCCTTGATCTTGGCCTGCCACTCAGGGGTGGCGACCTTTTCCTTGAACACGGTTTCCAGCACGTTCAGCATGATCGGCGCAGCAGTCGAGGCACCTGGCGAGGCGCCCAGCAGGCCGGCGATGGTGCGGTCCTGGGAAGCCACCACTTCGGTGCCCAGCTTCAGCACGCCGCCCTTCTCTTCGTCACGCTTGATGATCTGCACGCGCTGACCGGCCTGCCACAGCTTCCAGTCTTCCTTCTTGGCGTTCGGGAAGTAGGTGCGCAGGGCTTCGAAGCGGTCGTCATCCGAGAGCATCAGCTGGCCAGCGAGGTACTCGACCAGCGGGTACTGGTCGATACCGACCTTGGTCATCGGCCACACGTTGTGGGTGGTGGTGCTGCTCAGCAGGTCCAGGTACGAACCGTTCTTCAGGAACTTGGTCGAGAAGGTGGCAAATGGGCCAAACAGGATCACGCGCTTGCCGTCCAGCACGCGGGTGTCCAGGTGCGGTACCGACATGGGTGGTGCGCCGGTCGAAGCGATGCCATAGGCCTTGGCCATGTGCTGCATGGCCACGGTCGGGTTCTCGGTCACCAGGAACGAGCCACCCACCGGGAAGCCTGCGTATTCCTTGGCTTCAGGAATGCCCGACTTCTGCAGCAGCTTCAGTGCGCCGCCGCCGGCACCGATGAACAGGAACTTGGCGTCGGTGGCCGATTCGGTACCGTCCTTGAGGTTCTTGTACTCGACGTGCCAGGAGCCGTCCTTGTTGCGGGTGATGTCCTGCACTTCGCTGGACAGCTTCAGGTCGAAGCCTTTCTGGGTCTGCAGGTGGCCGACGAACTGGCGGGTGATTTCGCCGAAATTGACGTCGGTGCCGAGGGGCGTCCAGGTGACCGCGAGCTTCTGGTTCGGGTCACGGCCTTCCATCATCAGCGGGACCCACTTGGCGATCTGCGCGTGGTCCTCGGAGTACTGCATCGGGCGGAACAGCGGGCTGGCCTGCAGCGCGTCGTAACGCTTCTTGAGGAACTTGATGTTGTCATCGCCCCACACGAAGCTCATGTGCGGGGTGGTGTTGATGAACGAGTGCGGGTTCTTCAACACGCCTTGGCGAACCTGCCACGACCAGAACTGGCGGGAGATCTGGAAGGCTTCGTTGATTTCGATGGCCTTGGCGATGTTGACGTTGCCGTCTTTGTCTTCCGGGGTGTAGTTCAGCTCGGCCAGCGCGGAGTGGCCGGTACCGGCGTTGTTCCAGCCGTTGGAGCTTTCTTCGGCGACGCCGTCCAGGCGCTCGACCATTTCCATCGACCAGCTTGGCTCCAGCTCGTGCAGCCACACGGCCAGGGTGGAGCTCATGATGCCGCCGCCAACCAGCAGCACATCGACTTTCTTGGTTTCGGCGGCGTGCGCTTGCATGAAGCTCGCAGCGACAGCCAGACCCAGCAAGGTCTTGCCAGCTTTCTTGAACATTGATCAATTCCAGTCAGTAGAACGGAGGGTGGGCCTGTGGCTGGCCCAGCGTATTCCTTGTTCTTCAGCGCAGGCTTGTTGTGATGATTGTTCAGCAGCCAGAGAACCAGAAAACGCCTCAGGCTTTTGTCGAATTGACCGACAAGGCTGAATCGTTTCGCCGATTGTAACCGAAATGCCAGCACAAACAAATTGCACGGCAATAGGCAAGGCGGCAGGTTGTCTCATGCTGGCCAAGCGCTGATCGAAGCCATTGCAGTATCGTTCAAGCAGCCCTAGTATTGCGAGCATTTCTCATTCGCACCCAATACGCGCTAGCGCCGGATGCCGCCGTGGTTTCGATTCCTGAGCTGAACAGTTCGATCCATTCCCTGTACCAGAGCCATTCACGCTGGCTGTTGGGCTTTCTCTATCGGCGCCTTGGCAACCGGCCGGATGCCGCCGACCTGGTGCAGGACACCTTCGTGCGTATTCTGCATCGCCCGCGCCAGTTGGATGGCCAGTCGGCGGAACGCTCTTACCTGGCGACCATTGCCCGTGGCCTGTGCATCGACCATTGGCGCCGGCAGAAGCTGGAACGCGCCTGGCTCGAACACCTGGCCCTGCAACCCCCTACCCTGCAGCCCTCGCCCGAGCAGCGCGCGCTGATCGTCGAGACCCTGCATGAAGTGGACGCAATGCTGCAACGCTTGCCGGGCAAGGTCCGCCAGGCATTCCTGCTGGCGCAGATCGATGGCCTCGCCTACCGCGATATCGCCGCGCACATCGGCGTCAGCGAACGCATGATCAAGAAGTACCTCGCCCAGGCGTTTCTGCACTGCGCCATCCTTGAAGCCGAACTCGACGGCCTGCTGGTGGAATGACGCCATGACCCACGCGGCACACAAACTCAGCCACGCCAGCCTGCAGCAAGCCGCGCAGTGGTATGTGCAATTGCAGGACGAAAACGTCGGGCCGCAGCTGCAACGGCAATGGCAGGCCTGGCTGGAGCAGCACGGCGACCACCAGGCAGCCTGGCAATACGTGCAACGGGTCGGCCAGCGCTTTGCACCCCTGCAGCATGAAGGCAGTGCGGCAGGAAGGGTGCTGCGCGAGCACGATGCACGCCGCATGACGCGCCGCACAGGGCTCAAATCGTTGCTGGTGCTGGGCGCCAGCTCGCTGCTGGGCTGGAGTGCCTGGCGCGGGGCGCCCCTGCAGGGCTGGAGCGCCGACCTGATCACGGGGATCGGCGAAACACGGGAAACCCGCCTGGCCGACGGCAGCCAGCTGTGGCTTGGCGCGCAGAGCGCGGTGGACCTGGACTTCAGCCTGCTGGCCCGGGTGCTGCACCTGCGTTTTGGCGAGATCCTGGTGGAAACCGCCCACGATGCCCGCCGCCCGTTCTTCGTCGATACCGCCCAGGCCCGCATGCAGGCGCTGGGCACCCGTTTCGCGGTCTGCCAGCAAGATGAGCTGACGCGCCTGGACGTCTACGCCGGCGCCGTCGAGGTCTGTACCGCAGGCAGTGCCGAGCGCCGCATTGTCCAGGCCGGACAGCAGGTGGCGTTCAGCGCCCAGGCCATCGGCGCCACTCGGCCGGCGCAGAGTGCCGGCGAGTCGTGGATTCACCAGCGCCTGAACGCCGAGGACATGCCGCTGGCGCAGCTGCTGCAGACGCTGGGGCGCTATCGCCATGGACATCTGGGGTGGCACCCTGCGGTCGCGCAGCTGTCGGTGATGGGCGCCTTTCCGCTCGACGACAGCGACCATGCCCTGGCGCTGTTGCAGGCGGCATTGCCGGTGCGTGTGCAGCGCCTCACGCCTTGGTGGGTGACGGTCGAACCGGCCTGATCGACCGCGCTGTCGTGCAGGGAGCCTGGACTTTGTGGGAGCGGCCTTGCGTCGCGAAAGGGCCGCAAAGCGGCCCCAGGATTTCGGCTACAACGCAGATATCGTCGGGGCCGCTTCGCGGCCCTTTCGCGACGCAAGGCCGCTCCCACAAGCTCGGTGTCAGCAACGCGTTATGTACAGCCCTGCGAGAACAGGCAAAAAAAATTCGATCTTGGTTCCCTTTTCCTCGTTTCGTTCGGTTAACCCCTCACAAGCCCCTCCAACCCACCGTATCGATTCCAGGGACCAGCATGCCGAAGCCCCTCCACCCCGCATTTCGCCTGGCGCTAGCCGCACCGCTTTCGCTCTGCGCCGTCGCCCCACTGATGCTGCCTGCCACCCTGGCGCATGCCGAACAGGCCGCCAGTGCCGAGATGAATTTCGACATCGCCCCTGGCTCGCTTGCGGGTGCACTCAACCAGTTCAGCAGCCAGGCCGGCATCTACCTGGCCGGCAGCAACGCCCTGGCCGCCGGCAAGACCAGCCAGGGCCTGCAAGGCCGCTACAGCGTCCCCCAGGGCTTGGCCCATCTGCTTCAAGGCAGCGGCCTGCAGGCTGTGCCACAGGGCAGCGCAGGCTATGTGCTGCAACCGGCCACCGACGGCAGCGCCCTGCAACTCGATGCCACCACCGTCAACGCCGCCCTGCTCGCCAGCAACGGCCAGAGCGACAGCGGCTACCGCGCCGTGGCCAGCGCCACCGCCAGTAAAACCAGCAGCGCACTCGCCGACACGCCGCGTTCGGTTTCGGTCGTGACCCGCCAGCGCATGGACGACCAGCAGTCGCAGACCCTCACCGAAGTGCTCGGCTACGTGCCGGGCATCTTCTCGCCACCCTTCGCCGGGGGTGACGGGCAAGCGGGCGACCTGTTCTTCATCCGTGGCTTCAACGCCACCGACTACGGCTATGGCCTGTTGCGCGACGGCTTGCGGGTGCAAGGCAACCGCTATGACACCAGCAGCGAACCTTATGGCCTGGAGCGG
The DNA here is from genome assembly GCF_044748405.1 of Pseudomonas sp. NPDC089996. Taxonomy (NCBI): domain Bacteria; kingdom Pseudomonadati; phylum Pseudomonadota; class Gammaproteobacteria; order Pseudomonadales; family Pseudomonadaceae; genus Pseudomonas; species Pseudomonas sp. NPDC089996. The sequence goes on along the minus strand of NZ_JBIVGA010000023.1, from coordinate 23,662 downwards.
GTGGAAGTGTTCCGCGGCCCGACCTCGATCCTGTATGGCGAAAACGCCCCTGGCGGCGTGGTCAACCTGGTCAGCAAACGCCCCACCGCCGAAGCCCGTGGTGAAGTGCAACTGAGCTACGGCTCGCACAACCGCCGCCAACTCGGGGTAGACGTCTCCGGTCCTCTCACCGACGAAGGCAATATCCTCGGCCGCCTGGTAATGATGGGCCGCAAGTCCGACACGCAGATCGACCATCAACCCGACGACCGCCTGTACCTCGCCCCGTCGCTGACCCTGAACTTCGACGAGTTCAACAGCCTGACCATACTGGCGACCTACCAGCGCGACCGCACCCTGATGGAGCTCGGTTACCCCGCCGCTGGCACCCTGCTGCACAACCCCAACGGCAAGATCGACAAGGACCAGCTGTCCGGCAACCCGGACTGGGACAATTTCGAGCGCGAGACCTGGAGCCTGGGCTACGAGTTCAGCCACCGCTTCAACGACACCTGGCAGTTCCGCCAGAACTCGCGCTACATGCAGTCGCGTATCGACCGCCAGGAGATGTGGCCGGGCAACCTCAACAATGGCGGCTTTGGCACCACGTTGAGTAATACGGCGTATGACCGCTACAACAAGTCCATTGCCTACTCGCTGGACAACCAGTTCGAAGGCCACTTCGTCGACGGCGCTTTCGAGCACACGGTATTGGCGGGCGCGAGCCTGGACCGCACCTCGTTCAACCAGGACTGGGACGCTGGCAACGGCGGCACCATCAACGTGTTCAACCCGGTGTGGAACGGCACGCCGAGCACCCCGTCGCATGTGCAGAACGCGCTGCTTGAGCAGACCATGTACGGCCTGTACAGCCAGTTGCAGACCAAGGTCGACCACTGGGTGCTGCTGCTCGGCGGGCGCCTGGACCGGGTCAACAGCCAGTACCGCAACAAGGCCGGCACCCTCAACGCCGAAGCCGACATGGACAGCTGGGACAGCAAATTCACCTGGCAGACCGGTGTGATGTACCAGTTCGACAACGGCCTGTCGCCCTACTTCAGCTACTCCACCGCCTTCGCCCCGACCCAGCAGACCGAAAGCAGGAGCGGCCCGCTGGACCCGACCACCAGCGAGCAGTACGAAGTGGGCATCAAGTACGAACCCAAGGGCTGGAACACCGCCTTTACCGCATCGGTGTACGACCTGCGCAAGAAGGACGACGTGCTGTACGACGCGGCCGTGGGTGACTACCGCCAGATCGGCGCCAGCCGCGCCAAGGGTGTTGAACTGGAGCTCAACAGCGACCTCAACGAGAACCTCAACCTGACTGCCGCCTACACCTATACCGACTCGCGGATCACCAAGGACGTGGCCGGTTCGCTGTACGAAGACCACCAGATGACCGGCGTACCGCGCAACCAGGCATCGGTGTGGAGCACCTATCGCTTTCGTGATGGATTGTTGAAAGGGCTTTCGGTTGGCGGTGGCGTGCGGCATTTCGACAGCACCTTCGCCTATACGCCGGCCAGCCTGTACGGCAAGCTCGATACCGGTGATGTGACGCTGGTCGATGCCAAGGTCGGGTATGAGATCGACGACAACTGGTCGGTCGAAGTCAATGCCCGCAACCTGTTCGACAAGGAATATGTCGCGGGCTGCAACAACGCCGGGCGTTGCTACTGGGGCGAAGAGCGCACATTGCTGGGCACCGTTTCGCTGCGCTGGTAGCGTTATCCTGCACCGGCCTCTTCGCGGGCACGCCCGCTCCCACAGGTACAGCGCCGGCCTATGGCCTGTTGCGATCCCTGTGGGAGCGGGCGTGCCCGCGAAGAGGCCGGTGCAGACCAGTACAAAACCCATTCACGAAACCGATCACCCGATCGGAATTTTTCGCCTTACAGCCCAACTCTGCCCCTTTATCCTGCGGCCCAGACCCCGCTCAAACACCACAATAAAGGGCCGCCCGTATGTCATTCAAACGCACCATACACGCCGTCGACACCCACGCCGGCACGCCCATGCGCGTGATCACCGGCGGTATCCCGCACATCCCCGGCGACAGCGTGCACGCCAAGATGAAATGGCTCGAAGCCAACGATGACCAGCTGCGCAAGCTGATGCTGCGCGAACCCCGCGGCTACCCGGCGCATTGCTGCAACCTCATCGTCCCGCCCAGCCACCCCGAAGCCGACGCCGGCTACATCATCATGGAGCAGATCGAGTACCCGGTAATGTCCGGCGGCAACACCATCTCGGTGGTCACCGTGCTGCTGGAAATGGGCATGCTGCCGATGCGCGAGCCACTCACCGAACTGGTACTGGAAGCGCCGGCCGGGCTGATCCGTATCAAGGCGCAATGCGAAGCCGGCAAGGTCAAGGCGGTCACCTTCCAGAACGTGCCGGCGTTCGCTGCGCATATCGATGCCGAAATCGATGTGCCGCACCTGGGCAAGGTGCGCGTGGACGTGGGCTGGGGCGGGATGTTCTACGTGATCGCCGATGTGCGTCAGTTCAAGGGCCTTGAGCTGATCCCCGAACACGGCGGCGAGATCGCCCGGGTATCGTCGATGATCCGCCAGGCCGCCATCGAGCAACTGCCGGTCGCCCACCCGGACTACCCCGGCATCGGCATCACCATTTCCCAGCTGTCCGGCCCCAGCGAAGACCCCAACGCCGACTGGAAGAATGCCGTGACCATGGCCAGTGGCGCGTTCTCCTGGGACGACCCGGCCACCTGGACCGGCGCGCTGGACCGTTGTCCGTGCGGCACTGGCACCTCGGCGAAGATGGCCACGCTGCACGCCAAGGGCGAACTGCCACTGCACCGCGACTTCCGCCACCAGGGGCTGCTGGGCAATGTCTACACCGGCCGCCTGATCGACGAAACCACCATTGCCGGCAAACAGGCCGTGGTGCCGACCATCACTGGCAAGAGCTGGATCTACGGCCTGAACACCTTCGTCCTCGACCACGACGACCCGTTCCCGGAAGGCTTCACCATCGGCGACATCTGGGCCTGAGTGCAGCTAGTATCGGCGAGTCGGGCCAGCCGGCTCGCCTTTTGACGACGGTCGCATTCATGAACATCGAGCACCTGCGGGCCTTCATCGAAGTGGCCGCCAGCGGCAGCTTCCACAAGGCCGCCGAACGCCTGCACATCACCCAGTCATCAGTCAGCGCACGGATCAAGGCCCTCGAAGACCGCCTCAACCGCCCGCTGTTCAGCCGCAGCCGCCATGGCGTCACGCTGACCTCCGGCGGCAATCTGTTCTACCGCCATGCCGTATCGGTGATCAGTGCCTGGGAGCGCGCCCAGCAGGACGTGGCCTTGCCCAACGACATGCGCAGCACGGTCAGCCTGGGACTGCCGATGAACCACTGGGGCAACATCACCGCCGACTGGGTGGCCTGGATGGAGCGGCACCAGCCGCGCGTGGCGACGCAGGTGCAGTCGGACTACTCGATCCTGCTGATGAACGAACTGCGCGAAGGGTTGCTGGACCTGGCGATTCTTTATGAGCCGCATCACTGGCCCGACGTGATCCTCGAGCCCTTCCTGGAGGAGCCGCTGCAACTGGTGTCGACCCAGGCCGACACCCTGTTCAAGGGCCACGGCGAGGGTTACGTGTACATCAGTTGGGGCCGCTCGTTCAGCGAGCAGCATCATGACGCCTTTCCGGGTACCCGGCGCCATCGGCTGTCCATCACCCAGGAAACCATCGCCCTGGAGTACATTCTCAAGCACGGCGGTTCGGCATATTTCTCGCAGTTCATGGTCAGGGAGCATCTGGCCGACGGGCGCCTGTTTACGGTGGCCGGTGCGCCAGAACTCAGCGTGCGCACCTACCTTGCGTTTTCCACCCTGCGCGAGCGCTCGCCGGAAACGCTGAAGGCGGTCGAGGGGTTGAAGTCGATCCCGTTCTACCAACAAGGCAAGACGTTCAGTTGAAATAAAGCGCATCGCCCCGTGGCGAGGCTCGCAAAGGCGGGCCACACGGAAATACGTTTTGAATGAGAGCGGGATACACGTCCTCTTACATGTTCACTTCAGATTTTTCCCATGCCTTGTAGGGCGCTTCTGAATCATACTCCTAACCCTGCCAAAACCTGGCTCACCTGCCGGCCGAGCCTCGGACACTGCACTGAGGCTCAAGTGATGTGCTGCAGGCTCCGGCCCCACCCCGTAGGCAAAACCTGCTTCTACCAAGGCGAAAACAACACCCCGCCCCTGTTCTGCATCGAGCCCGGCATCCCCAGCCAAGCTGCCCGCGAACAGGCCTCTGAACTCATGAGCTACTCCCGGATGCAGGTGTGAACCGCGAGTCTGACTTCGCAATCAAGAACGTTCAGATATACAGGCAGCTCACCTACTCGATAGCATCGAACGCCTCGTGATACTGCACAGAACCTGTTGGCAATTCACAGGCAAATGCCTGCACCTGGAAGTATTCCTGAGGTACGCCAGGCAGCTCCAACTCCGGATGGGCTTGGAAACCGAAGCGGCCATAATAACCAGGCTCCCCCAGCACCACGCAGCCAGCGCCGCCGAGGCGTTGCAACTCATCCAGAGCAGCTTTCATCAGGCCGGAGCCAATACCTTGGCCCTGCCGCTCAGGCCATACAGAGATCGGCCCTAGCCCGAACCAGCCCGTTGCGCCAGATGAAATCCGAACCGGGGAAATAGCGACATGGCCGATGATTTCGCCATGCTCTACCGCCACCAGCGAGACGGTGAGCTGCCCGCAGCGGCGCAGTGCACTGACGATGAATTGCTCGGTATGGCTCGAATGCTCTTCGTGTTCGAAAGCTGCCGTGGTCAGCTGCGTGATGGTGTCGATGTCTTCAACGGTTTCGCTGCGTATAGTGATGCTCATGGTGGTGTTCTCTTCTGGATGGGGAAATGCGCACGGCCCCTTCGAGTACAACACAGAAACGAAAAAGCCCCGCTGACCTAAATCAGCGGGGCTTCTCGATGTATGGCGGAGAGATAGGGACTTTCCGATATCGACCATCTACCCCTTTAAACTCAATGGATGCGGGCACTTCTAGCCAGTTTTGCTACAAATTTTTGCTACAAATTTTGCCAAAAACCAGCTACCTTGCCAGCAACAAAACCCCACCGGGCAAGGTCGAGAATGGCAAGCGAAAACCTCGTATTACGGTCAGGCACATGGCACGTCAGGCTAAGCGTCCCGAAGGACGTTCGGCACGTCTTGAACCGAAGCGAGTTCACCGAATCGCTCAAAACAGGCAGCAAGCCAGAAGCCCAGATGAAAAAATTGGCGTTTCTCCACATGTGGAAGCAAGCCATCGCTACCGCTCGGCAACGCATTGCAGCGCCTATCCCTGCTCAGTTGCCAGAAACGTCCTACAACATCGCCAATATGATTGCCACAAGCCAAGAAAACGCCTTGATAAGCCTTGTCATGCCTAAGAAGGGCAACGAGGTTGACCCAAGATTCACTCAGGCCGCGTTGGACGAACTCGGTAGTTTTATCATCGACGTAATGCTCCAATGCTATGGATGGCAAAGCCCAGAAGATGCCAACATTGATCTATACAAACAAAAACCCTTCCTTGAATATCAGGCGTTTATAGACAAATGGTATGCAGTGGGGGAAAACATCCCGCTCGAACGTAAGGTTGAGCGAGTCAATGATTATACCCAGCTACATAAAACCGTCGAGCATTACAGTATCACCGCAGGACATGCTATTAGCATCACCAATATCGATGAAATCCGCTCCATTCTCGACGATCCAAGCAACTACAAAATCAAATCCCCTATCACAACTCACAGAATAGCCTCATTTGAGACCTATCAGACCAATACCAAGGGTATCATTCAAAAGACAGTAGATACCCAAGTTAATCGCTTAAAAATGATAGGTTCTTGGCTTGAGGCCGAGCAACGCGACCTCAACCACGAGAGCATCGCCACCTATCTTGATACGCTCAGCCTCTCCGTCAAGACTAAAAAGCAATACCTATTCGCAGGGTCCAGCTTTAGGAAATGGGCACTCAAACACGATGAAAATTTCAAGAAGCTCTATCGAGATCAACAATCGCCATTCGAAAAGCACGACTTCCCGGTCAACCGCAGCAAACGTGGCGATGGTTCAATAGATAGAAAGGCATTCAGCCTAGAAGACATTAAAAAGCTCTACGAAGGTGCAAAAGCCACTAAAAACCGTGAAACACTCACCGATCTTATCTTGCTCGGTGCATATACCGGAGCACGTATCGAAGAGCTTTGCCAGCTTGAAACGAAGGATATAGTCACGGAAGAGTCAGTGAAGTGCCTTCATATCTACGGTAAAACAGCCGCTAGCGAACGACTCGTACCTATCCATCCCCAAATTCAAAAAATCATCAAACGTCTCTCCGATGAGTCAACAGATGGTTTCTTGATTCCATCCACGGGAAAAAACAAGTATGGGAATCGCTCAGACGCCCTCAGTAAACAATTCGGTCGTTTAAAAACCGCTCTCGGTTACTCAGAGCAGTTCGTTTTCCACAGTCTACGTAAAACAGTCATTACCCAGCTACAACGTCAAGACGTGCCCGGTGTGATGATTGCGGCTATCGTTGGTCATGAGACAGGAACCGTCACCTTCGATGTATATTCCGAAGGCCCAAGCCCTAAACAAAAGCACGTTGCGATTTCCAAACTAAATTATCCAGTGAAGATTTAAGCCCAAAGGGGTTACTCATTAAATCTCAGGGGCGTTACACATAAAAACGCCCTTTTAAAATCAGAAGTGCTTTAAATCCCTTCCCTTCGCGTGCATTGCTACGCTCGCACGCACACCCGCACACGATTATTGCTAACAACATATATAGATATCTAACTATTTGAAATCACTTATATAGATATCAAATCAGTATGTTGGCCAATACGCACACACGAGCACACGCCTACGCATGACGCACGCATCACACGCACGACCTCAAAAACAGGATTACCATACTTGATAAACGTATTTTATATGATTAAATAACAGTCTATAGTCCAAATTTTTAAAGAAGCCCTAAAAACATACCTGCTATGTTAATCATCCCACTTTTGCTACGCAAAAGATGTGACGATTAACGCAGGTGCCTTGTCGGCAGGACAGAAGCAAAAGCAAAAAGCAAAAAACCAACCCACCACTGAGGATAAAATGAATGATACCAACTTGCAGACCATCACATTAACCAAAAGAGATCGAAATTACTCCAACCTGAAAGGGTTAGAAAGCTCCTTAAGACACTCGCTTCGACTCGACCAAAACGAGTATGACGACTTCGAATTCAACCCCAATCCTGACCACCCCAATATCGCCATTGTAGGTGGCATTGAGCAGGTATTAACAAGGGAATTGGCAGAACAATTATTGGCCGATTTTAATGACCAGTTACAAACCAAACTCAAAGCAACAGAAGCGTCTGATGAGATAGCCACAGAAAAAGAAAAACTGAGAAAATTCAAATCCAAGCTGATTAAATTCATCAACGCAACCGAACCAACCGAGATAAAAGAATATGTCACCTCTGTAATGGAGGGAGAAAGGCCGCTGGTAGTCGGAGACTACGCCGCCCTACTCAATCAGCACAAAATTAGCCGTATAGCTCAGCGTATCGACCTCTTAGAGAACTACACCACCAAGAAGCAAGAGATCGAACAAAACGCCCCAGATCGAGCCGTATCAAGGACGGTCAACAGGGTTAAAGAGATCATCCTTGTAACCCCTGAACCTAATAAGCTGGCCATAACCAAGGCTTACACTGACTTACTGCAGAAAGCACTGCACCAGTTCTACCAGAAGAATTTTCCCAACAATGACCTTCTATTTTCATTCAGTCACTTGGATGAAACGACAAACCACGTCCACGCCTTTCTCGACCTTCAAAATACTAAAACTGGGAAATATGATTTTTCAGTTCAAGAGTTTGAGTTCGCATCGCAATATTACGCGAAAAATAAGGCTCGCCTTGACAAGATATCCGCACCACCGACATTAGAAGATTTCAAGCTCCCAAATCGCACCGAAGAAAAGCAAAACCATAGATTTATCCGCGAACGCGAATCATGGAAGTCAAAAGTCATGCAAGCGGCCTTCTATGAGCACTTTAATGGTTTAGCCGCTGCATATGGTTTGCAAGCCAAATTCCTACCTAAATCCAAGGAAACTAAAGAACATCTGAACAAAATTGAACAGGAAGCAAAAAAACCGAAAAGTGAGCGAAGCCACAATTATTACATCAGACAAATAGAAAAACTGGAGCAAGAACTAACAACAAAGGAGGTAGAACTTATCGAGCAAAAGGCCACTGCCGTCACCCTTAACACGACGATAAAAGACCTTCAAGGCACAATAAACACCTACAAAACAACCATCCAGACGTTGGAAACACAGGCTAATGAGCAGAGAAAAGAAAACAATGAGCTTAATCATCACAGACAAAAATTAAATGACGAAATAAGCGAGAAAACCAACAAAACGAAGGAATTATCTACAAATTTCAAAACCATGAAGGAGAAAATGACAAAGGAATTAAACGATTTACGCAGAAAAATCAAAGAAGACACCGAACGAAAATCAGTGTTAGAGAATGCTATCAAGGTTTACGAGGAAGAACTTGAACCATTGATGAAACGCTTTGATATTCTGGTAGATCGACTACTTGAGGCCCGTAGGCTCGACGAAAACCCAGAGCAATACTACAAAAGATTACGAGAAAACACCTATGAAATGGCCAGTCGCTTAGGCACAGAGAAACGTAAGGACTATCTATTCCACGTAGCAGAACAGCTAAAAGAACAAGGTCTAGACCATACCCAAGCAGCATTAGGTTTTTCTGATAAAGTAAAGCTTTGGGCAACCGACACGTTCACAAGTAAACAAGTCGTTGAATTCGACAAGGAAGAAGCCGAGCAGGCGAAGCAGGCAAGAAAGAGAAGACTGCTCAAGCCTAAGCCACCAAGCCCGTTCCAAGACCCTTATGACCCGTATCAATAGTCAAACCCATCAGATAATAAAAACCCGCTGGAAAGCGGGATTTTTATTATCCAAATTTGACAAACCTCTAAAGTATGGCAACTTGAAAGGAGCAGAAAAAGAAAACCACCTTGGGGAAGGTGGCAACAGATACATCTAACAATATTTTATAAAACTTACACCTCCATTTAATCACCAAATAAAACATTGTCAAGTCATCTCCCAAGGTTTTCTTTTTCTAAACTCAATATTAGAAGAGGATAACGATGGGATGCATAAAATTATTTGAGGACTACTTACCAAATAGACCTTATCACACTGACGATTTAATCAGCGGCTTAAAAATCAATAAAAAAGACAAAGCAAAACTTGCTCGACTGGTCCAACCGAACGGGCCAACTCATAGATACTGGATAGTTTTCGACCTCGATAAATCTAACGCCGGAATGCACTGGGATGACGTTGGAGCACCAGCACCCAACCTAATCGCTCGAAATCCGGCTAATGGACACGCCCATTTGCTCTACCTGCTACAAACCCCTATACGAACCGCAATCGACGGTAAAACAGCCCCTTTACGCTACGCTGCGGCCATCGAGGCAGCATTGTGTCACCTACTGGGAGCCGATAGAGGCTATTCCGGTTTGATCTGCAAGAACCCGATCAATTCACATTGGATCGTCCAAGAATGGGAATCCACCCCCTACACACTGGACGACCTCGCAGACTACCTTGATCTCACCCCTGCAAAGGCCAAAGAGAAGCCAGTAGAGGACTATGGATTAGGTCGCAACTGTATGCTTTTCGATGAACTTAGGGCATGGGCATACAAAGCAATCCGTCAGGGCTGGCCTGATTACAACCAATGGCTAAACGCTTGTCTCGACCGTGCCACTGGCTACAACGTCAATTTCTCCACCCCCTTGGACATATCCGAAGTTAGACACACGGCTAAGAGCGTAGCGAAGTGGACGCATAGAAACTTTAACCGTGGCACCTTTGACGATTATGTTTCAAGAACCCACACAAGCGAGATACAGGCTTTTAGAGGGGCACTCAATGGAAAATCCAAACGACTGAAGGGAATTGATATGCTTACATCAGGGGCATCCGTACAAGAAGTAATGCGAGAGCTAAAAGTAAGCCGTAGAACTGTATTCTACTGGAAAGGAAAACCATAGTATTATAATTAGTGCAAAAGCCTATATCAGATAATAGCACCCGGTGAGGGTGTTTCTTCTTTCCTTCCCCTCCTCCTTTCCTCCCATTCCTACCCATATACACCCACGTACATACCCACCGACACCTCGATAGCCGTATAACTCACGGAAACGGGGCAAACGGGGCCGTTCTCACTCAAGCGATACAAATTCCCACCCAAAATAAAAGACACGCCCTGATGCCTTAATTTTGCACTACCCCACCGCATAGCTTACATAGGTTTGGAGATATATCCCCGAAGCTATATGTATGTATACATACATATCAAATCCCATAGGACAACCCACCACAGCAACCGAAACCAATTTCCACCAAGTTTCTATTTTTGTCCAAAACTCAAAATAGACATTTTTCGATCAAAACCGATCCATCCGAACGACAGGCATTAAAATGCTATTTTCAAAAAAAATCTTGAAAATTTTTTATGACTTTATATCAAATAATTGACAATTCGATTTCCTTGACCATCAATTTATGGCTTAACTACGGGAAAAATCGTTGTCAATAGCAAAACAAAAATATTTTCATCATCCAACCTTACTCGAATTTAGGGTCCTACCCTATCGCATTTTACTTAGTTGATATCTGCAATTAACTTCACCTAAAAAATCACCTCATCATTTCAAAAATCTCTCCCAGTTTAATTTCAAGATTGAACGTGAGGGGTAGGCCACCCCAAAAATTGAAATTTAAAAACTCTGCCTCCGATTGACAGTTCGCCAAACACCAGCGTAATAGTTCGAAGATATATCCCTGAAGTATTGACTTATTAGAAACCTATGTTATTTGTATTTAAAACAGCATAGGAGAAGATATGAGAAGAGCAGAAATAGCAGGAAAGATAGGCGGCATGGTTGGAGGCTTCAAGCGACGAGAGCGTCAAAGGTTCTTAGTCAGCTTTATAAAAGTGATAGAGATGGAGGAATATCCCGACTTAAGACTAACATCAAGTCTCGCCAAGAAGCTCATAGCGGAGTTATCTGGCTGCAAATCAATTTCAAATGATGTTTTAATTAAAGAGTTCGGAAGAGCCGGAAACAAGATAAAACAGCAAAACCTTGACGTAACCGCACTAACAGTAGCCGAGCGATACAGAGGGACCTATGAAGAACATTGGAGAGCAGCCAAAACCAAAATTGATGCGGAAGCAGAAGAATACAAAAAACGTATTACCGAAGAAATGCGACCAGAAAAATAAACCTGCCGTATAACGCCACATAATACATACATATATCCTCAAAGCTAAAACCATGCTCTGCGGATATACCGCTCTCCCACATCAAATAAAAATCAATACCTTATGCTGCACGAATACTCTTTATACTTTTGCAGAGTATGAACAGCCGCTCTTCATTCACCAAAATTAAGCAACCATAGGTTCAAAGATATATCCCCGAACCATTGCCTGCGACCCTCAACCACAGATCCGCTTTCATTATAAAGCTCATAGATTTTTATTCAAAAGGGCCTCATAACGGAAGCCCCCTATATGGTTATTAGACTTAATACTATTTTAAAAAAGCTTAGCAATTGAACCAGCAATCGCTTTACCTAACAAAGGCGGTACTGCGTTTCCTATCTGCTTAGTAATCTGTGAGCGGTTACCACAGAATACATAGGCGTCATCGAAAGACTGCAGCCTAGCCCCTTCCCTTGGGGTTAGTGCTCTATTTTGGACCGGATGAATACATCTGTTTGAGGCGGGATGCACAAAATTCACTGTTATAGTTACTGCAGGTTCATCAGCATCAAGTCGTGAATAACAGGAACTAAATCCACTCGTCACCATTCCTTTGGGGATACAGTTAATATTTTTCCCCGAGTGCTTAATAATTTCGAGCATTTTTTTAGAGTGAGCTGTAGCCAAATGTAAGCTTAGCTCATCTTTTACATCACGACGCATGAGCTTTTGATATTCATTACGAGGAGATTCAGTGTAACGCTTCGCCTCTTCGCCAGATTGAATCGGCGGAAGGTCAGATATCGCATCCATGACAGAAACAGCAGGCTTAAGTCGTTCCTCTTTCATATTAAACAGGTCATACGTTGGAGCATGAACTCGACGTTTGTCCTTGACACTAATCGTTGCCCCAGAAAAATTGTGAGTCGTATCAGGAAACTCTATTCTCCCTCCACGCTCCACACCTATCATAATTAGACGCTCTCTTTTCTGAGGAACACCATAGTTAGCAGCATTTAAGATACGCCACTGAGTGTCATATCCTAAACTTTTAAAGCACTCTTCCATCAGAGCGACAGTTGAACCATCCTTATGTGTTGCTAAACCAACTACGTTTTCAAGAACAAAAACAGGAGGCCGGAAGTAGTTCACAAACGACGCATATTCTTCAAATAAGCTATTACGAGGATCATCATCATTGCTTGAGCGAAATGGCCTGATAGAAGAAAACCCTTGACACGGTGGCCCCCCCACAATCACATCAACCATTCCACGTTTCAGCTTCAATTTATCGCTAAGCTCGGAGCGTCTTATCTTCCTAATGTCTGAACAGACACTTAATGAGTTAGGTCTGTTAGCGTTAAATGTCTGGGTGGCGATTGGAAGTACATCAATTCCAAAAACGGTCTCGAATCCTAACTCAGTGAGCTCAAAGCCGTGAGAAAAACCACCTGTACCACAAAATAGGTCTAAAACTTTCATTAGCAATCTCCAGTGTGGCGGTAGCATACCACGCACTCCCGGTGGAGACAATAGTCTCCTACCCCAAGATCATGATTTGGATCAAAATGCCACCACATAAACGGTATGATGATGGTGATGCGGTATGGATGAACCAAAGCGTAGTACAGTTGACGTTCTGTTCCGTCTAGTCAAGCAATTGCGTGAAGCAAAAGGATTAAGTTTAGAGGCTCTGGCAGATAGAGCCGGTATACATAGGACTACTCTTGGCCTGCTTGAGCGTGGCGAACGTCAACCTACCCTTAGTATCGCTGCAAATATATCGGAAGCTTTGGATTTCCAGCTTTCGGAGCTTTTACTCAAGGCCGAACTTATCGAGAGCGGTAAATTAAACGAGCACGATGCTTTTTTAGCAATGGCTGTAAGGGCCGAAAAAACCCAGTGCCTTAGAAATTTGGATGCCCTAGAGCTCTATACTGGACTAACTGGCTCTATGTTGTTACAGGCGATACATAATACTTACAACACACTCGATACAATTGATGCTGAATTAGTAGCAAGTGGACTCGCTCCTATAGGTGGGCTTGTAGAGTTAGCAAATCTTTCCTCGATGGTAGGAAATATAGTGGGCGGCTCCATTGCCGAGGCTTCTGAAGGAATGTACCTTCGAAATCGCCCGCATCACTATCCGGACCTTTTGCCACAACGACACAATGCAAGAAATCTTGAGCTCAAGATGGCTCTTGAGACAAATCGCCCTAAAGGGCATCTCCCAAAGCCCGGCACTTATATAACTTTCAGATACGTCCTAGGCGATCAACACGGTGCTTTCAATCGTGGCAAGTCGGCTCGTGGAAATACAGTTTGGATATGGGAAGTTAAGGTCGGCGAGGTGGGCATTGATGACTTCGATCTTAGTAATACCCCGGGAGACTCGGGGAAAACGGCCGTAATCAAAACGTCTGTTTTTAATGCAATGCCACTCGTTTATTTTGACCCGACCTACTGCCCTCACCCAATGAGAGCTGGAACCTACCCCGCGTTTAACTGAGCGAAATAGGCTTATCTCCTTCCCATTTTTCGCAGGTTTCCGACCATTCAGCCGTCCAACGGAGTCTAGTCAGATGGCCAAGGAGAAGCCGAGACAATCAGCTGGTCGCCAAAGCCACGGGTACAAGTCCCCGCACCTTTGGCGGCCTTGATCCAAAATCGGACAGGGGAACGCCTTAGAGGCTCGTCAGAGACTCCAGAACATCATCAGATAGGGATAGACAGGCATAGTGGCCAAAGACGCTCAGGACGAACAGCAGGAAGGGCAAACGACAGACAAAAAAATGGCGATCTGCAGGTCAGGTTTTTGCTACAAAACCTTGCTACAAATCGCCATTTTCGAATCCTTGTAAATCATTGATTTATAAGGACTTTTACAATATGGCGGAGAGATAGGGATTTGAACCCTAGGTACTGTTGCCAGTACAACGGATTTCGAATCCGTCCCGTTCGACCACTCCGGCATCTCTCCAATGCCGCGCATCATACCAGCGTTTTCTTGAAACGCAAATCTTTTTTCAAAAAAAATCGCGTGGTATCAGGCGCTTGCGTGAACGTGCCGCTTACAGCGGCACGCCCAGGCGCTTGGCAACTTCTTCGTAGGCTTCGATCACGTCACCCAGGCCCTGGCGGAAGCGGTCCTTGTCCATCTTCTTGCGGGTTTCTTTGTCCCACAGGCGGCAGCCGTCCGGGCTGAACTCGTCACCCAGGACGATCTGGCCGTGGAATACGCCGAACTCCAGCTTGAAGTCGACCAGCAGCAGGCCTGCGTCATCGAACAGCTTGTTCAGCACTTCGTTGACCTTCAGCGACAGCTTCTTCATCTCCACCAGCTGCTCGGCGGTGCCCCAGCCGAACGCGACAACGTGGGATTCGTTGATGAACGGGTCACCCTTCTCGTCGTTCTTCAGGAACAGTTCGAAGGTGGATGGCTCCAGCTTGATGCCCTCCTCCACACCCAGGCGCTTGACCAGGCTGCCGGCGGCGTAGTTGCGCACCACGCACTCGACCGGGATCATGTCCAGCTTCTTCACCAGGCACTCGTTGTCGCCCAGCAGCTTGTCGAACTGGGTCGGCACACCAGCTTCTTCGAGTTTCTGCATGATGAAGGCGTTGAACTTGTTGTTCACCATGCCTTTGCGGTCGAGCTGTTCGATACGCTTGCCGTCGAACGCCGAGGTGTCGTTACGGAACAGCAGGATCAAGCGGTCGGCGTCGTCGGTCTTGTAAACCGATTTGGCCTTGCCGCGGTAGAGTTCTTCGCGTTTTTCCATGATTGGGCTCCGCTTGCTGAGGTGTTGGGCTAGGCGATTTCGCGCCAGTCGAGCCCGTGTTCCTGGTTAGCCACCTGGAGCCAGTCCGGGTCGCACCCGAGGGTGTCGACAAAGCACTGGCGCGCCAAATGTGGCAGGTTGTTCTTGCTGCTGAGGTGGGCCAGCACCAGGTGCTGCAGGTTGTTCCAGCCCAACTCTTGCACCAGGCGCGCAGCCTGATGATTGTTCAGATGCCCTTGCATGCCACCCACCCGCTGCTTCAGGAAGACCGGGTAGTGACCCCGCGCGAGCAGGTCGCGGCAGTGGTTGGCTTCGATCAGCAGTGCGTCCAGGCCTTGATAGCGTTCGAGCAGCAGCGCATCGTACGAGCCCAGGTCGGTAAGCATGCCGAAACGCCGGCGACCGTCGCTGATCACGTACTGCAATGGCTCGTAGGCATCGTGCTCGACCCGTGCCGCGCTGACTTCCAGCCCGCCGATCTGCAGCCGCTCGCCACAAGCGAGAAAACCGGCCACCTCCACCGGCTTGCGCATGCCGCGCAACGTGCCCTGGCTGAGGTAGACCGGTACATTGTAGCGCCGTGAGAGCAACCCCACCCCATGCACATGGTCGGCATGTTCGTGGGTCACCAGCACGGCGCTCAGTTGTGCCGCCGAAACCCCGAGGAGCGCCAGACGCCGCTCGGTTTCACGCAGTGAAAACCCGCAATCGACCAGGATGAACGTGTCACCACTGGCGATTAGCGTGCCGTTCCCTTGGCTGCCGCTTCCGAGTACCGCGAAGCGCACTTAACCCAGGTGGTCCTGAATGGCGCTCAGCACGCGGCGGGCGACATCGGCCGGGGCCACGGTGTTGATGTTCTTCTCGACGGTGACCTGCACGCTCTCGCCGACCTTGCTCAGGCGTACCTGATAACGCTCGGCGCGGGCTTCACGCTCTTCCTTGGTCGGTTCGCTGCCGAACATGCGGCTGAAGAAGCCAGGCTCGTTCTGCTTGTCGTCAGGCTTTTCCGACAGGTTGATGTAGTACAGGCCCAGGCTGCGGTTGATGTCCTCGACGCGCCACTGGCCACCCTGCTCCAGGGCACGGCCCACACCGGACCAGGCCCGGTCCAGGTCCGAGCCAAGGAACAGCACCGGGTTGCCGCTGCCGTCTTCGCTCAGGCTGACACGGCTAGGGGCGTCGAAATCACGCGCGGCCAGTAGCGATACCGAACCGCCCTTCTCGGCGCTGCGGCTCATGCTGGCAAGCATTTCGTCGACCAGCAGCGCATCCGCGCCGGTGTTGGCCGAAGTGGCCGGGAACGCGGTGTCGGCGCTGCTGCCGGCCGGGCGCTCGACACTGACGATGTACACCTCGGAGGTGTTGCGCTGCACGCCGGGCTCGATGCGCACACGTACACGCACCTCGCTGTCGCCGCTGCTGGCGGCGCTCGCGAGGCGCTGGCCGAGCGATGCCGACAGTTCGTCGAAACGCTGCCAGGTGGTGTTGAATTCACCGGTCTGCGGGCGCTCATCAGCGATGCGGAAACCATTGTCCTCGAAGAACTGGTGAGCCACTGGCCAGACTTCAGCCGGCGAGTGCTGAGCCAGGACCCAGCGGCTGTTGCCGCTGCGCTGCAAGGTGTAATCGCTGGCTTCGGCGCCAGCGGTCAGAGGTTGCGGGCGCGGCACTTCGAACTCGCCGGTGGCGCGATCGTCGGCGACATTGCGCGGGATCGGCAGCAACGGGTCAAGGCGCTTGACGTTGCCGGCGTCCGGCGGCAGCTGCATCGGGGCAGTCGGGTGCGCCTGCAGGTAATCGCTGCCGCGGTCGCGGAAATAGCCATCCTCGCCCCACAGCCAGCCACACCCACTGGTGCTGGAAATGATCAGGGCGAGCGCGGAAAGACCAGCCAGTCGCTTCATGCGGTGTACTTCCTCTTAAACCAGTACGCCGGACTGGCGCAAGGCAGTACGGACTTTTTCGTGGCAACCTTCGCTCAGCCAGGTCAGCGGCAGGCGAATGCCTTTGTGCATCAGGCCCATTTCCACCAACGCCCACTTCACAGGGATCGGGTTGGCTTCGCAGAACAGGTCTTTGTGCAGCGGCATGAGTTTTTCGTTGATGGCGCGGGCCTTTTCGGCGTTGCCCTCAAGGGCGGCCTCGCACAGGTCGGCCATTTCGCGCGGGGCGACGTTGGCCGTGACGGAGATGTTGCCCTTGCCGCCCATCAGGATCAGCTCGACGGCGGTCGGGTCGTCACCGGACATGACGATGAAGTCTTTGCTGACACCGTCGAGGATCGCCTTGGCGCGGACCAGGTCGCCTGTGGCTTCCTTGATGCCGATGATGTTCTTCACGGCCGACAGGCGGATCACGGTCTCGGCCTGCATGTCGCAGGAGGTGCGGCCCGGCACGTTGTAGAGGATCTGCGGAATGTCGACGGCTTCGGCAATGTGCTTGAAGTGCTGGTACAGGCCTTCCTGGGTCGGCTTGTTGTAGTACGGCACTACCAGCAGGCAGGCATCGGCGCCGGCATTCTTGGCGTTCTGGGTCAGGTGCACAGCTTCGGTGGTGGAGTTCGCGCCAGTGCCGGCGATTACCGGGATCGGCTTGTTGCTGCGCTTGACGCGCTCGACCACATGCTTGATGACCAGGATGTGTTCTTCGACATCCAGCGTGGCCGACTCACCGGTGGTGCCGACAGCAACGATCGCGTGGGTGCCGTTTTCCAGGTGGAAGTCTACAAGTTTGTCGAGGCTTACCCAGTCCAGACGCCCTTGTGCATCCATGGGTGTGACCAACGCCACCATACTGCCCGCAATCATGTAACTGCTCCTGCCGGAAAAAGAGAGCGGTAATGGTACTGGGGGCATCGGCCTTGCACAAGCGAAGCAGGCGGGCGGAGCATTCCCCTCGGCGCCTTATTTCGCTACCCTTGACCCTTTGATCGGTGCAGCGCGGCCCGCCGGGCCGTCGACCCTGCTCCCCGGCCAGCGTCCACGTCCTCGCATGCGAGCCCCGGGTCCTGCCGACAGGAGGCTTTCGCCAGTCCTGTACCGACCGCTCATCGCTTTAGGAATGCTGCATGTCCACCCCCACCTCCGTCCGCGAACAATTTCTTGTCATCAGCGCCCTGGGCCCCAATCCCATGGAGCTGGCCAACGTCCTCAGCCGCGCCGCCTTCGAAAACCGCTGCGCGGTGGTCACCTCGCGCCTGAGCCGCCATGGTGAGACCAGCGCCCTGGTGCTGCAGGTAGGCGGCAGCTGGGACGCCCTGGCGCGCCTCGAAGCCATGCTGCCAGGCCTGGGCAAGAAGCACGGCCTGACCCTCGACGTGGTGCGCAGTGCCGACCAGGAAGTGCGCCCGCAGGCTCTGCCCTACGTGGCTTACGTCAGCGCCGCCTATCGCCCGGACATCATCAACGAGCTCTGCCAGTTCTTCCTCGACCACCGCGTCGAGCTCGAAGCCATGACCTGCGACACCTACCTCGCGCCACAGACCGGCAGCAGCATGCTCAACGCCCAGTTCACCGTGATCCTGCCGGCCGGCACGCAGATCAGCTGGCTGCGCGACCAGTTCCTGGACTTCGCCGATGCCCTGAACCTCGATGCCCTGATCGAGCCGTGGCGTCCACAAAACCCCATGTAAGGAAACCGACCATGGCTGTAGCACTCGACCAACCCGTCGCCGACTTCCAGGCCCAGGCCACCAGCGGCCAGACCGTAAGCCTGGCCGAGCTCAAGGGCCAGCAGGTGGTGGTGTACTTCTATCCGAAAGACAGCACCCCGGGCTGCACCACCGAAGGCCAGGGTTTCCGCGACCAGCATGACGCCTTTGCGGCGGCCAGCACCGTGGTGTTCGGGGTGTCGCGCGATGGCATCAAGTCGCACGAGAACTTCAAGGCCAAGCAGGGCTTCCCGTTCGAGCTGATCAGCGACAAGGACGAGGCCCTGTGCCAGCTGTTCGACGTGATCAAGCTGAAGAAGCTGTATGGCAAGGAATACATGGGCGTCGACCGCAGCACCTTCCTGATCGACAAGGACGGTGTACTGCGCCAGGAATGGCGTGGTGTGAAGGTGCCTGGGCATGTGGATGCCGTGTTGGCAGCGGCCCAGGCCTTGCATAAAAGCTGATGTTGGTCGGGGCTGCTTTGCAGCCCCAATTGCATCAAAGCATCGGTGAGACGCTCGGCTCCTGCCTAGGCCAGGCATCCAGCACGGCCTTGATCAAGGTCGCCAACGGGATCGCAAAGAAAATCCCCCAGAACCCCCACAACCCGCCAAACAGCAACACCGCGCAGATGATCGCCACCGGGTGCAGGCTCACCGCCTCGGAGAACAGCAGCGGCACCAGCACGTTGCCATCCAGTGCCTGGATGATCGCGTACACCGTCATCAGGAAGATGAACTGGTCGCCCCAGCCCCACTGGAACAGCGCGATCAGCGTCACCGGCACGGTCACCACCACCGCGCCCACGTAAGGCACTACCACCGACAAGCCCACCAGCAACGCCAGCAGCGCCGCGTAATTGAGCCCCAGGCTGATGAAGGCGATGTAGGTGGCAATCCCGCAGATCAGGATCTCGATGCCCTTGCCACGAATGTAGTTGGCAATCTGCCGGTTCATCTCGCTACCAACCCGGTTCAGCAGGCTGCGCTGGCGCGGCAGGTAACCACTGACCCAGCGCCCGATCAGCTCGCGGTCCTTGAGGAAGAAGAACACCAGGATCGGCACCAGCACCAGGTAGATCATCGCGTTGACCAGCAGCGGCAGGCTCGACAGCGAGAAGGTCAGCGCCCACTGGCCGAACTTGCCGATTTCGCCCCGGACCGACTCGATCGCATGGAGCACCTGCTCGTCCGACACCAGGTGCGGGTAACGCTCGGGCAGCAGCAAAAGCAGCGACTGCCACTTGCCGAGCATCCCCGGCAGCTCATTGAACAGGGTGATCAACTGGTGCCAGAGCAGCGGCACCAGCACCAGCATGAACACCGCCAGCGCGCCCATGAACAGGGCGAACACCAGCATCACCGCGAAACGGGTCGGCACCCGCGCGCGCTCCAGCGCGTTGACCAGCCCCTGCATCAGGAACGCCAGGACCATGCCCGCCAGCACCGGCGCAAGCATGCCCCCCAAGGTGAGCACGGCAGTGAACGCCAGGAACAGCAAAACCGCCAGCACCACCGCCTCCTCGTCGGAGAAGTAGCGATGCATCCAGTCGCGAAGCACTTTGAACATTGACGATCCTTGGGTGGCTCAGGCCTTGCGCAGCCAGTAGGTATAGGTACCGGCCTCGGCCGTCTCATGCAGCAGGGTATGACCGGCAAGCTGGGCGAAAGTGCGGAAGTCACGCTGTGAACCGGCATCGGTGGCGATGACTTTCAGTACCGCGCCACTGGCCAGGCGGTTGAGCTCCATCTTCGCCTTGAGCAGCGGCAGTGGGCAGCTCAGCCCGCTGGCGTCGAGCTCGGCGTCGCAGGTCAGGGTGTCACTCATGGGGCGCGTCTCCGGGGCCGGGCGAATAGTCATTGGAAAAGCCCGCTAGCATACCGCCACTGGTCTGCTCCGCGCGACCCGGCTACAGTAAGCCTTTTGATCGACGCGAGCTTCTGCATGAATCTACTGCGCCCTACCCTGCTGACGCTGGCCTGCCTGATGGCCCTCCCCGGCCATGCCGACGACCTGCCGTCACTGGGCGACGCCAGTTCCGCGATAGTTTCGCCGAAGCAGGAGCACGACCTCGGCCGCGCCTGGCTTAGCCTGCTGCGTGGCCAGGTCAATCAGCTGAACGACCCGCAACTCAAGGACTACGTCGAAACCACTGTCTACCGCCTGGCCGAAACCAGCCAGCTGCAGGACCGGCGCCTGGAATTCATCCTCATCGACAGCCGCGAGCTTAACGCCTTTGCCGCGCCAGGCGGCATCGTCGGGGTCAACGGCGGCCTGTTCCTCAATGCCCAGACCGAGGGCGAGTATGCATCGGTTCTGGCGCACGAACTGGCGCACTTGTCGCAACGCCACTTCGCCCGCGGCGTCGAGGCCCAACAGCGCATGCAGCTGCCGATGATGGCCGCGCTGCTGGCCGGTATCGTGCTGGCAGCAGGTGGTGCGGGTGATGCGGGCATCGGCATGATTGCCGGCACCCAGGCTGCGGCGATCCAGGAACAACGGCGCTTCTCGCGGCAGAACGAACAGGAAGCCGACCGCATCGGCATCCAGAACCTGGAAAAGGCCGGCTACGACCCGCGCAACATGCCGACCATGTTCGAACGCCTGGCGCGCCAATACCGCTATGACGCCAAGCCGCCGGAATTCCTGCTGACTCACCCGGTGACCGAATCGCGTATCGCCGATACCCGCAACCGCGCCGAGCAGGCGCCCAAGGGCGGCGTCGAGGATAGCCAGCGCTACCAGCTGATACGCGCGCGCGTGGCACTCATCTACGAGGGCACCCCGGGCCTGGCGGCCAAGCGTTTCCGCGCACAGCTCGACGAAGACCCGAAACTGGACGCTGCGCGCTATGGCCTGGCCCTGGCCCAGATCAAAGGCGGCCAGCTCAACGAAGCGCGGGAAAACCTCAAGCCATTGCTGGCCAAGGCGCCCAACGACATTACCTACAACCTCGCGCAGATCGACCTGGACATCACCAACAACCGCCTGGCCGATGCGCAGCAGCGCGCCGAGCGCATGCAGGGGCTGTACCCAGGCAACTACCCGCTCAAACAGGTGCGTGCCGACCTGCTGGTGAAGCAGAACAAGCCGGCCGAGGCCGAGAAGGTGCTGGACGGCCTGCTCAAAAGCCGGCCGGACGACCCGGACGTCTGGTACGACATGGCAGAAGTGCGCGGGTTGTCGGGCAACACCATCGGCCTGCACCGGGCTCGGGCGGAGTACTTCACGCTGGTGGGGGACTTCGACCAGGCGATCCAGCAGCTGGATTACGCCAAGCGTCGGGCGGGCAGCAACTTCCCGCTGGCCTCGCAGATCGACCAGCGCCAGCGCGAGATCATGGAACAGAAGCGCATGGTTCAGGAAATGATGGGGCGCTGACAATTTTGGGGGCGCTTTGCGCCCCTTTCGCGACACAAGGCCGCTCCCACAAGGTCCTGCGAGCGCCGATCAATGTGGGAGCGGCCTTGTGTCGCGATAGGGCCGCAAAGCGGCCCCAGCAATCTCAGGCGTTACCGGAGAGCTTCAGGCGCGCCGCCTGGGTAAAGTCGAGCATCCGGTTCAACGGTTTGATCGCCTTCGGCACCAGCGCCGGATCAACGAAAATCTCATCCCCCCCGTTACGCAGGCAATGCAGCACCCGCTCCAGGGTATTCATCGCCATCCACGGGCAGTGCGCGCAGCTGCGGCACGCCGCGCCGTTACCGGCAGTCGGCGCTTCGACGAATTCCTTGTCCGGGCACAGCTGCTGCATCTTGTAGAAGATGCCGCGGTCGGTGGCGACGATGAAGGTCTTGTTCGGCAGGGTCTGCGCTGCCTTGATCAGCTGGCTTGTGGAACCCACCGCGTCGGCCAGCTCAATCACCGCTTCCGGCGACTCCGGGTGCACCAGGATCGCGGCATCCGGATAAAGCGCCTTCATGTCGGCCAGCTGGCGCGACTTGAACTCTTCGTGAACGATGCAGGCACCGTCCCACAGCAGCATGTCGGCACCGGTCTGTTTCTGGATGTAGCGGCCCAGGTGCTGGTCCGGGCCCCAGATGATGGTCTCGCCGTTGTCCATCAGGCTTTCGACGATCTCCAGCGCGCAGCTCGACGTCACCACCCAGTCGGCCCGCGCCTTCACCGCGGCGGAGGTATTGGCATACACCACCACGGTTCGCTCAGGGTGCTTGTCGCAGAAGGCCGAGAACTCTTCGACCGGGCAGCCCAGGTCGAGCGAGCAGGTGGCCTCCAGGGTCGGCATCAGCACGCGCTTTTCAGGGGTGAGGATCTTGGCGGTTTCGCCCATGAAACGTACACCGGCGACGATCACCGTATCGGCCGGGTGGCTCTTGCCGAAGCGGGCCATCTCCAGCGAGTCGGACACGCAACCGCCGGTCTCTTCGGCCAGCGCCTGGATGACCGGGTCGCAGTAGTAGTGGGCCACCAGCACGGCATTCTGCGCTTTCAGCTCGGCAGCGATGGCCGCACGGTACTCGGCCTCCTGCTCGGCGGTCAGCGGGTTGGGCTGCTTGGCGTCAAGGTGGGCCTGAACCAACAGGCGTTCGGAAATCTGGGTCATGATCGCTGGACCTGCAGGCGCGCGCGCGTCAAATCGAGTGTATCACCCGGCCCTGGCAGATCGGCTAGGGGTGCCGGACGGCAGGCAAGCCGTCACGGCCCTCTGCGGGCGCGGATTATTATCGGACGCCGAAGGCTACAGACAATCAGGGGAATTCAAAAGCGGTTTTTGTAATGCCTGTACCGGCCTCTTCGCGGCTAAAGCCGCTTGTGTCTTAAGAGGGGATTAGAATCTGAAGTGAGAGCGGTGAATGACAAGCTGAATGCCGCAGGTGCCATGAGCACGAGTGGGAGCACA
>NZ_JBIVGA010000022.1:0-67030 GCF_044748405.1 Pseudomonas sp. NPDC089996 | reverse complement strand
GCCAAGGGCGAGTGGATTCGCTACGAGTATGACAAGGCCCTGCGCCTGACCGCACTGGTCAACGAGAACGGCGCGGCCTACCGCTTTGCCTATGATGCCTCGGACCGCCTGAGCGAAGAGGTACGGGTGGACAACCTGACCCGGCGCTTCAGTTACGACGAGGGCGGTCACCTGATTCGCCTGGACGAAATCGGCTACGGCGAAAGTGGCGAGCGCCCGGAGCGCAACACGCTGTTCGAGCGTGACGCCATTGGCCGCTTGATGGCCAAGGTCAACCGCGATGCCCGGCAAGATTTCGCGTACGACGAGGCCGATCGGTTGCTGAGCATCCAGCGCCACCCGACAGGCACCGGCAAGCAGCTGGGCATTACTGAGGAAAAGCTCGCTTACAGCTACGACCTGCTAGGCCGATTGACGCAAGAGCTGAGCCCCAGCGGCGCGCTCGATTATGAATACGATGCGCTCAGCAATCTGACCACGTTGACCCTGCCGGATGGGCGCAAGCTCAACCACCTGTACTACGGCAGCGGACACCTGCACCAGTTGAACCTGGATGGCCAGGTGATCAGCGACATGGAGCGTGACGACCTGCACCGCGAGGTCTACCGGACCCAGGGCAAGCTCACCACAACACCTCGTTGCTGGTGGAGCATGACTACAACCCGATTCACCGCCGTTACCAATACGACCCGGCCGGTGAACTGGTGCGTACGCTCGACAAACTGCGTGGCGAGATCAAGTACGAATACGAAGCCAACGGCCAGTTGCGCAGCCGCGACACCGGTTCGCTGGTGGGCAGCGAAGAGTTCCGCTACGACGCAGCCGCGAACCGGTTGGACTTCAATGCGCGGCAGTTTGCCAAGTTCAAGGACAACCGGATCACTCATTGGAGGGATCAGGAATACCGCTACGACCCGTGGGGCAACCTGATCGAGAAGCAATCGGGGCATAGCAAGCTGCAGCATTTTGCCTATGACTGCGAGAACCGGTTGGTGCGGGCGGAAACGTATGTTGATGGCAGGCAGGAAAGCACCGGGCAGTACCGGTACGACAGCCTGGGACGGCGGGTGGCCAAGCAGGCGGAGATCAACGGCGAAGTCGAACATAAGCACTTCTTCTGGCAAGGACTGAGGATGCTGCGGGAGGAAACGCCTGGGCAAAGCATCCTGTATCTGTATGAGCCGGGTAGCTATGCGCCGTTGGCGCGGGTGGATCAGGCTGAAGGGGAAGGGCAGAAGCTTTACTACTTCCATACTGACCAGATTGGTACGCCGCTCGAGCTGACGGATAGCGATGGCAAGATCGTTTGGCAAGCCACGTATCGTTCATGGGGGGCGGTTGAACTTTTAGCTGTCAACGAAATGAGCAAAATTTGCGCTTTAAAGGGCAGTACTTTGATTCAGATACAGGTCTGCACTACAACACATTTAGATACTATGACCCTGAGATAGGCCGATTTATTGGTCAAGATCCAATTGGTTTGAAGGGCGACTGGAATCTTTACAAATACGTAGCCAACCCAATCGCTTGGGTGGATCCACTTGAGCTAGATGCATTAAGCATTCTCGCAGAGCGAGGGTATTCTGGTGTAACGAAAACGCTGGGTGGTGGGTTAGATTATACTGGTAGTAATGCGCTTTATGCGAAAAAGCCTAATGTCAATCCTATAGTTACAATCGACTACACGGGTGACTATATCAAGGATTTTGAGGCGGCGAATAAGGTCGCTGAGTTGAATCAAAAAACGACCCCGCGTGGCTATGTTTGGCACCATCTGGATGACTATGACCCTAAGACTAATAAAGGTACTATGCAGCTAGTGGAGCAGAGAGCTCACCAGGGCGTTCCTCATAAATGAGGAGTGGCCCAGTACAAAGCAGCAACTGGGAAGTCTTATACATTCCCTGCGAGGAAACCGGCGGCAGCAAAAAAAATTGGAGGGACTGCATGTTAGATCTAGAAGAGTCTGAATCGAGTATTGATATGGGGGATTTCTCCCAGATTGAGCTTATGGCTGGAGGGAAGCTTCCTCCTCTATTTAAGAAGATTTATCTTAAGAATAATGGCGGTTTCCCTGAGGCGACCGAGGTCGAAGGTGATGAGTATGTATTCAGTATAAATGGTTTCAACTCCATAAAATTTGGTAAGCTACCGATAGAGAAATTAATGCAGGAATATATAGATCAAGATAGCGATCTTGAAGGCTATGTTCCTTTTGCATATGATGATGGCGGGAACAGTTTTATGCTTTCTTTGAAAAAAGAAGATGCCGGGGTGGTGTATTTGTGGGTCCAGGGTGAAGTGCGTTTAGAGAAAGTATGTTCGAGTTTTGATGACTTTATAAATTCACTTCGTGTAGTCTAAAGAACTTGTCTGACAGATATTTCTGGAACTTAGTTGCTTGCTGTGAAGATTGGCCAGAGCGGCGCACTGGGCTATTGAGTACGCCGCCCTTAGGATTTAACGGATTTTACGTAGCTGGGCGGCTGTGATATCAGCCAACTTTATCACACAGCGAAGGCTTAGTCCTGAAGCAAAAATGGTACCTCTCGACAAAGATATTACTTGCGGGGATGCGCGAGGCTTTGAGCAAGCTTAAATTGAAAATTACGAAACAAAAACTGGTGTTTGTAGGTGAGGAGATTTCACGCAAGAATCGTGGTAATAAAATCATTTCCTAGGATCATGCAACTACCACAAGAGCACCTGCGTGCCAAGCTAAGCCGGCGGGGAAACTGCCACGACAATGCCGTAGCCGTGAGTTTTTCCAGCTTTTGAAGCGTGAGCGAATCCGACGAAAGACCGACACAACCCGTGAAGAAGCCCGAAGTGATATTTTCGATTACATCGAGATGTTCTATAACCCTAAACGCCGGCACAGTAGTGCTATGCAGCTGTCTCCAGTAGAGTATGAGAAACGTTATTTCCTGAGCTTGGAGAGTGTCTAGGAAACTCGGGGCGATTCACTGCGCGGTGAGATCAAGTACAAGTACGAAGCCAACGGCCAATTGCGCAGCCGTGATACTGGCTCGCTGGTGGGCAGCGAAGAGTTCCGCTATGACGCGGCGGCGAACCGCCTGGACTTCAATGCGCGGCAGTTTGCCAAGTTCAAGGACAACCGGATCACCCATTGGCGGGATCAGGAGTACCGCTACGACCCGTGGGGCAACCTGATCGAGAAGCAATCGGGGCATAGCAAGCTGCAGCATTTTGCCTATGACTGTGAGAACCGGCTGGTACGGGCGGAAACGTACGTCGATGGAAGGCTGGAAAGCACCGGGCAGTACCGCTACGACAGCCTGGGACGGCGGGTGGCCAAGCAGGCTGAGGTCAACGGAGTTGCCGAACATAAGCGCTTCCTTTGGCAGGGCCTTGGGATGCTGCGGGAGGAAACGCCAGGGCAGAGCATCTTGTACCTGTATGAGCCGGGTAGCTATGCGCCGCTGGCGCGGATTGATCAGGCGGAAGGCGAAGAGCAGAAGCTTTACTACTTCCATACGGATCAGATTGGTACCCCGCTCGAACTGACAGATAGCGATGGCAAGATCGTTTGGCAAGCGACCTATCGGTCGTGGGGATCTGTAGAGCAGCTAGTCGATAGCGATGTCGAACAGAATCTACGATTCCAAGGTCAGTACTTTGATAGTGATACGGGACTGCACTACAATACTTTTCGCTACTATGATCCTGAAGTCGGACGATTTTTTACACAGGATCCAATAGGTTTAGATGGAGGTTTCAATCTCTATCGTTATGTATCCAGCCCCTTCACAGCAATTGACCCTTGGGTTGGTGCGAAAAGAAAGGTATGGGGGTAAGTAAGTCTGGACATCATGTGCCGTCGGTGCGAAAGTCAAAAGGTAGACCTTTTGCAGTGTCTCGATCTGATAAAACGCGACCAACGCTGTTTCCAAAAGGTGAAAACCCAGAGCACGAACATTGGCTTCTTCATGAGGCAGAAAGAGGACCGATTGGGCCGCGGCAAGGTGACTTTACAGGTACGGATGATCAGCTTTTCGCAGCGTATCGTGAGGCTTACAAGGATTTGGATCATATCAAGGTTGATGTGGTTTCGCCCAACGGAACGCATGTTTTGGGTGAGAGAGTGACGCCGGGTGCAGCAGTAGATTTAATAGAGAGCTGGCTAAAAGAGAGCGGATTGAGATGAAAGTTAATTCATTGAGTGAGTTAAATAGCAGAATTCAGCAGGATGGTTTTTTTGAGATGGTTGTATCCGGCATAAATGATTGGGATGAAGCGTTAGATAAACGCGAAGAGGAAAGCTTCGACTCAGCATGGATCGATGCGTTTGAGAAGTTAAAAAGCCTTGCGTACTCGTCTGCGGGTGATGAAGAAGTCGTAAGTAATATTCGTGAGTTAGTATTTAAAAAAATATATGCGTTGACTTATGATTCGGATGTCGCTGGCTATATTTCGGATGATATAGGGTTGGTGGCTGATTCTATATCTAAATCATGTGATATTGATTGGGTGGAAAGGTTGTTTGAGCTTTATTGTGCGGGGGAGTTCCCTAATTGATAAAGTTTTGAAGTGCTGCGTTTTTATATGGGCGTAAAAGGGCGTGAAGTCAGAGGTTATGATTTTGCATGTGTGGTTTTTTGCCTCGCGATTGGCTGTCTCTCTTCTTGATGGAATGAAATTAGTTTGCAGTCCCGCTTATCCGCCACCAGGACGCAGCATCCATTTAGTTAGTGATTTTCATATCTCTAGGTTGCTCTTTTTTCGTTTGCGAAGCGCTTTCTAATAATTTAATTTATCTAGCGGTGTGATTTTGGAGGAGGATTTAATTGCGTGAAATTATGGAGCTTATCATGCTGACTTGGCGTGGTTATCCATCAGAAGAGTATAGGAATTATAACCCATGGCCGACTCAAGACGGGCGATACCATTTTCGCCTCGACCTCGACCTCGACACTCGCACCAGCTGGAATAGGGGTATTTCGCTCTCAATATGGTCCCCAAATGCTTCCGTTGTTTAAGCGTTGTGTTCTTCGAGTGAATGAGTTTGAGGCTTCGATCGAAATGATTGAAAGAGATTCGTTGCTGAATGTTTTATATAGGCTAGGAGAGCTAGTATCAATCCCTAGAGATAACTACTATCTTGAGGCTTGGCGGGGGATTGGTAGGATTTACAGCATGCCTATAATGGTTTCTGGGCTCTTCTTGTTGTTCTTTAACAATTAAGGTCAAGCTAGAGGGCGTTCTCCGCTCTCTGTATAGCTTTGCCTACGACGCCTCGGACCGGCTGAGCGAAGAGGTGCGGGTGGACAACCTGCCCCGGCGTTTCAGCTACAACGTCGGCGGACATCTGACCCGGCTGGATGAGATTGGCTACGGGGAAAATGCTGAGCGGCCAGAGCGGCATACGCTGTGGCACCCTGACCGACATCAGCGCCACCGGCGGCACCCGCATGCACCTGCACTACGACCACCCGCTGGGCCGCCTGACCGACATCAAGCGTATCGTCGACAACCAAGCCGTCGAAACGCTGACCCAGTACCGCTACGACGAACACGGCCAGCTCAGCGCGGTGATCAACCGCAACGGCGACACCGTGCGCAGCTTCAGCTACGCCGAAGGCCTGATGGTGACCCACAGCAACGCCTTGGGCCTGGGCTGCCACTGCCGCTGGGAAACCCAGGGCGATAAACCGCGTGTGGTCGAGCACTGGACCAGCGATGGCGAGCACTACCATTTCCGCTACGACCTCGACGCCCACACCAGCTGGGCCACCAACGCGACCTCACCTCAAACCCGCCACCTAGCGACCATCCACCTGGATGCAGACATGCTTGTCGCCCACGATTTTGCATGGCCAGTTATCGTAGATGTAGCTGTCCGGCGTGAAACACATACGCTCATCATCCACCCAGAACATCTGCCATCCAGAACCCGAAATGCGCAGCTTTGGGCAAGACCAGTAGCCCTTGGCCGAAAGCGTCACGGCGGTCACCGCGATCACGACAGGCGCCGCGACCATCAATGCAATAGTCAACTGCATCGAGCGCAACTGAAGCGCGTAGAGCCAGGACTTCTTCGGCGGGTCGAACTTGCGGCCAGTCCAGGCGGCGATCAGGCATCCCACCACCATGATTGGTGTAAAGGGTATCGACGCCACCACGAAGAACGACATGAGCGGTGTTTCAACCACCGGCGCCTGCCTGTAGATGCGGCCGTAAATGGGGATGACCTCAGTCCAGAGCAGATAAACGCCAAGCGCCCCCACGGCCAGCATGCAGAGGGCCAAGCCGATGCCCGCCAGCTTGAACAGAATTGGAGATCGTACATGGAGTTCGGCATGATGCTTCACGGTCAGCGCTCCTTGCTGCATCGTTTCGGTTTTGGCTACCCACCTGTCCTGGCCGTTGCCAGTCAGTAGCGTGTTCAGCAGAATGTTCGCATGGATGAGCGCAACCCACAGCAAGGAATCAGCATGATCGACCTGAGAAGCCCGGATGCAACGCTGAGCGAGTACGTCCAGCGTTACGTCGACCTCTTGCCCGAGTGGTCGCCGCAATTGCAGCAGCGCATGGACTACACGCTGGAGCCCGCCGCCCCCAGACTGCCCCGTATCAAGCCGGCCTGGCTGAGCGACAGGCCCTGCACGTTATCACCGGACCAGGCGCTGGACCGCGCGCAAGGCGCACTGTTGGGCCTGGCGATTGGTGATGCGGTAGGCACGACTCTGGAGTTTCAGCGGCGCGATCAAGGGCATGTCAGCGACATGGTCGGCGGCGGGCCTTTCCGCCTCGCGCCGGGTGAGTGGACCGACGATACCAGCATGGCGCTGTGCCTGGCGGACACCTATGCGACCAAGGGCAAGTTCGACTACGCGACCTTCGCCGATGCCATGGTGCGCTGGTACCGGCAGGGCGAGAACAGCGTCAACGGCCGCTGCTTCGACATCGGCAATGTCACCCGCCGAGCGCTGGAAGGGTGGGAGGCACAGGGGGTTGGCTGGGTTGGTAATCTCGAGGCCTCGACCGCAGGCAATGGTTCGTTGATACGCCTCGCGCCTACGGCCATTTTCAGGCGTCATTCGCTCTCGGCAAGCTGGTGGGAGAGCGTCACCCAAAGTGGCGTGACCCATGGCGCAGTGGAGGTTCAGGATTGCTGCAAGCTGTTCGCTGCCCAGTTGCACCTGGCGCTCAATGGGGCAGACAAGCAAGAGGCATTGGCACCGAGAGTGCGCCCCCTACGGCCACGCGCAATGATCATCAATGCCGGGGAGTACAAGCACAAATCCCGTGAGCAGATTCGCTCGTCCGGGTATGTGGTGGATACCTTGGAAGCAGCGCTCTGGGCTGTGTGGAATACGGACAATTTCAGGGATGCAATCGTGCTGGCTGCCAATCTCGCCGATGATGCCGACAGTGTTGCTGCCACGGCAGGACAGATTGCAGGTGCGCTCTACGGAGTATCGAGCATGCCGCCGGAGTGGGTAGCCAAGGTTGCCTGGTCGCAACACATCTGTGATTTGGCGAGTAGGATATTTGAACTTGCACCGCCGGGCGATGAATTAGATGAACTTAGTTACGATCAACAGTGAAAATTTCCGTTTGTTGATTATGTCGCGTGGGTATCTGTCGCAGGGCCATCTGCTTGAAAGTCGTTGCTTGTGGGTGGTATGGCTGCTGACCTTTTACAAAAGGGAGTGTCAATGGCATGGATCTCTATCCACAGCGCCAAGCTCAACAAGGTACGTTATGTGATAGAGGTGTCTCTGGTTTATTCAGGTGACAAGGCGTAACAATTTTTGATGCTACTTGTGGGGCCAGTTATGTCTAGAGAAAGTATTGTTGAGAGTCTCATTGCCTCATGAATGAGATGAATGCCTGGGAAGTCAGTTTTTTTGAGGCGCGCAAGCAAGCCCTCGGTCAGGAAGTTGATGATTCAGGCTTAAAGGAAGAATATGCTTGTAAGTTAGAGTGCATTCTGAATAAGTATGCCGTTAAGGATAAGTCCAACTATGGGCGTCTTATGGATTTAGGATGCACTAAGCCTGCAACCTATGATCCCGATTCTGACGAAATTGAGGTTTTGGATAAAAATGAAAAAAGTATGACTGTACGCGTGCAGCAAGTCAAAGGCGCGGAAACAGCTTCGCGAATTTATATGGTGTGTCACGAAAGTGAATGGAAAATAAAAATGAAAGAGGTATTGAGTTTTGATGAAAAGTGGCGCCGTGCTCCCTTGTGAGTTCGCCGGCGGCAGGCGCGATATCAGCTGCCTGAGGTCAGCTAAGTAAGTAGCAATGTATTCAGGGGTGGAGAACGAGTATGTGCAAAAATATTCAGTAACTGAGCTGAGTAAAGTTTTTGGGAAGACGCTGAGAGATTTTATGCGTGAGATGTATGACTGGGAGGTGAAATATTATCAAAAAAGTATTGAGGCCTTAGGTGGTGATTCGTCGGAAGTGGATCTTGAAGAGGTAATGCGTGAGGATCTTTTGAAAATATTTAGAAAGTTTGTTCTTCCGGGCGGAAGAAACTACGACAGAGTAGAGAGCTTGGTGTGCGGAAGGTGCCCGGAGTATGATGAAAAAAATGATCAGGTAGAAGTCGTTGAAGTTAATCAAAAGAAGATTGCTGTTGTCATAAAAAAGACCAAGGGCTTGGCTGCTTTGTTCAGACTAACCTTTGCTGTAGATAAGGGTGTGATTATGGTTTCTGGACGGGATTTGCAAAGCGGGCGGAATTGGCAAGAAACTTATATTTGACATGCGTGCATGTAAGCCTGATGGTTTCAAGATGTTTAGGTTATGTTTCCTGAATTACACCTACGTATTGCGTGCTGCAAGGTTTTTTCTCAAGGGTGGATGATATCTGGTATTCGAGGATGAAAGTATAGGTATAATGTGCTCGAGAAAGGATAATTGCCAAGCTTTTAATTCGCAGTGCGTGAGTGTCGGCTATATGGGCTTGGGGCATATGAGCTATATAGATATTATTGAGTCGGAAATTTTGGACAGCGGCGAAGAGCCGGCATTTGCCGGTGCGTTTGATGACCAAATGATCGGGGAATTTGAGAATGCCTTAGGGCTTGAATTTCCGTTATCTTACAAACTATTCCTCAAAAAATATGGGGCGTTGTCCTTCGCAGGTGATACCTACTATGGGATCACCCGGGGTGGCGTGGACGGTGCATCGATACCTAACGTGGTGTTTGCGACAAAAAGCGCACGTGCCAATGGTGATGCCGATGAAGCCATGATTGTGATCAAGGCTTCTGGATACGGGTCTATCTACTCCATAGATACTTCGAACATCGGGGTTACTGGCGAGCCTGTGATCATCGAAACAGAGCTTTCTTTCAAGAGAACCAAGCGTAAAAATATAATCTATCAGAATTTTGAAGAGCTCTATGTTGAGTGCATCAGGCAGGCTATTCGAGAGCTTGCCAATGGTGATGGCAACTGAGGGTATGCATGCAGGCTATTGACAAGTTTATTCATGATATAGCCCAGGCGCGCTTCTTTTGCGCCATGGGTGAACCTGGAGCCGTCACGGACGGTGTGGTCTATGTTGAAAGCGTATCCAGGATATTCGTCGCGCCGCATGATCAGGAGGCGTTGGATCGTCTAGAGAATCTTGTATGGTTACCAACATCCCCCACTCAAGAAGACCCGTTCAACCAATTTCCGACGTTTACGAAGGAGCTGACTGATCTACAGCTGAAGGTTAACAAGGCTGTCATGCAGTCAATCAAGCAAGCGCCGAGCGCATCACTCATAGCAGGAGCACATGATTCAGTTTTGCTGCCCGAAATGCGGCCTGCTTCGCATTTCGTCAATATGTGTCAGAGAATTACTTCGGGAATTCAGTGGCGTGGGCCAAGATAGTCGATTTGTACTTGGCCGGTAGGTGGCCGGTTGGGCTCCTGAAAGGTCAGATCGTTGTTATCTAGCTTGGCGTGAAGGCTCAGTTACGTCCCTCAGCGCTTTTTGAAATATGTGCAACCGGCAGGAGCTAATCATGCGTGTGCGAAGAATAATTTCAGCCTTAGGCGAACGGCCGCCATTTAGTTTTGGGGGTGACAGGGCCTACGTCTCTGTCTGGCCGAAAAACCCTGACGGCCAGGATCTTCTACTCCTGTTTACCATCGACTGCGAGGCTGCAAGGCGACGGCTGAACAGGGCGGATTTTCCGTCGCATGGGTATTTGCATGTTTTTTCTACCTATGACCGGGATGACTATTTTCTCGATTTGATTACTGTGGAGGAGGTGCAGCTGAGTAAGGGTTGCCTGTCTTATACCTACGTTGTTCATTCCGACGCTGAAATGTCTATTCAGTCCCCTAGGCCGTCTATCCCCCTTGAGCATGCCGATTTTGACGAGATCTCATTGGCCGACAGTGGCCTGAGCACGTCGTCCATGGTATTCGAGTCTATACCAGAGGGCGCGCGGGTATTTTCAACGTTGTCTGATGGGTTCAGTTTTTTTTGCCAGGTCTATTCCGCAGATTTTCCCGAGCCTTTTAAAGATGCCTTGTATTTAAAAGATGCCATGGGCTTTTTACTTATCAATAAAAAAATGGACTGCCAGAAAGCTGACGGTTGCTTTTTTGTTCAGGTTGCATGATAGGGTTTTGGTAGTCTTGGGCCGGATGACCTTAACTGAGGAAATGTGATGCTTGGAAAAACTATAGCATGCGAGAAGTTTTTGAGAGGCTGGATGTGATGCCAGACTCTTGATTCTATTTGCCTAATTCCCATTGGGCACTTGATACAAGAGGTTCATTTTCATAGGATAGCCGTGACTATCCCCCAAATTCGACGGAGTACCTGCCCATGCAGGTTGGCAGTGAAGGGTGGATTGAAACATTGGACAAAGCCATGATCCAGGATGTTATTGATTATCGGAACAGCCAGCTTCCAGTGCCTACGGTCGAGGACTATTTAGAAGCGTTCATTTACTTCTGTAAGTGTGATGCATTTTTGGAGCTGTGATTGTTGCAGTTTGCAAGTTTTGGAGTCTACCACTGCTAAGGCACAATGGTATAACTTGGCGTGCCAGCCTGCTTGGCGTCGCTGATTGGAACTAGAGGAGCAGGCCATGAATGACGAACTGCACGAGAGCGTAGATAAGTACGATGTCGAACGATTCAACAAGGTTCATCTCTGGCTCGGGGAAATTTCAGCCCGGAAGAGGAATACCTGAAGTACTTTGAAATCGACTACACAAGTGACTATGAAATTGATGACCCTCGATACCCGATCTGCCAGTTTTGTGCCGATGTCAGCGAACGCTGGTACGATGAGGACTTCATAGGCATCATCTCACGCAAGCCGGTGTTGGTGGGGGGTGACGCCATGCTGGGCGAGTCCGCAATCGATGCAAGTGAGTGGAGAAGGGTCAAAGCCGTGTGTGCCAGGCTAGGCATTGTGAAAATGAATGCGATGTTCTGGTATTCTGATGGTAGTTTTAATATTTCGACGCCATTGAAAGAGTACTATAATGGCTTGCGCTATATTGGGCTATTCGAAGGCAATTAAGGCGTAGACAGGAAGTTGACCATGAGCGACCAAGCATTCGTGGATGCTGTTTTTTCCGAACTGTTCAGTGAGCATTTCTACCACTACAAGGACGCACTCGCCAGACCCGTTGATGGAGGGCAGGATGCCTATGCTCGCGCGGGCAATGCGCTTGCGTTGTTAAGTGCCGGGCAAAGGGATGATGTTGTCGAATTCCTCAAGGTGGTGATTGCTGATAGCGCCTCTGTGATCTTAGGGACATTGGACGGTGTTCATTTCCCTGGTGATTTGGAGGGTGAGTGCATTGTGCGTCTTGATGGAGAGGAGATTCAGGGCGATTTGCAGGATATGTTTATCCAGAAAGCCCAGGATCATGGCATTTACAATTGAGCTCTGAGCATCTACCCACGTGAGGAAATACCCAATGGACTGGAAAGCCCTTGAGGCGAACACCGCCGTCGCAGTAAAAACCGTGCTGTCTGATTTGCTTGCTACGCACCCCGAGGAGGCGTTTTACGCCTGTGCGGTCTACACGGATAGCGGAGCAATGACGCTGGGGGTAGCCGCCAACTCACGGCAAGCCCTTGAGCAGAAGCTCGAACGGGAACCCGAAGCGGAACGTGCGGAACTGCGGCCGTATTACACCTGGAGTTCGTCGGAGTGGGCTTACGAAGCCTGGCGCGGGGGGTGTTTCAATGCGGTGTGCAGGGACCTGGCATCGGCCGAGCCGACCGAGGACTTCGGGGCGTTCAGGCAGCGCCTGAATCAGTTGATGATCGATGTATTGGCGGGGCTGCGGGACGAGGGTTTTTTCGAGACCGTATTTTCAGACGTCCCGGTGTTGTTTGCCACCATCACGGATGATGAGGAGGCAGAGGAACTTGAGGATCGTTCGGCGAGGGTGTTGAACAGTGAGGCTGTTTTTCGAGAGTTTGTGCAGCGATATCCGGCAGGTTGAGTCAGTAACCGGGCCATGGAGTGGCTAGTGGAAATGGGGTTGCATGGCACGAGCTGCGCCCGTGTTCGCGGGTAAACCCGCTCCCACAGGGACTGCGTCAGCCCTGGGAAGTTGACTGATGCAGGTGCTTGACTTGGCAGCTTTCGTTCGACCTGTTCCACTGCATGGAACCACATTCGTTTGTACTCCTGCCCCACTCGCGCTTATCTGTCGCCAAGCACGACCTGCCTTATCCGTCGTGATCTCAAAGCGAACAACAAGAACGGGACCCACCCGCGCGAGGAGATTCCCCATGCAGCAACACCAGCACATCCTGGCCTGGCTCAATGACGTGGCCAGCGACCTGCACGCCATCCGCCACGATATCCACGCCCACCCTGAACTCGGCTTCGAAGAAAGCCGCACCTCGGCCCTGGTCGCCACGCTGCTGCAACAGTGGGGCTACGAGGTGCACACCGGCATCGGCAAGACCGGTGTGGTCGGGGTGCTGCGCAATGGTAGCAGCCCGCGCAAGCTGGGCCTGCGCGCCGACATGGACGCGTTGCCGATCCATGAGGCCACCGGCGCTGCCTACAGCAGCCGCCACCAGGGCTGCATGCACGCCTGCGGCCATGACGGGCATACCACCATGCTGCTGGGGGCGGCGCGCTACCTGGCGGCGACGCGGCAGTTCGATGGCACGCTGACGCTGATCTTCCAGCCGGCCGAGGAGGGCCAGGGTGGGGCCGAGGCGATGCTCGCCGATGGGCTACTGGAGCGCTTCCCCTGTGATGCGCTGTTCGGCATGCACAACATGCCGGGGCTGCCGGCCGGGTACCTGGGCTTCCGCGAGGGGCCGATGATGGCTTCGCAGGACCTGCTGACCGTGACCATCGAGGGCGTCGGTGGGCATGGTTCGATGCCGCACCTGACGGTCGACCCGCTAGTGGCAGCGGCCAGTGTGGTGATGGCGCTGCAGACCGTGGTGGCGCGCAATATCGATGCCCAGGAGGCGGCGGTGGTCACGGTCGGTGCACTGCAGGCGGGCGAGGCGGCCAATGTGATCCCGCAGCAGGCGCTGCTGCGCCTGAGCCTGCGGGCGCTGGATGCCCAGGTGCGGGCGCAGACCCTGGAGCGGGTGCGGGCGATCATCGTCAGCCAGGCCGAAAGCTTTGGCTGCACGGCCAGCATCGAGCACAGGCCGGCTTACCCTGTACTGGTCAACCATGCTGCGGAAAATGCCTTTGCCCAGCAGGTGGGTGAAGCGCTGGTGGGGGCCGACAAGGTCGATGGCAACACCCGCAAGCTGATGGGCAGCGAAGACTTCGCCTGGATGCTGCAGCGCTGCCCGGGCGCCTACCTGTTCATCGGCAACGGCGTGCAGCGGCCGATGGTGCACAACCCGGCCTATGACTTCAACGATGACATCCTGCTGACCGGCGCCGCCTACTGGGGCGCCATGGCTGAGAGCTGGCTCAAGCCGGCCTGATTTTCCCCTGTATTGACGACTGCCGCTGGAACCCGGGCGCAGCTGCGCCTGGGCGATCACTTGAACAGAAGATGGAGTGTTCCGCATGCAGATTTCCAATACAGGCGCGTCGCGTACCCGGCAAGTGGTCGCGGCGGTCATCGGCAACGCGCTGGAGTGGTACGACTTTATCGTGTACGGCTTTCTGGCGAGCATTATCGCCCACCAGTTTTTCCCCTCGGACGACGAATACGCTTCGCTGCTGATGGCCTTGGCCACCTTTGGCGTGGGCTTCTTCATGCGCCCGGTGGGTGGGGTGCTGCTGGGCATGTACTCCGACCGCAAGGGGCGCAAGGCGGCGATGCAGCTGATCATCCGCCTGATGACGGTGTCGATCGCCATGATCGCCTTTGCCCCCAACTACCTGGCCATCGGCATGGGCGCGCCGCTGCTGATCGTGGTCGCGCGCATGCTGCAGGGTTTCGCCACGGGCGGCGAGTACGCCAGTGCCACGGCGTTTCTGGTGGAAAGCGCGCCGGCCAACCGCAAGGGCCTGTATGGCTCGTGGCAGCTGGTGGGGCAGTGCCTGGCGGTGTTTTCCGGGGCGGCGATGGTCGCGCTGGTCACCCACCTGTGCACGCCCGAGGCGCTGGACAGCTGGGGCTGGCGGATCCCCTTCGTGCTCGGTTTGCTGATCGGCCCGGTGGGGTTGTGGATCCGCAAGCACATGGAAGAGCCCGAGGAGTTCATCGAGGCGCGCAAGCAGGCCAAGGGCCAGGCGCCGAGCCTGGGGCAGGTGCTGCGTGAACACCGGCGCAGCCTGCTGGTGTCGATGGGGCTGGCTTGTGGTGCGACGGTGTCGTTCTACGTGGTGCTGGTGAACATGCCGACCTTCGCCCACCATAACCTCGGCCTGCCGCTGGACCAGGTGCTGCTGGTGCAGATGCTCGCGGTGGGGCTGATGACCGTGGTCATTCCGCTGGCCGGTGCACTGTCGGACCGGCTGGGCCGGCGCCCGGTGCTGATGGCCTTCACCCTGGCGTTCTTCGTCATGGTCTACCCGCTGTATGTGTGGGTGGCTGCGGCGCCGTCGATCGAACGCCTGCTGGTGATGCAACTGCTGCTGTGCGGCACTATCGGCGGCTTCTTCGGCCCGGCGCCGACCGCGCTGGCCGAGCAGTTCCCGGTCGAGGTGCGCTCCACCGGCGTGTCGGTGGCCTACAACGTGGCGGTGATGGTGTTCGGCGGCTTTGCGCCGCTGATCGTCACCTGGCTGAGCAAGGTGCTCGGCACCCCGGTGGCGCCGTCGTTCTACGTGCTGTTCGCCTGCCTGCTGACCCTGCTGGGCACCTACTGCCTGAAAGAAGCACCCCGCGCCGGCAAGGCCGTCGCCTACAACCTTGGAGTGAAACCGTGAACGCGCTAGCCATCGACCCGATCGTCGCCCTCGACGCCGAGGCCTTGTCCAAGGCCATCCATGCCCGCCAGGTGGCGTGCCGCGAGGTGATGCAGGCTTACCTGGGCCATATCGAGCGCTGTAATCCGCAGGTCAACGCGCTGGTGTCGCTGCGCGGCGCCGAAACGCTGCTGGCCGAGGCCGATACCTGCGACGCTGAACTGGCGCGTGGCCAGTCCCGTGGCTGGATGCACGGCATGCCCCAGGCGATCAAGGACCTGGCCGCCACCGCCGGGTTGCGCACCACCCTGGGTTCGCCGCTGTTCGCCGAGCAGGTGCCGGCCCATGACGCCATCAGTGTGGCGCGGGTGCGGGCGAGCGGGGCAATTATCATCGGCAAGAGCAACGTGCCGGAGTTTGGCCTGGGCTCGCAGAGCTACAACACGCTTTTCGGCACCACCACCAATGCTTACGACTCCACTCGCGTGGCCGGTGGCAGCAGCGGCGGCGCGGCGGCGGCGCTGGCCATGCGCCTGCTGCCGGTGGCCGATGGCAGCGACATGATGGGTTCGCTGCGCAACCCGGCGG
The DNA here is from genome assembly GCF_044748405.1 of Pseudomonas sp. NPDC089996. NCBI lineage: Bacteria > Pseudomonadati > Pseudomonadota > Gammaproteobacteria > Pseudomonadales > Pseudomonadaceae > Pseudomonas > Pseudomonas sp. NPDC089996. The sequence goes on along the minus strand of NZ_JBIVGA010000022.1, from coordinate 51,146 downwards.
CGTTCAACAACGTGTTCGGCCTGCGCCCGTCTTTGGGGCGGGTGCCCTATGGGCCGACGCCGGAGCTGTTCGTGCAGCAGCTGGCCACCGAGGGGCCGATGGGGCGCAGCGTCACCGATGTGGCTCGCTTGCTGACGGTGCAGGCCGGGCATGATGCGCGGGTGCCATTGTCGCTCAATGACAGCAAGCGTGACTTTGCGGCGGGGCTGCAACGCGATTTCAAGGGCGCGCGGGTCGGCTGGCTGGGTGACTACGACGGCTACCTGCGGATGGAAGACGGCGTGCTGGCCCTGTGCGAAGCCGCTTTGGCCGATTTTGCCGAGCTTGGCTGTACGGTCGAGGCCTGCCAGCCCGGCTTCGATCAGGCGCGGTTGTGGCAATGCTGGCTCACCCATCGCCACTTCCTGGTGCACGGCAACCTGGCGGCGGCCTATGCCGACCCGGGCAAGCGGGCGCTGCTCAAGCCCGAGGCGCAATGGGAAGTGGAGGGCGGTTTGCAGCTCAGCGCCGCGGCTGTGTATCAGGCATCAGTGGACCGCAGCGCGTGGTACCAGGCCCTGCACAAACTGTTCGAGCGTTACGATTTCCTGCTGTTGCCCTCGGCTCAGGTGTTCCCTTTCGACGCAACCGAGGCATGGCCGAAGGTGGTCGGCGGGCGCACCATGGACACCTACCACCGCTGGATGGAGGTGGTGATCGGGCCGACCCTGGCCGGTTTGCCGAGCATGAGCGTGCCGGTCGGTTTCAATGCTGCCGGGCTGCCCACGGGCCTGCAGATCATAGGCCCGGCCCAGGCCGACCATGCCGTGTTGCAGCTGGCCTACGCCCATGAACAGCTGACCCGCTGGGTGGAGCGGCGCCCGCCGCCAAGTCTGCTGGCACGCTGAAAGGGCTGGCCCGGCCCGTATCTTGCTGGGCATGATGACCATCCACGCACAGACAGGGAGGTCGGATACATGGGCACAGCGACAGATAGCGGTGGCGTGCGCTCGGTGGAGCGGGCTCTGGCCATCGTCGAACTGCTTGGCGAGCATCAGGCCCTGGGGCTGGAGGAGCTGCATTACCTCACCGGCCTGCCCAAGGCCACGGCCTCGCGCATGCTGGCCACCTTGCAGGAGCAGGGCTGGGTCTACCGCGGCCTGAGCGACCGGCGTTACCGCCTGTGCGCCCGTCGCCTGTTCGGCGACCGCCAGCAGCGCTTCAAGCGCCAGCTGGTGGAAAGCGCCGCGCCACTGTTGCTGGAACTGAGCGAACGCACCGGGCTGGTGGTCGATCTGTCGTGCTTCGACGGCGAGCGGCTGGAGGTGATGGAGAGTGCGATTCCGCAGGTGTTGCGCAAGCGTTATCCGAACAACTGCCAGATCGTCGGGCAGCATGCCAGCCTGTTTCATTCGGCGATGGGGCGGGCGTGTCTGAAGGAGCTGGCGGTGGACGAGGTGCAGCGCCTGGCTGGGCATGAGCAGATGGGGGGCGAAGCGCTGCTGCGCGACCTGGAAGGCGATGTGCACAAGGGCTTCGGGCAGCGCACCGAGGGGTATTGGGAGTATCCGGTGCGCTTGCCGTTCCTGATCCGGGCGATTGCCTTGCCGGTGCGGGTGCAGGGTCAACTGGCCGGGAGCATTGCCTTGCACTGGCCGGTGGATCAGGCGCCGGTGGAGCGGGTGTTGAGCCTGCACCTTAACAGCCTGGCGGCGACTGTCGGGGAAGTGCAGCATGCGTTGGTGAACTAGGTCGCCTGTTCTGGACTGTTCGCGGGCAAGCCCTCAAAGACAACACAAGCATTTGCCAACAAGCGCTGCCAGCAGCTATGCCTAAGGTCTGACCCGAGTCTAAAGGCCAAGCCCCAATGCTGGTCATCGAGCAACTACAAAAATCCTTCCCCACCGCCCAGGGCCCGCTCCAGGTCCTGCGCGGTGTCGACCTGTCCCTGGCGCGCGGCAGCAGCCTGGCCCTGATGGGCGAATCCGGCAGCGGCAAAAGCACCTTGCTGCACCTGGTCGCCGGCCTCGACCGCGCCGACAGCGGGCGCATCCTCATCGACGGCGAACCCCTGCACGGCCACGGTGAAACAGCCTTGGCCCGCTGGCGCCGAGAGGGCATCGGCCTGGTGTTCCAGCAGTACAACCTGATCAGCAGCCTCGACGTGGCCGCCAACCTGGCCTTCCAGGCGCGCCTGGCCAGGCGCCATGACCCGCAATGGCTGGCCTACCTGGCCGAACGCCTGGGTCTGGCGGCCTTGCTCGATCGTTACCCGGAACAATTGTCCGGCGGCCAGCAGCAACGGGTCGCCATCGGCCGGGCATTGGCCAGCCGGCCGGCGCTGTTGCTCGCCGACGAACCCACCGGCAGCCTCGACGAAGCCAGCAGCGACGAGGTGCTGGCCTTGCTCCTGCAACTGGTCGGCGAGGCCGGCAGCAGCGTGCTGATGGTGACCCACAGCCCGCGCCTGGCTGCCTGCCTGCAGCACCGTTGCGTATTGCACCAGGGCCGGGTGCAACCGTCATGAACAACCTGCTGACCACCCTGCAGGCGCTGGGCAGCCACTGGCGGCGCCACCGTTTGCAGTGCATCAGCATCTTCACAGGCCTGTGGCTGGCCACGGCCTTGTGGACCGGTGTGCAGGCACTCAACGCCCAGGCGCGCAGCGACTATGCCCAGGCCAGCGCCATGCTGGGCGGGCCGGCGCACCGGCAGCTCGTTGCCCGCGACGGGCAGCGCTTCGACCAGGCGCTCTATGTGCAACTGCGCAAGCAAGGCTGGCAAGTGACACCGGTGCTGGAGGGGCGCTTGCGCCTGGCCGGTGAGCCAGCGGTTACCGTCAGGCTGATCGGCATCGAACCGCTGAGCATGCTGCCCGGCATGGCAATCGCAGGTGCCGACCCGGCGCGCTTCGATCTGCAAGCCTTCATCGGCACACCAGGGCAAGCCTGGGTCGGGCCGGATACCTTGCGCCAACTGGCGGGCAAGCAGCACACGGTCGAAGGGCAGGCGTTGCCGCCGCTGATGCTCAATGAACAACTGGCACCCGGCGTGATGCTGGTCGATATCGGCGTGGCCCAGGCCTTGCTCGGTGCGCCGGGGCAGCTGTCGCGGCTGATCAGCGACACCGACCAGCCGTTGCCGCAGGCCGTCGCCGAACGCTTGAAGGTTCAAGCACCGGGCGATGACACTGACCTGCAACGCCTGACCGCAAGCTTTCATCTGAACCTGACGGCGCTCGGCCTGCTGGCGTTCGTGGTCGGGCTGTTCATTGCCCATGCGGCGATCGGTCTCGCCCTGGAGCAGCGGCGGAGCCTGATGCGCACCTTGCGTGCTTGTGGTGTCAGCCTGAAGGTACTGCTGGCGGCGTTGGCCCTGGAGCTTGGCCTGTTCGCCGTCGCCGGTGGCCTGGCGGGCGTGGCAGCGGGTTACTTGCTGGCCGCGCTGTTGCTGCCCGATTTCGCTTCCAGCCTGCGCGGCCTGTATGGTGCGCAGGTCTCCGGGCACTTGCACCTGCCGCTGTTCTGGTGGCTGCTGGGGATTGCCGTGAGCCTGCTCGGTGCCTTGCTGGCCGGCATCGACAGCCTGTTGCGCGCAGCGCGCTTGCCGTTGCTGGCGCTCGCCCAACCCCAGGCGTGGCGCCTGGCCCAGGTGCCGTGGTTGAAGCGCCAGGCCCTGGCCGGCGCAGTGCTGGCCCTGCTGGCCGTGGGCTGCGGCTACTTTGGCAACAGCCTGGCGAGTGCCTTCACCCTGCTAGCCGCGCTGTTGCTGGCGGCAGCCTTGCTGTTGCCGGGCGCGCTGGCCCTGTTGCTCGCAAGCGTGGCCCGGCGCACCCGGCGGCCGCTGACGCAGTGGTTCATCGCCGACAGCCGCCAGCAATTGCCGGGGTTGAGCCTGGCGCTGATGGCGCTGTTGCTGGCCCTGGCCGCTAGCGTCGGCGTGGGCGGCATGACCGAAGGCTTTCGTCGCACCTTCGTTGGCTGGCTCGACCAGCGCCTGGCGGCAGACCTGTATGTCACACCCCGCGACAGCACGCAGGCGCTGCAGATCTACCAGCACGTGCAGCAGGACCCCGACGTCACTGCCGTGCTACCAGGCTGGCGAGTGGAGTGGCGCCTGCAGCAATGGCCAGTGCAGGTGCAAGGTGTGATCGATCATCCGTTCTACCGCAGCCACTGGCCGCTGCTGGAACAGGCGCCGGATGCCTGGCAGCAGTTGGCCAAAGGGCAGGGGGCCATGTTCAGCGAGCAACTGGCGCGGCGCCTTGGCGTGGGGATCGGGGATCAAGTGCAACTACCGGGCGAACCGCCGCAGGGCATGCGGGTGGTGGGCATTCACGCCGACTACGGCAACCCGAAAGGGCATGCGCTGGTCAACGCCGACTGGCTGCGCCGGCATGCGGCCACGGCCAGCCTCAACGGCCTGAGCCTGCTGATCCGCCCCGGCAAGGTTGCAACGGTGAAGGCTGACCTGCAGCAGCGCTACAGCCTGGACGAATCGCAGCTGGTCGAACAGGCCAGCCTGAAAGCCTGGTCGACGCAAATATTCAGCCGCACCTTCGCCGTCACCGCCGCCCTCAACAGCCTGACCTTGGGCGTTGCTGGCGTGGCGCTGTTCATCAGTCAGCTGACCCTGGGCCAGCAACGCCTGGGGCAGCTGGCACCGCTGTGGGCGCTGGGCGTGCCACGCCGCTGGCTGGCTTGGTTAAGTCTGGGCCAGACGTTGATGCTCAGCGGTTTCACCGTGTTGCTGGCAATCCCCCTTGGGCTGCTGCTGGCCTGGTGCCTGGTGGCGGTGGTGAACGTTCAGGCATTCGGCTGGCGGCTGCCTTGGCACGTGTTTGCCAGCCAGCTCGCACAACTGGCCGCGCTTGGCGTGCTGACCAGCCTGCTGGCCAGTGCCTGGCCGTTGTGGCAATTGGCGCGGCGCCAGCCGAGCGACCTGTTGCGGCGGTTCGCCGATGAGGGTTGAAGCTTGGCTGCTGCTGGCCTGCCTGCTGTTGGCCGGGTGCGACGCGGCTGCGCCGCCGGCCAGGAGCTATGCCGGCCTGGGTGCCGATGCGGCAGCCTTCAGGCAGGTCACGCGTGACACCGCGCTGGTGTTCCCCCGCGACCACGGCGCCCACGACGGCTATCGCATCGAATGGTGGTACGTCACCGCCAACCTGCGCGATGCCCAGGGCCGGGACTGGGGCGTGCAATGGACACTGTTCCGCTCAGCCCTGCGCCCTGGCCCCGAAACCCTCGGCTGGAACAGCCCGAACCTGTGGATGGGGCACGCCGCCCTGACCGACTCGAACGGCCATCAGGTCGGCGAAACGCTGGCACGTGGCGGCATAGGCCAAGCCGGCGTCGAAACCGGGCCGTTCCGGGCGTGGATCAATAACTGGTCGCTGCAAGGTGACGACAGCATCCGCCGCTTGCAGATGCGTGCCAGCGGCCAGGGCTTTGGCTATGACCTGACCCTGGCCAGCGACAAGCCGCTGGTACTGCACGGCGATCGCGGTTACAGCGAAAAGTCCGGCAAGGGCCAGGCTTCGTACTATTACAGCCAGCCGTTCTACCAGGTCAGTGGCGAGGTCGAGCGGGACGGCCAGCGCATCCCGGTCACGGGGCAGGCCTGGCTCGACCGGGAGTGGAGCAGCCAGCCGTTGGCGGCCGGGCAAAGTGGCTGGGACTGGTTTTCGCTGCACCTGCTCAGTGGCGCCAAGCTGATGCTGTTCCGGGTGCGTGAAGACCAAGGGCAGGCCTACCGCGCCGGCACCTGGGTTGGCGCTGACGGGCAGGTGCGTACGTTACAAGGGGCTGATATCGAGCTGACGCCGCTGGCCTGGGACGGCCAGGCCAACGGCAAGCGGGTGCCGACCCGTTGGCGGGTGCAGGTGCCCGCCATGCAACTGGATGTGCAAGTCGAGGCGGTGCAGGCCAAGGCCTGGATGGGTACGCGCTTCCCCTATTGGGAAGGGCCGGTGCGGGTCAGTGGCAGCGCACAGGGGCGGGGGTACCTGGAGATGACGGGGTACTAGGGTTCGAACGCACGGTCGCCGAGCAGCGATCAGGCACTTTTCGTGAAAGGCCTGTCACCGCCCACTCTTCAGTTCAACGGGCGAGCCGGTGCCTGATCGTCCACTCAAGTTGGCACTGGTCCCTGGCGAAGCCGCGTATGCCTTCGGCCAGCTTTTCCGACGCCATCGCATCTTCGTTGAGCTGCCAACGAAAGTCGGCCTCGCTCAGCGCGGGTGGCGGGGCCTCCTGGCAAGGCACAGCAACCAGTGCAGGTTCGAGCACGCCAGGGATGCTGGCCAACTCCTCCATGAGTGGCGGGCTGATGGTCAGCCGGTCGCAACCTGCCAATGCCACAATTTCGCCGATATTACGAAAGCTGGCGGCCATGACCAAGGTTGCATGCCCATGGCGGCGCAGATAGGCATGGATTGCCGCTACCTGCTGAACGCCCGGCTCCATCGCCGGGGCATAGCTGATGCCGGGGTTGGCCTGCAGGTGCCAGTCCAGGGCACGCCCCACGAAAGGGGAAATCAGGTATGCCCCGGCTTCGGCGCAGGCGCGCGCCTGGGCGATGCCGAAGACCAGGGTCAGATTGCAGCGGATACCTTCGCGTTCCAGCTCGCGCGCCGCACAAATGCCTTCCCAGGTCGCAGCAAGCTTGATCAGGACGCGGGAGCGCGGAATGCCAGCCGCCTGGTAAAGCGCGACGAGTCGGCGAGCCTTGGCGACGCTGGCGGGCCTGTCGAACGACAGCCGCGCATCGATCTCGCTGGACACGCTGCCGGGTACGTGCTGCAGCAGGATGCAGCCCAGCGCCACCACCAGGCGCTCACTCAGTTGCTCGACCGCCGTCGCCGTGGGCACGTCCGACACGCTCGCGATCAGCTCGTCGAGCAGGCGGTCATAGCGGCCGGACGAGACTGCCTGGAGTATTAAGGTAGGGTTGGTGGTGACGTCCTGCGCGGCATAGCGGCTGATGGCGTGGGTATCACCGGTGTCGACGACCACCGTGCTGTGGCGTTTCAATTGGTTCAACAAGGTTGTCATGCATCATTCCTCCATCCTGCCAAGGTGCGCCAGCCCGTGCATGGTGGGCTTCAGCGCCTGGTAGATCGCGCAGTAGTGCGCGAACATCTGGTCGTACAACGCTGTGTTCTGCAGGTTGGGCTGGGCGCGAGGGCGCAGGGTGCGCCACTCGCGAATGCGGCTGATGTCATCGATGGCGCCGATGGCCAGCGCCGCCAGCAGCGCGCCGCCCAGGGGCGCTTCGACCTGTTGCTCGATGGTCAGCACCGGGTAGCCGGTGATGTCGGCGATGATCTGCATCCACAGGTCCGATGCGGTGGCGCCGCCCACCACGATCAGTTCGGGGTCGAGGTGGGCAGCGCCTTGGCTGCCCGCCTCGATGTTGTGCCGCAAGGCGAATGCCAAGCCTTCAAGCACCGCCCGGTACAGGTGTGCCTTGGTGTGGTAGAGCGACAGGCCTACATAGGCGCCTGAGGCCTTGGCATCCCAGATCGGGCTGCGCTCGCCCATGAGGTACGGCAGAAATACCAGGCCTTCGGCACCTGCCGGTGTGGTGGCAGCCGCCTGTTCGATCAGCTGGTGCACCTCAAGGCCAGGGGACTGCGCTGCAACCTGCTGTTCCTGGCTGCAAAACTGTTCGCGGAACCAGCTCACCGCCGCACCTGCTGTAATGGCCCCGCCGAAACGGTAGGTGTGCCGGGCGCTGTCATGCACGTAGGGCATGCTCACCAAACCATGGCTGTGGCCGCTGGAGGGGGTGATGAAGCCCCAGCACATGCTGGTGCCCATCATCGCCACATGGTTGCCAGGCTCGATCACGCCAGCGGCCAGGCTGGCCATTGCCGCATCCACACCGCCAGCGACGACCGGGGTTCCGGGCAGCAGGCCCAACCGGGTTGCGGCGGCGGGCAGCAAGCCGCCGACGATGTCCCCGGGCGCTACCAGCTGTGGCGGCATCAAGGCAGGGTCGATGCCCAGGGCATCGAGCATTTCAACGGACCACTGGCGCGCCTGCATGTCGTAGACGCCGCCGATATTGCCCGCGCTGCTGTGGTCGACGGCCAGTTCGCCGGTCAGGTGGTAGTGCACGTAACTGCCCGGCGGCAACAGGTAGCGCGTTCGTGCCCATACGTGAGGATGGTTGCGTTTGATCCAGAGCATTTTCGTGTAGCCGTAGTAGCTGTCGACACCGTTACCCGTGATACGCATCAGCGCTTCGACATCCAGGTGTTCACGCACCCAGTCCGCTTCACGGATCGCTCTGCGGTCCATCCAGATCAGGCAGGGGTGCAGTGCGTTGATATCGGCATCGACTGCAATGCCCGAACCCCCGTAGAGGCTGCTGATGCAGATGGCCTTGATCTGTTCCGCTGGCACCTGGCTGCGGGCTGTACAGCAGGCGACCGCCTCGTACACCGCGTTCAGCCACACGTCAGGCCACTGCTGAGCCCACAGTGGATGAGGTTGCTCGAACTGATAGCCCACCGATGCCTGCGCAATGATGCGGCCGTCAGTGGACATGAGCAGGGCTTTGGTGCTTTGGGTTCCGATGTCGACACCGAAAACGTACGTCATGGATCAACCTCTTATTATTGGTATGAGTTGAATGTAGACGTCTACATTTGCGACGGTGGCAGCAGGCGCTATCAAGGAAGGCAGCTAGAACCCCCTCTAATAATCCATGTAGACGTTTACATTTTTTGCAACCTACCATAGGGCTTTTCCGCTGACAACACGAAGCGCGCATTGTGGCGAGGGCGGCAACCGGGCGAAAATTGCCCCTAGCTGCCGCCTCATCGCGTGCATTACCTGCCAACCAGAACCCGAGTGCCCATGACCAGACCAGGCAAGGCAACCATCACCGATATCGCCAAGCGCGTGAACATGACCACCGTCACGGTCTCGCGTGCGCTCAATCAGCCGGAGAAAGTCAAAAAGCAGACCCTGGAGCTGATCCTCAAGGTGGCGCGCGAGCTCAACTATGTCCCCAATGCTTTCGCCCGCAACCTGAAAAACCGCGAGAGCCGGCTGTTCGGCCTGGTCACGGCAAGCCTGGAGAACCCGTTTTATGGCGAGGTCATCAAGGCCATCACCCGTGAAGCGAAAAAACGCGACTACACGCTCATGCTGTTCGATACCGACGGTTCTGCGGAACTGGAAGCGCGCGCGATCGATACGTTGCTCAGCTACCAGGTGGCGGGGGTGATCCTCTCGGCGGTCAGCGACGATGATCAGTACCAGCCGGATTACCTGAGCAAGCTGCAGCATGCCGGCCTGCCGGTGGTGCAGATCGACCGCAGGCTCGCCAGGGCACCCTTTGCCGGCGTCTACCTGGACAACGAACAGAGCGGCTATCAAGGCGCACGGGCCTTGCTGGCGCAAGGGCTGCGTCACCTGCTGGTGGTGGCAGGGCCACAGCGTTCGAACATCTCCCTGTCACGGCTGGCAGGTATACGCCGAGCGTTGGAGCAATGGCCCGAGCCCACTACGCTCGAGGTGGTGCACGGCGATTACAACCAGGCCCCTGCACGGGATGCCGTGCGCGCCTACCTGCTGGGCGGCAAGCGCCCCGAGGCCATTTTCGGCCTGAACGCCCTGATGACGCTGGGGGCGCTGCAAGCCATGCGCGAGGCAGGCCTGAGCCGCTCGGACATCGCCTTGTTCAGCATCGACCAGGTCCACTACGCCGATATCTATGGTGACCCCATTCCGTGCGTCAGTCACAGCACGGCCCATCTCGGCATTGGCGCTATCGACCTGCTGCTCAGGCAGATCGATGACCCCTCCAAAGCGGTGGAGGATCTTGTCGTAGAGGGCCGGCTACTGCTTTGAGGCTTCCCTGGATCAAACAATCCTACACGCGGTAAAAAATGTAGACGTTGACATTACGGGGCCGATCTCCCCAAAGTCTGGTGGCCGGGTGCTGACCCGGAAATGCAAACGTCTACATTTTTCCAACAAGAACAAGGCCCATGCTGAATGGGCTGTGGGAGTAATGACATGCAAATGCGACTCGAGGGGAAAGTGGCTGCGGTGACGGGCGCGGCATCCGGTATAGGCCTTGCCACCGCCGAAGCGATGTTGGCAGCGGGTGCACGTGTGGTCATGATCGACCGTGACGAGCGAGGCTTGGCCGCTGTTTGCTCGCGCCTGGGCGAGGGGGCGATACCGCTGCGTATCGACTTGCTGCAGCCAGAGGAATGCGGGGCACTGCTGACGGGCGTGCTGGAATCGGCGGGGCAGCTCGACATTTTCTTTGCCAATGCAGGGTGCTATGTCGGGGGCGATCTTGTCAGCTCCGACAGCGCGGCCATCGACCGCATGCTCAACCTCAATGTCAATGCCGTCATCAAGAACGTACACAGTGTGCTGCCGCACATGATCGAGCGGGGAGCGGGGGATATCGTGGTGACCGGCTCGGTGGCCGGGCACATGCCGGTGGCCTGGGAGCCTGCCTACAGCGCGTCGAAGTGGGCGATCAACTGCTTCGTGCAGACCGTACGCAGGCAGGTAATCGAACATGGCGTGCGGGTCGGCGCGGTGTCGCCAGGCCCGGTCAGCAGCGCACTGCTGGCTGACTGGCCGGAAGCGAACCTGAAGAAGGCACTGGCGGCCGGCAGCCTGATCGAGCCAGCGGACGTGGCGGATGCCGTGATGTACATGCTCACGCGCTCGCGCAACATCACCATCCGCGACATGATCGTGCTACCGACCGCGTTCGACATGTAAAACCACGCCAGCTTCATGCGCCCCTTGCACGGGGCGCTGCGGCGATCAGACCTTGATCGCGGCACTTCGACCGAAGCCAAAGCGCATGACGATGTAATACACGATACCCAGTACCAGCCAGCAACTGCCCATGAGCAGCGTCATCGGGCGCATGGCCGACATGATTGCAATGATGATCATCAGTGCGACCAAAGGTATCGCCAGGTGCTGCAGCACGTTGCCAGTGCGCTTGCGGCCCCAGAAGTACCCCACGACCGAAATGTTCACCAGCATGAAGGCGGTGAGCGCACCAAAGTTCTGGAACAGGGCAATTTCTTCCAGATGGTCCTGAAACAGCAGGGCGATGACCAAGGTGACTGCAGCGACGAACAGGTTGGCCACCCAAGGTTGGCGCGTCTTCTTGCTCAGCCGGCCCAGTACGGACGGCAGCTGCTTGTCCCGGCCCATGGCATAGATGATGCGCGTCACGCCCATCTGGCAAACGATGGTGCAGGGCACGCCGAATGCGATCGCAGTGCTGATGGAAGTCAGTGCGAACAACCAGTCGCCACCGGCATACCGCGCGATGTCATAGAACGCCGTGTCAGGTGATTTGATATCTGCGCCGGCCGCCAGGTCGCTGGCGACCCAGGTTTGTGCAACAGCGAGTAGCGCGATGATGATCAATGTTGCCATGCCGGCGAAGCCAAGCAGGTGCCGTTGTTCTTTCTTCACCTCTTCGCCCAGGGTGGTAATGGCATCGAACCCCAGGAAGTTCGATGAGCCCAGTAACACTCCAGCACCAATGGCGGACCAGGTGAACGTGTCTTTGTTGAAGAACGTGTCGAAGGTCAGCGCGCCATTGCCTTTGCCCTGGTACAGCGCATGGCAACCGGCAATCAGGAAAATGGCCAGTACCGTGAGCATGCCAAGCAGGAAGAACTTGTTGACCTTGGCCGTCACCGATACACCCACCAGGTTCAGTGCGGTCCCCAGGCTGACAAAGCCGATGATCCAGGCCCAGCGAGGGATTTCAGGGAACAGGTTGTTCATGGCGGCACCGCTGATGACCGCCAGCAGCCCCGGGATCAGGATGTAGTCGAGGAACACCACCCACCCTGCAAAAAAGCCGGCGAACTCGCCCAGGCCTTGTGTTGCATAGGCATACGCAGAGCCAGCGACGGGAAACTCCCGGCTCATCAATTGATAGCTGCGCGCGGTAAACATCATGGCCACTACGCTGAACACATAGACCAGAGGTACCAGCCCGTTCGAGGCATTCGAGATGATGCCGTACAGTGCGAACGGCGCGATCGGGAGCATGTAAACCATGCCATAGACGATAAGGTCGGTAACGGTAAGTGAGCGCTTCAGGGTAACTTCACGCTCACCCTCGCATTGAGCGTCGATTGTTCCAATGTCATGTAGGTGCGACTTAGTGGTGGTCATGCCCTGTTCCTCGAGAAATAGAGTGCCCTGAAGCGACTGAAAACACGGTCAGTCATTTTATTGTTCGAGTGCGCAGCAGCTAGCACGCTGCGCACTCGCTTTTCACAGCGGGCAGTTATATCTGTTGATGGCTTGGTTATTATTTTTCCACTTGTGCAACAGGCCTCGATTTCAATCGAATGCCATTACCGGTTCCTTCAGGATTTTCTCGTTGACGTTGATGCCCAGCCCCGGTGCTTGTGACACCGGTATATGTCCTTCCTTGACCACGATGGGGTTTTCCGGGTCGTAATGCCCATCGATGTAGGGTTCGGCGATCCAGGTACCTTCGAGCAGCCGCGGGTCCACCGTGGCGGCCATCTGCACGCAAGCCGCCGCGACAATATCGCCACCCCACGCGTCATCGCAGGTATGCGGGATTTTCTTCGCCGCACAGGCATCGCGGAACGCCTGCATCGCCCGCAGGCCGCCCAGCCGGCTCACTTTCATGCCGAAACCGTCGATGCTGCCCGATGCGATCGCATCGATGGCCACGGCCAGGTGCGTGCTGCTTTCATCCATGTAGACGGGGTGGCAAAGGAGTGGGCGAATCGCCTTGAGCTCTTCGAAAGAGTCGCAAGGCTGCTCCAGAATGAACGGGATATCCTTGCACGCCTGGCTCAGACGGATGGCATCGCGCTGCAACAGGCCCCGGTTCGCGTCCGCAGCAAGCCGGGTGTCCGTGCCCTTGATCTTCTCCCAAACCCTGTGAAGTGTCTCGACGTCCTCCTCGATGGCTCGACCGCCCACTTTGACCTGCAGCCTCGAATAGCCTGCCTTTTGTTTTTCCGCCAGGGTTCGGGCGGTTTCTTCGGGCGAAGCAATGATCGCTGCGTAATAAGACGGAATACACGCTGTCACGGCGCCACCGAGCAGGGTGCTGACCGGAACGCCCAGTGTTTTACCCAGCAGGTCATAACAGGCAATATCAATTGCGGATTTTGCGTAGTGATGGCCGTTCAGTGCTTGTGCCATGTTGCGGGCAATGGCATTGGGTGTCACTTCGGTGCCAATCAACTGGCTGGCCATTACCTTCAAGGCGGCAAGCGCACCGTCGATGTGAGATTCCGCATACGTTGGCCCCAACGGGCACGTTTCACCCCAACCCCACGTGCCATTATCGGCGGTGATCTTGACCAACGCGGCGCTCAGCGAATAAACATCACTCCCTGCCATCCGGTAGGGGCCGTTCTTGACGGGCAAGTCGTATTGGTAGACTTCAATGGTTTTTATTTTCATGATCTGGGCCTGGTAATAAGAGTGCTGTCATCCACTTCAAGGCGGGGTGAGAACGATCTTTCCCGCGTACTTCTTGGACAGGAATGTTTCTTGGGCGGTGGCGATCTGGCTGAGTGGATACACTTTGCTGACCAGGGGTTTGATTTTTCCGGATTCCACGTAGTTGATCAGCGACTGGAACACCGCGTCGTCCTGCCAGGTGCAGCCCAGCAAAGTCAGGTCTTTGAGGTAGACGGTGCGCAGATCCAGCTGTACCAACGGCCCGCCGATGGCGCCTGATACGGCGTAGCGACCGCCTTTGACCAGCACATCCAGCAGCGGGCTCCAGTCACTGCCGCCTACCAGGTCGACCACTACGGTGACCGACTCTTTGCCCAGCGTCTTGACCAGATCGCTTCCGCGAATGACCACCTCATCCGCGCCAAGCCTGAGCACATCCTGTTTTTTGTCTTCGCTGGTGATGGCGATGACTTTTGCGCCGCGGCATTTGGCCAGTTGCACGGCGCCAGTTCCGACCCCGCCGCTTGCACCGGTGATCAGCACGGTATCCTTGTCGGTCACCTGGGCGCGTTGCATCAGCAGTTCAGAGGTAGACCAGGAGCAAGGAATCGATGCCAGCTCGATGTCACTCCAATCCGAACGCACCGGCCAGGTGTCGACGGACGGGGCAACGGTGTACTGGGCAAACGCGCCATTACACTCCGATCCGTATGTCCAGCAGGCAAACGGAGCGCCGTTGACCGGTCCTCGCAACATGTTCCGAACGATCACGCGCTCACCGATCCGGGCGGGATCGACACCTTCTCCTACATCCACGATGATGCCGCAGCAGTCGGCACCCTGAATAAGCGGGAACTTCAAGGCGGTGCCAGACCAGGACGCGTCTTCAGCGTCACGGGTGAAATCGCCATTGGCGCTGGCGGCGGTATCCTGAGTGACGGATTTCGAGTACCAGCCGATTCGGGTATTCACATCGGTGTTGTTGACCGCTGCTGCCAGTACCTGAATGAGAACTTCACCTTCTTTGGGTGCGGGTGTCGCGACGTCGGTGCGGTATTCCAGCTTGTCGAGTCCCCCATGCCCGGTGAGCAGGACGGCATGCATGGTAGTGGGGATTGGCTGCTGCATTGCTTCGATCTCCTGAAACGTGTAATTGGCTGCCTGGCATCACGCGCAGCGAAGGTTGAGTGGGGAGAGCGCCTGACCCAGTACGGCGTCGGACAGTTTTTCCGCGATCATGATGGTCGGCGCGTTGGTATTGCCGGTGGTCAAGGTCGGCATGAGCGAGGCGTCGATCACACGCAGGCCGTCCAGGCCATGGACCTTGCCGTCTTCATCCGTGACCGACATGTCATCGAAGCCCATCTTGCAGGTGCCCACGGGGTGATAACCGCTGCCTGAGTTATCCCTGACCCAGTTTTCCAGTTCTGCACGGGTTTTCATTTCAGTGACGTTGCCGAACCCGCCTTTGCGCAGTTCATCCCAGGCAGACAGCCGGACCATTTCACGGGTCATTTCAACGCCATCGGTGAGTGTCTTGATGTCGAAGGGGTCTGTCAGGTAATTGAACCTGAGGGCAGGGGCCGCCGTGGGGTCTGCCGACTTCAACGTCACGCTGCCTCGGCTTTTGGGGTGCAGTATGCTGGTGAAGTACTGGAAACCTTCGGTCGCCGTCGACTTGCCCTGATGGAACAGGCCGATCATCGGGAAGAACTCTTGTTGAATGTCCGGGCGATCAAGGCCCTCTCGGCTGCGCATGAACGAACCGACTTCGAAGTAGTTGCTGGTGCCGAGGCCACGCTTGGCCAATACCCATTTAGCGCCGGTGACAATTCGGCCCACCGGTGAAAGTTGCTTGACCGGAGAAACATCGCGGTGAGTTGTGTATTGAATCGGTACGCCCAAGTGGTCCAGCATATTCTGGCCAACCCCGGGAAGATGATGAATTGACTGCACGCCGTGCTGGGCCAGTTGCTGGCGATCACCCACGCCGGAGAGCATCAGCAAGTGCGGAGAACCGATGGCCCCTGCGCACAAGATGACCTCGCGATCGGCCTGCGCCTGGAACGTCTTGTCGTTGACCGCGTACTCCAGCCCAACGGCCCGACGGCCATTGAAAATGATTTTGCGGGCAAGGGCATTGGTGACCACCGTGAGGTTCTGGCGGTCGGCGGCCGGGTCCAGAAAACTCGCAGCGGTGCTTTCCCGAACGCCCTTTCTTATGGTCGCTTGCACATAATGCACACCGTCCTGCTGCGCGGCATTGTGATCGCGGGAAAGTGGCAAGCCAAACTGCTGGCCCGCCTGAATGAATGCGTCATAGAGCGGCCCTTTGGCCTCGCAGCGCTTGACATTGAGAGGCCCGGCGCCACCGCGGTATTCGTTGGCACCACCCTCGAAACTTTCCATGCGCTTGAAATAGGGCAGGCAATGGGCGTAAGACCACTTCGCCAATCCCGCTTGTGCCCAGGCATCATAATCACGATAGTTGCCTCGGTTGAAGATCATGCCATTGATGGATGAACTTCCGCCGAGTACTTTCCCACGGTGCTGAACATCGACTCGGCCATTGAGGCCAGGTTCGGGCTCTGACGAAAACATCCAGTTGTAACGCGTGGCTTCCAAGGGAAGCCCCATGGCTGCCGGCATCTTGATGATCACGTTGTTATCGCGAGGGCCGGCTTCGATCAAGAGCACACGGTTATTGGGGTTTGCCGACAGTCGATTAGCCACCACACAGCCAGCCGAGCCCGCACCCACGATAATGTAATCGTAGGTTTTTTTCGCGCTATTCATGTTCTACAACCTCGCTTTATATTTTTTGTTGACGTGCGAATGCCGCAGCCAATAACTCGATAGAGTTACCGGTTTAAATATTCGCAAGTACGCCGAACTTAGAGCTTGAACGTTAAAAGTGACTGCCCTCGCTTCAATTCAAAATCGCACGCGTTTTCACGGTGGTCAATAGCGGTCTGCACGGCTCTGGCGATCCGCCGTCAGCCACTGCACATCTATAGGAAAAAATTTTATTATTTAATATCAACGACTTAGGGAGTCTAAGTTTTTTTGCATGTGTCGCTAATGAGATCGCGGGTGTCGTTCCCAGAATGGTTGACGATGGGAAGTTGTGAGTTGGCGAATTCGGTGTCGCTGGCTGTCGCATCCAGGCACCTGAATTCACCCGCATCCCGGCTCAGTGCCCGCCAACCTGTTTACGGATCGTGCGCAACCGCGAAGGCGTGGTCTGGTAGGTGCGCTTGAACCACAGGATCAGGTGTGCGCTGTCGGTGAAACCGCACTCGTGAGCGATCTGGGTGAGCGAGCGGGTACTGTTCAACACCATCCAGTGCGCTGCCTTGAGCCGAATCTGCCGCCAGTAGGCAGCGGGAGGCACATGCACATGCAGGTCGAACAGCCGGCTCAGTTCCCGCTCGGAAACCCCCACCGCAGAGGCGATGCTGCTGACCGAGCCGGTCTCGTGCATGCGTTGTCGCATCAAGCCCACTGCGTTCACGACCCGCTGATCCGAGCAGTTCAGCCCGATCTCATCGTCGGTGGCGCTTGCCACCTGCATCTGGTCGTATCCGCGATCGGCCATGAGGAAATGCAACGTCTTGTCTGCCCTGACTTTTCCGCAATGTTCAGTCACCAGGTGCATGGCCAGGTTGATGGCTGCAAGCCCACCCGGGCAGGTGATGATTTCGTCGCGCACCACAGGCTCGTCAGTCACGGGAATGGCGCCTGGGTGCAGGTGGCGCAGGGCGTCCGCCATCGAGAAGTGCACGGCGCAGCGCCGCCCCTCGAGCAAGCCCATGCGGGCCAGAAGAAACTGCCCGGTGCAAAGGCCGATCAGCGGCACACCCGCGTCGATTGCCTGGCGGATGTAGTCGATGGTTGCTTGCGGGACAGGTTTGCTGGTGTGGAGGATGCCGCCGTGCACGACCACGTAGTCGTAATCGGCTGGATTGCCAAAGCGCTTGGTCGGCAGCATCGGGAACCCACAGCTCGCCGAGATGGGTTGTTCATCCTCGGCCAGAAGATCCCACGCGCAGTAGATCTGCCGGCTGTAATCACGCTCGTCCGCGGAAAGCCTGAGGAATTCCACGAAGCAGGAAAGCGACATCAGCGTGAAATCCGGCAAGGGGACGATGCCCACGCGCAGGGGTGGCTTGGCGTCTGGAGCGGGCCTGGTAGGGCCGAGGTAGGACTGATCGACGTGCATGATGCGGATGCCTCTGCTGAGATCTACTGCGAATTTTCCTGAATCTACAATTCCTGCCCTGCCAAAGTCACTATTCTCGTTCGAAATTGAACCACTGGCAGGAGTAAGGCGCGTGAAGATTTCCAAGATTTCCATCTACCAGGTTGCTCTCCCACTGCGGGAAGCCTACAGCTGGTCGACCCAGACCTACACCGCGTTCGACAGCACCGTGGTGCTGGTTGAAACCGACAGTGGCCTGACGGGCGTTGGCGAGATTTGCCCCCTCGGCCCGTCTTACCTTCCCGCGTTCGCTGCTGGTGCTCGCGCAGGGCTGGCCCAGATCGCCCAAGGCCTGATCGGGGAAGACCCTTTGCAGATCGGCCGCATCAACCAGCGGATGGATGAGTTGCTCAAGGGGCACCCCTATGCCAAGTCTGCCATGGACATGGCCTGCTGGGACCTGCTGGGCAAAGCCACCGAGCAGCCTGTTTACAATTTGCTGGGCGGCCTGTTGACCGAGAACGTCACCCTTTTCAAAGTGATCAGCCGCGATACGCCCGATGTCATGGCCAGCAAGCTGGCGAGTTACCAGGACCAGGGTTTCCGCCAGTTCCAGATGAAAGTGGGGGCCAAGGCCAGTGACGATATCGACCGTATCTTCGCGGTATCGGAAAACCTGCGGGCCGGAAACATTCTCGCAGCGGATGCAAACACCGGCTGGAAGCAGCATGAAGCCATCCGGGTGGTGAAGGCGATTCGCGATGTCGACATCTATGTCGAACAGCCGTGCCTTTCCTACGAGGAATGCCTGGCTGTTCGTAAAAACACCAGCCATCCCATCATCCTCGACGAATGCATGGATGACTTGCGTGTGCTGATGCGCGGTTATCAGGACAGTGCCATGGATGTGATCAACCTGAAGGTGAGCCGCGTTGGCGGGCTGACCAAGGCGCGCCAGTTCCGCGACCTCTGCGTGAGCCTGGGCATTGCGCTGACCATCGAAGATACCTGGGGTGGCGAGATCGCTACCTCGGCCTTGACTCACCTGGCACACTCGACGCCCAAAGGGTTCCACTTCCAGTCGTCGGCCTTCCACGAGTACCACAGCGCGGCGATCGCTGACGGCGGCCCGGTCATCAAGGACGGCTACATGGTTGCCTCTGATGCACCAGGCCTTGGTGTCACGCCACGCATGGACGTACTCGGCCAGCCGCTTCACGTGATTACCGGCTGAAGAACGCGCAGTCACCTATAACGGGGGGGCTTTGCAGCCCCTTCGTTCATTGGAGAACATGTTATGCAGATCATCTCGAAAGACCAGGTCGAGGCTGTGGCCGAATGGGGGGCGATCATCCAGTCGCTGCATGATGGGCACTTGGGCGACCGTCCACTGAACGGTGAATTCTTCGTAGGGGATGCCGAGGCAGGACTGTTCAGCCGAGGTGTCGTGCTTGCGGGTGTTGGGGCAGGCGTCAAGATCGCTTCCATGCGCGCTGGCAACGCCGCACGTACGCCGAGCCTGCCTAATGAGCACGCGGCCTTCTTATATATAGAAGAGGAAACCGGCACCGTTGGCGCCTTTCTGGACGGCCCTGCCATTACACGGCTGAAGACCGCGGCGGATTCGGCGCTTGCAGCCAGCATGCTCAGCAGGGAAGACAGCGAGGTGTTGCTGGTGCTTGGCGCTGGGCCCATCGCGGGAGCGCTGACTGAGGCCTACTTGCATGTTCGGCCGAAATTGCGGCATGTGCTGCTGTGGAACAGAACGCCGGCAAAGCTTGAGCACGCGGCGCAACGTATTGCCAGTCTTGGGGTCGAGGTATCAATTGTCGATGAACTTGAACCGGCGCTGGCGCGTGCCGACATCATCGTCTCGGCGACTTCGGCAGCCTCGCCTTTGATTGCAGGCCGATGCGTTCGTCCTGGCACCCATGTCGATCTGGTGGGGGGCTACAGGGCTGATATGCAAGAGGCCGACGTCGAACTGGTCGGCAAGGCGCGCATTTTTGCAGATGATCGCGCGTCAGCGCTGGCATCCGGCGATCTGTGCATTCCTTTGAGTCAAGGTGTGATCGAAGAAGGTTGCATCGAGGCTGATCTGTTCGAGCTGTGCCAGCGCGCCGATTTTGTGCGACTACCTGAAGACATAACGCTGTACAAGAACGCGGGCGGCGCTCACCTTGACCTGATTGTCAGTCGATACGTGCTTGAAGCCATCAACGCCTAAGCGTTGAACCCGAGCATCAGTCGGATTTGGCGTCGCGAAACTCACTCGGGCTCACCCCACACTGTTTGCGAAAGAACCGGCTGAAGTACCCGACATCGGCAAACCCCAGTTCGTGGGCAATCTCCTTCACGCTCGCATCCGAATGCCCCAGCACCCGCTTGGCCTCCAGCACCAGGCGGGCGTTGACCACATTCATCGGGGTCATCCCCAGGTGCTCCTGGCACAGGCGCCCCAGCGTCGCCAGGGTCATGCCCAGTTCGCCGGCATAAAAGCCCAGTGGCCGGTGCTCGCGGTAATGCCTGTCCACCAGCTCACGGAACCCGGTCAGTTGCTGGCTGCGCCGTGACGCTGGGCGCTGTCCCGGACCCGGTGTTTCTTGAACATGGCGCAGGGCCTGGATCATCAGGGTCAGCAGCAGCGCCATGCTGCTGGCCACATGCTCGCGGGCGCGGTTGTGGTATTCCTCGCGCAGGGCCAGGCACAGCGGCAGCAACGGGTCATCCTCGGCAGGCCAATGGGGCAGGGCGATGACCTGAGGCTTGCGGATCGCTGGCAGCAGGTTGGGCGCGAGCACTTGGGCGATGCTTTCCAGCGGTGGCTGAGCAGCGGTAATCACCTGGCCTTCGACCGCGCCGGCCCAATGGAAGCCGTGCACCACCTGAGCCGGCACATACACCACGCAAGGTGCGCAGACCTGCACGCGCTCGCTGTCAAACAGCACTTCGCCGCTGCCGCTCTGCAGGTACAGCAGCTGCAACAGGCCGTCGTGGCGGTGCGCGGCGATTTCCCAGTTGTGCGCGCCGGAGCGCTGGGAAATCTGCTCCACATGCAGGGACTCGTGCCACACCGGCCGCGCGGTTTCGCCGTACAGGGCGTAGTTGGGGATCTTGTTCATCTTCTTGTAATTGTTCTGATCGCTACCCGGTCACTGTGCCACAGCCAGGCGCAGGCTTCAGGTGCCAGGCACACGATTGAGCGGAATGTGGCGATGCTTGCAGGTTTTGTCCATTCTGCCGGCCGGCCCTTCGGCCCTAGTCTGTTCGCCAGATCAAGCGACACTCTGGAGAGCAGCATGCAGAACAACAAGACTTCCTCCAACTGGCTGGGCCTGGATTCAGCTGTTTGCGTGGTCACCGGGGCGGCCGGTGGCATTGGTGCGGCGCTGGCCGCCGCGCTGGTCGGGCAGCAGGCCCACGTGGTGCTGCTGGACCGTGACGTCGACAAGTGCCGCGCGCTTGCCGCCAGCCTTGGCGAACACAGTGTCGGCGAAGTCAGCGCGCTGGCCTGCGACATCGCCGACCCGGCCAGTGTCGAGCAGGCCGCAGCCCAGGTGCAGGCGCTGCATGGGCGCTGCGACGTACTGGTGAACAATGCCAGCGTGCTGCGCCCGGGGGCGCTGGAGGTACTGAGCCTGGAGCAGTGGAACCAGGTGCTGGCGGTCAACCTCAGCGGCTACCTGCTGTGCGCGCAAGGCTTCGGCCGCGCGATGCTTGCCCGTGGCCAGGGGCGCATCGTGCATGTGGCCTCCATTGCGGCGCATTACCCGCAACCCAACAGTGGCGCCTACAGCGCGGCCAAGGCTGGGGTCAGCATGCTGTCGCGGCAGATCGCCGTGGAGTGGGGGCCGCGCGGGGTGCGCAGCAATGCCGTGTGCCCGGGGCTGATCCGCACGCCACTGTCGGCGGCGTTCTATGCCGACCCCCAGGTCGAACACCAGCGCAGCGCGATGACCGCCAACCAGCGCATCGGTGAACCGCAGGATATCGCCGATGCCGTGCTGTTCCTTGCCAGCCCGCGCGCCGACTACATCAATGGCGCCGAGCTGACTGTGGATGGCGGACTGGAGAGCATGCCCATGGCACTGATCCCGCGCCCCGGCTTCGAGGGGGTGAAAGCATGAACACGCGCAGCTGCGATGTACTGGTGATCGGTGCCGGGGCCGGTGGCCTGGCGACTGCGATCACGGCGAAGAAGCATGGCCTGGATGTCGTGGTGATCGAGAAGGACGACTGCTTTGGCGGCACCACGGCGTTTTCCGGTGGCGTGTTGTGGGTGCCGGGCAACCGACATGACCTGAACGCCAGCCATGACCAGGCCCTGACCTACCTGCGCAACGAAACCGGCGCCTGTTTCGACGCTGCCGGCGTCGAGGCGTTCTTGCAACATGGGCCGCAGATGATCGAATTCTTCGAGCGCGAGACCACGGTCAAGTTCGTACCCACGCTGTACCCGGACTACCACCCGCAGGTCGAGGGTGGCGTCGATATCGGCCGCTCGATCCTGGCCGCGCCCTACGATATCCGCGGCCTGGGTACGGACATGGCCAGGCTGCGCCCACCGCTGAAAACCATCACCTTCATCGGCATGATGTTCAATTCGTCGAATGCCGACCTCAAGCACTTCTTCAACGTCACCCACTCGCTGGCCTCGTTCAGCTATGTGGCCAAACGGCTGCTGACCCATTTCAAGGAGTTGCTGCTGTACCGTCGCGGCACCCAGGTCACCAGTGGCAATGCCTTGGCGGCGCGGCTGGTGAAGTCGGCGCTGGACCTCGGCATCCCGATCCTGACCGGTACCCCGGCGCGGCAGCTGCTGCGCGAGGGCGGGCGGGTGAGCGGAGCACTGGCCCAGCAACAGGGGGGCGAGCTGCGCATCGAGGCGCGGCGCGGTGTGGTACTGGCATGCGGTGGTTTCTCCCATGACCTGCAGCGTCTGCAACAGGCTTATCCGCATGTGCGCCGCGGCGGCGAGCACTTCTCGCCGGTGCCGGCGGGCAACACCGGCGACGGCGCACGCATGGCCGAGGCACTGGGCGGCAAGGTGGATATCCGCCTGCAGGCCGCGGCGGCATGGATGCCGGTATCGAAAGTGCCGATGGCAGGCGGCAAGCAGGTGGCGTTCCCGCATTTGCTTGATCGCTACAAGCCCGGGGTCATCGGCGTGTTGCGTTCAGGCCAGCGCTTCACCAATGAATCCAACTCGTATCACGATGTCGGCGCGGCGCTGATCGAAGCCTGTACCGACCAGCCGGAAACTGCCATGTGGCTGGTCTGCGACCGGCGCACCCTGGCCAAGTACGGCTTGGGCTACGCGAAGCCGGCGCCGATGCCGCTGGGGCCGCTGCTGCGCAATGGCTACCTGCTCAAGGGCAACACCCTCACCGAGCTGGCAGCCAAGGCAGGTATCGATGGCCAAGGCCTGGAGCGCACGGTGCGCGAATACAACCTCGGCGCGGTGCACGGGGAGGACCTGCAGTTCGGCCGTGGCAGCACCACGTTCAACCGCTACCTGGCCGACCCGCAACAGCAGCCCAACCCCTGTGTGGCGCCGCTGGGTGAGGGGCCGTATTTTGCGGTGAAGGTGGTCATGGGCGACCTGGGCACCTTCGACGGTATCCGCACCAGCGTGGTCGGCGAGGTGCTCGATGGTGAGCGGCGCGCCATCACCGGGCTGTTTGCGGTGGGCAACGACCGGGCCAGCATCATGGGCGGCAACTACCCCGGCGCGGGGATCACTCTCGGGCCGATCATGACCTTCGGCTACATCACCGGGCGGCACCTGGCCGGGGTCGAACAGGGGCTGGCCAGTGCCGACCAGGCGCGGGAGGTGGCGTGATGGACAAGGCGATTGTCGACCACCGCACCTACACCATCCGGCCGCGCTGCATGGCGGCGTTTCTGCAAGCCTTCGAGCAGTTGGCCATGCCCATTTTGCGCCGGCACCTGGGCACGCCGCTGGGGTTTTACGTGAGCAGCATCGGGCCGTTGAACCAGGTGGTGCACCTGTGGGGCTACGACAGCCTGGAGGATTTCGAGCGGCGCAGCGCGGCGCGCGATGCCGACCCGGATTTTGCCGCGTACCTGCAGGCCACCCGCGACCTGGTGGTGGCGCAGGAGACACGGATCATCAAGCCGGTGCATCTGCGCAACTGATGTTGCCTGTTCCGGCCCCGTCGCCCTCAATAAAAACAACAAGAGGCAAGGTAAATGAACGCACCAATCGACATACGCCAACTGATCGATCAGCAGCCCATCGGTGCCTACCAGAAGTGGGTGGTATTCCTCGGTTTCCTGATCATCGCCCTGGACGGCCTGGACGTCGCCATCATCGGTTTCATCGCCCCGCAACTGAAAAGCGACTGGCAACTCGGCGCCCAGTCCCTCGGCCCGGTGCTCAGTGCGGCGTTGATCGGCTTGGCCCTCGGCGCCCTGGTCGCCGGCCCCCTGGCCGACCGCTACGGGCGCAAGGCGGTGCTGCTCGGCAGCGTGCTGCTGTTCGGCCTGTGGACCCTGGCCTCGGCCTTTTCCCCCAACCTGGAGACCCTGGTCGCACTGCGCTTTCTCACCGGCCTGGGCCTTGGCGCTGCAATGCCCAACGCCAGCACGCTGGTCAGCGAATACGCCCCGACGCGCAGCCGTTCGCTGCTGATCACCCTGGCGTTCTGCGGGTTCTCGCTGGGGGCGGCGCTGGGCGGTTTCGTCAGCGCCTGGATGATCCCGAACCTCGGCTGGCGCAGCGTGCTGGCGCTAGGTGGAGTGTTGCCGCTGCTGGTCTTGCCGTTGCTGTGCTGGCGCCTGCCCGAGTCGGTGGCCTTCCTGGTCAGCCAGGGCGCCGACCCACAGCGTATCCGGCGAATCGTCCAGCGCCTGGCACCTGGACACTGCGGCCCCGACAGCACCTTCGTCATACCCGCCAGCGTGCACAAGGGCAGCGCCATCGGCACCATCCTCTCGCCTCGCTACCGCTTCGGTACGCTGATGCTGTGGACGGGTTATGTGCTGGCGCTGTTCCTGGTCTACCTGTTCAGCGGCTGGCTGCCGACGTTGGTGAAGGAGGGCGGCGGCTTCTCGGTATCGCAAGCGGCGATCGTCACGGCGTGTTTCCAGATCGGCGGGCCGGTCGGTGCGGTTTCGGTAGGCTGGGCCATGGACCGCTGCCACCCGCAGCGGGTGCTGATGCTGACCTTCCTGTTCAGTGGCGCGGTGATTTTCGCCATTGGTCAGGTGGCGGGTGATTTTGCCTGGCTGTGCACCATCGCCTGGGCCGTGGGCTTTGGCTTGAATGGCGCGAGCGTGGGCATGAATGCGCTGGCGGCGGCGTTCTACCCGACCGAGGCCCGCGCTACCGGGGCCAGCTGGATGAGCGGCATTGGCCGCTTCGGTGCCATCCTCAGCGCTTTTGCCGGTGCGCAGATGCTGGCGCTGGGCTGGAGCTTCGCCCAGGTGTTCGCCTCACTGCTGGTGCCGGCGGGCCTGGCGGCATTGGCGGTGTTGCTACAGGGTTGGCATGCCAATGCCGTAAAGAGTACAGATGTACTCCGTCCGGTGTAAGCCTGTGCCGGCCTCTTCGCGGGTGAACCCGCTCCCACAGAATCACCACAATGCTGAGTAATGCGCGGACCCTGTGGGAGCGGGTTTACCCGCGGAGGCCGGTGCAGGCTTACTTGAAGCCTGTCACTGCATGCGGCACGTAGGGCGCTTCCAGCCGGGCCTTTTCCTCATTACTCAGCTGGAACGCCAACGCGGCAATCGCATCATCCAGCTGCGCCACCTTCGAAGCCCCGACAATCGGCGCCGACACGCCGCGCTTGCCCAGTACCCAGGCCAGTGCCACCTGGGCCATCGGCACACCGCGTTCGCCAGCAATCTGCTCGACCACATCGATCACCCGGCCATCTTCCACTTCGGTCTTCTCGTAGAACGACTGCCCGGAAATGTCGCTACGGGTACGCGCGGTCTGCTGGCCATGGGGGCGGGTCAGCCGGCCGCGGGCCATCGGGCTCCAGGGCATCAGGCCGACGCCCTGGTCCAGGCACAGCGGGATCATCTCGCGCTCTTCCTCGCGGTAGATCAGGTTGAGGTAGTTCTGCATCGACACGAAGCGGCTCCAGCCGTGGCTGGCCGCCACCTGCTGGGCCTTGGCGAACTGCCAGGCATACATCGACGACGCGCCGATGTAGCGCGCCTTGCCGGCCTTGACCACGTCGTGCAGGGCCTCCATGGTCTCTTCGATGGGCGTGTGGTAATCCCAGCGGTGGATCTGGTACAGGTCGACATAGTCGGTGCCCAGGCGTGTCAGGCTGGCGTCGATGTTGGCCATGATCGCCTTGCGTGACAGGCCCTGTTCATTGGGGCGGGTGCTGCCTTCCCACATGTTGGCGGGGAAGAACACCTTGGTGGCGATCACCGTCTCGTCGCGGCGGGTGCACTCCCTGAGCAGCTTGCCGAGGATGATTTCCGAAGTGCCGGCCGAGTAGCTGTTGGCGGTGTCGAAGAAGTTGATGCCTTGCTCGACGGCGTGGCGAATGATCGGGCGGCTGTCGGCTTCGCCGAGGGTCCAGGGGTGAGTGCCGGCGTCCGGTTCGCCGAAGGTCATGCAGCCCAGGCACAGTTTCGAGATGTCCAGGCCGGTGTTGCCCAGTTTGACGTATTGCATCCGTGGCTCCCTAGTGATCGGTTGTGCGATGCGGGGAAGCTTAGCGGTGATGGCAGCTTGCGAAAATCCCGAATCGGTGCAGGCGCAATCTGCATAAATTCACAAGCGAAGCAGCGGCTTGACCTGTTGTTGCAGGAAGTCGGTGACGGCCTTGATGCGGGGGGTGTTGCGTACATCCTCGTGCACGGCCAGCCAGATCTCGATGCTCATGGTCTGCTCGTCCTCGCCGACGACTTCCAGGCCATGCTCCTGCGCCATGAACGCCGGCAGGCAGGCGATGCCCACCCCGCCGGCAGCCGCCTGGGCCTGGATGCGCAGGTCGTTGCTCTGCAACACGAAAGGCGGGTTGCCGGTCTGGCTGAGCAGCCACTGCTGCTGCGGCGACCTGGCCTGGGATTCGTCGTAGCCGATGTAGCGTGGCGTGCCAGTGCTGCCCAGGTAGCCGGGCGCTGCGTACAACCGGTAATCCAGATACCCCAGCAGGCTGGCGACCAGCGTCGGCTCGGTGGGCCTGGCCAGGGTGATGCTGATGTCGGCCTCGCGGCGGGCCAGCGAGGCACGCGACTTGCTGCCGACCAGCTTCAGGTGCAATTGTGGGTAGCGCTGCAACAGCGCCCCCAGGTGCCGGGCAATGATGCTGCCGAGCAGCGCGGGCGGGGCGGCCAGCACCACTTCGCCGTCGACCTGCTGCTGGCCGGCATTGGCAAAGTGCTCCAGGGCGAACGACGACTGGGTCATCTGTTCGGCATATTCGCCTACGCGGCGGCCTTCATCGGTCAATGCGTAAGCCCTGGGGCGGCGGTCGACCAGCTTGAGGTTCAAGGCGGCCTCCAGCGCGGCGATGCGCCGGGCCACGGTGGCATGGTCGACACCCAGTTGCCTGGCTGCAGCCGACAGCGAACCGCTACTGATGAAGGCGGAGAAATGGCGCAGGTCTTCCCAATCGAACATGGCGGGCCTCTGAAGTCGAGGGGCCATGATACGGCCTTATGGGCCCGGCAGGTGCTAGGATGGCTGCCATTTGCGCAACGGGTACCGCCATGCAACCCCTCGATCACCTGTCGTTGCACCTGTTCATCGTGGTCTGCGAAGCCGGCACCATCGCCCGTGCCAGCGAGCGGGCATTCATGGCGCCGTCGGCGGTCAGCAAGCGCATCTCGGACATCGAAGCGCGCTTCGGCACAGCGCTGCTCAAACGCAGCAAGCGCGGCGTCGAGCCGACACCAGCGGGCCTTGCGCTGTTGCGCCATGCCCGCAGCCTGACCCGGGCCATGGAGCGCCTGGACAGCGAACTGAGCGAGTACGCCGAAGGCGCGCGCGGGCATGTGCGCGTGCTGGCCAACGTGTCGTCGATCATGGAGTTCCTGCCTGAGGAGCTGTCGTCGTTCATGCTCGACAACCCGCTGATCCAGGCCGACATCGAAGAGCGTTTCAGCCCGGACGTGGTGCGTGGGGTAGCGGAAGGCAGTGCCGACTTGGGCATCTGCCGCAAGTCGATGGCCGTCGGCGAGTTGGAATTCGTGCCGTACCGGCAGGATCACCTGGCCGTGGTAGTTGGCGCCGATCACCCATTGGCCGGGCGTGGCAGCATCGCCTTCGAAGAAACGCTGGATTATGAGCACCTGGGCCTGTCGGCATTCGCCACGCTCAATACCTTCATGCGCAACAGCGCCGAGGCGGCCGGCAAGGAACTGCGCTTTCGCTCCTACGTGTCGTCGTTCGATGCGGCCTACCGCCTGGTGCAGTTCGGCCTGGGCCTGGCGGTGTTCCCGCAGGAAGCGGTGGCGCGCTATGCGCAGTTGTTCGACTTGCGGGTGATCCCGCTGACCGATGACTGGGCACTGGGCGAGTTCGTGATCTGCATGCGCGACCGCCATGCCTTGAGCCTGTCTGCCCGTCGCCTGCTCGACCATTTGCTGCTGCGCGCACCGGCCTGGCAAACCCGCGATTGATCCATCGCGGCTGACGATGGATCAGCCCGTGAAACACGTCTTTTCTGCCTGTCGTCCTGCTCTTAGTCTGGCTCCACGCTTCACACAGAGAGAGCCCGATGACAACAATAACGATCAATGAAGTCGGCATGCGTGATGGCCTGCAAAGCCTGCACACGGTAATGCCGACTGCCGCCAAGCTGCGCTGGATCGACAGCGCTTATGCCGCCGGCGTGCGCCACATGGAAGTCGCCTCGTTCGTGCCGGCCCGCCTGCTGCCGCAGATGGCCGACGCCAGGCAGGTGGTGGCCCACGCGCTGACGTACCCCGACCTGCTGGTGACGGTGCTGGCGCCCAACCTGCGGGGTGCGCAGGATGCGCTGGAGTCCGGTGCCCATCGCATCGTCGCGCCGGTTTCGGTCAGCACCGCCCACAGCCTGGCCAACGTGCGCCGCACACCGCAAGAGATGGTCGAGGAGCTGGGGCGCATGTGCCAGCTGCGCAGCGAGCTGGGGCGTCACGAGGTGCAGATGATCGCCGGCATGTCGGTGGCCTTTGGCTGCACCCGCCAGGGTGATGTACCACTGAGTGACCTGTGCGAGCTGACCCGTCAGGTGATCGAGGCGGGCTGCGACCTGGTTTCGCTGGGCGACACCACCGGTTACGCCAACCCCGGCCAGGTGGCCACGGTGATCCAGGCCGTGCGTGCCATTGCCGGCGAGCGCCTGCGCGCCGCGCACTTCCACGACACCCGTGGCTTGGCCCTGGCCAACAGCCTGGTGGCGGTTCAGCAAGGCATTCGCGAGCTGGATGCATCGCTCGCCGGCCTTGGCGGTTGCCCGTTCGCGCCGGGCGCATCGGGCAACACGGTGACCGAAGACCTGGTGTTCATGCTGCACAGCATGGGCCTGGACACCGGTATCGACCTGCCGGCACTGATTGCCTCGCGCCAGCTGCTGCGTGAGGCCTTGCCGGATGAACCGCTTTACGGTGCCATCGCCCGTGCCGGGCTGCCGCTCAACTACCCAGGAATCGCATGATGTCCAGACTCCCGTTGGACGGCATTCGTGTCGTCGAAATCTCGCACATGGTCATGGGCCCCACCTGCGGCATGATCCTTGGCGACCTGGGCGCCGAAGTGATCAAGATCGAGCCCACTCGTGGTGACGGTACCCGCCGTCTGCTTGGTGCGGGGGCGGGCTTCTTCCGCACCTTCAATCGCAACAAGCAGTGCATCGCCATCGATGTCGACACGGACGAAGGGCGCGCAGCGGTGCTGCAGCTGATCGACACCGCCGACGTGTTCATCGAGAACTTCAAGCCCGGGCGCATGCAAACGCTGGGCTTCGACTACGCCACGTTGCGCCAGCGCAACCCGCGGCTGATCTACGCCTCGCACAAGGGCTTCCTCAGTGGCCCGTACGACAACCGCCTGGCCCTGGACGAAGTGGTGCAGATGATGGCCGGGCTGGCCTACATGACCGGGCCTGTTGGTCGGCCGCTGCGGGCCGGCAGTTCGGTGAACGACATCATGGGCGGCATGTTCGGCGCCATTGGTGTGCTGGCCGCACTCAACGAGCGTAACGGCACGGGCATCGGCCGCGAGGTGCAGAGCGCGCTGTACGAAAACTGCGTACTGCTGGCGGCCCAGCACATGCAGCAGTACGTGGTGACCGGCCAGGCGGCGGCGCCGATGCCCAACCGCATCAGCGCCTGGGCCATCTACGACGTGTTCACCTTCGCCGGCGGCGAGCAGATGTTCGTCGCTGCCACCGGGGAAGGCCAGTGGCATGCGCTGTGCCAGTTGCTGGGCCAGACCGCCTTGCTCGATGACCCGACGCTGGCCAGCAACAATGACAGGGTGCTGCAGCGCCCGCGGCTGCTGGCGCACCTGGCTGAGGTGTTCGGCAACCTCGATGCCGGGCAACTGGCGGTGGAGCTGGAGGCCAACGGCATTCCTTTCGCGCCCATCCGCCGTCCGGAAGAGCTGTTCGACGACCCGCACCTGACCCAGAGCGGTGGCATGGCAGACCTGCAGCTCGAAGATGGCAGCAGCACGCCGATGCCGTTGCTGCCGCTGTCGCTGGACGGCCAGCGCCTGCAGCCGCGCCGGCCGATCCCACGGATTGGCGAACACACGCACAAGGTGATGCGCGAGCTGGGCTACAGCGACGAACACATTGCCGAGCTGTGTGCAGCCGGCGTGCTGAAAACCGACGATCAGGCCCTGGGAGCGTACTGAATGGCGATCTATCGATACGACACGCTGACGCCGGACATTCACCCGGAAACCTTCATTGCCGAAGACGCCACGGTGATTGGCGACGTCACCCTGGCACAGGGCGCGAGCGTGTGGCCGCAGGCGGTGCTGCGCGGTGACAACGCACCGATCCGTATCGGCCAGCACAGCAACGTGCAGGAAGGTGCCGTGCTGCATGCCGACCCGGGCTTTGCCTTGAGCGTGGGCCGCAATGTCACCATCGGCCACCAGGCCATGCTGCACGGCTGCAGCATTGGCGATGGCGCGCTGGTCGGGATCCAGGCTGTGGTGCTCAATGGTGCGGTGATCGGCCGCAACTGCCTGGTCGGCGCCGGCGCCATCGTCACCGAAGGCAAGGTGTTCCCCGACAACTCGCTGATCCTCGGCGCGCCGGCCAAGGTGGTGCGCGAGCTGAGCCCTGAAGCCATCGCCGGCATGCAGGCCAATGCCGCCGAGTACGTGCGCAAGGGCCAGGCCTTCAGGGACAAGCTCGTGCGCATTGCCTGACACCTTGCCAGCGGTGCCCAGCCGAGGCACCGCCGCTCTCCGATAATTACAAGAATGGAGATCCACCATGGTTGCCATGACTGGCGAAGTGGCGCGCGAGCGCGCCGACAGCCACATCGATGAACTTCTGCTGTACCGCCGCGTGGCCTGGCGCATCATGCCGCTGGCCATCATCTGCTTTCTGTTTTCCTACTTCGACCGTATCAACATCAGCTTCGCCAAGACCCAGATGCAGGCTGAGCTGGGCCTGAGCGACGCCGCCTATGGCCTGGCGGCGAGCATGTTCTTCATCGGCTACGTGCTGTTCGAGGTGCCGAGCAGCCTGGGCCTGAAACGCTACGGGGCGCCGGCCTGGATCTGCCGGATCATGGTGTCGTGGGGCCTGGCCACCGCGGCGCTGGTGTTCGCCTACACCCAGTACACGCTGTATTTCCTGCGCTTTCTGATCGGCGTGATGGAGGCCGGGTTCGGGCCGGCGATCCTCTTCTACCTGGCCTGCTGGTTCCCCCGCAAGCACCTGGCGAAGATGAACGGCCTGTGGTTCCTCGCCGTGCCCCTGGCCGGCGCGGTGGGCGGGCCGGCGGCGGGCTTCCTGCTGGGGACCATGGACGGTGTGCTGGGCCTGGCCGGCTGGCACTGGCTGTTCCTGATGTCGGGGTTGCCCTGCGTGCTGCTGGGCGGGCTGGTGCTGTGGAAGCTGGACCGCGACATCGAGTCGGCCAGGTGGCTGAGCCGCCAGGAGAAAGACCTGCTGGTAGAGAACCTGGCCCAGGACAGGCGTGTGCAGAAGCCGGTGCTCGGGTCGATCTGGCGGGTACTGCTGACCCGTGAAGTGGCGATCATGGCGTTCGTCTACTACGTAGTGAAAACCGCTTCCTACGGCTTGAATTTCTGGATGCCGCACCTGATCAAGTCGTCCGGTGTGCAGGACATGCTCTGGGTCGGCGTGCTGTCGGCACTGCCTTACGCGGTGGCCTGCATCGGCATGGTACTGCTGACCCGGCGCTCGGACCGCACCGGGGAGCGCAAGCGTTACCTGGTGTACTGCCTGCTGGCCGCTGCGCTGGGCTACCTGCTGGCCTGCCTGAACGCGGACTCGTCCTGGGCGATGATGGCGGCGCTGGTGCTGGCCACGGCGGGCACCTTCATCGCCATCCCGATCTTCTGGACCATTCCGCAGTCGACCTTCTCGGGCCTGGCCATCGCCACCGGCACGGCGGCGATCAACTCGGTCGGCCAGCTGAGCGGCATCGTCGCGCCGGTGATGGTCGGCAAGATCAACGACCTCACCGGCAGCAGCTATATGGGCATGCTGTCGATCGCCCCGTTGATCCTGATCGCCTGCCTGGTGGTGATGCGCTACGTCAGAAACCCCAAAGCCTGAACAGCAACGCTTTCCAACAAGAACAACAACAAGGCGTAACCATGAACATTTCCCTCTCCCGGCGGGCATCGCTGATGCTCGCGGCGCTTGGCTGCGCGTGCCAGGCAGCCCAGGCAGGCTTTGTCGACGATGGCAAGGGCAGCCTGGAGCTGCGCAACTTCTATTTCGACCGCGACTTCCATGGTGATACTGCCAGCCAGTCGCGGCGCGGCGAATGGGCCCAGGGTTTCATGCTGAAGTGGCAGTCGGGTTATACCGACGGGGTTGTCGGCTTCGGTCTGGATGCCGCCGGCATGCTGGGCATCAAGCTCGACTCATCGCCCGACCGCAGCGGCACCGGGCTGTTGCCGCGAGGCAGCGACAAGCGCGCGGTGGACGACTACAGCAAAGCAATTGCCACGTTCAAGGCAAAACTCTCGCGCACCGAGTTGCAGGTCGGCGGGCTGAGCCCACAGCTGCCGCTGCTGGCGTCGAACTACAGCCGGCTGTTCCCGCAGTGGTTCAACGGGGCGCAGGTGGTCAGCAAGGATCTTGACGATTTCACCTTTACCGCCTTGCAGGTTGATGCCACCACGCTGCGGGACTCCACCAATTTCGAAGACCTGACGGCGATGGCACAACAGGGTGCCTATTCAGCGACGCAGAGCAGTGACCGCCTGTATTACGCCGCAGCGGATTACCAGCCGCTGAAGAACCTGACCGTGAGCCTGCACACCAGCGCACTCGAAGACCTGTTCCGCCGTGATTTCGCGGGTTTCAAGTACCGCATCGCCGTGGGGCCGGGTGAGGCGTTCACCGAGTGGCGCTGGTTCAACGCCCGGGAACAGGGCAGGGCATTGCTGGGGGAAGTCGACAACCGCACCTTGAGCACCAACTTCGGCTACAGCCTGCACGGCCACACGTTCAGCGGCGGCTACCAGAAGGTCAGCGGCGATACCGCCTATGCCTATGTGGGCGGCACCGATACCTACCTGTTCAGCGAGCAGCAGGTCAGCACCTTCGCTCTGGCCAACGAGCGTGCGTGGATGTTGCGCTATGACTTCAACTTTGCCGCCCTGGGCATCCCGGGGCTGACGTTCAACGTGCGCTACGTGAAGGGTGATCAGGTCGACCCGCAGCGTATCGCCACGAGCAAGGGCAGGGCGCTCGAGGCACGGGGTGGTGAGGGCGAGGAGTGGGAGCGGACCACGGATATCACCTATGTGGTGCAATCGGGGACGTTCAGGAATCTGTCGCTACGCTGGCGCAACGCGAGCATGCGCTCGAACTTTGCCGATGCGGCGGACGAGAACCGGGTGATCGTGGGATACACCTTCGACTTCTAGCGTTGTCGCTCCTGGTCAGGCTGATGCAATTACTGTGGGAGCGGCCTTGTGTCGCGAAAGGGCTGCGCAGCAGCCCCAGCGATTTATGCGCCAGCGCTGAAATACTGGGGCTGCTGCGCAGCCCTTTCGCGACACAAGGCCGCTCCTACAAAGCGGGGTGTCAAGGCACTAAATGTCGCAGGGCATGAAACCGGTTTCAAAAGATGTCCAAACCCGCTAGATTACGCGGCTTTTCCGGCCCGACCGGACACCAGATGGCGCAATCCAAGGCCGCCCCAATGCTGATGAGGACCCCAAATGCCTGACCACGCCCCCGACAACCCGCGCCGGGACTTCCTGCGCAAGACGTTGACGTTGATCCCGGTAGTTACTGTCGCCAGTACCGGCCTCGGTGCCAGCCAGCTGCTGGCTGAACCCGTGCGCGAACCCAAGGTGCCGGCCACGCCGCCGGCTGGCAACTATCAGCCGACCTTCTTCACCGCCGAAGAATGGGCCTTCGTGCAAGCGGCCGTGTCGCGCATCATCCCCGCCGACGAACTCGGCCCGGGCGCGCTGGAAGCGGGCGCCGCCGAGTTCATCGACCGCCAGATGAACACCCCGTACGCCACCGGCGCCCAGTGGTACATGCAAGGCCCGTTCAAGGCCGATGCCGCCCCCGAGCTCGGCTACCAGCTGCAACTCAGCCCGCAACAGATCTACCGCCTGGGCATCGCGGCCACGGAGGCCTGGTGCAAGAACGCCAGCGGTAAAACCTTTGCCGAGCAAGATAGCGCTACCCGAGACAGGATTCTCGGCAAGATCGAAACCGGAGAGGTCGTTTTCGAGCAGTTGCCGGCCAAGGTGTTCTTCAGCCTGCTGGTGCAGAACACTCGCGAGGGCTTCTTCTGCGACCCGATTCACGGCGGCAACAAAGGTATGGTCGGCTGGACGCAGATCGGCTTCCCGGGCGCCCGGGCAGATTTCATGGACTGGGTCGAGCGCAACGAGCCTTACCCGTTCCCGGCGGTTTCGATTCGTGGCGAGAGGGCGTAAGGCATGGCCAACGCAATGAAGAAAGTCGACGCAGTGATTGTCGGCTTCGGCTGGGCCGGCGCGATCATGGCCAAGGAACTCACCGAAGCCGGGCTGCAGGTGGTGGCGCTGGAACGCGGGCCGATGCAGGACACCTACCCGGACGGCAGCTACCCGCAGGTGATCGACGAGCTGACCTACAGCGTGCGCAAGAAGCTGTTCGTCGATGTGTCGAAAGAGACCGTCACCATCCGCCACAGCGTCAACGACGTCGCGCTGCCCAACCGCCAGCTCGGCGCCTTCCTGCCGGGCAAGGGCGTGGGTGGCGCGGGCCTGCACTGGTCGGGCGTGCACTTTCGGGTCGACCCGATGGAGCTGCGCATGCGCAGCCACTACGAGGAACGCTACGGCAAGCGCTTCATCCCCGAAGGCATGACCATCCAGGACTTTGGCGTCAGCTACGAGGAACTGGAACCCCATTTCGACTTCGCCGAGAAAGTGTTCGGCACCTCGGGCCAGGCCTGGACCGTCAACGGCAAGCGGGTGGGCGAAGGGAAGGGCGGCAACCCCTATGCACCTGACCGCTCCAACCCGTTCCCGCTGGAATCGCAGAAGAACGTGGTGTCGGCCAAGCTGTTCGCAAGAGCCGCCGCCAGCCTCGGCTACAAACCGTACAACCTGCCGTCGGCCAACACCTCCGGGCCGTACACCAACCCTTACGGCGCTCAGATGGGGCCGTGCAACTTTTGCGGGTTCTGCAGCGGCTACGTCTGCTACATGTACTCCAAGGCCTCGCCGAACGTGAACATCCTGCCGGCGCTGCGCCAGGTGCCGAACTTCGAGCTGCGCGCCAACGCCCATGTGTTGCGGGTCAACCTTGACGACAGCAAGCGCAAGGCCACCGGCGTGACCTACATCGACGCCCAGGGCCGTGAAGTGGAGCAGCCGGCGGATATTGTCATCCTCGCCGCCTTCCAGTTCAACAATGTGCGCCTGATGCTGCTGTCCGGCATCGGCAAGCCCTATGACCCGGTCAAGAACGAAGGCGTGGTCGGGCGCAACTTCGCCTACCAGAACATGGGCACGGTCAAGGCGTTCTTCGATAAGGACACCTACACCAACAACTTCATCGGTGCCGGCGGCAACGGCGTGGCCATCGACGATTTCAACGCCGACAACTTCGACCACGGGCCGCACGGCTTCGTCGGCGGCTCGCCGATGTGGGTCAACCAGGCCGGCAGCCGGCCGATCGCCGGGGTCGCCAACCCGCCAGGCACGCCGGCCTGGGGCAGCGCCTGGAAGAAGGCCACTGCTGACTACTACACCCACCAGGTGTCGATGGACGCCCACGGCGCGCACCAGTCGTACCGCAGCAACTACCTCGACCTCGACCCGACCTACCGCGATGCCTACGGCCAGCCCCTGTTGCGCATGACCTTCGACTGGCAGGAGAACGACATCAGGATGAACCAGTTCATGGTCGACAAGCTGAGCAAGATCGCCCAGGCGATGAACCCCAAGTCCATCGCCATGCTCGGCAAGAAGGTCAAGGAACACTTCAACACCGCCAGCTACCAGACCACCCACCTCAACGGTGGCGCGATCATGGGCACAGACCCGAAGACAAGCGCTTTGAATCGCTACCTGCAGAGCTGGGATGTGCACAACGTGTTCGTCCCCGGTGCCTCGGCGTTCCCCCAGGGCCTGGGCTACAACCCCACGGGCCTGGTCGCCGCGCTGACCTACTGGTCGGCCCGGGCGATCCGCGAGCAGTACCTGAAAAACCCCGGCCCACTGGTCCAGGCTTGAGGAGCGATGCACATGAAGAACCTGTTGATCGCAACTCTGCTGCTGGGCGCTGCTGCGCCAGCCCACGCCGACGAGGCCCTGGTGAAGAAGGGCGAGTACCTGGCCCGCGCCGGTGACTGCGTGGCCTGCCATACCGCCAAGGGCGGCAAACCCTTCGCTGGCGGGCTGCCGATGGAAACCCCGATCGGCACGGTGTACTCCACCAACATCACGCCGCACGCCAGCGGCATCGGCCAGTACAGTTTCACCGACTTTGACCAGGCCGTGCGCAAAGGCATCGGCAAAGACGGCAGCACCTTGTACCCGGCCATGCCGTACCCGTCCTACGCACGGGTCAGCGACGACGACATGCAGGCGCTGTACGCGTACTTCATGCAAGGCGTCGCGCCGGTCGCCCAGCCCAACAAGCCGACCGACATCCCGTGGCCGTTGAGCATGCGCTGGCCACTGTCGATCTGGCGCGGGCTGTTCGCCCCTGACGTGCGGGCCTGGCAGGCCCCAGCGGGCGCGGACCCGGTGGTCAGCCGCGGCGCGTACCTGGTCGAGGGCCTTGGGCATTGTGGTGCCTGCCACACCCCGCGCGCCCTGACCATGCAGGAACAGGCGCTGAGCCCGGCCGATGGCGAGCAGTTCCTGGCCGGCAGTGCGCCGCTCGAAGGCTGGATCGCCAAAAACCTGCGTGGCGATCACAAGGATGGCCTGGGCAGTTGGAGCGAGGCGCAGTTGGTGCAGTTCCTCAAGACCGGGCGTAGCGATCGCAGCGCGGTGTTCGGTGGCATGAGCGATGTGGTCGAGCACAGCATGCAGCACCTGAGCGATGCCGACCTGAGCGCCATCGCCCGCTACCTGAAGACGCTGCCGCCGAGCAACCCGAACGACAAGCCGCACGTGTACGACAAGCAGGTGGCCGAGGCCCTGTGGCAGGGCGACGACAGCAAGCCGGGTGCGTCGGTGTACATCGACAACTGCGCGGCCTGCCACCGTACCGATGGCCACGGCTATACCCGGGTGTTCCCGGCGCTGGCGGGCAACCCTGTGGTGCAGACGGACGATGCCACCTCGCTGATCCATGTGGTGTTGGCGGGCGGCACGGTGCCGGCGACCCATGCGGCGCCGTCGAACTTCACCATGCCGGCGTTCGGCTGGCGCTTGAGTGACCAGGAAGTGGCGGATGTGGTGAACTTCATTCGCAACAGCTGGGGCAACCAGGGCAGTGCCGTGAGCGCCAGTGATGTGAAAACCCTCCGTTAACCCCAACCTATCCCTTGCAGGAGCGGCCTTGTGTCGCGGAAGGGGTGCGAAGCAGCCCCAGGATTGCGGTGCAAAAGCTGACTTTGCCGGGGCCGCTGCGCGGCCCTTTCGCGACACAAGGCCGCTCCTACAGGTTGACGAGTGCCTGAAGTTCTGCTGTATTGAAACCGGTTTCATTCAGTGTCACCGACAACAATCACAAGGGACTCGCAATGACCGATTCACCCTCCAGCGCCCGCGAGCGGGTCACCATCAGCGAAGTGGCACGTGTGGCCGGGGTGTCCAAGGCCACGGTCTCGCGCTACATCGGCGGCGATCGACAGCTGCTGGCGGACGCCACCGCCAAGCGCCTGGAAGAGGTCATCGAGCGCCTGGGCTACCGGCCCAATCAGATGGCGCGCGGCCTCAAGCGTGGTCAGACACGCCTGATCGGCATGCTCGTGGCCGATATCCTCAACCCCTACTCAGTGGCCGTGATGCATGGCGTGGAAACCGCCTGCCGCCAGCACGGCTACAGCCTGGTGGTGTGCAACACCAACCGCGACGACGAGCAGGAGCGCCATCACCTCACGGCCCTGCAGTCCTACAACGTCGAAGGGCTGATCGTGAACACCCTTGGCCGCCACCCTGGCGAACTGCTCAATCTGCGGCGCGACATTCCCATGGTGCTGGTCGACCGGCAGCTGCCGGAGCTCAAGGTCGACCTGGTCGGCCTGGACAACGCCGATGCCATCGAGCAGGCCTTGGACCACCTGCAGGCGCGGGGCTACCGCGATATTCTCGCGGTTACCGAACCGCTGGATGGCACCAGCTCGCGCCTGGAGCGGGTGCAGGCCTTTACCGCGTCGATCAGCAACCGCAATGGCATGCGCCAACAACTGCTGGAAGTCGATGCGGGTTTGCCGGCCAAGCTCGGCGCCTTCCTGGCCAGCAAGGGCCACGGCCCACAGGCGATCTTCACCTTCAACGGCGTGGCCACCTTGGCGGTTACCCGGGTACTGCACGATTCAGGCTGCAAACTGTTCAGCGAAGTGGGCCTGATCGCCCTCGATGAACTGGACTGGTACCCCTTGGTCGGTAGCGGCATCACCGCACTGGCCCAGCCCACCGAGCGTATCGGCGTGGCCGCTTTCGAGTGCCTGCTCGAACGCCTGCGCGGCGGCAATGACGCGCCTCGACGCATCGATTTCAAGGCACAGCTGATCACTCGAGGTTCCACTCAAGCACAGGAATAACCTGCGGGCAGCCAGACTGCCCGCATTGCTCCAACCTAAAAATGAAACCGGTTTCATAAGGACAAGAACAATGCACGCGAACCCCGTTTCCATCAGTCTCTCCAGCTACGGCGCCAGTCTTGTGCGCCAACGTGGCCAGATGAGCTTTACCGGACTGCTTGCGGCAGCTGGCGTCAGTCGCATCGAACTGCGTGAAGAGTTGTTCGACGAAGCGCCCGAGATCGACGCACTGACCGCAGCGATCGCCGCTTGCGGTCTGGAGTGCCTGTATTCCTCGCCGCTGGAGCTGTGGACGGCGCAAGGCGAGCCCGCCCCGCAACTGCCTGCGAAGCTGGCGCTGGCCAAGGCCCTGGGCGCAGTGGCGCTGAAGGTTTCACTGGGGCATTACCATGAGCAATGCGATGTCAGTGCCTTGCAGGCAATGCTGCGCGAGGGCGATCCTGTGTTGCTGGTGGAAAATGACCAGACCCCACAAGGCGGGCGCATCGAACCGCTGTTGCGGTTCTTCCAGCATGCGCAGGGCTGGGCGCTGCCACTGGGCATGACGTTCGACATCGGCAACTGGCAGTGGCAGGGCGAATCCGCTTTGCAGGCCGCACGCCAGCTCGGCCGCTGGGTGCGCTACGTGCACTGCAAGGCCGTGCAGCAAGGCACAGATGGCCGCTTGCACGCTGTACCGCCGAAAGCTGCCGACCTGCTGGCCTGGGAAGCGTTGTTCGACGAATTCAGCCCCGGGCTGGTGCGTGCAGTCGAATACCCGTTGGTAAGCGATGACCTGTTGGCGCTTACCCGTGCTCAGGTACATAACCTGGCACGGCTGGGCCTGCGCGAGGAGGTGAGCCATGCTTGAGCATGACGTGCTGTGTTTCGGCGAAACCATGGCCATGTTCGTTGCCGAGCACAGCGGTGACCTGGCCAGTGTCGGCACCTTCGGCAAACGCATCGCCG
This sequence comes from Pseudomonas sp. NPDC089996, assembly GCF_044748405.1. Classification (NCBI taxonomy): domain Bacteria; kingdom Pseudomonadati; phylum Pseudomonadota; class Gammaproteobacteria; order Pseudomonadales; family Pseudomonadaceae; genus Pseudomonas; species Pseudomonas sp. NPDC089996. The sequence goes on along the minus strand of NZ_JBIVGA010000022.1, from coordinate 11,177 downwards.
GCGCCGACAGCAACGTTGCCATCGGCCTGGCCCGCCTGGGCTTTCGCGTGCGCTGGCTGAGCCGGGTCGGTGATGACTCGCTGGGGCGTTTCGTGCTCGCCAGCTTGCGCGAGGAAGGCCTGGATTGCAGCCGTGTCGAAATCGACGGCAGCCGGCCGACCGGCTTTCAGCTGAAAAGCCGCTGCGATGATGGCAGTGACCCGGTTGTTGAGTACTTTCGCAGCGACTCCGCTGCCAGCCGCCTTTGCACCGCGCTGCTCGATCCGGCGCTGCTGCATGCCCGCCACCTGCATGCCACGGGCATTCCACCGGCGTTGTCGGCCAGTTGCCGGGCACTGTCCCATGCCCTGATCGACGGCATGCGCGCGGCCGGGCGCAGTATTTCCTTCGACCCGAACCTGCGCCCGTCGCTATGGCCAGACCGCACGACCATGGTCCGTGAAATCAACGCCCTGGCCATAAAGGCCCACTGGGTCCTGCCGGGATTGGAAGAAGGCCGTTTGCTGACCGGCCAGCACAGGCCCGCCGACATCGCTGCCTTCTACCTCGACCAGGGGGTGGAGCATGTGGTGATCAAGCTTGGCGATGCGGGTGCCTACTACCGCACCAGCTGCGGCTCGGGGCAGGTCGCCCCAGTGCCGGTGGCCCAGGTGGTGGACACCGTGGGTGCTGGCGATGCTTTTGCCGTCGGCGTGGTCAGCGCGTTGCTCGAAGGCCGCCCGCTGGCCGACGCGGTGGCGCGCGGCAACTGGTGCGGCAGCCGCGCCGTGCAGTCGCGTGGCGACATGGAAGGCCTGCCACACCGCTACCAACTGCAAGCGCACGAACTGCGCAGAAGTGCCTGAATCGCTGATCGCCGGCATGCCGGCCCTGTTGCGACAAAAACAACAAGCTCAGGAGAACGTTTCATGCAACCTACCCGCCTCGCACCACGCCGCTGGTGGTACATCATCCCGATCGTCTTCATCACTTACAGCCTGGCCTACCTGGACCGTGCCAACTACGGCTTTGCCGCTGCCTCGGGCATGGCCGATGACCTGAAGATCACACCCGTGCTGTCCTCGCTGCTGGGGGCGCTGTTCTTCCTCGGTTATTTCTTCTTCCAGGTACCCGGCGCGATCTACGCCGAGAAACGCAGCGTGAAGAAGCTGATCTTCGTCAGCCTGATTTTCTGGGGCGCCCTGGCGACCCTGACCGGGATGATCAGCAACGTCTACCTGCTGATTGCCATCCGCTTCCTGCTCGGCGTGGTGGAAGCTGCAGTGATGCCGGCCATGCTGGTGTACCTGTGCCACTGGTTCACCCGTGCCGAACGTTCGCGGGCCAACACCTTCCTGATGCTCGGCAACCCGGTGACCATCCTGTGGATGTCGGTGGTGTCGGGCTACCTGATCAAGCACTTCGACTGGCGCTGGATGTTCATCATCGAGGGGCTGCCGGCGGTGCTCTGGGCGTTCATCTGGTGGCGCCTGGTGGATGACCGGCCAGCCCAGGTGACGTGGCTGAGCGAACAGGAAAAGGCCAGCCTGCAGCAGGCCCTGGCCGCCGAGCAGCAGGGTATCAAGCCGGTGAAGAACTACCGTGAGGCGTTCCGCTCGCCACAGGTGATCGTGCTGTCGCTGCAGTACTTCTGCTGGAGTATCGGTGTGTATGGCTTCGTGCTGTGGTTGCCGTCGATCCTCAAGCAGGCGGCCAATGTCGATATCGTCGAGGCTGGCTGGCTGGCGTCGGTGCCGTACATGGCAGCAGTGCTGGGCATGGTCGGTGTGTCCTGGGCGTCGGACCGGCTGCAGAAGCGCAAGCGCTTCGTCTGGCCACCGCTACTGATCGCCGCCGTGGCGTTCTATGGCTCCTACGCACTGGGCACCGAGCATTTCTGGCTGTCCTATGGGCTGCTGGTGATTGCCGGCGCCTGCATGTATGCACCTTATGGCCCGTTCTTCGCCATCGTACCGGAGATCTTGCCGAGCAACGTCGCCGGAGGGGCCATGGCGCTGATCAACAGCATGGGCGCGCTGGGCTCGTTCGGTGGCTCGTGGCTGGTGGGCTATCTCAACGGCGCCACCGGTGGCCCGGGTGCCTCCTACCTGTTCATGTCGGGGGCGTTGCTGACCGCAGTGGCGCTGACCGCCGTACTGAAAACTTCACAGACCTCAGGCCGGGCCAAGCGCGGCGGCCCACACCTGGCCATGAGCCAATAGGGAGCTGCAATGAAGAAACGCATCGTGTTGTACAAACGCCTGTCCGACGCCTTGTTGGCCAAGCTGGAGGAACAGGTGGAGGTGACCTGGGTGGACACCGGCGCCGCAGATGGCCTGGCGCGCTTGCGCGATGCCTTGCCGGGGGCGCATGGCCTGCTGGGTGCCAGTCTGCGCCTGGACCGCGATCTGCTCGACCTGGCACCGCAGCTGGAGGTGATTTCCAGCGTCTCGGTGGGGGTCGACAACTATGACATCGCTGACCTGACGCGGCGCGGGGTGATGCTGACCAACACCCCCGATGTACTGACAGAAACCACAGCCGATACCGGCTTCGCGCTGATCCTGGCCACCGCCAGGCGCGTGGCCGAACTGGCCAGCTGGGTACGTGGGGGGCACTGGAAGGCCAGCCTGGGGCCGGCGCACTTCGGTACCGATGTGCATGGCAAGACGCTGGGCATCGTTGGCATGGGGCGCATTGGTGAAGCGTTGGCGCGGCGTGGCGCTGCGGGGTTCGGCATGCGTGTGCTCTACCACAGTTCGCGGGCCAAGCCTGCCGTGGAAGCGCGCTATGCCGCACATTACTGCAGCCTGGAGGCGCTGCTGGCCGAGGCGGACTACGTGTGCCTGACCGTACCGCTCAGTGCCAGCACCGAGGGCCTGATCGGCGCCCGTGAGCTGGGGTTGATGAAGCCCGAAGCGATACTGGTGAACATCGCCCGTGGGCGGGTGGTGGATGAAGCCGCGTTGGTCGAGGCGCTGCAAGAGAAGCGGATTCGCGGGGCCGGGCTGGATGTATTCGTGCAGGAGCCATTGGCTGCCGGTTCACCTCTGCTGCAGCTCGACAATGTGGTGGCGACGCCGCATATCGGCTCTGCAACCCATGAAACACGAGAGGCCATGGCGCGCTGTGCGGTGGACAACCTGTTGAGTGCCTTGGCAGGCCAGCGTCCGCCGAATCTGGTCAATCCGACCTGAACGAGCCTGCAGGTCTACAGCGCGCGAGCCCTCAGTAACGCACTGAACCGCTGAGGCTCTCGATGGCCTCGACCAGCTCGTCATAGCCCACCGGCTTGTTCAGATGGCGATCGAAGCCGGACTGGCGCGACTTGTGCTGGTCGGCGCTGGCACCGTAGCCGGTGAGGGCAATCGCCGGCGTATGGCGCAGATGGGCGTAGCCGCGCAGGGCTTTGATCAGCGCGTGGCCGTCCATGACCGGCATGCCGATGTCGGAGATGATCACGTCATAGTCGCCACTGGCTGCAGCTTCCAGCGCCTTGGTCGGATCGCTGTAGGCCGCAACCACGGCGCTCTCCATCTCCAGCAGTTCCTGCATGACCTCCAGCACTTCCACCGAATCGTCGACCAGCAATATCGTGGTGCCCTGCAGCCGCCCCTCGCTGAGCGCCTCGGTGGCGTCGGAACGCGGTCGCAGCCCGGCGTCGCACAGCGGCAGGCGCACGGTGAAGGTGCAGCCCTTGCCCGGGCCTGCCGAGGTGGCCTGCACACTGCCGCCATGGGCCTCGGCAAGCTGGCGTACCAGGGACAGGCCGATGCCGAGGCCTTCCCGGCCATGGATGGCCGGCTGCGGCGCCGCCTGGCTGAACAGGTCGAAGATGTGCTCCAGGCTGTTGTGGTCGAGTCCCACACCCTGGTCGATCACCTGCAGCTGGGCGTGCGCCTGATCATGGCTCAGTACAAGGCGAATGTCGCTGCTTGGGGGGCTGAACTTCAGGGCGTTGTTCAACAGGTTCCAGATGATCTGCTCCAGGCGCGTCACGTCGCCTTCGATCATCAAGGGCAGCGCGTCGGCAGGTTGCTCCAGGTACACAGGGCACGGGTGCTGTTCGCTCAGCACCACGGCATGGATGCCCTGGACGATGACGCCGAGGTCGACCGGCGCCGTCTTGAGCTTGAGCTTGCCCGTGCGAATGCGTGCGACATCGAGCAGGTCATCGATGATCCGCGCCTGGCTGGACACCGCCTCGCAGATTGTGCTGACGGCTTTGCTGGCGGCGCCGATGCCCTTGAGCGCAGGCAGCCGGCGGAGGATTTCGGCATTGAGCTGAATCAGGTTGAGTGGGTGCTTGAGCTCGTGGGACATCACGGCGAAGAACTCGTCCTTCATGTGGCTGGAGCTCTGCGATTCGGCCAGTTGCTTGCTCAGGCGCTCCTCACCCAGGCGCACTTGCTCTTCGGCAGCGTGGTTCTTGCTGATATCGATGAAGGTCAGCACCGTGCCGTCGATCTTCTGTTCGCTGGACCGGTAGGGCAGCAGGCGTGCCAGGTACCAGTGCTCGCCGTGGCCGCCGATCTCGCGTTCGATGATGGTCTCGCCCTTGGCCACGGCACGGGCGTCATCGGCCAGGGCCGGGTAGTCGAGGCGGTGGGTGATGTCCAGCAGCGAGCGGCCGGTGTCCACCGGCAGCATGTTGAACAGGTCGGTGGCGCGCGGGGTGAACCAGCGGATATGCAGGTTACGGTCGACGAACACCGTGGCGATGTCGGTGGAAGCGATCAGGTTGCTCAGGTAGTCATTGACCTTGTCGGTCTCCTCGACCTTGTTCTTGAGTTCATAGTTGACCGTGAGCAGTTCCTCGTTGATCGATTGCAGCTCTTCCTTGCTGGTTTCCAGCTCTTCGCTGGCCGAGCGCAGTTCTTCGTTGATCGCCTGCATTTCTTCGTTGGAGGCGGTCAGTTCTTCGCTGGAAATCTCCGATTGTTCGATGGTTTCCTGCAGTTGCAGGCGAGTGCGCTGCAGTTCCCGTTCGAGGTTGTGCAGCACCATGCTGTCGGTCTGGCGGATCACGCCGGGCAGTGGCAATGACGGGTCGGGCGCACGCTCTTCGATCACCACCAGCAGGCATTCGCTGTCGCTAAGCTCATCCCTGTAGGGTTGCACGGTGATTTCGACTTGCTGTCTGTGCTCACCTTCCCCGAAATCGACCGGCCGCGAGGTCACCGCCTCGGTGCCCTGACGGGCCTGGAACAGGGTACTGCGCAAGGTCAGGCGCAAGGTTGGCAGCACCAGGTTGAGCAAGTTGCGGCTGGGCTCGCCCCCGGCCAGTTGCAGGTACCGCCCGACGCCCTCGCTCATGTGCAGGATATTGCCATCACCGTCGACGATCAGGCTGGGCGGCGTACGCCGGGCCAGGGCGCGGTGGTGCACTTCGGCATAGGATGGCTTGCGACCCGGTTTGGCCTTGGGCTGGGTGCCCTGGGCCAGGCTGGCCATGCCCGTGCCGGGCAGCTGCCGCCCTGAGCTGCGGCTGGCGGGGCTGACGTCGCGGGCACGGAAAATCCGGTTGCGCTTGTCCACGGGGGTGAACAGCTCACCGGCCACGTCGGCAGACTCCGAGGTGCCAAGGAACAGGAACCCGCCCCTGCGCAGGGCGAAATGGAACATCCGCAGAATATCCTGCTGCACTTCACGGTCCAGATAGATCAGCAGGTTGCGGCAGACGATCAGGTCGATCTGCGAGAACGGCGGGTCGGACAGCAGGTTGTGACGGGCGAACAGGACTTTTTCCCGGACTTCCTTGCGTACCCGGTAATGCTGGTCTTCGTTGACGAAGAACTGGCGCAGGCGGGTGGGCGGCACGTCGGTGACGATCGCCTCCGGGTAGGTACCCGTGCGGGCGATGCCGATGGCGCGCTCATCAAGGTCGGTGGCGAAGACCTGCACCTTGCTGGCGCGTTGCTCCAGTGCCAGTTGCTCGCCGACCAGCATGGCCAGGCTGTAGGCTTCTTCGCCCGTGGAGCAGCCCGCCGACCAGACGCGGATTTCGCCGCTGTCCTCGCCTTGGCTGGCCAGTTGCGGCATCACCAGGCGCTCGAGTGCTTCGAAGGCCTCACGGTCGCGGAAGAAGTTGGTCACACCGATCAGCATGTCGCCCAGCAACGCGGTGGCTTCACCCGCGTTCTGCTCCAGATAGCGCAGGTAACCACCCAGGTCGGTCTGCCCGGTGACATGCAGGCGCCGCTCGATACGCCGCAACACGGTCGCGCGCTTGTAGTGCTGGAAGTCGTGGCCGGTGGCGGTCCGCAGTTGCAGCAGGATTTCTTCGAGCAAGGGCTCGGCGGCCTGGGCATCGCCGCTGCGGCTGCCGAGGGACGGCGGCAGCGAATCGTCCTCGATTTCCGGCAGCTTGACCTGGCGGGCGGTGCGCCATAGCTCCAGGAGCTTTTGCGGTATTTCCGCAGCGGGCAGCACCAGGTCGACCATGCCGGTTTCGATGGCAGCGCGCGGCATGCTGTCGTACTGGGCGTCGTCCGGGGTCTGCACCAGGGTCACGCCGCCTTGCTCCTTGATGCGCGACAGGCCTACCGCGCCATCGGCGCCGGTACCCGACAACACCACGCAGAAGGCGTGGTCCTTGTGCACGTCGGCCAGGTCGCGGAAGAACAGGTCGATGGCCACGTGGTCACCCCGTCGGCGGTTGGCCGGGGTCACGCGCAGGTAGCCGTCGTTGGTGGAAAGGCGGTTGGCCGGCGAAATCACGTAGACATGGTTGCGCTCGATCGGGACGGGCTCGGTGACCTGGCGCACCGGCATGGGGGTGGCCTCCTGAATGATCCGGTCGGCCACGCTCTGATGGTCCGGCGACAGGTGCAGCACCACCACGAAGGCCATTCCGCAATCGCCGGGCATCTGCTGGAAGAACGTGCGGATGGCTTCCAGGCCACCGGCCGAGGCGCCTATGCCGACCACCGGAAAATCCAGGTGGCTGGGGCTCAGCGCAGGGTTCTGCGGCGATGCGGGTTGCTCAGGGGACGACGTCATGGAGATGCCTTGTGCAGACCTGGAGGTTGGCCCTTCGAAGCATCGCCGGGCAGGTTGACGGCCATTATAGAGCGCGGCCGCTTGAAGTTGTGACCGTTACCACCCAGAAAAATTGCCCGCCTGATACCTGCGGCACAAGCTTTTATACCAAGGTCGTTTCGCGCCACCGGTCAGCCAGGCGCAATCCGATTGAGCAGACCTTCTCATCGCCTGTTCGGAACCAAGGCATGGCAACGTTTCATGCGCTCAACCCATCCGCATCGCAAGGAGAAACGACATGGCTGGTGATCAACAACGGACTGGACAACGTGGCGGCACCAAGGAAACCAACCCAGGCAACTTCGCCAATGACCGCGAGCGCGCTTCGCGTGCCGGCCACAAAGGCGGCCAGGCGTCTGGCGGCAACTTCGCCAACGACCGGCAACGGGCATCGGAGGCTGGCCGCAAGGGCGGGCAGAACAGCCATGGCGGAGGCCGGCCGCATCAGCAGTAGCGGCGTTCGCTGAAGCCCGCCGGCACGGCTGGCGGGCCGCCTGACTGCACGTGAAGGAGACCGAAGCATGCGCGCCTTGACCTACCACGCGCTGTCGCAAGGTCATTCTGGTCCCAGGCGCCGCCCCAGATCCATTCCCTTGAATTGTTCGACAACTTTTTTGAATCTTTCCCGGAAGGCATCACTCAATGAAGAAGTCATCCATGGAGAAAAGGAGGGCGGCGTGATGCCTAGTCCGCAGCTTTACATTATCGATTACCAGCTGCACGGCGAACCGCGCAGTTTCATCATCCGGCTCGAGAAAATCGATAACGCCGAGGCTTGGCACTGGGCAAGTTGTGATGCAGGGATTGGCATCATCCCGAAATTCGGGCGTGAAAAGATCAGGAAGGTCAGCAGGCCGATGGCTGAGCGCTACGGGATTACCGCAGTGAGTTGGCGGGAATCCGGGAGCAAGCCCAGCCAGGCAGTGAGCGATTCGAGTATAACCAGCTGATCGTTCAGGCACCGGACTCGGGGTCGCTGGCAGGCACTCCGGGCCGGTTCTGATCGTCATCGGTCAGGTTCGGGACGGCATCCGGGTCGCCTGCCTGGTCGTTGCGCTGGTCCGGGTCCAGTTCCGGCCAGTCGTCTTGAGCACTACCCCCGCCCATTTCCAGTCGTACGTTCATGTCGGCACCTCACTCGTGGTGAAAAGGGCCCACCTTGGGGCAGGCCAGGTACAAGCGTGAGAGGCAGATCCGTTGACCCCCTCTCATTGATTGAGAGTGCCTGGCGCATGGCCCCGATCATTTCAAACGCCGGTTACACCGACCAGCGGCATCATGCCCCGCTGTATTTGACTGCTGCCGCAGTGCGAGAGGTGACATTGAGCGCCTTGAGCAGCGACGAAACGTGAATGCGTACGGTGAATGGCGAAATATCCAGGGCGCGGGCAATTTCCTTGTTGGTCTTGCCCTGGGCAATCAGGCGCAGCACCTCGTGCTGGCGGTGGGTGAGCTGTTCCAGTTCGCTGGCACTGCCCAGGTTCGGCAATAACCCGGAAGGGCTGTACCTGACCAGTACCTCTCCCTCTCTGATAGCCAGAATCGCCGCACCGAGCTCGTCGGGCGCGATGCTCTTGCCGATGAACCCATCGACCCCGCTGGCCATGACATGCTCGATCAGTGCCGGGTCGTCGACCATCGACACGATGATCAGGGTGGTACGACGCAACAGTTGGCGCAGTTCGGCCAGGCGCTCGATGCAGTCGAGCCCCGGGAAGCGCAGGTCGAGAATCAAGGTGTCTGGCGCCTCGCCCTGGCGGGTCAGCGCCAGTACCTGCTGCAGGTCGCCGGCTTCTTCGAGCTGCGCCTGGGGCAGTACCCTCTGCACGGTACGGACCATCGCTTCCCTGAACAGTGGATGGTCGTCCGCCACGATGATGCGGCACGTCACGTCCTGGCACTCCCTGTGAGCTTCGATCTTGCTGACCATGCTAATTTAGCAGCCGACAACGGCAAGCGTCGCGCCCAGCGGGCGTTTATGCGAGCCCGTGCACAAGGACGTCGACCATGGACTACAACAAGAACAACGAACTCGACCAGGCCAACCTGCGCGTCATCGTCGCCAGTTGCGCGCTGGTTTACATCACCGTGCTGGGTTTCCTGCCGGGCGAAGCGATCGACAGTTACCTGCCGGTCATTTATTACATCATCAGCTTCATTGTGTTGTCGCTCGGGCTGCGCCAGGCCATCGCCCGTTGGCCGGGGCATTACCCGTGGCGGCGGGTGCTGGGCATCGTGCACGACTACACCGGCACCTGCTTCGGCCTGGTGCTCGGCGGCGAAGCGGCGCTCCCCCTGTATGCGGTGATGGTCTGGGTCAACCTGGGCAATGGCATGCGCTTTGGCACCCGTTACCTGGCCATTGCCACGGTGCTGGCATTGACCGCGCTGGTGGCGGTGTATCAGCTCAACCCTTACTGGCAGGCCAACCCGTTCATGGTGTTGATGCTGCTCGTGACCAGTACGGTGATTCCGCTGTACGCCCACATGCTGCTGGAGCGCACCCGCAAGGCTTCGGAGCTGGCCATGGCCGCGACGCGGGAGAAATCGCGCTTTCTGGCCCAGGCCAGCCATGACCTGCGCCAACCGATCCATTCCATCGGCCTGTTTACCGCCTGCCTGCGTGAAGCGCCGCTGGCTGAGCAGGAGCGGCGGCTGGTGGACAGCATCGATCGCTCGCTGCTCAACGTGTCGCAGTTGTTCCGCTCGATCCTCGACCTGTACACCCTCGACAATGGCAGGGTGCAGCCGAAGTACGAGGTCTTTGCGGTGCATGAGTTTCTCGCCGAACTGTTGCGCCAGAACGCCGAAGCGGCGCGCTGGGCGGGCGTCGAGATGCGCTTGCGCCCCTGCGATTACTGGACCCGCGCCGACTGCGGCATGCTGGCGACCATGGTCCAGAACGTGCTCTCCAACAGCTTCAAGTACGCTGCCCAGCGGCCGCTGCTGATCGGCGTGCGACGCCAGGGTGAAGCGCTGGCCATCGTGGTCTATGACCAGGGGCGGGGGATCGACGAGACGCATCAGGGCTTGGTCTTCGAAGAGTTCTACCGGGTGCGCCAGGCGCGTGACAAGGATGTCGAAGGCGTCGGCCTGGGCCTTTCGATCGTCAAGCGCCTGGGGCATTTGATGGGTTTGCAAGTACAGCTGCGCTCGCAGGTGGGGCATGGCACGGCGGTCAGCCTGCAGGGCCTGCCGCGCCTGGCGGCGCAACCGGTGGCTCGGCACAGTGAACCGTCGCAGTTGCATGGCGCACTGCTCAGCGGCCTGAAGGTGTGCCTGGTGGAGGATGACCATAACGTTCTGCGTGCCACCTCGGCGCTGCTGCAGCGTTGGGGCTGTGAAGTGCAGGCGCACGCTTGGCCATTGGGCCTGGTCAGCGAGTGCGAGGTGATCGTCGCCGATTACGACCTGGGCCAGGACGCCACCGGGGTCGACTGCATCGACAGCTTGCGAGCGCAGCGCGGCTGGGCAGTGCCGGCCTTGATCATGACCGGGCATGACCTTGAGAAGATTCAGGCGATCGTGCATGGGCGCGATATCGCCATCCTGGCCAAGCCGGTGCGCCCGCCGGAATTGCGCGCGGCCCTGCGGGCCTTGCGCGAGGTAGCTGCGGGGCCGGAGCGCGGCGGCATTACTGCAGGATGATCGCCTGGCCTTCCTTCAGGCAGGACGGGGTGGGCTGGTAGAGGCCCATGCCGCCGACCGCGACGATGGCGCCGCTGGGGATCTGGCAGTTGAACTCGCCCTTGGCGGTGGTGGCGGTGTAGTAGGTGAGGGTGCTGTCGCTGCGCACGTTGGCGACCTTGCTGACCGGGGTGTTGAGCGCGAACTCGGCGCGCTCCTTGAGGGTCTGGTCGGAGGGATTTATGGTCTGGCAGCCGGCGACGGTGAACAGAACGGCAGCGCTCAGCAGGAGTTTGGCAGGTTTCATGGTGGATGGCTTCCTTGGCGTGGGGTGTGGCGGATGGCCGGACTATAGCGCCGAGGAGCGGGCAGGGCATTAGGGCGGATGTACGAGGTGGCTATGTGCCTTCGGCATTGCCACAATTGTTGTAGGAGCGGCCTTGCGTCGCGAAAGGGCCGCAAAGCGGCCCTGGCAATCATTGCGGCGAAGCTGAAAACCTGGGGCCGCTTCGCAGCCCTTTCGCGACGCA
>NZ_JBIVGA010000021.1:0-67250 GCF_044748405.1 Pseudomonas sp. NPDC089996 | reverse complement strand
AGGCTGAGATGGCTGTGAGCTTGAACTGCTCTGTGTATTTGCCCATAGGTCCCCCAAGGGTTGGATTTTTTGTCCAACTTCTTGGGGGCAGTCCAATGAGGGCGTCGTGGCGGCCGGATGTGAACCAACCGACTCTTTGACACTGTTTTGACAGCTCCCCGACATATCGCCACCTAGACTTTGCGGTATCTCTCCAAAGGTCCAGGTGGTCATGTCGCGGTACTGGTTCGGCTTGTGCGTTGCGTTGTTGATGACGGGTTGCGAAACCACTCATGACCAGATGGTCAACCGCGGTTATCCCCCCGCCTACGCCGACGGCTACCAGGACGGTTGCAGCAGCGGCCGCCAGGCGGCCGGACTGATGGTTGGCGGTTTCCAGAAGGATGTACCGCGCTATCTGCACGATCGTCAGTACGAGACCGGCTGGGACGACGGCTTCCGCCAGTGCCACGCGATGCAGAACAGCGAGGAACAGCGTCAGTACCATGAGCGCTTCTGGGACGAGCGAGATCGCGAGTGGCAGCAGGAGAAAGACCAGGGCGCCGCCCGGGCCTATCGCAGCAAGTAGGTCGCAAACGGACATCCACTGAAACCGCCGGCCTGCCATGCTGGTCTGCAGCATAAAGGAGGCCATTGCATGAGCCGAGCGTTCGTCAACGAAGACCAGGCCGCCGCCCTGGCCGATCAGCCGGTGGAACGGCGCGTCAGTGACCAGCCCAACTACGTCACCGCCAGCGGCCTGAGCCAGCTGCAACAGCGCGTGAGCGAGCTGAATGCCTTGCGCAGCGAGTTGCAGGCGCAGGGCGAGCGCGGCGACAAGCAGCGCCTGGCCGATACCGAGCGTGACCTGCGCTATTTCAGCGCGCGGGTGCAGAGCGCGCAGGTAATGCCGGAGGCGACTTCACGGAGCAAGGTGCAGATCGGGAGCCGGGTCAGGTTCGTCGACGAGCATGGCCAGGAGCATGTGGTGCAGCTGGTGGGCGAAGATGAGGCGGATGCCGGGCGCGGGATGATCAACTGGGGATCGCCGCTGGGGCGGGCGTTACTCGGGGCCGGGCCTGGGGATGAAGTGCTGTGGCGGCGGCCGGCGGGGGATCAGATGATCGAGGTGGTCGAGATTGGAGGTGGGGCCTAGGGGCCGCTGCGCGGCCCATCGCCGGCAAGCGCGGCTCCCACAGGTGTATCACCGCCCTTGAGGCCTGTGGTGTCCCTGTGGGAGCCGCGCTTGCCGGCGATGGGCTGCAAAGCAGCCCCAAGGGCCTCGAATCAGACTACGCCCTGTGCCAGCATGGCATCGGCAACTTTCACAAAGCCGGCGATGTTCGCGCCCTTCACGTAGTTGACCTTGCCATTGGCCTCTTCACCGTAATGCACACAAGCATGGTGAATCGACTGCATGATGTTGTGCAGCTTGCTGTCCACTTCACCGGCCGTCCACAGCAGACGCATGGCGTTCTGCGACATCTCCAGGCCCGACACGGCCACACCACCGGCGTTGGAAGCCTTGCCCGGTGCGTACAGAATGCCGGCCTCGATGAACAGGTCGACCGCCGCCAAGGTGGTCGGCATGTTGGCGCCTTCGGCCACGCAGATGCAGCCGTTGCGCAACAGGGTGCGGGCGTCCTCAATGTCCAGTTCGTTCTGCGTGGCGCACGGCAGAGCGATGTCGCACGGCAGGGTCCATGGGGTCTGGCCCTTGCGGAACTCCAGGCCGAACTGGCCAGCCAGCTCGCTGATGCGGCCGCGCTTGACGTTCTTCAGTTCCATCAGCGCGTCCCACTGGGCATCGGTCAGGCCGGCTTCGGCGTACAGGGTGCCTTCGGAGTCGGACAGCGAAATCACCTTGCCACCCAGGTCCATGACCTTGCGCGCAGCGTACTGGGCGACGTTGCCGGAACCGGAAATGGCCACCCGGCGGCCATCGATGCGCAGGTCCTTGCGCTTGAGCATTTCTTCGGCGAAGTACACGCAGCCGTAGCCGGTGGCTTCTGGACGGATCAGGCTGCCGCCGTAGGTCATGCCCTTGCCGGTCAGCACCGAAGTGAATTGGTTGGCCAGGCGCTTGTACTGGCCGAACATGAAGCCGATCTCACGGGCGCCGACGCCGATGTCGCCGGCCGGTACGTCGCAGTCTGCGCCGATGTGGCGGTACAGCTCGCTCATGAACGCCTGGCAGAAGCGCATCACTTCGGCATCGCTCTTGCCCTTCGGGTCGAAGTCAGAGCCGCCCTTGCCGCCGCCCATGGGCAACGAGGTGAGGGAGTTCTTGAACACCTGCTCGAAGGCCAGGAACTTGAGCACGCTCAGGTTCACCGACGGGTGGAAGCGCAGGCCGCCCTTGTAAGGGCCGATGGCGCTGCTCATCTGGATGCGGTAGCCGCGGTTGACCTGGACCTTGCCCTGATCATCGACCCACGACACCCGGAACAGCACGGCGCGCTCGGGTTCGACCATGCGCTCGAGGATGCCGGACTGCAGGTAATGAGGGTTGGCTTCGAGGAAGGGCCACAGGGTGCGCAGCACCTCTTCCACAGCCTGATGGAATTCCGGTTGACCCGGGTCGCGTTGCTGCAAGCGTGCAAGGAAATTGTCGACAGATTCGATCATGGTAGACATCTCACCAAGAGGATTGGACTTATTGGTTTTTTCGGGAATGTACCAAGAAGCAATCGCACTGGAATAGGGCGAAATGTCGTTTTTATGAAATTATTTGGTGCGTTTTATATAAATGTATACAAAAAAGCCGGCCGATACGCGGTGAAGATGGTGTCTGAGGGCACAAAAATGGGGCCGCTGAGGGCCCCATTCCAGTGCAACAAATAACCGCCTTACTGGGCCAGCTTCTTGTGCCGTACGCGGTGCGGCTGAGCAGCGGCATCGCCCAGGCGCTTCTTGCGGTCGGCTTCGTACTCGGTGTAGTTACCCTCGAAGAACTGCACGTTCGAGTCGTCTTCGTACGCCAGGATGTGAGTGGCCACACGGTCCAGGAACCAACGGTCGTGGGAGATCACGATGGCCGCGCCCGGGAAGTCCAGCAGGGCTTCTTCCAGGGAACGCAGGGTTTCGACGTCGAGGTCGTTGGACGGTTCGTCGAGCAGCAGGACGTTACCGCCCTCCTTCAGGGTCAGGGCCAGGTGCAGGCGACCACGCTCACCACCGGACAGGTCCTTGACGAACTTCTGCTGGTCACCGCCCTTGAAGTTGAAGCGGCCAACGTAAGTACGCGACGGGATCTCGTAGCTGCCGATCTTGATCATGTCGGAACCATCGGAAACCTGCTGGAACACGGTCTTGCCACCGTCCAGGTCTTCGCGGCTCTGGTCGACGCAGGCCAGCTGCACGGTTTCACCGATCTCGATGCTGCCCGAGTCCGGTTGCTCCTTGCCCATCAGCATGCGGAACAGGGTCGACTTACCAGCACCGTTACCACCGATCACGCCGACGATGGCGCCTTTTGGCATGGCGAACGACAGGTTGTCGATCAGCACGCGATCGCCGTAGCCCTTGCTGACGTTCTTGAACTCGATGACCTTGTCGCCCAGGCGCGGACCGGCCGGGATGTAGATCTCGTTGGTTTCGCTGCGCTTCTGGAATTCCTGCGACTGCATTTCTTCGAAGCGCTGCAGACGGGCCTTGGATTTGGACTGACGGGCTTTGGCGCCTTTGCGCACCCATTCCAGTTCCTCTTTCATGGCTTTCTCGTGGGCGCTCTGCTGCTTGGATTCCTGCGCCAGGCGGTCCGACTTGGCTTCCAGCCAGCCCGAGTAGTTGCCCTCGTACGGAATACCGGCGCCGCGGTCCAGTTCGAGGATCCAGCCGGCGACGTTGTCGAGGAAGTAACGGTCGTGGGTAATCGCTACCACGGTGCCCGGGAAGTCGTGCAGGAAACGCTCCAGCCAGGCGACCGAGTCGGCGTCCAGGTGGTTGGTCGGTTCGTCGAGCAGCAGCATGTCGGGGGCCGACAGCAGCAGGCGGCACAGGGCCACGCGGCGCTTCTCGCCACCGGACAGGTGCTCGATGCGGGCATCCCAGGCCGGCAGGCGCAGGGCGTCGGCAGCGACGTCCAGCTGGCGCTCCAGGTTGTGACCGTCGGCGGCTTGCAGGATGGATTCGAGCTTGGCCTGTTCGGCGGCCAGCTTGTCGAAGTCGGCGTCGGGTTCGGCGTAGGCCGCGTAGACCTCGTCCAGGCGCGCCTGGGCGTCCTTGATCACGCTGACCGCTTCCTCGACCACTTCGCGCACGGATTTGCTCGGGTCCAGCTGCGGTTCCTGTGGCAGGTAACCCACGTTGATGTCGGGCATCGGACGGGCTTCGCCGTCAAATTCCTTGTCGACGCCCGCCATGATCCGCAGCAGGGTCGATTTACCGGCGCCGTTCAGGCCGAGCACGCCGATCTTGGCGCCTGGGAAGAACGACAGGGAAATGTTCTTGAGAATTTCCCGCTTCGGCGGCACGACCTTGCTCAGCCGATGCATGGTGTAGACGTATTGAGCCAAAACCAAGCCCTCTATCAGATAGGTAAAGACATCGACGAGCGCCCCGGCAGTGTGGCCAGGGGGATGTGTTTACGGGGTGTGTTGAACAAAGGCGACCATTCTACGCCAACGCGCGGCGTTGCACAGGGTGGTCGGATGATGGGGTGGGATCGGTGTGATCCTGACGCGCATTGATTGCCTGTGTCGGCCCTTTCGCGGCTAAAGCCGCTCCCACAGGTACTGCACAGGATTCAAGACTTGTGCAGTACCTGTGGGAGCTTTAGCCGGGAAAGGGCCGGTGCAGCAGCCGAAGATGGCTCAGACGTGACGCTGCTTGCCAGCCTTGCCCCGCGGCAGGCGGCAACGATCGCCCTGCTCGGCCAGGCGCGCAGCATAGGCGGCCTTGACGCTGAAGCCGCCACTGCGGGCGGGCTGGTGTTCAGCCTTGGCCGGTTTGGTAGCAACGGCGGCAGGTGCTGCTTCTGCCGCCGGCGCAACAGCCGCCTTGGCAGTCTTGCGCAGTTCGGCCAGCGATGGCGTCTTGTTTTTCGAGGCTGCAGCCGCGTCTGGTTTGACCAGCGAACGCTGGCACGATTTGCAGGATACGTCCGCGGTCACGGCAGTGCTGACAAGGGTCTGACTGCTGCGCCCACAGGCGGAATCGAGGCCATTGGTGGAAAAGTGAGTAACCAAAACCGAACATCTCCGATGCGTTGTCATTGAAGCGGGCGCCATTCTCGCACAAGAAACAGGGCCTTGCCGAACGGGCCGGCATCACCACGACCACTGGCACCACACAAGAAGCTGGCACATTGCCATAATCACAGGCATGCTAGCCCGTTCGGATGTCCGGCTTTATAGTGCCCGGTCGCGGTCCAGGCCTGAGCAGATACCGGCATACACCGTGCATGTTTCTCCCTGCCATCGCCAGCCCAATCGCAGGACCAACGCTTGACCAATCTCAATCATCCGACTCTGCTGCGCCCCGCTTCGCCGGCCCCAGTCGCTTCGCTGCGTGGTTCGGTCAAAGGTGCACTGGCCCTGCTGGCTTTGATCCTGCTGGGTTTGCTGCTGTGGCAACTGTTCTCCCAGTTCCGCCACACTCAGGCCGACCAGCGCCAGCTGAACCTGGACGCCACTGCCGAACTCGCCGACCACTTGAGCCTGAACATGGCGCTCAAGGCTCAGCAGGCCGTCAACGTGGTCCAACCCTACGTCAAAGCACCGACGCCAGCCGCCCTGCCGAGCCTGCTGGCGACCCTGCGCGAACGCCTGCCTGCCCTGCGCGACATGGCCTGGCTGGACCATGCCGGGCAACTGCGCAGCGACAGCCTGGCCGGCAGCCCCGACCGCCAGTTGATTGACGAACTGGTCGGGCTGAACCAGGGCCGCAGCTACTTCTTTGCCAACGCGGCGGACAACCGCACCATCTACCTGCTGTTGCGCCAGGCCGCCGAACAGGACCGGGGTTACTGGCTGCTGCGCCTGTCACCTGACTATTACCAGACGCTCACCGTGCACCTGGACGGCCCCGGCCACCCACTCTGGCTGCTGGAAAACAGCCGCAGCAGCGAGGTACTGGAACGCCATGCCCCGGTACAGACCAGTGGTGAACCGCTGCAAAGCGTGATGCTCGCCTTCATCGACAACAGCGCCTGGCAATTGCGGGGCCTGTTCGACGCGGGCCTGGCCCAGCAAAAGCTGCTGCCGGCATTGATCGGCAAGTGCCTGCTGGCGCTGCTCTGCGCCCTGCTGCCGGTATTGGCGCTGGTCAACATGCGTCGCCGCCAGCGCGCCCTGCAGGAAGACCGCCGGCGCTATCACGAGATCTTCGAAGGCACTGGCGTGGCATTGTGCGTGCTCGACTTGTCGAGCCTGCCCGGTCAGCTCGACCGCTACCACCTGCGCAACCTGGCCGGGCTCAAGCAAAGCCTGGCGCTGGACCCCAACCTGCGCCGCTCGCTGCTGCTGGAACTGAAGATCACCGAAATCAACCAGGTGGCGCGTCAATTGCTCAATGTCGAGTGCCACGAAGGGGCCTGGCAACGGCTGATCGATGGCAGCGGCGCTGGCCGCGACAGCATCGGCATGCAACTGATCGACGCGCTGATCGAGCAGCGCCCGTCGCTGGAACTGGAAGTGCGCCTGCCTGCACCACTGGGCGGCGAGCTGCACCTGTGGCTGATGGCGCGCCTGCCCCAGCAACGTTGTGATTACCAGGCGGTGATCCTCAGCATCAGTGACATCACCAGCCGCAAGCAGGTGGAGCTCTCACTGCTGGAGCGTGAAAGCTTCTGGTCCGACGTAGTGCGCACCGTGCCCGACCAGCTGTACGTGCAGGATGTGCTCAGCCAGCGAATGATCTTCAGCAACCGCCACCTCGGCCAGACCCTCGGCTACGACCGCACCGAGCTGGCGCAGATGGGCGACCGCTTCTGGGAATTGCTGCTGCACCCCGAAGATGCCACACACTATCAGGCCTTGCGCCAGCAACAGCGCGAGTGCGCTCACAGCCAGTCGCTGCACACTCAGCTGCGTTTTCGCCACCGTGACGGCGGCTGGCGCTGCTACGAAATCCGCGAGCAGGTGCTGACCCGCGACGACGATGGCCGGGTGACGCGCATCATCGGCGTGGGCAAGGATGTCACCGTGCAGATCGAGGCCAGCCAGTCGCTGCGTGACAGCGAGCAGCGGTACCGCATGCTCGCCGAAAGCATCAGCGACGTGATTTTTTCCACCGACAGCCGCCTACAGCTCAACTACGTCAGCCCGTCGGTGCAGGCCGTGCTGGGCTACCAGGCCGACTGGATCTTCGACAACGGCTGGCAGTCGATCATCGCCAACCCGGCCCAGCTCACCGGCATTTACAGCCTGATGGAACGGGTCAGCAAGGCCATGGGCGACAGCGAGCAGCTGGCACAGCTGCGCAGCCAACTGCCGACGCAACTGTTCCTGTTCGACTGCCTGCGCGCCGATGGCCGCAAGATCCCCATCGAACTGCGCCTGGTGCTGGTATGGGACGACCACCAGCGCTTCGAGGGCGTGCTCGGCGTGGGCCGCGACATTAGCCAGCAACGCCGCGCGGAAAAAGACCTGCGCATGGCCGCGACGGTATTCGAACACTCCACCTCGGCGATCCTCATCACCGACCCGGCCGGCTACATCGTGCAGGCCAACGAAGCGTTCAGCCGTGTCAGCGGCTACGCGGTCAGCGATGTGCTGGACCAGCTGCCGACCATGCTGGTGGTCGAGGACCAGCAGCAAAGCCACCTGCGTTACGTGCTCAAGCAACTGCACCAGCGCGGCAGCTGGGAAGGCGAAGTCTGGCTCAAACGCCGCGACGGCGACCATTATCCGGCATGGGTCGGCATCACTGCCGTCTTCGATGACGAAGGCGACCTGGCCAGCTACGTGTGTTTCTTCACCGACATCAGCGAGCGCAAGGCCAGCGAACAGCGCATCCACCGTCTGGCCTACTACGATGCCCTGACCCACCTGCCCAACCGCACGCTGTTCCAGGACCGCCTGCACACCGCGCTGCAGCAGGCCGAGCGGCAGAAGTCGTGGGTGGTGCTGATGTTCCTCGACCTCGACCGCTTCAAGCCGATCAACGACTCACTCGGCCACGCCGCAGGCGACCGCATGCTCAAGGACATGGCCCTGCGCCTGTTGGCCTGTGTCGACGAGGACGACACCGTGGCACGCATGGGCGGCGACGAGTTCACCTTGCTGCTGCAGCCGCGCGCCACCCGCGAGATGGCCCTGAACCGCGCCATCCACGTGGCCGAGAACATTCTTGGCAGCCTGGTGCGGCCGTTCGTGCTGGAAGGCCGCGAGTTCTTCGTCACCGCCAGTATCGGCATCGCCCTCAGCCCGCAGGACGGCAACGAGCTGAGCCAGCTGATGAAGAACGCCGACACCGCCATGTACCACGCCAAAGAGCGCGGCAAGAACAACTTCCAGTTCTACCAGACGGAAATGAACGCCAGCGCCCTGGAGCGCCTGGAGCTGGAGAGCGACCTGCGCCACGCGCTGGAGCAGAACGAATTCATCCTCTACTACCAGCCGCAGTTCAGCGGTGACGGCAAGCGCCTGACCGGTGCCGAAGCGCTGCTGCGCTGGCGCCACCCGACCCGCGGCCTGGTGCCGCCGGGTGATTTCATCCCGGTGATCGAAGAACTGGGCCTGGTAGTGGATGTTGGCGACTGGGTGCTGCGCGAGGCCAGCCGCCAGCTGAAGGTCTGGCACAAGAACAAGGTGCGCGTGCCGAAGGTGTCGGTGAACATCTCGGCACGGCAGTTCTCCGACGGCCAGCTGGGCACGCGGATCGCCACCATCCTCGAAGAAACCGGCCTGCCACCGGCGTGCCTGGAGCTGGAGCTGACCGAAAGCATCCTGATGCGCGAGGTCAACGAAGCGCTGCAGATTCTCGCCAGCCTGAAGAAGCTCGGCCTGAGCATCGCCGTCGACGACTTCGGCACCGGTTACTCGTCGCTGAACTACCTCAAGCAGTTCCCGATCGACGTGCTGAAGATCGACCGCACCTTTGTCGACGGCCTGCCCGAGGGAGAGCAGGATGCGCAGATCGCCCGGGCGATCATCGCCATGGCCCACAGCCTCAACCTGGCGGTGATCGCCGAGGGCGTGGAGACTCACGAGCAGCTGGAGTTCCTGCGCGAGCACGTCTGTGACGAAGTGCAGGGTTACCTGTTCGGTCGGCCGATGCCGGCCAACCAGTTCGAGGCGCAGTTCGCCAACGAAACCCTGTTCATGTTCCAGTGACACCGCTGGACGCGATTGTTGTAGGAGCGGCCTTGTGTCGCGAAAGGGCCGCAAAGCGGCCCCAGGGTTTCAGCAGCGCGGCACAGCTTGCCGGGGCTGCTCCGCAGCCCTTTCGCGACACAAGGCCGCTCCTACAGGCATTGCGCAAAGACTGACATTCGCGCCAGCAAAAACGGACTTTTGAGTCAGCTCCAATCCCCACCCAGCCCAGCCACGGCGCGGCATGCAACATGAGGCCCATTGGTCCGCGACTTGATGCCACTTCATATGCCAGGCGCGGATCAATCGGTTAGAATGCCCCCCCAAATTACCCCGATCCTTGAGGACCGCCATGTTCAGCCGTGATTTGACCATTGCCAAGTACGACGCCGAGCTCTTCGAAGCCATGCAGCAAGAAGCCCTGCGCCAGGAAGAGCATATCGAGCTGATCGCTTCGGAAAACTACACCAGCCCGGCAGTCATGGAAGCTCAGGGCTCGGTCCTGACCAACAAGTACGCCGAAGGCTACCCAGGCAAGCGCTACTACGGTGGCTGCGAATACGTCGACGTGGTCGAGCAACTGGCCATCGACCGTGCCAAGGAGCTGTTCGGCGCCGACTACGCCAACGTCCAGCCGCACGCAGGCTCACAGGCCAACGCCGCGGTCTACCTGGCCCTGCTGTCGGCCGGTGACACCATCCTGGGCATGAGCCTGGCCCACGGTGGTCACCTGACCCACGGTGCATCGGTCAGCTCGTCGGGCAAGCTGTACAACGCCGTCCAGTACGGCATCGACGGCAACGGCCTGATCGACTACGACGAAGTCGAGCGCCTGGCGGTCGAACACAAGCCGAAGATGATCGTCGCCGGCTTCTCGGCCTACTCGCAGGTACTGGACTTCGCCCGCTTCCGCGCCATCGCCGACAAGGTCGGTGCCTACCTGTTCGTCGACATGGCCCACGTTGCCGGCCTGGTTGCCGCTGGCGTGTACCCGAACCCTGTGCCGTTCGCCGACGTGGTCACCACCACCACCCACAAGACCCTGCGCGGTCCACGTGGCGGCCTGATCCTGGCCCGTGCCAACGCCGATATCGAGAAGAAGCTGAACTCCGCTGTCTTCCCGGGCGCCCAGGGCGGCCCGCTGGAGCACGTGATCGCCGCCAAGGCCATCTGCTTCAAGGAAGCCCTGCAGCCTGAGTTCAAGGCTTACCAGCAGCAGGTCGTGAAAAACGCCCAGGCCATGGCCGAGGTGTTCATCGAGCGTGGTTTCGACGTGGTTTCCGGCGGCACCCAGAACCACCTGTTCCTGCTGTCGCTGATCAAGCAGGAAATCTCTGGTAAAGATGCTGACGCTGCCCTGGGCAAAGCCTTCATCACCGTCAACAAGAACTCGGTACCGAACGACCCACGCTCCCCGTTCGTCACCTCGGGCCTGCGTTTCGGCACCCCAGCCGTCACCACCCGTGGCTTCAAGGAAACCGAGTGCCGCGAGCTGGCCGGCTGGATCTGCGACATCCTGGCTGACCTGAACAACGAAGCGGTGATCGACGCTGTACGCGAGAAGGTCAAGGCCATCTGCAAGAAGCTGCCGGTTTACGGCAACTGATTGGCAGACGCCTGATGTGAAGGAGCCCGGCCTTGCGCCGGGCTTTTTCATGCCTGCCATCTGGCGCTGGAACGGCTTCCGAATAGGTTGAGCGAGCCCGACTGCCTAACCTGCCATCTCCTCAGATACAAGACCGGAGGCCACCCATGGCTGACCACGTAGCACTGTCCTTCACCGCCACCTTGCAGGTTGCTGAAGCATCGATCAATGTGCTGGGAGACATGACCATCGGGCCCGTAACGCTGGCAAGCCCGCACCAGACACCTGGCTACGCCGTTGAAGGTAGCACGACCCTCGGTATGCTGAATGGCACCGACGCGGACTGGCAGCACGGCCGGCAGATGGGCCTGATCACATTCGAGCAAACCGCCCAGCCAGCGGAGCTGCTGCTGTACTTCCGCCACAGCGAAGCGGGCTACCGCATCTATCTGCGTAGCGGTCCCCACGCCGGCGAAGGCGTGTTCATCACCAGGGATGGCCTGGTGAGCGTACAGCCAATCAAGGCAAAGGACCCAAGCCTGTGGGCGATGACCGACGCACAGACGGGTGAGGCGTTCGACCTGACGCAGCTTGAAGATGGCCGCAGAGAAATTCAGCTGGCGAGCGCGGACGGGCATCCACTGGAAATCCACGCGCTGTACCCGGTAGGCGGTTTTCTTGCGTGCTACCCGGCTGCCCGCCAAGGCACCTTGAGCCTGATCATCCAGGATCGCGTGGTCGATTGGCTCAAGCCGACCTGATACGTCGTGCGCCTCCCGTCGTCACGTATTAACCTGTGCCACCCCAAGCACAACCCAGCACAGGCACGGCATTGACCAGAGAGCAACTCGAAACCCAGCAAATCCCGATCTACTTTGCGGCGGTGCTCGCTGCCATTGCCTTTGGCCTGCAGGCCAGCGCCGCCGCACAACACCTGCAAGCCCTGGTCACCCCTGCCATTGCCGTGCTGATGTACGCGATGTTCCTGCAGATTCCCTTCCTTGACCTGCGTCAGGGCATGGGCAACCGCCGCTTCATGGCCGCCCTGCTGCTCGCCAACTTCATCCTCGTACCACTGCTGGTCTGGGCCCTCACCCGCGGCCTTGCCGAGCACTCGGCAATCCTGATTGGCGCCCTGCTGGTGCTACTGACGCCGTGCATCGACTATGTGGTGGTGTTCACCCACATCGGCAAAGGCGACTCGCGTCTGACCCTCGCCGCCACGCCCGTGCTGTTGCTGGTGCAACTGGTGCTGCTGCCCGTTTACCTGGCGCTGATGCTCGGCGACAACAGCAGCAGCGTAGCCATCAGCATCGCGCCGTTCGTGGAAGCCTTCGTGCTGCTGATCGTGCTGCCGATGATCCTCGCCATACTTACCAGCGCTGGCGCCCGACGCTGGCGCGCAGTATCGGCCTGGAACGACGGCTGGGCGTGGATGCCGGTGCCGGCGATGGCACTGGTGCTGGTGGCGGTGATCGGGTCGCAAATCGCCATAGTGCTACGGGACTTCAATAGTTTGCTGCCGGTGATCCCGGTGTACATCGGCTTCATGCTGCTGGCACCGGTGCTCGGGTTCGTTTCGGCGCGGCTGTTGCGCCTGCCGGTGACTGAAGCTCGCTCGGTAACCTTCAGCGCCGCGACGCGCAATTCGCTGGTGGTGTTGCCCTTGGCGCTGGCGCTGCCGGAGGACCTGCGTGGGTTGGCGGCGGCGGCGGTGATTACCCAGACACTGGTTGAGCTGCTAAGTGAATTGATTTACGTCCGGGCCATCCCGGCCCTCATACGACCACGACAGCCCATTACGCGATCGTTGTAGGAGCGGCCTTGCGTCGCGAAAGGGCTGCAAAGCAGCCCCAAATTCTCGCCAGCTGAAGCCGCTCTTCCCCGCTTACAACGCCTTCATCTCTGCAAGATCCCGCGCCACCTGATCGGCAGAGTGATCAAACATCGCCTGCTCCTGTGCATCCAGCGGCAACTCGATCACCCGCGCAATCCCTTCATCTGCCAAAACGCAGGGAACCCCCATGGCGATATCGGTGCGCCCATACTCCCCTTCAAGCATCGCAACCGCCGGCAGAATGCGGTTACGCCCATTGGCGATCGCATCCACCATCTGCGCAATGGCCACGCCCGGCGCATCGCAGGCACTACCGACCTTCTTCAAGCCCAGAATCTCGCCGCCACCTTTACGCGTACGCTCGACAATCCGCTCGATCTGCTCGTCGGACAGGAAATGAGACAGCGGCACCGACCCGACCTGGCAGTAGCGCATCAGCGGCACCATGCTGTCGCCATGCCCACCCAGCACCAGCGCCGTGATATCCCGGGCAGAAAACCCCGTCTCCTCGGCAATGAAGCACTTCATGCGCGCGGTATCCAGCACCCCCGCCTGGCCGAACACCCTGCCCCGCCCCAGTTTGCTGAGCGACCAGGCCCGATAGGTCAACACATCGACCGGGTTCGACACCACCAGCACCGTCGCTTCCGGGGCATGATGGTTTATGTCCTGCATGATGCCGTCGATGATCGGCAAGTTGATGCTCAATACATCCTGACGCGACTGGCCAGGCTTGCGCGGCACGCCTGCGGTGATCACCACCAGCTCGGAGCCTTCCAGCATTGCGGCCTTGGACCCGCCGACAACCCGGGTATCGGAACCCGACTCGACCGCCGCCTGCCAGACATCCAGCGCCTTGCCCTGCGCCAGTTCTCCCTGCACATCGATCAGCATCAGTTCACGGCAGTACTCTTCTCGGGCAATGATCTGAGCCGCCGCCTCGCCCACCAGCCCGGCACCCACGATTGATAGTTTCTTCACCTCACACCTCCCAGCGGCGCGCGCCACCAGGAGCACGCCTGCCTATAGTGAGAAGTATTGACCGCCGGGGGGAAAAGGCCACTCGAAAGGCACCTGCTGTGTACCTCCAGCAAACGTGGCAGACGAAACTGAGTCATTGTTTGAATTTACACAACGTAAAACATTTGGATATCCTTCGCAGCAAAGTGGCCAAGTGACATCACGGAGTGATGGGTGAAGATCTTCTGCAGGTTGGTGTCTCGCTGTTCATCGTGGCGAGCGGCCGTCACGAAAACCTTGAATGTGCTGGATCAAAAGTGTGAGACGTTGCGACAATTCCCACTCGTTCGTGCAGCGCTATATCTGGCCTTTGCTTCGTGGGTCATGTTCAGTGACCCGTTCGGCCTGTCCTCTGCCGCCGACAAGGCCTTGTCAGATCAGCTCGGGCGATTCCGGGCTTTTGCCCAACCCATCGCACCCGCCCCTGTCACCGTCGTCGCCATCGACTACCCAAGCATCGCGGGGTTGAACAACCACGGCGATGGCTGGATGCAGGCCAATGACTGGCCCCTGACCTACGCCGACCATGGGCGAATTCTTCGTGACATTGCGCTGCCCAAAGACGCTGAGGCAGCCCCTGCAGCCATCTTCTACGACATCTTCTTCGAGCGCCCACGCGCCACCAGCGGAGACTTGGAGCAGCTCGGCCGTACGTTGAAACGGCTGGACGCTGACCCTTCCGCAGCCAGGATCCACCTGGCCGGTGGCGGGAAGTTCGTGCCACTGTCCCAGGCATCCGTTGATCAGTTGCAATCTGCCTCACTGGCCGTTTCTGCCTGGGAAGGCAGCGGCGATCTTTATCCATTGCAGGCGCCTCTGGCGGCAACGACAGGCGCCGAACCCTCTGCAACGGCAGCCGCTGCACTCTACCAGGCGCTGTGCAAGGCACGGGGTGATGATTGCCACTGGATCGACGCGCCAAACCTGCCGGACCTGGCCATCCAGTGGAGTATCACGGCCCGGGACGTCTGCCGGGCCGGGCCAGTGGGCACCTGGCAGGATGTGGTAGCAGTGCTCCACAGGTTTGCCGGCCTATCACCGGAGATACACAACCCGCCCGCCGAATGCATGCCTGTCCATCAGGTACGGTTGTCGCAGTTGTATGGCGAGCACCCGGCCAGCCTCAGGCCGCCGCATCTCAAGCCCGGCGAACCGTTCGTAGTGCTGGTGGGGAACGTCATGCCGAGCCTCAACGACTACGTGGCCTCGCCGCTTTACGGCCAGGTGGCTGGCGTCTACCTGCATGCCAATGCACTGGTGAACCTGAATGAAATGGGACAGGGGTATGTGCGGCAAAGCAGCGTTCAACCATTGGTCTTCCTCTGTTTGCTCGTGGCGGTTGTGTTCTGGATGTGGAAGGCCGGCACGCTTGGCTACAGCGCCCAGTCCCGGCTTACGGCCACCAGCGAGAGCGGGACGTTTCTTTCGAACCTGATCAATGCAGGGCTTTTGACCCTGGTCACGATCCTGCTGATCGCCTCAAGCTTCTACCTGTGCCACACGCTGCACGTCGCCCCCGAAGGCTGGATGGCGTTGGTCGCCTTCCTCCCGCTGCTGAGGGAAGCCATCGCGGCGACCGAGTCGAATTATTCCAAGGAAGAACCCAGTGAAAAAACGCTCTGCGATCTATCTGTTGCTGCTGGCTAGCCTGAGCGTCGTGCCGGTCTCGGCCGAAACGCTGCGCATCCAGAACATCCCCCACCCCGAGCAGGTTGAGGCGGAGTCCGCCAAAGGTGGTGAATACCGGTGGGTATCGGAGTTGGGCAAGTTGACCTACCCACTACCGGCCAAGGCAGTGGCAGGCAAGCGCCTGGAGTTTCGCCAGGGCAATGCCGCGTGGCGAGTGTCGCGTGCCGACGTGGAACTGGTGAATGAAAAACTGGTGGTCGACGCCTGCAGCACCCTGCCGGTGACCCTCGCCGGCGATGCGAAATCTGCAAGCGTCAAAGGAGCGGGTGAAGGATGCAAATGACCAGGCTGGGCTGCGGCCTGCTCGCACTGGCGCTTGCCATGCTCTGCGGTTGCGCTGTCGACCCGAAGTACAGCCCGCTCAAACCACTGGAAGGAGCCGACCGAAAGGTCAACATCAACGATGTCCGGCAATTGCGCCAGATGGACCGCACGCCGGTCCTGGACCCGGACCTGATCGCCTATGTGCAGCGCATCCGCCAGCGCCTTGAAACTGCCTGGGGCAAGCCGTGCGATTGCGTGGTGGTAGTCGACTCGTTCAGCGGCTACGAAGCTTACTCGCTCTCTACCACAACCATCGTGGTGTCGGCCGGGCTGATAGCCCAGGCAGGTTCCGAAGACGAGGTTGCCGCAGTCATCGCACACGAACTCGGCCATGTGTATCAGGGCGACACCACCAAGGGCAGCCAACAGCAGATGGCCCTGGACATGGCCAAACTGGCTGGCTGGGCCTCCGGGGCTGGCGGCTACACGCTGCTGTTTGGCGAAACCGTGGATGACGTGACCAAAGGCCTTGTCTACAAGCGCTGGAACCAGGACCAGGAAATAGCTGCCGACCGTTTCTCGGCACAGTTGCTGCTCAAGGCCGGGTACTCCCTCGATGGCCTGAAAATGGCTGTGCGTCGTCTGGGGCAATACGGCAAAGGTGTACAGCTGACCCAAGCGCCGCAGGCGCCCCAGTGCGTGAACGGCAAGAACGGCAATTACCAGTTCAGCCTGCGGGGCTGCAGCAAGGCATTTAGCGGAGTCAACGAGAGCATCTATGAATCGCCTGAAAAGCGGCTGGAGCCGGTCGTAGAACTGGCCGCCAGCCTGCCACCCGAGCAGCGCCGACGCCGGGAAGGGGGACCATTGCCGGTGTTCGCTTCGACCGATTACCTGTTCCGCCTGAATGACCTGGTCGCCAGCAATCGACCACAGCTGAAGGCGGCCCTGGCCAAAATTGAAACGCAACCATTGCCCCCGACCTTGCAGGGCAATGTGGCTGTCACCAACAAGTTGGCGATGGCGTACGCCATCGCCGGTGACCAGCAGCGTGCGAGCGCTTACATGCACACCAGCTTGCAGAGTACCGGGCGCACCGCCTGGACATTCAACATGCTGTTCAAGCAGGTGGACCGCAGTGGCGATCGTGCGCAAGTCATGAAGGCCATCGAAGACTCGCACCTGGAAGTCGGCTACATGGCACAGCTGTTACCGGTGGAGTACTACCTGACCAAGCGCCACGGCCTGCAGGTGTACGAGCTGGTGGCATACGGAAGGTGCATCTCCAATATGGTCGATGACGTGACCACCTATAAGACCTGCGCGAAGTTCGAAGGGCTGGCAAAGCAGGGTGGCAGCGCAAACTGGTGATCGCTAGGGCGCCTTCGGTTTTCAATCGATGGGCTCAAACATCTTCATGGCTTGTCCGCGACCAGGGTGTAGCACATGGGTATCTGGGCCACGCCCTGCTCGTAGACATCGTAGATATCTTCCCGATTGGAATGCGGGTACTCGTTGAATGCACGCAGCCTCATCCCTGCGCCAGCGATACTCGTGAGCACATCGCCCAACGGGTGGAAATGCCAGTAAGACGGCTGCCCGTTCTGCTCGCCTTTGCCCTCGTAGACAATCGCGCCAGTCTCGACCAGCGGCTCACTCTGGAAGTAGGAACTGCAGATACGCCACGGGTCACCGGCTTCGGGATCGAGCATTTCCAGGAGCGGGTGCGTCTCGTAAATCACCAACGTCCCACCCGGTTTCAATGTCCTGGCAACCTGGCTGAAGAACAACCCGAGGTTGGGCATCCAGTTCACAACACCGATGGTGATCAACGCGATATCGAAGCGTTCGTAGAGGCTTGCCGGAAGTTCGTGGATGTCCGCCTCGACAAACTCAGGCAGGTAATGTGAGCGCTCCACCAGTTCGTGCGCCTGCTTGAGAAACTCGCGAGACTGATCAACCCCGACCACCTCCAATGCGCCCAGCGCGAACAGCGATAACGCCTCGCGCCCATTGTTGCAGCCCAGCTGAACGACACTTTTTGCCGTTACACCCACCTGTGACAGCAACTCGGTCAGGGTCGGGTCGAGGCAGGAAAAGTCCTTGTGAGCCACGGCATCCATAAGCCAAGACCAGGCGGCACTGCGCCGGTGATGGTCGGCAGAGGCATTCCACGCCTCACGATTTGCTTCGATAACTTCCTTGTGAGAAACCATCTTGAACCTCTGACATTACGTAGGTAGCGGCCAGAACCAGACACATCAACGCACCACGTGCAGGTAGTGCAAATGCCGCTCGTACTGATCGAGAATATCGCCAATGACATCCTCACGGGCCCAGCCCATGATGTCGTAATCCTGCCCGCCTTCGCGCAGATGAACTTCGGCACGGAAGTACTTGCGCGCATCGGAGGCATCATCACTGTCGCGCACGACAAAACTGGGCTCGGTGAACGCGCGCGGGCGCACTTCATAAAGAAAACGCCCCTCCCCCGTTTGCAGCAGCTCCAGCGCGACGCTGCCGTTCTCGGCCTCGTTGACCGTCACTTCGTAACCCTGCTTGCGCAGTTCGCTCGCCACTTCTTCGCACGCGGGTTTGGCCACCTCGCTGATGAAACGATTGACATGGGCGCGCCGCGGGCGCATCGCGATGTTGCGCAAGCGCCGCTGCCAGCCGCCGTGTGCATGACGGGCGTGCTGAGGGCCGGGCAGTGCCTGATTGCGCAAGCCACGCCGGGTGGCATCCAGGCTCAGCGCCTTGAACAAGCCCCAGATCGATGCCAGCAAGATGATCGAGAAGGGCAAGGCACTGGCGATGGTTGCCGTCTGCAAGGCCTTCAGCCCATTGGCCAGCAACAGCGCGATAGCCACCACACCGATGGTCACCGACCAGAAAATACGCTGCCACAAGGGCGAATGGTCGTGCCCGGAAGACGCCAGCATGTCGACCACCAGCGCCCCCGAGTCGGCGGAAGTCACGAAAAACACCACCACCATCAGCACGGCGACCATCGAGATCAGGCGCGAGAACGGGAAGTGCTCGAGAAAGGCGAACAGCGCCAGTGAGCTGTCCTGATCGATCACCTTCGCCAGCTCCGTGACGCCCTGGTTGAGCACCATGTGGATCGCCGAGTCGCCGAAGATGGTCATCCAGAACAGCGTGAAGCCGGCAGGCACGAAGAGCACGCCACACACGAACTCGCGAATGGTTCTGCCACGGGAGATGCGCGCAATGAACAGGCCCACAAATGGCGACCACGACAACCACCACCCCCAGTACAGCAGCGTCCACCCGCCAATCCAGTCGGTGGGTTCATAGGCGTACAGGTTGAAGGTCTTGTTGACGATGTCCGAAAGATACGCACCAGTGTTCTGCACGTAGGCCTGCAACAGGAAAACCGTCGGCCCCAGCAGCAGCACGAAGAGCATCAGCACCACGGCCAACCCGAGGTTGATCTCCGACAGGATGCGGATGCCCTTGTCCAGGCCACTGGCCACCGAGAGCGTGGCCAGCGCGCACGTCGCCGTGATCAGGATGACCTGGACGGTGGTGTTCACCGGCAGCCCGAACAAGTGATGGAAACCACTGTTGATCTGCAACACGCCGTAACCCAACGAAGTCGCGACGCCGAACACCGTGCCGAGTATGGCAAACACGTCGACTGCGTGGCCGATCGGGCCATGGATGCGGTCGCCAATCAGCGGATACAACGCTGAACGCAGCGTCAGTGGCAGGCCATTGCGAA
Organism: Pseudomonas sp. NPDC089996; assembly: GCF_044748405.1. Taxonomy (NCBI): domain Bacteria; kingdom Pseudomonadati; phylum Pseudomonadota; class Gammaproteobacteria; order Pseudomonadales; family Pseudomonadaceae; genus Pseudomonas; species Pseudomonas sp. NPDC089996. The sequence continues at coordinate 47,874 of NZ_JBIVGA010000021.1, read as the reverse complement.
AGCTGAAGTAAGCGAGGATCAGCGCAACCATGGCGTAGATCGCCCAGGCATGCAGCCCCCAGTGGAAGAACGTGATCTTCATCGCCTCGCGCGCAGCGGCCACCGTACCGGCCTCGCCTACCGGAGGGCTGGTGAAGTGCATGACCGGTTCGGCCACGCCGAAAAACATCAGGCCGATGCCCATGCCTGCCGAGAACAGCATGGCGAACCAGCTGCTGTTGCGGTAATTGGGCTCGCTGTGATCCGGCCCCAGCTTGATGTCCCCGTAGCGACTCACGGCCAGAAACACCACGCTGATCAGAATCAGTGCGACTGACAGAATGTAGAACCAGCTGGCGTTGGTATTGATCCAGCGTTGGATTTGGTCGAATTGAGTCTGTGCCTCGCCCTGGAAGAACACGGCGTACATCACCAGCAACAAGATCAAGATGGCGCTGGTGTAGAACACGGGCGGATTGAGGGTGCTTTTGGGCTTGGAGCTGTCCATAAAGGGGTCGGTCTCTTCTGGCGCTAAGCGCTCGCATGCTGGGAGGCCGCAACGGCTCATGGAGTGTAGTTCAGAAGGGTTTTAGTGCATTGGATGCTGGGCCTGCTTATCTACAAGCCTTGTACTGGTGTGGGAGCCGCGCTTGCCGGCGATGGGCTGCGAAGCGGCCCCAAACCGTGTGCATCATATTCATGTGAACTGCTGTACAGCCTTGTGCCGGGCTTTTTCGCATGTGCATGGAAATGCAACTCGCTGAGCCGATGGCCGTAGCCTCCTTAGCATCGGGCATTTCCAGCAAAAAGGGTCTGCACCATGCTTAGCCACAGGCAACAGTCATTCATTGGGCAAATCAGCGTCCCTGGCGCGCACTTGAACTTTCTCGATGTGCTGCTGGGGAGGCCAGCGAAAATCCTCATCGCAGGGTCTGGGGGAGGCGTATTCAGTGGCCGGTTCAACGAACGGGACGATTCTCACCTGCTCGGCCACCAGCCCGCAGCCAACCCTCACCTATCGCCTATCCTGTACTTCAGGCACACCAAGGATGGCTATCAGCTGTATGTAAGATCTCCCGGCGGCCATTTCGGAAAGGCGATCAGCCGGGGCAGCCAGGGAGAGATCGGCGCATTCAGTACAGAGCGCACAGCACCCGCCCGGTTCGAGCTGCTCGGTGCGTACGGCCCCCTGACCCTGGCAGACATGACCGGCGACTCTGTCGCCTGCATGTTGCGCGAACGTGCAAGCGGTCATTGCCTGCATCTACACCGGCGCCACGACTCCAGGCACACCTACCTGTTTGCCAGCTACGATGCAAAGCTGCATTTGAAACTCACCATACTGGAACGCAATGCCGCGTGGCTGAATCACCCGGATGAAATCTAGTTGTCGGGCATAGCCTGTTCAAGTCAACAGCTGCGCCAGCGTTGGCTGGCGGCAGCGGTGACTTCGCCGGTCTGCTACGTATGCTGGTCGCTAGGCTCGATCATCTTTCCACACTGCTCGCTGGCCAACCGGCTGATGATGCGGATTGCCTGGTGAATGCCGGCAGTGTTGCGGAAACTGAGCTGAGGGTTGTGCTCGCACTCCAGCACTTCATCGTGCTGGACCAGGGCTTCGCCGAGCAGTTCGAGGGTCCAGGCGTAGCTCTGGAGGTTGGAGAGGCGATCTTGGTCAGTCATGGGGCACCTGCCTGGGCTTGGAGGTGGGGTGCGTTATGTTGCAGATGGGGTAGAAGCGATGAGGTTCGGGAGCCGGCGCGGGGCGGCGGCGGAGAGCGGATGCGAGGGTCCTGAACGGATTTCTGATGGTCATGCATGAGTTCCTTTCGTTGTGGAACTGCCACCGCTCGCGGCCAAGCAAGTTTAGGTGGCAGCAGTACGCGGGTTGGCCGACCGGGACGAAAGGAGCCCGGCACACCCGAAGGTGTCCCGCGCACCACCGCCATAACGCAACATCGCGGGCACAAAAAAAGCGCCTGCGATGAAGATTGGGCGCTGCTGCGCCTTTCGATTCCGACCGGCCAAGGTCGCATCACCGATGCTTCGGCGACTGGGGGAATTTATCCCTATGCGGCTGCTTTCGCAAGCGTGAGGGCCAGTCGGAAGCCCACACAGGTAGTAGGGCCGCAAACGTTACGAAACGGCCCCTCATGATGAAAAGGGGCATCAGTAGCCCAGATCATCTGGCAGCGTTCAGCGCCTCACTCATGGCACAAGGCACCGAGATCTACCACGATGCCCGTCATCCTTCAGCGGCTAAAAAGCGCATCACACTGCTGCGACCGGTGGACGATACTCTGACCCTGGAACCACGCGAAGGTGATCGGGTGCTCGGCTTTCACTACTCGGTGGTGAACTGGACGCCTCAGCCCACTCCACGAGGGACCAAAGTAAGTGAAATCCTGATCGATTGGGCAAAAGAAAAAAGTGTTTTGAGGATTGCGGCGGCGACCTTCGGGCAGGGACCAGTGCGGAGGTAGGGGCCACCTTGCGGCCCTTCGCAGCGCAAGACCGCTCCTACAGCGCGGTGCCTGTGCGGGTCAGGGGCTATCGAGTGGCTCGGGGATGAAGCCTTGCTCTCTCAATGCCTTGATCACGCCACGTATCAAGTAGTTGTTCGAGAAACCGATCGTGTACTGCCTTGAACCTGGGCTAAGCGGCAGCAGCATCCCTTGGTCCACCAGATTTTTGATCTGGTAGGTACGCTGTGGCGCAGTGAGCTTCGGGACCGCCTGTCCGATGTCGCTAGACTTCACCACCTTCATGCGTATCGCACAGTCCAGGATTTGCTCTTCAACCGGGGTAATCCACTTCCGGCTGCGCGCATAGCTTACCGCAGGGGATAAGATCGATTTCGTGAGGTAATCATACTGAGTGAGCCTGTCCACCTTCTCCAGCTCATCCCGAATGCCCTCGAGGACATAAACGCACCACGCTTCCAATCCTGTCGGCGTGCCGGTATCGGCTACCCCCAGCATGCCGTAATACTTCTCCCGGTCGTTGCAAAACACCGCCGTGGGGTTCAGCACCCTGCCGCCACCGTTCACGTTGAAACCGTACTTCATCAGCAACGCGTAAGTAAGCAACCTCACCACCCGCCCATTACCATTACCGAATGGGTGGATCCAGCCAAAGCGATGGTGCGCCAGCGCCACTTTCATCAACGCGTATTTAGGTGAATCGTCGCGATTGATGAAGCAGACCAGCTCCTGCATGTACTGCGGCACCAGCAGCCCCTCCGGGGGAAGATGGTCCGACTGCGAAATCTGCACACCCCCTTCACGGTAGGCCCCAGGCGTGCGGTCACCCTCGCGATGGAGATCGACCACAGTCATGGCATGCAGTTCGCGGATCATGTGCTCCGTCAGGGGCACACCGGGCTGCATCACCTCTTCGATGTAGTCCATCGCTCTTTCGATATTGGCAACCTCCAGCAACTGATCGGTGCTATCGGCCGTGCCTTCGACCTTGCTGTCGATGTAGTCCGCCAAGGTGGTGTGGTTACCCTCGATTCGCGCAGAACCCAAGCTCTCGAGGGTGTGGAAGATGTCCTTGAGCTGGAAGAAAATCGATGCCGGGGTATCGCCCTCAAGACTCAGACGACGCAGGAACTCAAGCTCGCTCAGCACGTCGACCAGGGGCGAGTCAAAGGATGGGTTCAACAGCTGGAGATCGTGGTGAGAAAATTGAGGCATCTCGGAATTATCTCTAGGAGGCGAATGCATTATCTCAAATTTTTTTGCTCTTATGCCCGTAAACACTGGGCTCAAGGCATATCAAAGAAAAGCATTATCTCAAATCCCCTGCAAGATTAAGTCAAAAAAGGCGGGGCGATAAGTCGATTGGGCGAGGGGCTGGACGAACAGTACAAGGTAGGAAACCGGCCTGCGAATCGTCAGACCCAACCTCGGGCAACCGGCACGATGCGCGAGTACATCGCCTGCTAACCGAACCTAGGATGTACTAACGAATGTACATAAATGCCGCAGAATGTGGCGTTTTAACGCCCAGGGAGTGGGCGCAAAAAACCGCCTAGGCGGCGGTTTCATTGGGCTCCACGTATGGTGGTGAACCATCGCGGATTAAAGACTGGTGCCGGAGACAGAAGGACGGTTGTTGGTAGTGAGGGCTCGGTTTTAGTAGGGCTGGAATTTGGTGGATTTTTCGATGTACCTCAAAGGTTATCTATAAAAAAATCAGCTATTTATGGCTTTCGGTGGAATCGAATCGGGAATTTTTGGGCTGTTTAAATTGGTGCCCAGCGAGAGTAGGAGATTGCATACCGCTTGGCCATTGAGCCCTAACCGCGAAGCCCTGGGGATGCTGACGGGGCCAAGCAAAATAAATATAGTGCCCAAGCATGCAAAAAAGCACCACTCAAGCGATGATGAGGCAAAACGCCACCACCCATAAGGACATACCTCTTGGAAGCCTCTTCAACCATTCGCAACATGCTGGCCAACAACCGCATCGTCGTGCCCACATATCAACGCGCTTATGCCTGGGATACGCCAGCTGAAGGTTCAACCCGCGTCAGTCAGACAGCGGTATTTCTATCCGACCTGGAAGCCTATCGCAGCAGCAACTCCCGCAGCCCTTATTACTTTGGCCATTTCCTATTTGAGCAGACACAGGGAGAGTACCGGGTAATTGACGGCCAGCAGCGCCTGACCACGATCACGCTGTTTCTAGCTGCATTGTTCGCATGCCTACAAGCCAAGCGCGCACTCACCGAAGATGAGCAGGACTGCTACAAAGACATGATCAAGCGGGAAAGTCAGATCCGCTTCAAGACGGTCGGTTACGACAACCAGACCTTTGTCGATTATGTGATCAACCAGTCCAGAACCGTCGCCCCTGCTTCGCTGACCACATCTGCCCAGCGGCTCATCAATGCTTTCGACTTCTTCAAAAAGAAGCTGGGTTCTCAGCCTGAAGCCTTCCTGACCGACATGCTGCGAATCGTGTCCCAGGCATCATGCAGTACACACCCAGTGCGGGACGAGGCTGAAGCCATCCAGATGTTCATCTTCCAGAACAACCGCGGCAAGCGCCCATCCAACCTTGAGGTGGTTAAGGCGCAGTTCATGTATGCCATCCATCTTCACAGCGAAGATCAACAAGCGCGGGACAACCTGATCGAAGAGATCCAGAACCGCTTCGAAACCATCTACAAGTCGATCTCGGCAATTGATTACCGCATCAATGAAGACGACGTGCTGCAGCACACCTTGCGCGTTCACTTCAATTCGCTGTGGGAAAGCGGTGCGCTGGACCGGATTGAGAAAATGCTTACAGCAGAGTCGCCTCTTGAGTTTGTGAAAGACTTCACCAGCTCACTGGCCATCAGTTTCGAACATTTAACGGCATTTTTCGGCGCTGACGAGCGAAGCAGTTTTCCGATTCACTCACTTGTGAGCTTGGGCGGAATCGGGATTGTACTGCCATTTATTCTCAAGGCCTACAGCTTTGGTCTTCCTCTCCCGGACAAGAACCAGCTTTGTGTTGCCTTTGAAAGCCTGATCATCCGACATCGCCTGATTGGCACTCGTGCGGATATCACATCCCGCATTAATGATACTTACGAGGCATTTACCAGTGACGCACCGGCGATAGGGCCTATCCTTGAGAACATCGAGCGTCTCAAGACTGTAGGCAGTGGGTGGTGGGCTTATTGGAACAATGAAAAACTGGCAGAGGCTCTAGAATGGGGTATCAGACACTCTACCGCTAGGCACCTGCTATGGAAGTACGAAGTGCACCTGGAAGGACAAGGTCAGCGCGGTTATGAGCCGCGGCGTAATGACGACATCAAGCGTCCAGAACTGGAGCACATCGCCCCAACCACCGAGCCCACAGCTAGTCCTCATGGTTACGGCGCCTACGACGAAACCTTCAAGGGCGAATACCTGAACTGCCTCGGCAATTACCTGCTGGTGTCCAAATCCCACAACTGTGCGGTGGGAAACATCCCATTCGCCGAAAAACTGAAGACCTACCAGCACAATTTCCAACAACGCGAAATAGTCAAATTTGTCAGCGCAGGTAGCGTTTGGGACCAAGATTCAATCCAGGCGAGGCACGATAAGATCGTCGCAGCGTTGATAAGTGATCTTTAAATAGACTGCACTCTCGCCCTGATCTAAAAAACTGGGCCGACTACATGAATGGTGTAACGCCTAAAATGCTTACAGCGCAATAGTTTCTTTATAGCCAATACAAACAAATGGAGCTTGAAAATGATTCAATGGCCAGCACACTCAAAAATAACCTGCCTGGACTCAAACGATAATGTCATTGCAGCGTCAGTGCGCAGCAGGCTGGATTTGTCGGATTCTCTGATGCTGCACCGTGACAATACAAACCCATTATCTTGCCAAATTGAGGTTCTAACAAAGTCGACAGATTGGACAACCTGGAACTCGATTAACGTAAAAAGAATCGAAGACCACATCATCTACGACCTTGAGTTTGACGGCTACACGGTAAAAATCGATCGTATCAGCAAGCCAAGCAGAACATTGTGCAGCAAACCGTTCAAGTGGCAACTTGAAATAAGCGTCGACTACGACGACACAGAGCTTGGCGTGGATAAAAAACCTGTAGGCACCCGGTTCAAGGTAGCGCGCAGTGACGCATCCGTTAAAACCATTCAATCAAACATTGAGAAGGTTTTCGGTCTGCCCCGCGGCTCCGTTTGCTTACTGACACCTGAAGCCAAAAAAGCCAATTTGCGCTCTTCGATAAAAAGCCTGAGGAGTAAATGGAAAAATAGCTGACGCTGCTCGCGGCAGAAACAAAAATGCCCGCACAGGGCGGGCATCTTGTGGGAGGCAGCATGCAAATAAGGCTGCATAAAACCTGGTGAACTGGTGCGGAGACAGACGGACGGTTGTTGGCCGTAAGGTCCCGGATTTCGGGGGGCTGGAATTTGATGTACCTTTTGATGTACCTCATAAGGTATCTATAAACAAATCAGCTAGTTATGGCTTTCAGTGGAATCGAATTGGGAATTGCGGAGACTCCAGTGAGAGCTACACCCACGTCAAATGCTAGGTGAGGAACGGCAGAAAACGCCTCGAAGCTGCCCTTCAACACCGGCGGACAACGGCCAAAAGGAGCCAGTTGAATGCGCCCAGGAAGTTGGAAGCTTCACCCTATTAGACATCGACTAACACCTTAAGTCTCGCGAGTATGCTCTCGCAGAGTGTGTGAAACCGATCCGACTGCTGCTGCACATAGAAAAAATCCCCTTGCTAAGTGTCGATGCCGCTATCGTCACGGATACTGACACGCCCCGAGCACTACGTTTTGCGCGCAGTGGCCAAAGGATGATGCAGCCAGGTCGGGGATTCGGGTGTAGGCTAGCGGTTGTAGCGTTGCCACGACGGGGCACCGCTCGCAAAGCTCTTGAGATTGCTCCATTGATTGCCTCGGTCTTCCACGAAATGGTACGTGACATAGTTCTCCAGTTTCTTGGTGACGACCGGATATAGCCCTAGGTATTCCTGCCCCTCAAAGCTTTGGCTCTCCGAGTCCAGCAGCGGGAGGATTGCGACTTGGCCTGGTTTGTGACCATCAAAGAAGCCCAGCTCCCAGGGCATCCATTTTGATCCTGAGGAGTTACCGGTGGCGATATACATCATAGAGCGAGAAGATTTCATACGCTCCCGCAGGACTGCAGCGGTTTCTTTATCTACCGAATTGCGATCCAGCTTTTTGTCGACGACCCAATCCACATAGACTTTCAGGCCCTGTTTCTGCAACAGCAGCATCACTCCCAGAACTAGATCAGAGTCATCGATCGAGTGAGACAGGAAAATGTCGAACTCCTCACGAGGCTTGTAGCTTTCCATTGTTGCGGTCAAAACAGCTTGCGCGGTGCGATAGCCACGAGCTCCGGCCGCAGCGGCACGCGCCTCGCTTTTAGTGAAGTAGGCCATATTTATCACTTCCAATTAGCTAGAGTTTGATGGCGTTTTCGATCCAGGTAGCCAAGTTTTCTTTAATATCACCATAGGCATCTGTGGCCTTGGGCTCGTACACCAGTGGTTTGACGGTTACACCATTACGCTTAAAGGTGAAATTGTCGAAGGGGTTGGAACCTTTCGAACTATAGCCATTCCGGGGGCAATTTAGCCGATGAATGTAGACACCGACAACCGGCTTATTAAGCTCCCAGGCGCGTTTAATCTCGTATTTAACCCAGGGGCGCTCGGCTGTTTTGCTACCGATCAACACCACAAGGCAGGATTTACCATTTAAATTTCGATCAATCCAGTCCTTCACACCTTTCTCAGTGCGTTTAATCTGCTCCCAGGTATTGGGACTGACGGGCTCGTCTCCTTCCAATGCGCCCATCTGGCGAATTTGTTGCACTCGCATCACATCGTTATCGAAGTGAAAGCTATAAAAGACCTTGCGTTTCATCCCTAACCCCCAAGCTTCTTGATGATAGACAAAACTTTTTTCTCGATAGTGGCCCGATCAACTGCTTGATCTGCGAGTTTTGCTACTTCCTCCTCCAGCCAAGGGTGCTGGGAGAAGTGATTAGCCTGATTGGCCAGCATCTCATCAGCCAGCTCTTTGGCCATGTAGCCGGTGGCACCAATAGGTAATGCAGCGCATCCTTTCTCTTGAGCGATCGAAAACTCACTGCGTACGCCATCAGCATTAACGATGGTACCGTCTTTGACCTTATTGCCGAAGACAAAAATAGCAATACCAGAAAGCCCAATCATTCGATGCCTGTACTCTTGCCACAGCTCTCTCAAGTCTTTGCCCTTTGAGGCCACCTGCGGGAATGGTCGCATGATAAGCTGGTCTTCGGAATACTTCTCCGGCTTAGAGTAGATGGCATCGAGTGCACCGTTGATGACGGCACTACCGATGCCCCAGCCAAACCCGTTAACGACTCGATAACCTTCTTTCACTAGGGCGGCTGAGAGGGAGTGTATGAAATTCAGGGCTTCTTGCTTCTTCCAAACGCCATACTCCTCGGCGCTGCCTGAGATGAAGATGGTCTTTTTGAGAAAACGGCTCTCGATCTCCTTTAGGATCTTCGGGATGTCTTCATAGTTGTCGACCAGCAGTGCTTGAATTCCGAAGCGCTGCAGATCACGGACGTGATACTCCTGCCGACGCTGGCGATACTTCGCTAGCTCCGCATCTTCTTTGCCTTGAGGTTCTGCAGGTTCTTTGCGAAGGAAGCAGTAGTGGGTCCGGCGAAAATTATCCGCGACATGGAGTCGGCTCAATACATAATCAAGATTCGGGTCCGTGAAGCTGAAGCCGATGAACAGAAATGTTTTGGAGACCAGATCCCCGCTGAGAGCCGTTACAAAGGATTCATGGGTTCTGTGGTATTTCTCATACTGCTCTTTATAGAGGACGGCATCACCAGGCAATGACACGTCACCGTGCATCTTGTAGACGACAGCGTCTCGCTTGGGGCGGGTGGTGACGAGGTCATTAACCCTGCGTTTGACGTCAGCAACACGATAGTTCGCCTTGAGGCTATCTTCGATCAGGGTGTCGTAGTTGGTCGTCCAATAGGTTCTGATCGGAAGTCGCGAAACGATGTTATGGGCCTCAGAGGGTTCTGCCTGCTCGGAGAACTCTTCAAGGATTTTCCGGGCTAGGCCAGCGTGGCTGTTTTTCTTGTTGACATGGTATTGGGCCACGGAAATCAGGTCGTGCTCCAGCTCAACCTTGAGGCCTAGCTCTAAGGTGATATCGCTGAGCAGCTCGCTCCAATTCACGAAGCCACAACTCTTGGACAACCCGGCCCCTGCGAATACGGCGGCCACTCCTGCTTCGATATCTTTGACGTAGGTCTTGATGAACGCTTCGATTTCAGGCGAAAACTGCGCAGTCACTCTCGAGTACCTCCTTGTATGGAAAATCTGGCCACTAGCCATCACGAGTAAGCTATCTGGTGCCGACATAACAGGATTTCAAGGTCTGTTTTGCGCTGACTAGCTCTCGACTCATTTAGTGACTTATCGTGCGGCGCTACGAAGCCATCTCTTTTGGATCGCGCCTACTATCCTAGACACGTTTCAAACGTCAGCTTTAGGGGCGAACCTGTTCCTGGCAAGTGTCCGGTCCTGACCGACTTATGCTCGTTGCCACCGTCCGCTTCACGCCCTGAGGGCGGTCAGAGCACAGTTTTTAACAGATCATCAGCCAAGCCCAGCCTGTCGGAGATAAGGAAAGCTGGCCCTCAACCGACCAGCTGCTTTTCCATCGACTGATAGACCAGCCCGGCAAGCTCACCTACCTCCCCCGCCAGCGCAAACCCATAGCGCTCATAAGCCCCCACAGAAGACAACGACGCCCTGACCGTCACGACGTCGCCCTTGACATGCTCCAACGCCGCACCAGCGGACGCCTGCCAACACCGCGACGCTGCCAAACCGGTGCGACGAACAGTATTGCCACATCGCGCCCTTCCTTAAGTGCGAGCAGCCTCGCCAAGGTCTCCTCTGCTACACAAACTAGCATCAGGTTGTCGCCCGTCATGCGCTCGGCAAAGGCCTGCTGTGCCGCCACCTTGGCAAAGGTTTCCACGACCTGCACCGACAGCGAGGGCGCGACCGCCAGCTGAATGCCTCCATGCAGAGGGCATTGGCGCTGGGCAAGTCATCCAGGCTCATCTTGCGAAGCATGGTGGTCAAGTCCATGCAATTACGCAATTTGCGGCCAGGCCAGGCGGCTTGGCGGATTTGAAGGTGGTGAGACTACGCGTAACTCCCGCGGCGTTTCGCCTCGGCAATCCGTATTATTTCGCGAAAAAAGCCATTGCAATCACTATCATGGCTTCGTGATCATAAGCGTGAAGAGGTCTCTCGTTTTACACAGGCTGCCCTATCAGCTGCTAACGCCGGTCCCAGTTGTAAGGGAAGGATCATCAGAAGGAAGATTTCATGGCCCGACGCTGCTTTTTCAGTTTCCACTACCAGAACGTTATCGATTTCCGCGCGAATGTGGTGCGAAACCACAACATCACGAAGGATGACAACGGTGGCTTCTTTGATGCTTCGATATGGGAAACCGCTAAGAAGCAGGGCGACCTTGCGCTGAAGCGGCTGATCCATGGTGGCCTCGAAAACACCAGTGCCACGGCTGTACTGATTGGATCCGGTACATATGCCAGGCGTTGGGTCCAGTACGAGATCATGAAGAGCATTGAACGCGGGAATCTCGTCATCGGGATCCATATCAACGGCATCCGTGATCGTTACAGCAACGTACACACCCAAGGGCCAAACCCATTCGACTACATGGGCCTAAGCATTAGTGCAGATGGGTGTACCGGCACACCGAAGATTTGGAACGGACGCTCTTGGGTGGCCTACAGCGACCTAGGCTCATTCAACATCTCTCAACAGTCCGCAGAGAAGCGCGGGAAACTTTTCCAGCTATCCCACTGGTTACCCACCTATGATTGGGTCGCGGACAGGGGCTTCGACAATTTCGCGACCTGGATTGCGTAAGGGAAAGGCTATGGCGCTGTATGAATTAGCGGTGTTAGGGCATCCAAACGATGCACAGGTTCAAGAGCTGCAGAACTTGGTGGCCGAAGTGCAGGTGCAGTTCGGGTTCGACGCAGTCGAGCTCGCACTGCAAATTTGTCCGGACAATTTCCAGCCGAATCCCCGATCCTGCGCAGCAGCCCTCTTCATCGGCGGTGCAATGGGCGCCGACGTCGATATCACAGCCGTAGTCGACCCCAAAATTGTTCCAGTCCTGCCAGTTGTCAGTACGGAGAGGCTGGTCCCCGCCGAAGTCCCACCTTCACTGCGCGCTTTCAATTGCATCTTTCTCGACCAGGTACCCATGGAGCGAGTGTTTTCGGCACTATTGGAATGCGTCGGACTGCTACCTCGGCAGCGCAGAGTCTTCCTCAGCTACCGCCGTGCCGAGTCGACAGCGGTTGCAGTTCAGTTGTTTGCCGAGCTGTCTGCTCGCCAGTTTGACGTCTTTCTGGATACTCACCGCATTGGCGCAGGTGTCGACTTTCAAGAGCATCTGTGGCATCAGCTATCCGACGTCGACGTGCTGCTGATGCTGGATACCCCCGAATACTTCAAAAGCCGTTGGACCGATGCCGAATATGGGCGTGCCTTGGCTAAGGGAATAGGTGTGCTTCGCGTCCAATGGCCTGACTCCACACCGTCCCCCGTGACAAGCACAGCGAGCCGGGCTGAGTTGCTGTCCGAGGAATTCCTGGCCGACGGCCAGCTTTCAAATGAGGCAGTGAAGCGGATCTGCCGTCAGCTGGAAGCCGTGCGTAGCCAGAGCCACGCGCTACGAACCATGAGCCTCATCGAATCCGTACGAAATGCCATCGAACAAATCGAAGGTCAGGTCAATGGTATTGGTCCCGGTCGCCTGATGGAGGTCACACTGCGCAATGGCCGCCGGCTTTCTGTGCAACCAACACTAGGAGTGCCCACGGCAATGACACTCCAGGAAACTCTGCTCCGAGCAGGTCACGACGATTGTGCAGTGGTGTACAACCACTTCGGGATGATGAGAAGCTGGCAGGAGCACCTCGAGTGGCTCGCCAAACGAGTGGGGAGATCCCGCTGGGTTCGTCAAAGTGACGCGGCTTGGGACTTTGCGGGTTGGGAGGCCACATGATAAAGCGAATCTTCCTTTCTGCGAGCGTTCCTCGACCTGATCGTGGCAATTTCCATGAAACCGCCGATCCGTTCCTGATCCAATTCGCGGTACGAGAACTGATGACGGTTGCACTCGGCCGCAGACAGATTGTTTGGGGTGGCCATCCAGCGATTACTCCAATGATATGGGCAATCTGTTCAGATTTGGGAGTTACCTATTCCGCTGCTGTTCACTTATTCCAAAGTAGGTTTTTCGCAGCGGGATTTCCGGAGGAAAACGATAAGTTCTCGAACCTCACGATCGTCGATGCCGTTGAAAACGATCGAAAGGCCAGCCTAGTACAGATGCGAGAAAAGATGCTCTCAGGCTCTTTTCACGCAGCAGTGTTCATTGGCGGAATGGAGGGAGTAATAGAGGAGTACGAACTCTTTGCCCGCATGCATCCTGACGCCGCGATTCTTCCCGTTTTCGCGCCTGGAGGAGCTGCGCAAGATTTGGCAAAACGGCTAGGAATGACAGAAGACCGTGTGGACTTCGCACGCCTGTTCTCGGAGGAGCTCGGAATTTCTCAGACAGAGCCGCGGAACCAGACTTAATTAGCCAAGGTATCTACTGCGGGACCGCGCCATCTGCAGTCAGATTCATGCATCGATGAACCACTTTTCATCGCTAGAGCGGTGATGGATACTCAGAATTCGTTTGGAGACGCCGAACTTAGTCATTAATCGATCAATTTCGGCGCTCAAAACGTTTTTACACAACCTCGGCCGTTAACGTACGCTCACAATGCTCAGTTAGCGAAGCGATGCGTGACTGTATTGTAACTTTATGTTAACTTACCAATTAGTTTTTCAACGATCTCCCGATCAGCATTCTCCCGCCATGTAGGATCATCCTGATCGAATTTAAAATGCACGCCGATAATGTCCGCGGGGATCCCAACAAACTTGGTGTCATCCAAGTAAATGGGGATTACATGCTCATCGGCGACGCGAGGTGTAAAGTGCTCGCGCTCGAATGTTGGCCAGATTTTCTCGGCATGATGCTTGTCAAGTAGCACCACGACATAACGGCTTTCGTCCGCGAAAATTTCTCTGAATTTTTTTGTCCACGCCTTACCGAGAAAATTCGATTCGAAAGCTTCGTCGTAGAAAACAGGAACGTCGAGGTCCAGTAGCTGATTTGCTATATGTTTGGCAAGATCGCGGTTCTCTCCAGCAAACGAAAGCGCGATATCATATTCGTAGTTTTCCGCCAGCTCCCGAAAACCACAGTCCCGGCGCAGCGCTTCCCAATCAAGGTGGCGCAAAAAATAGAAAAGAGCCGGGTCATCAATCGAGAAATACTTGGTCTCTTTGTTGTAGTAAAAGCATCTAGCTGCGAGTGGCTTGGACTCAAGCAGGATCGGCAGGCGACGATCTTTGATATTGTTTATGCTACCCCTTACTAATGGATCGCTATTCGCTAGCTCTGTAAGCTCGACGTTGGATGACCCGCTTTCAGCGATTGCCTTTAGTAATTTGAAATACGGTAGATTGTTGGGCCGAAAGCGTTTTCCCCGGCAGAATTCTTTCACTGCTGGATAGTGGGCGGCGCGTAATTGTTCCACGACATCCCTGCGCACGTCGGCGACATCGAAGGTAATGTCAATTATTTCGTCGCAGGTTTCCATCACACCAGCTTTTAGGCATATAGATTGACAGAATTGTTGCGCTAGCCAGTAGTCGCCGCGAACCTCTTCGAAGATCAAATTGACGTCAGGGATTTTGACTCCCATTTTCTCCGCACCTCGGTCCACGAGATCACGAATTTCTTTCTCGCCACCCGGCGCAATGGTGTAGATTCCGACACGCTTGGCGATATCGGAAACGAGTTGAATTAGGTTAGACCCTACGTTGTTGATTCCGACAATAATTAGTTTTGTGCACGTGCTAGGGTTGGAGCTCTCTGCGGAAACCTTTGCAAGGTCAGCAAGGCTCTCTTGAAGCTTCGAAGATAGGCGGTGGAAGTCGTCGATGACAAAGCGCCCAGCTGGCCTTTCACGAGCGATTTCTTCGATTCGTGATACATCGACAGGCTCGCGAGCCGCCAGATATTCCGTCGGAAACTGATCGGCCAACTCCTTGAGGATTTGCTTGATGCAGGTTGTCTTTCCAGTGCCGGACTGCCCTTCCAGAACAACAGGCTTTCCCGCGCTGCGGACATCAAGCAATATCCGATTAAAGTTCGGTGGCTTAACAAAAGTGAAGGTAGGGACACCCTCAGTAACGAAAACTTCTTCCAGGTTGAGCTTCATCGATCCCCACCGTATTCCAGTATTTGTTTGAAAGCTATCACAGCCCAATAATTTATCAATACGGCCAGGCAAAGGCCAGCGTCCCGCAGTAACCTTATGTAGCTAAATGAGAGATTCTAAACGTCCGCTGTTGGTCGATAACAGACATCTGTGAATGGCCTCAGTGGGTCGATTGCTGCCAGTCGTGCCTATCAAGAGCAGTACCTCGCTCTGAGGTTGAAAACCCATGCTTTCTGTAAACGACGGGCGAGCAGCCGCACGGTCAGCAGATAGTAATACCGCGTCGTCTCGCTGGGTCGATTTAGGCGATGCTCAAGAAACCAATCCACATGCTTTTTCTGCCAAGCCCAAGGCGTCTGTCGCTGCCAACGCTCTGAAATTTCTGCTTGGATGATTCTCGCCTGCCGCAAATGGCGTTGTTGTGTGGCGTGCGATCCGGTCAGCACGCCAGCCAAGAACAACTCCATATCGAATCGCTTGCTCATGTCCGTCCTCCGAAGTAGGCGGCGACCACATCGATCCGACCGTACCCCAGTTCGTAGCTGACTTGCCAACGGGCCTCACGATCAAGGTTCCTATCTACCTGGCAACATTGGCCGCCGTTGATAGGCGCGCGGTGTTGGGTGATTTGCTCATAGCGCTCACATGCGTATGCCGCTCGTAGCTCATGGAAGCCTTTGAGGTTGTGTGAATGCAGGATGCCCCGCGCAGGTCGGATGATTTCTTGCAGAACATGCAGGTAGCTTTCGTGTGGCGCAATCAGGTTGCGGCTACCCGCAGGCGAAACCCTCTGTGCAAACTCAAGTGCACCTCGAACATGGTCGTCCACCGTAAT
Source organism: Pseudomonas sp. NPDC089996 (assembly GCF_044748405.1). NCBI lineage: Bacteria > Pseudomonadati > Pseudomonadota > Gammaproteobacteria > Pseudomonadales > Pseudomonadaceae > Pseudomonas > Pseudomonas sp. NPDC089996. Next base: position 32,131 of record NZ_JBIVGA010000021.1, on the reverse strand, counting down.
CCAGCGTGGCGCCGATGCGCCGGCGCGGCCGCCTTTGGTGCCGTCCTGGATGTTGATCTTGCCGCAGGCTTCAGCCTCACGGCTTAACCGTGGCAGGTCAGCCAAGATGGCTTCACGTAAACGCATGCCAGTCGCTCGTGCCAACAAATCGATCGCAGCGGCTCGTAGCTGATGATGTCGGCAAAGCGCATCGACGATCTGCATAACCTGCTTGCGGTCCTGGCCCTGTGGCACAGACTGGCGAACCCCGGTGCGCTGCATACCCAACGCCTTGCTCGGACTTGGCAACTTCACGTACTGATCACCGCGAAGCGCCGCCATGGTCCTGTTAACGCTGGATAGGCGATTTTGTGCGGTGCTGACAGCAAGGTCACCGCGCCTAACCACGTCGCGCAGATACGCCGCATAGTCCGCCAACACCTTCCGATCAATCTGCCGCGCATCATTGATACCCGGCCCCTGTTCTGAGCGGCACCACTTCACGAATGCCTGCCACCGATCACAGTGTGCCTTCACCGTGCCGTAGTGGCCGCTGCCGAACATGTCTTTCAACGCCTGCGGCCCTGCATAGCTCAGTTGCCTGCCGTAGCCGAAATTGCGGCCATCGCGTCTGCCCACCAATGCCATGTTGGTCTCCTCATCGTTCGCTCTCCGATCCTCGCCCCACGTCATCCCGCCAAGAATGCTGAGTGTTATCAGGGATCAAGGCCCCTGCGACCTGTGGGGATGTCCTCTAACGCGGGACTAGCGGCTCCTTACGTCCAAGAGCAAGGGCATCTCATGATCTGGCCTCCTGAGCACCTTACCGGTGGGCGGGTGGAGGCTGCATTGGCTGACGAGACCGATGCCGCGAGATCCTGAGCTATGTGCAAGCAGCAATGTGATGACAGGGGCATGCCTGACTGTCAGTCAGGTGCAGTCCATTCCTTGGTCTGCGGCACCATCATCTACATGGCTGTTGCTGGTGACATCGGCGTTTGTCACGCCGATTGTCACGAGGGGGAATGCCGCAAAGCCATGTGCGATCAGGGCTGCAGCAGTGGTAGAAATGCCCGTCTCTTTCCACAGAAAGAGACGGGCACAGGTTGGCGCAATAGCCGGCCAAGCGGATAGGTTGCTGCAGGGCAGCGAGGTACGGTGTATCTGGCGCACGAGCGCTATATGTGTAAGAGCATCCATCACATGGGTAGTGACCGGGCGAGCTGCCGAATGCTAATCGCCCTTGGGGAGAACCACCGCGAGAGGGGCGTGACCTTGAAGGTTCGGGCCACCTGGGGTGCTGTCATCGACAGCGCTTGCACGGCCAGTTCTACGCTTGTGGATAAACCCGGTCAAGGGCCGCAATTCAGCGCTACTTCGGACCTGAAAAGCGGTTATCCACCGGTGGAATTCCGTGGTAAATCCCGGACAACATCGTGGCTTTTAGCTCTTCAGAGTAAGGTCCATCCAAACAGGGCGGCTTTGCAGCCCTGTTTGGATGGACCTGCGTGAAAGAGCAGCCAGCGCCGATCTTGGAGGCTCACCCGCGATTGAATGCGCCATGGCCATTTGGCAAGGCGGTGACGTTGTCGCCTACCGGGTGGGCAAACTCATGAGGGGTAACATGGCCCGATCTGTTGGCATCGATGTAGTTACTCCACCACGCCATGATCAACCGACGCTGCTCCAGAAATTGGGCCTTGTGGATGTACGCGGCGCGCACGCGGTTACGCTCCTGATGGCTCATCTGCCGCTCAATCGCCGCATCCGTCCATAGACCCGATTCCAGCAAGGCGCTACAAGCCATGGTCCTGAAACCATGCCCGCATACGTCTTTGGTAGTGTCATACCCCATATTGCGCAGCACCTGGTTAACCGTATTCTCCGACGAGGGTTTCCAGTATCTGTGGTCACCGGGCAATACGAGTTCAGAGAAGCGATTCAAGCTGCGCAGCCGTTCAAGGATTTCGATCACTTGAGGCGACAGCGGCACTATCTGAATGTCCCCACTCATCTTGGTCCCGCGTGTGGAATAGCGGACGCCTTCAATCGGCTTGCGGGTATCGGGGATCTCCCACATTGCCCGTTGCAGATCGAATTCATCCCACCGTGCAAAGCGCAGTTCGCTGGAGCGCACGAACACATGCAGCGTCAGCAGCACTGCGAGTCGAGTCAGCTCGCGACCGGTGTAGTTGTCGATTCGGTTCAACAGCTCAGGTAGGCGATTCAGTGAGAGTGCTGGACGGTGAACTGTACGCGGCGCTTGAATCGAGCCAGCCAGATCGAGCGCCGGATTTTGGGTGATCTGCCGCGCCCGCTTCGCACCCCGCATTATCGTGGAGAGATAGTTCTGCACACGCAGCGCTACATCCATGGTGCCGCGATCCTTGATTTGCTGGGTGACCTCAAGGAGATCATGGGTGTCGAGTTCAGCAATAGGCCGCTGGCCAATCAGTGGAAAAACATGAGTGCGCAACCTGCTCAGCACCGTCTTGGCATGGCCTCAGTCCACCGTCGGGACATTTCGCCGTGCCACTCCAAAGCGACGGTTTCAAACAGAAGACTCGCCCGCTGAGCTGCGATCTTGGCCTTCTGCTTTTCTTCCATCGGATCAAGGTTGTCGAGCAACAGGGCCTTGGCCTCATCGCGCTTGGTCCTCGCCACGGCCAACGAAACGATGGGGTACTTGCCGATGATCAGCGTGCCTTCCTTGCCGTTGGGTTTGAAATACCGCAGCCGCCAAGTCTTAGAGCCACTGGGCGCGACATACAGGTACATACCCCCGCCGTCGAACAGTTTGTAGGCCCGATCACGCGGTTTGGCCGTGCGGCATTTGAGGTCGCTGAGCGGATTGGCTAGGCGTGGCATAGGGGTACGTTCTCCATTCAGGAAAGACGCTGTACCCCAAAAATACCCCCGGTTATTGGGGATTTTGTTGGTTCCAGACGGAGGGTCGTGGAAACGAAAAACCGGCCAGAAGGCCGGTTTAGAGGGCTTCCAAAGCATTCAGCGGAATGCAGTGGAGCTGGATGTGGTGCCGGAGACAGGAATCGAACCTGCGACCTTCGCGTTACGAGTGCGCTGCTCTACCGACTGAGCTACACCGGCGTGTAGCGCAACGTACCACTGCCGCACCCGCCGCGTAAACCCCTGTTTCCCCGACCTTATTCCCCTTTCCTCAGGACGCTTTGCAGCCCTTCGGCGCGAGGTCTTCCTCGATGTTGGTCGTGCAGCTCCAGCCAGTAGGCGAGCGGGTCAGGGTCAGGCTCTTGCCAACCACATTGGCCGGTGCATCAGCCAGGGTGCACTCAAGGGTCCCGGTCCCGTCCGCCGCCTTGCTGCTGACCGTGATGGCACAGTTCGCCGTGGCCGGCTGGCCGCCCAACTCGGCCACATTGGTCACCTCCTTGCCCTCGTTCAACCGCAGTTCCATCTCCGTCTTCAGCGCGCTGATCTCCAGCAGCCCGGCCGCCGCCTTGGTGCGCGACTGGTGATTGGTGTACATCGGGAGGGCGATGGTCGCCAGAATGCCGATGATCGCGACGACGATCATCAGTTCGATCAGGGTGATACCCCGTTGCCCTTTCATGAACGATTTCCTTTTTGATACGCGTACTCGTGGGGAGCCTACTGCCCCCCAGCTGGCAGCGGCGCAGTAGGCCTGAACAGACACCTTTTGTCACCCCTGCCTGGCGGGGCGTCATCTTCGCTGAACTACTCTAGTGAGCATCACGGACATACGCCCGCTCATGGACGCGGCAAGCTGTTTCCAGGCTTGTCGCACGAGCAGAACAGGACCTTTGCATGAACCCATCCACACATCTCTATACCTGGCGCGGCACCGATGCCAGCGGCGCCTCGGTCAGCGGCCAGGTCAGCGGACTCAGCCCGGCCTATGCACGGGCCGGCTTGCAGCGCCAGGGCATCCACGTGGTCAGCCTGCGGGCGGCCGGCGGGTTTGAATGGCGATTGCCTAAAGCTCGGGAAAAGACCGACCCGGCGGGTTTCAGCCGCCAACTGGCCACCTTGCTCAAGGCCGGGGTGCCGCTGCTGCAGGCTTTCGAGGTAATGGGCCGCAGTGGCTGCGATGCGGGGCAGGCAGCATTGCTGGGTAAATTGAAGCAGGATGTGGGCTCGGGCCTGGGGCTGGCGGATGCGCTGCAGCGCCATCCTGCGTGGTTCGATGGGTTGTACTGCAACCTGATTCGCGTGGGCGAGCAGTCCGGTACGCTCGATCGGCAGCTGGAGCAATTGGCAGGAATGCTGGAACAGCGCCAGCTGCTGCGTAAACGCGTGCGCAAGGCGATGCTCTATCCGTTGCTACTGCTGCTGACCGGATTAGGGGTGTCGGCGATCTTGTTGCTGGAGGTGATTCCACGGTTCGAGAGCCTATTTGCCGGTTTCGATACAGCGTTGCCGGCCTTCACGCAGTGGGTGATCGACTTGTCCACAGGGCTGGCGCGCCATGCACCGCTGCTGTTGATAACCACGCTTGGCCTGGGATATGCCGTGACCCGCTTGTATCAGAAGCACGCGCCAGCACGTCTGTGGATAACTGCACAAGCCTTGCGCCTCCCCGTGTTCGGCAAGCTCTTGAGCCAGGCGGCCCTGGCGCGCTTCGCCCGCACCCTGGCGACATCCTATGCTGCCGGGGTACCGTTGCTGGATGCGCTGGTCACGGTAGCCAAAGCCTGCGGCGATGGCCTGCACGAGCAGGCGGTGCTGCGCTTGCGCCAAGGCATGGCCAACGGGCAGGCGCTGAATCAGGCGATGGCCATTGAACCGCTGTTTCCGCCATTGTTGGTGCAACTCACCGCCATCGGTGAATCCAGTGGCACGCTGGACCAGATGCTGGAGAAATCTGCCAGCCATTACGAGGAACAGGTAAGCCAGGCGCTTGACCAGTTGACCAGCCTGCTGGAGCCGGCCATCGTGCTGGTCCTGGGCTTGCTGGTCGGCGGCCTGGTGGTGGCGATGTACCTGCCGATCTTCCAGTTGGGTAGCTTGATCTGAATATGACTTCATGGACTTTACTGGCCGAGCAGCCGGCCTGCTTCATTGCCCTGGCCGGCGTGTTCGGCCTATTGCTGGGCAGCTTCATCAACGTAGTGGTGCATCGCCTGCCAATCATGCTCGAACGCCAGTGGCAGCGCGAGGCGCAGGAGGTGCTGGGCCTGCCGACCACCGAGCACGCGCGCTTCAACCTGTCCCTCCCCGCGTCCCACTGCCCGCATTGCAACCACGCGATCCGCGCCTGGGAGAACATTCCCGTACTGAGCTACCTGGCATTGCGCGGACGCTGCTCGGCGTGCAAACAGCCGATCAGTGCGCGTTATCCACTGGTCGAGCTGGCCTGTGCACTGTTGTCGATGGTGGTGGCCTGGCATTCCGGCGCTGGCCTCGAGGCGCTGGCCCTGCTGCTGCTGACGTGGAGCCTGCTGGCGCTGAGCCTGATCGACCATGACCAGCAACTGTTGCCCGATGTGCTGGTGCTGCCGACGCTGTGGCTGGGGCTGGTAGTCAATGCCTTCGACATTGTGATGCCTTTACACGATGCATTGTGGGGGGCGGTGGCTGGGTACTTGAGCCTGTGGTCGGTGTACTGGGTGTTCAAGCTGATCACCGGCAAGGAAGGCATGGGCTATGGTGACTTCAAGCTGCTGGCACTGATCGGCGCCTGGGGCGGCTGGCAGGTATTGCCGGTCACCTTGATGCTGTCATCGGTGATCGGTGTGGTGGCGGGGTTGTGCCTGCTGCGCGTGCGCAGGCAATCGGTCGGCACTGCCATACCCTTTGGCCCTTATCTGGCCATTGCGGGGTGGATTGCTGTGCTCTGGGGTGATGAAATATACGCCTTCTATCTGCAACTGTTTGGAATGTGATGACCACCAAGGCCTTCACCCCCTGGATTCTCGGGTTGACCGGCGGCATCGGCAGCGGCAAGAGCGCCGCCGCCGAGCGCTTCGTCGAACTTGGCGTACACCTGGTCGATGCCGACCAGGCGGCGCGTTGGGTGGTCGAGCCCGGCCGCCCGGCGCTGGCGAGCATCGTCGAGCGCTTCGGCCCCGGCGTGCTGCTTGACGATGGCCAGCTTGATCGTGCGGCCCTGCGCCAGCTGATCTTTGCCGACCCCGCTCAGCGCAAGTGGCTGGAGCAACTGCTGCACCCTCTGATCGGGCAGGAGATTTTCAGTTACCTGGCCAAGGCCGAGTCGCCCTACGCGGTGTACGTTTCACCTCTGCTGATCGAGTCGGGGCAGTACCAGAGGGTCCAGCGCGTGCTGGTGATAGATGTGCCGCAGGAACTGCAGGTGGCGCGAACCCTGGCGCGTGACAACACCAGCCCTGAGCAGGTGCAGGCCATTCTCAAGGCCCAGCTGGCCCGTGAAGAACGCCTGGGCCATGCCGACGATGTGCTGGTCAACGACGGCGACCTTGCCGCGCTGCATGAGCAGGTTGACCGCCTGCATCATTTTTACCTGACTTTACGAGGAGGCCAGCCATGAGCCAGCCATTGACCGTCGAATGCCCGACCTGTGGCGCACCTGTGGAATGGAACGAGAACAATGCGTACCGGCCATTCTGTTCCGATCGCTGCAAGCTGATCGACCTGGGGGCCTGGGCGGCTGAGGAGCACAAGATTCCGGTGGCGCCGGATGCCGAGGATGAGCTGTTCTCCGGGGAGCTGGAGCCCCGGCACTGACATGAACACACCCGGTCTCTGTAGGAGCGGCCTTGTGTCGCGAAAGGGCCGCGAAGCGGCCCCGGCAATTTCAGCTTGGGGCGGAAATCCTGGGGCCGCTTTGCAGCCCTTTCGCGACACAAGGCCGCTCCTACAAAGGCCGCGCTGGTCGACTGTTCAGCGCTCTTCATCCTTCCAGGGCGCCTGCAGGTACCGGGTGCGGTTGAAGGTTTCCAGCCACTCCGGGCAGAACACCACCAGTGCACTGATCACCATGCCGTTGATGAACGCCTCGGGGAACATCATCAGCCACAGGTAGCCGATAAAATCGCTGAGCCACTCCGGCATCGCAAAGCGCCCGTCCAGCCACAGCACTCCCAACGCCACCGGCACGCAAATCAGCACTGTCAGTGCAGCGGGAAAGAACCCCGAACAGAAGATGTAGACGAACAGGTTTCGCGGCTGCGCGCGCTCGACCAGGATCGCGCACACCTCAGTAATCAGCACGGGCAAGCCGACCAGTAGCAAGCCGTTGACCCCGAGTGCTGCCAGGTCTTGCCGCCCCAGCGCCAACAAGCCCAATTGGGCGAGGAAACCACCCAGAATCGCCAGCGGCCAGTCCAGCAGCAAGGTCACCGCCGTCATGCCGATGAAGTGATAGGACACACCCGTATCGAAATCGCGCCGGACCAGCCACAGGGTGAACAGGCAGAACACCGTGCCGAACAGCAGGTGCTGACGGCGCCGGTCGGTGCATAACTCTACCCACCGCGTACGTGATGCAGCCCAGAGCAACAATGGGATATAGCCCAGCCAGCCGAGGGTCAGGCTGGCAGAAGACAGGACTTGTGCACTGATCACTGGCATCGCGCTCCTGGCACCGATAGCCAGAGTCTACACCCTGATGCCGATTCCTACGGTCAAACAGGGTCTTACGTTCACAATTGCCGACTAAGCTTGTTCCCATGGATGACTCAGACTACCTGCGCCTGCTTACCATCCAGGCCGAACAAGCCAATGCCTTTCTCTCCAACGCCCGCAAGTGGGAGCGGGAGCGGTGGGTGTGCCAGCGCCTGTTGCAAGGGCTGAATATTCCATACCGCAGCGAGGACTTCACCCCAGCCGGCCAGGAGCCTCCGGATGTGCTGTTTCGCGACGCGGCATTCGAGGTGTTTTTCGTGCTCGACGAAGGCCGGCGTCTCAACGACGAATGGCGTGAAGAGCTGCAGCGCCGGCGCAGTGCCTTTTCCCTGGCCCAGCTGGTGCGCCGCGAAGCCCGCCCCCGGCGCATTGCCGCCGCCGAACTGCTCGCGCGCTTGGCACCGACCCTGCGCAAGAAAGCGCACAACTACCGCGAACGCGGGCTGGACCTTAACGAACTGGACATCATTGCCTTTGCCAGCCTCAAGCGCGAAGTGCTCGACCTCAACACGCACTTCCCGCCGCCCACCGAATACCTGCGCCAGGGCTGGCGCTCGCTGTCGCTGGTCGGGCCGACCTTCGCCCGGGTGTTGTTCGCCCACCCCGACGCGCCAGACTTTTTGCGCGGCAACCTGGGGCGCAGCATCGTTTTCGACGTGGGCATCAGTCTTTGATCCACTGCCGAGAGTCTTTGCGATCACGTAAACTCGGCGCCAGGGATAGAAAGCATTATCATTTGTCTGAAGCGCTTGCATGAACGCTGTGGCGTTCGTGCAGTCACAAACGTCTACCTGACGAGGCCCACCATGACCAGCCGCCTGAACCCGGAAGATCAGCGTCGTGTCGATGAGTATCTGCGAGCCCCCCAGCACCAAGTCGAGCGCCGGCCTTTTCGGCCCTGGCTGCTCCTTGTGCTGGTACTGGCCGTGACCATCGGGTTGGGTCTCATCAGCCGCCTGCTGAGTGAACTGGTGCTATGAGCTGCTTGGCGCTCGCCCTTCATTCGCGCAGTTTGCGGCCGGCCCTTGTGGCCACGAATTCCGTAAACCTTATGAGATATCCCCATGACTCATCGCATCGTGATTGTCGGCGGCGGCGCCGGCGGCCTGGAACTGGCGACCCGCCTGGGTAAAAGCCTGGGCAAGCGCAAGCAGGCCGAGATCACCCTGGTCGACGCCAACCTCACGCACATCTGGAAGCCCCTGCTGCACGAAGTGGCCGCCGGCTCACTGAACTCCTCGGAAGACGAGCTGAACTACGTAGCCCAGGCCAAGTGGAACCACTTCAACTTCCAGCTGGGGCGCATGAGCGGCCTGGACCGTGAAGGCAAGCAGATTCAACTGGCCGCCACCCTCGATGAAGAGGGCCGCGAGCTGCTGCCTGCGCGCACTTTGGGCTACGACACCCTGGTGATCGCGGTCGGCTCCAATACCAACGACTTCGGTACCCTTGGCGCGGCGCAGCACTGCCTGTTCCTCGACACTCGCAAGCAAGCCGAGCGCTTCCACCAGCAGTTGCTGAATCACTACCTGCGCGCCCACGCTGGCGATGTGGCCAGCGAGCAGATCAGCGTGGCCATTGTCGGTGCCGGCGCCACCGGCGTGGAACTGGCGGCCGAGCTGCACCACGCAGCGCACGAGCTGGCGGCCTATGGCCTGGACCGCATCCAGCCCAAGGACATGCACATCACCATTATCGAGGCAGGGCCGCGCGTGCTGCCTGCGCTGCCGGAGCGCATCAGCGTGCCGGTGCACAAGACCCTGGAAAAGCTCGGGGTGAAGGTGATGACCAACGCCGCCGTCAGCGAAGTGACCGAGGATGGCCTGAAAACCAAGGACGGCGAAGTGATCCAGGCCAGCCTCAAGGTGTGGGCGGCGGGCATCCGTGCACCGGGCTTCCTCAAGGATATCGATGGGCTGGAAACCAACCGCATCAACCAGCTGGTGGTGCGCCCTACCCTGCAAACAACACGCGACGACAACATCTTCGCCTTTGGTGACTGTGCCGCGTGCCCGCAACCGGATAGCGACCGCAATGTGCCGCCACGGGCCCAGGCCGCGCACCAGCAGGCTTCAATGCTGGCGCAGAGCCTGAAGGCACGGTTGGAGAACAAGGCGCTGCCGACTTACGCGTACAAGGACTACGGCTCGCTGGTGTCGCTGTCGCGTTTCTCGGCGGTGGGCAACCTGATGGGTAATCTGATGGGTAGCGTGAAGCTGGAGGGCTGGCTGGCGCGGATGTTCTACGTGTCGCTGTACCGCATGCACCAGATGGCGCTATATGGGTTCTTCCGCACGGCATTGATGATGCTGGGGAGCAAGATCGGCCGGGGTACCGAGCCGCGTCTGAAGCTGCATTGACCATTGCTGGGGGCGCTTTGCGCCCCTTTCCGACCGGTCCGGATAAATCCGAGGCAAAGAAAAAGGGCATCTCATTCGAGATGCCCTTTTCTACATGGTGGGTCGTGTAGGATTCGAACCTACGACCAATTGGTTAAAAGCCAACTGCTCTACCAACTGAGCTAACGACCCAAAAATGGTCGGGGTGAGGGGATTCGAACTCCTGACATCCTGCTCCCAAAGCAGGCGCGCTACCGGACTGCGCTACACCCCGGGTCTTTCAAAAAAAAGGGCATCTCATTTGGAGATGCCCTTTTCTACATGGTGGGTCGTGTAGGATTCGAACCTACGACCAATTGGTTAAAAGCCAACTGCTCTACCAACTGAGCTAACGACCCGGAAAATGGTCGGGGTGAGGGGATTCGAACTCCTGACATCCTGCTCCCAAAGCAGGCGCGCTACCGGACTGCGCTACACCCCGAGATTGGCTCCGCGACCTGGACTCGAACCAGGGACCCAATGATTAACAGTCATTTGCTCTACCGACTGAGCTATCGCGGAACTGAACTTCGGTACATCTTTACCACCTCGAAGCCTGTGTTAGCTTCGGTCTCTTTGGCTATCCGCTTTCGCGTTGTCGCTGCTGAGGCCGGCTATTCTACATTCTTCGTTTTGCTTGTCAACCACTTTTTTTCATTCAACTTACTGATTTGTAAGTTGTTTTGCGGTCACCGTTGTTGCTGGTGATTCGCTTAGTGCCTGACAACGCGGCGTATATTAGGTGCACTCGTTTTTTGATGCAAGCAGAAATTTCAAAAATTTCAGCAGGTTATCCAGAAAAGGCGGAAAGGCCCGGATTTACTGGCCCCACCACAGGCGCAGTGCAAAAAAAGCCCCGCCGAAGCGGGGCTGGTTCATGACAGCAATCAGGCAAAGACGATTTCGTCGCCTTCCACCTTGGCGGTAATCGCCGCCCCCGGGATGAACGTGCCAGCCAGGATCAGCTGCGCCAGCGGGTTCTCGATCCAGCGCTGGATTGCCCGCTTGAGCGGACGTGCGCCATACACCGGGTCGTAACCCACGGCGATCAGCTTGTCCAACGCCTCCGGGCTCAGGCTCAGCGACAGTTCGCGCTCGAGCAGGCGGCTGCGCAAGCGGCCAAGCTGGATCTCGGTAATACCGGCGATCTGCTCGCGGCCCAGTGGCTCGAACACCACCACTTCGTCGATACGGTTGATGAACTCAGGGCGGAAGTGCGAACCCACGGCGTCCATCACGGCCGCACGCTGCGCCTCGCGGTCACCCACCAGCTCCTGGATCTGCGCCGAGCCCAGGTTCGAGGTCATCACGATCACCGTGTTGCGGAAGTCCACGGTGCGGCCATGGCTGTCCGTCAGGCGGCCATCTTCGAGTACCTGCAGCAGCACGTTGAACACATCCGGGTGGGCCTTCTCCACTTCGTCCAGCAGCACCACCGAGTACGGCTTGCGGCGCACGGCCTCGGTCAGGTAACCGCCCTCTTCATAACCGACATAGCCTGGCGGAGCGCCGATCAGGCGAGCCACGGAGTGTTTCTCCATGAACTCGGACATGTCGATGCGCACCATGGCCTCTTCGGTGTCGAACAGGAACTCGGCCAGTGCCTTGCACAGCTCGGTCTTGCCCACCCCGGTCGGGCCGAGGAACAGGAACGAACCACTTGGCCGGTTCGGGTCGGACAGCCCGGCACGCGAACGGCGCACGGCGTTGGCAACCGCAGTCACCGCCTCGCCCTGGCCGATCACCCGCTGGTGCAGCAATGCTTCCATCTTCAGCAGCTTCTCGCGCTCGCCTTCGAGCATCTTCGCCACCGGAATGCCGGTCCACTTGGACACCACTTCGGCAATTTCTTCCTCGGTGACCTTGTTGCGCAGCAACTGGTTGTCGGTCTTGCCGTGCTGGTCCACCATCTGCAGGCTGCGCTCCAGGTCCGGGATCACCCCGTACTGCAACTCGGCCATGCGGCTCAGGTCACCTTTGCGGCGGGCGGCCTCCAGCTCCTGACGGGCCTGCTCAATCTTTTGCTGGATCTGCGCAGAGCCCTGCACTTCGGCTTTCTCCGACGCCCAGATCTCTTCCAGGTCGGAATACTCGCGCTCCAGCCGCTCGATTTCCTCGGTGAGCTTCTCGAGGCGCTTCCTGGCCGCTTCGTCTTCTTCCTTCTTCAGCGCCTGGGATTCCACTTTCAGCTGGATCAGGCGACGGTCGAGGCGGTCGAGCACTTCCGGCTTGGAGTCGATCTCCATGCGGATGCGGCTGGCCGCTTCGTCGATCAGGTCGATAGCCTTGTCCGGCAGCTGGCGGTCGGTAATGTAGCGGTGGCTGAGCTTGGCCGCAGCAATGATCGCACCGTCGGTGATGGCCACCTTGTGGTGCACTTCATAGCGCTCTTTCAGGCCACGCAGGATGGCGATGGTGTCTTCCTCGCTCGGCTCTTCCACCAGCACTTTCTGGAAGCGCCGCTCCAGGGCTGCGTCTTTCTCGATGAACTGCCGGTATTCGTTGAGCGTTGTGGCGCCTACGCAGTGCAATTCGCCACGGGCCAGGGCCGGCTTTAGCATGTTACCGGCGTCCATGGCGCCCTCGCCTTTGCCGGCGCCGACCATGGTGTGCAGTTCGTCGATGAACAGGATGATCTGGCCTTCCTGCTTGGACAGCTCGTTGAGCAGGCCTTTGAGGCGCTCTTCGAACTCGCCGCGGTATTTGGCACCGGCGATCAGCGCGCCCATGTCCAGCGCCAGCAGGCGCTTGCCTTTCAGGCCATCGGGCACTTCACCGTTGATGATGCGCTGGGCCAGGCCCTCGGCAATGGCGGTTTTACCGACGCCTGGCTCACCGATCAGCACCGGGTTGTTCTTGGTGCGGCGCTGCAGCACCTGCACGGTGCGGCGGATTTCATCGTCACGGCCAATCACCGGGTCAAGCTTGCCTTCTTCGGCGCGCTTGGTCAGGTCGACGGTGTACTTGTCCAGGGCCTGGCGCGACTCTTCGGCATTGGCGTCATTCACCGCCGCGCCGCCGCGCAGGTTGTTGATGGCGTTTTCCAGGGCTTTCTTGCTCACACCCTGGCCGAGCAGCAGCTTGCCGAGCTTGCTGTTCTCGTCCATGGCGGCGAGCAGCACCAGTTCGCTGGAAATGAACTGGTCGCCCTTCTGCTGGGCCAGACGGTCTGCCTGGTTGAGCAGGCGCGCCAGGTCCTGCGACATGTTCACGTCGCCGGTGGGGTTCTGGATTTTCGGCAACTGGTCGAGTTCTTTCACCAACGCCTGGCGCAGGCTGTTGATGTCGAAACCAACCTGCATCAGCAGCGGCTTGATCGAACCGCCCTGCTGTTCGAGCAACGCCTGCAACAGGTGCACGGGCTCGATGGCGGGGTGGTCCATGCCAACGGCCAGGGATTGGGCATCGGATATTGCAAGCTGGAGCTTGCTGGTCAAACGGTCTATTCGCATGGTGTACCTTCCTTTAAAGGGCAGGTCGGAGCGATGGACAGCGCCTGTTTATGAAGAAACCTGCCTGAGATGCCTTATAGATAAGGCTGATTCTGGAAGATTCAAGCGTAGCGGGGTTGACCGGGGTCAGCTTGATCGCTCAGCGCGGGTCCAGCCAGACCAGCGATGCAAAACGCCCACCCTGTGGGGTGCGGCGATAGGAGAAGAAGCGGGCATCAGTCACCGTGCAGTAGCCACCGCCATACACAGCCGTCACCCCACGTGCCGCCAGGCGAATGCGCGCCAGCGCATAGATATCGGCCATCAACTTGCCCGGCCGCTCGCCCTCGACGAAGGCCCGGGCCGCTTCAGGGTGCGCAGCGGTAAAGGCATCACGCACTTCCAGCCCCACTTCGAACACCTTAGGGCCAATGGCCGGCCCGAGCCACACCAGCACCTCTTCAGGCGCCAGCGCCAGGCGATCGAGGGTGGCCTCGAGCACGCCACCCGCCAGCCCGCGCCAGCCGGCATGAGCCGCAGCCACGCGGGTACCAGCGCGGTCACAGAACAGCGCCGGCAGGCAATCGGCAGTCATCACGGTACAGGCGATGCCCGGCTGGGCAGTCCAGCTGGCATCGGCCTCGGCCACCACGGTCGGGTCGGCATCCGCCACCACCAGGCCGTGCACCTGCTTGAGCCAGGCGGGCTGGATGCTGAACGCGTTGCTCAGGCGGCGACGGTTCTCGGCGACGGAGGCCGGGTCGTCGCCGACGTGATCACCAAGATTGAAGGTGTCATAGGGCGGGAGGCTGACGCCGCCCTCACGAGTGGTGACGCAGGCGCGAACCGACGCCGGGGCTGGCCAGTCGGGGATCAGCAGCGACTGCGCCAGGCCATTCATCCGATAAAGCTCTCGCGGTCCTGGTTGAGCAGCGACAGCAGCCAGACGAAGTCGTCCGGCAGTGGCGACTCCCACTTCATCTTCTCACCGGTGATCGGATGGACCAAAGCAAGGAACCGAGCATGCAGCGCCTGGCGCGGGAAGGTCTTGACCGCCTCGACCATGGTTGGGCTGGCTGCCGGCGGAATACGGAAACGCACACCGTACGTCTGGTCGCCGACCAATGGATAACCGACATGCGCCATGTGCACACGGATCTGGTGAGTACGACCAGTTTCCAGCTTGACCCGTACATGGGTGTGCGAACGGAAGCGTTTGAGCACCCGGTAGTGGCTGACCGCAGGCTTGCCGCCGTCCGTGACCGCCATGCGCTGACGCAGCCCACCGTGACGGCCGATCGGGGCGTCGATCTTGCCGCCGGCGATCACCACCCCAACCACGATGCACTCGTAGATGCGGCTGACAGTGCGGCTCTGCAACTGCTCGACCAGCTTGGTCTGCGCCTGCAGGGTCTTGGCCACCACCATCAGACCGGTGGTGTCTTTGTCCAGGCGATGAACGATACCGGCGCGCGGCACGTTGACGATGTCTGGCACGTGGTGCAGCAGCGCATTGAGCAGCGTACCGCTGGCATGCCCGGCAGCCGGGTGCACAACCAGCCCGGCAGGCTTGTTGATCACCATGATATGGTCGTCTTCGTAGACGATATCCAGTTCGATATCTTCTGCGACCCACTCGCCCTGGGCCTCTTGCTCGGCCTCCAGAAGAAGTTGCGAACCACCATGAACCGGGTCACGAGGGCGCACGACGGCACCATCGACCGTCAGGCGGCCCTCTTTGATCCACGTAGTAAGCCGCGAACGCGAATACTCGGCGAACAATTGGGCGGCGACCTGGTCGAGGCGTTGACCGCCCAGTTCGGACGGGACCTCTGCGCTAAGTTGAATGATCTCGGACATGCTCGATTCGGCGGGCGCACAGCCTTTGGTTTCAGCTGCGAGCTTGTGGTTAAATACGGCTTCTTTTGTCCCGGGGTTGGCCGGGGCGCTCATCATAACAGGACGGCACCGCCCAAGACAGCGGCCGTCAAAGGGACGCAAGCCGCCATGCAAGTGAAACACCTGCTGCTGATCGCCATCCTCGGGCTCACCGCGGCCTGTTCCTCCAATAAGGAAGTCATTGACGAGAACCTCAGCGAGGCCGAACTGTATCAACAGGCTCAGGCTGACCTGGACAACTCCAGCTACACCAGCGCCGTGAACAAGCTCAAGGCCCTGGAGTCGCGCTACCCGTTCGGCCGCTACGCCGACCAGGCGCAGCTCGAGCTGATCTACGCCAACTACAAGAACTCCGAGCCGGAGGCGGCCAAATCGGCCGCCGAGCGCTTCATTCGCCTGCACCCGCAGCACCCGAATGTCGACTACGCCTACTACCTCAAGGGCCTGACCTCTTTCGACCAGGACCGCGGCCTGCTGGCGCGCTTCCTGCCGCTGGACATGACCAAGCGTGACCCGGGCGCCGCCCGTGACTCGTACAACGAGTTCGCTCAGCTGACCAGCCGCTTCCCCAACAGCCGCTACGCACCGGATGCCAAGCAGCGCATGATCTACCTGCGCAACCTGCTGGCCTCCTACGAAATTCACGTGGCCGACTACTACCTTAGCCGCCAGGCTTATGTGGCCGCTGCCAACCGTGGCCGCTACGTGGTCGAGAACTTCCAGGAAACCCCATCGGTCGGCGACGGCCTGGCGGTCATGGTCGAGTCGTACCAGAAGATGCACCTGGACGAGCTGGCTGCCACCAGCCTGGAAACCCTCAAGCTCAACTACCCGGACCACCCGAGCCTGGTCGATGGCCAGTTCCAGCCCAAGCAGACCGAGTCTGATGGCCGCGGCTGGCTGTCCAAGGCCACCCTGGGCCTGATCGAGACCGAAACCCCGCTGCCGCCGGGCGAAACTCGCGCCAACCAGGATGTGGTCAAGCAGTTCCAGGACGCACGCGACGAAATGCCCCAAGAGCTGCTGCCGAAGGACGAGAACGGCGAGCCAATCCTGCCGGAAGGCCCGAAAGAGGCCGAAAAAGGCCGCTCGTGGTTCAGCTACATGACCTTTGGTCTGTTCGACTGACCCATGCGCTGTGAGAAAGGGAGGCCCGAGGCCTCCCTTTTTTCATGGCCGCGCCCTAGACTGTCGGCTTCTACAACCAACAAGCTGGACACCATGGTTCGCCTACTTTTCTGGATCGCCCTGATCGCCGCCGCGTTCTGGCTGTGGCGCAAGTTCAAAGTCAGCCAGCAGTCGCACTCCGAGCCCAAGCTCGACGCGCCACTGAAGATGGTGCGCTGCGCCCACTGCGGCGTACACCTGCCCGACAACAACGCGTTGCAGCAGGGTACGGAGTGGTATTGCAGCCAGGCGCACTTGCAGCAAGGGCCTGGCCAATCGCGGTGATCGTTTAGCTTGGTGAAATTGGGGCTGCCTTGCAGCCCTTTCGCGGCACAAGGCCGCTCAGGGATCGCGGACTGTTGTAGGAGCGGCCTTGTGTCGCGAAAGGCCCGCGCAGCGGGCCCGGCAATCTCAGCCCAAACGCCCGTCTGGCGCATACGGCGCCGGGTCAATGATCGGTTCGCCCCCGGTCAGCAGGTCTGTAAACAGCTGACACGAAGCCGGCGCCAGCACCAGCCCGTTGCGGTAGTGGCCGCAGTTCAACCACAGGCCATCATGCCCAGGCACTGGCCCGATGTAGGGGATGCCCTCAGGCGAACCCGGCCGCAGCCCGGCCCAGTGGCCTACCACCGCTGCATCCTTGAGCTCAGGCAGCAACTCGATAGCCGAAGCCTTGAGGCTGGCCAGCGCGTCCTCGGTCGGGGTCTTGTCGTAGCCGGCATGCTCCAGCGTACTGCCCACCAGAATGTGCCCATCACGACGCGGGATCGCATAGCGCCCCTTGGCCAGCACCATGCTGGGCAGGAAGTCTTCGGCACATTTGAACAGGATCATCTGGCCCTTCACCGGCTCGACCGGCAGCTCGAGCCCCAAGGTGCGCAGCAGATCACCGCTCCACGCGCCAGCGCTGAGCACCACTTCATCTGCTGCAAGCACACCGTCAGCCGTCTGTACGCCAGTGACACACCCGTTCTCATGAACGAAACCACTGACCTGACAATGCTCGCGCAAGGTCACGTTGGGCAGCGCCTGCAACGCTGCCTTGAGCGACTTCACCAACCGGGGATTGCGCACGTTGGCCACGCCTGCCATGTAGATGGCGTGCTTGAAACCCGAGCCAAGTACCGGCACCGCGTCATAGGCGGCCGAGATATCCACAGCGCTGAGTGGCCTGCGCTCGCGCTCGGCCCAAGCCAGCGCCTCGGCTTCATCGTCCAGATCGAGCCAGTACAGGCCAGTGGTGTGTACTTCCGGGTCGATACCCGTACTGGCGAACAGCCGCTCGCCCAGCTGTGGATAAAAATCCTGCGACCAGTGGGCCAGGGCAGTCACCGCCGGGCTGTAGCGCCAAGGGTACAAGGGCGAAACGATGCCGCCACCGGCCCAGGAAGACTCTCGGCCCACTTCGCCTTGGTCACACACCACCACCTGGCCGACCTTATCTGCCAGGTTGAACGCGGTCAGCAGGCCGATCACCCCGCCGCCGACCACCACTACTTGCTTGCTCATCTGTCGATCCAACACCTGAAGTAAATCCGCGATGCATGGGCATCATTCAACCTTCAGCTTCCCCAGCAGCGCTCGCTGCTTTCGACACCACCCGGGTTGCTGTGCACGCCGGCTTGGTCGAGTTGGAAGTCGCCACAACGGTCATCGGCCATCAGCCCCTCGGGCAGCCGGCGTGCGATCAGCGTGAAGGTGTCGCTGTCGCGTTGGGCCTGCAGGCGGTAGTGGCGATTGCTGGTGGGCAGTTGCGGGTCGCCCTCGGCGTACTGGCCGGTGCGCACGCGATGGCGCTCCAGGCGCAGGGCGGCGTCATGCAGCAGGCCAACCACTTCGCTGCGTGCGGCTCGCCTGAGCTGGTCGCTGTAACTGGGGTAGGCAATGGCTGCCAGAATGCCGGTCACGGCCACGACAATCAACAACTCGATCAGGGTCATACCTTGCTGCATGTCAGTCCTGCCTCAGTCTTTGCCGCCAGAGGATGCGCTGGGGAGCTTGTGGTTGAGCGGTTGGTATGGCGTAGACGGCTTCAAGCACCTGGCGAGCGGCCAATTGCTGGCTGACGGCTGTTATTCGATACAGGGTGACCTTTTCGCCCTCGGGCATGTGGGCGGCGCGCTCCGTTGTCCCCAGGTTCTGCAGGTGAAAGTAGCCGTCTCTGACGCTTTGCCATTGGCCTGACAGATCGTGGGGGTGCGGTGGAGGTTTGCAGTCGCTGCACTTGCCCGGAGGCGAATGCAGGAGTCCTTCAACGCCTGCTTGCAACACGGCTTCTGCTTCTTCAAATGCCTGCAGGGCGTCTTCCATCGCGCCAGTCATTCGCGTCTCGAGCAAGGCATCGCGAAGGGCTGAGGCCGCCAGCAAAGCCAAGAGCAGGCTCAGTACCAGAGATAGCAGCAGAACCATTCCCCGTTGGCGGCTCATGAGTCGAAGCCCGAATTTCTCAGTGCCACGCTGAGTTCATGGCGCTGCTCAAGTTGTAACGTCGGCTCGAATAACGTCAGCCTTAGATCCACCCTCCCGCCGCCTGGTGCATCAACCTGCGTAACCTGCATCTCACGCACATGTTCGATCAGTGGCTGGGAGCCTCCTCCCCATATGAATTGAAGGGTTGAGCCGCGTAGTTCATAGCGATGACGACTGATACGCAGAGCCATCAGCTTTCCCGTGGGCGAAGGGGGATCTTTGTGCACTCGGGATTCCGTACGGCAGTCAGTCACCAGCGTCCAGTCCGGCCTACCTGTATGTTCAACTGTCTCCCCGACCACCAGTTCGAGGCTGGACGGACCAATCAACAGTGGCTGCGCAAATGCCTGCCGAGCCATCGGATCGACGAAGTCATCGTGTTTCAGTCGCAGGCAACCGAACATCCCTGCCATGCGGATATCCTGCGCCATCCGCAGCAGCGCCAGACGCGCATCATCCTGCAGGCGTAGTGCGGCGCCTTGAAGACGCCATGTTTGATGGGCGGAAACGAACAGCTGACTGGCAGCCGACAGCACCATCAGCCCGATTGCCAGCGCCTGCATCACCTCCAGTAAACCGAAGCCGGCTTGCATACGCCTCATTGCCGACCCCGTTCACGTTCGCTGTGCGCCGCCAATGCCGCCTGCCCGTCACGGCGCGCTTCGTCGGTTGCTCGCAATGCCTTCAATTGCAACGCTGCTGAAGCGAACGAACCCACAGCCACCACAACGACCGCCAACAACACTTCCAGAAGCGTCATGCCCCTCTGTTTCTTGTGCATCCCTGCACCTCCTGCGACTTTTCCCGCAATTGTCTTGAACTTGGTCGACTGGACCTCCTGCCCAACGACCGTGAAGCTATAGCCAAGCACTTCCAGGGAGGAATGCACGGTGAGGCAACGTGGTGTAACACTGATTCAAATGATGTTCGCCCTGGCCATGGCCGCGTTACTGACGCAACTCGGTATGCCTGCCTACGCGAAGCTGAGCGATGACCTGCACAGGGCGGCGGCAGCTCGGGATCTGGCACAGGCACTGCGCAGTGCACGCAGCCATGCCATGCTGCAAAGCCAGCCGGTGCTTGTGCGACCGTTGGAAAATGACTGGAGCAAGGGCTGGATCGTGCAACTCGAGCACAATCAGCAAGTGCTGCGTGAACACCGTTTGATGCGCTCGATACGAATCGCCGAAAACACCAAGGGACAGGTGAAATTCAGTGCTCTGGGTATAACTGCGGGGCGATTCGGCGCGACACTGAAAGTATGCGAGCGCTCTTCAGCGAGCAGCAGGTACCAGGTGGTGATATCAAGGGCAGGCAGAGTCGACCTGCGCACAAAAGAAGAAAGAGACCCCCTGTGCGCAGGCCGCTGACTCAGATCAGCGAGCGAACCCGCAACTCTTTGGGCATGGAGAACGTGATGTTCTCCGGCCGCCCATCCAGCTCCTCGGCGCCGGTAGCGCCCCATGCCTTGAGCTGTTCGATCACACCCTGCACCAACACCTCGGGGGCCGAAGCACCGGCAGTGATGCCCACCCGCTGCGCCTTTTCAAACCAGGCTCGCTGCATGTCCTCCGCGCCATCGATCAGATAGGCCGGGGTGCCCATGCGCTCTGCCAGCTCGCGCAGGCGGTTGGAGTTGGAGCTGTTGGGGCTGCCAACCACCAGCAATACATCACACTCGTCAGCCAGTTGCTTCACAGCGTCCTGGCGGTTTTGCGTGGCGTAGCAGATGTCGTCCTTGCGCGGGCCGCCGATGTTCGGGAAGCGTGCCCGCAGTGCATCGATGACGCGGCTGGTGTCGTCCATCGACAGCGTGGTCTGGGTAACGAAAGCCAGGTGGTCCGGGTCGTTCACCTGCAACTGGGCAACATCGTCTTCGTCTTCGACGAGGTAGATGGCCCCCCCGTTGCTGACGTCGTATTGCCCCATGGTGCCTTCGACTTCCGGATGCCCCTCGTGACCGATGAGAATGCACTCACGGCCATCGCGGCTGTACTTGGCCACTTCGATGTGCACCTTGGTGACCAGCGGGCAGGTCGCGTCAAACACTTTCAGGCCACGGCCGGCAGCTTCCTGGCGCACGGCCTGGGAAACACCGTGGGCACTGAAGATGACGATGACGTCGTCCGGCACCTGGTCCAGCTCTTCGACGAAGATGGCGCCACGGTTGCGCAGGTCTTCCACCACGAACTTGTTGTGCACCACTTCGTGACGCACATAGATCGGCGGGCCGAAGACTTCCAGCGCGCGGTTGACGATTTCGATCGCCCGGTCGACCCCCGCGCAGAAGCCGCGCGGGTTGGCGAGTTTGATTTGCATGCTCGGCTCCAGGCTTACAGGCCCTTGACCTCGAGGATCTCCACCTCGAAGGTCAGGGTCTTTCCAGCCAGTGGGTGATTGAAGTCGATGGTCACCTGATTGTCATCGAAGGCTTTGACCACACCCGGTAGCTCGGTGTTGGCGGCGTCGTTGAAGATGATCAGCAGCCCGTCGGACAGCTCCATGCCTTCGAACTGGGACCGTGGCATGACTTGCACGTTCTGTGGGTTGGGCTGGCCGAAGGCATTCTCCGGGGCCACCACCACGGTGCGCTTGTCACCGGCCTTGAAGCCGAACAGGGCACTCTCGAAGCCTGGCAGCAGGTTGCCGTCGCCGACCTTGAAGGTGGCCGGGGCCTTGTCGAACGTGCTGTCGACGGTGTCGCCGTTTTCCAGGTGCAGCGCGAAGTGCAGGGTGACTTCGGTGTTCTGGCCGATACGGGTGTCAGTCATGGACCGGATCCTCGGACTTCTTGCTCTTGAACATATCCAGCGCCAGCATCACCGCACCAACGGTGATGGCGCTGTCGGCCACGTTGAAGGCCGGGAAGCGGTAGGTGTTGTGCCAGTGCACCAGGATGAAGTCGACCACGTGGCCAAGCACGATACGGTCGTACAGGTTGCCAATGGCACCACCCAGTACCAGCGCCAGCGCCACGGCCAGCCAGGTCTCGTTGCGCCCCAGGCGCTTGAGCCAGACCACCAGCACCGAACTGACCACCACGGCGATCAGGGCGAACAGCCAACGCTGCCAGCCCGAACTGTCGGCCAGGAAGCTGAACGCAGCGCCGGTGTTGTAGGCCAGGGTCCAGCTGAAGTAGTCAGGAATGACGACGATTTGCTGGTACATGGTCAACGCGTTGTTGAAGTAAAGCTTGGTGGCCTGGTCGATGACCAGGACCAGCAAGCTCAACCAGAGCCATGCAAGGCGCCCGAAGCGCCCCGCCGCAGGGTTAGGCATAGTGGCGCACCTCACCGGAGCCGCTCAGGTTGTCGACACAACGGCTGCAGATTTCCGGGTGTTCCGGGTGGCTGCCGACGTCAGCCCGGAAGTGCCAGCAACGGCCGCACTTGACGTGGCCAGACTTGACCACCTGCAGCTTGAGGCCTTCGACTTCGGTGGCCACGGCTTCGGCCGGGGCCTGGGCGAACGGCACGACGCTGGCGGCCGAGGTGATCAGCACGAAGCGCAGTTCGTCGCCCAGCTTGTCCAGGTCGGCGCTCAGGCCTTCCTCGGCGAACAGGGTGACTTCGGCCTGCAGGTTGCCGCCGATGACTTTGGCGGTACGCTGGTTCTCCAGCTCCTTGTTGACCGCAGCTTTAACGGCCATTACGCGGTCCCAGTAGGCGCGGTCCAGTTCGGTGCCTTCCGGCAGCTCGGTCAGGCCCTGGTACCAGCCATTGAGCATCACCGATTCGTTGCGCTCGCCCGGCAGGTACTGCCAGATCTCGTCGGCGGTGAACGCCAGGATCGGCGCGATCCAGCGCACCAGCGCTTCGCTGATGTGGTACAGCGCAGTCTGGCAGGAACGTCGGGCGACACTGTTGGCGCCGGTGGTGTACTGGCGGTCCTTGATGATGTCGAGGTAGAAGCCGCCCAGCTCCTGCACGCAGAAGTTGTGGATCTTCGAGTAGACGTTCCAGAAGCGGTATTCGCCGTAGTGCTCTTCCAGCTCGCGCTGCAGCAGCAGGGTACGGTCCACCGCCCAGCGGTCCAGGGCCAGCATGTCTTCCGGGGCCAGCAGGTCGCGGGACGGGTCGAAGCCGGACAGGTTGGAGAGCAGGAAGCGCGCGGTGTTGCGGATGCGGCGGTAGGCATCGGCGCTGCGTTGCAGGATCTGCTCGGAAACGGCCATCTCGCCCGAATAGTCGGTCGCCGAAACCCACAGGCGCAGGATGTCGGCACCCAGGGTGTTGTTGACCTTCTCCGGCTCGATGGTGTTGCCCAGCGACTTGGACATCTTGCGGCCGTTTTCATCCACAGTGAAGCCGTGGGTCAGAAGTTCGCGATACGGCGCGTGGCCGTCGATGGCGCAGCCGGTCAGCAAGGAAGAGTGGAACCAGCCGCGGTGCTGGTCGGAACCTTCCAGATACAGGTCGGCGCGCGGGCCAGTGGCGTGGCCGATATCGTGCGAGCCACGCAGCACGTGCCAGTGGGTGGTACCGGAGTCGAACCAGACGTCCAGGGTATCGGCGATCTTGTCGTACTGACCGACTTCGTCACCCAGCAGTTCGGCGGCGTCCAGCTTGAACCAGGCTTCGATGCCCTCTTGCTCGACGCGCTTGGCCACGGCTTCCATCAACTCGACGGTACGCGGGTGCAGCTCGCCGGTCTGCTTGTGCAGGAAGAACGGGATCGGCACGCCCCAGTTGCGCTGACGCGAGATACACCAGTCTGGGCGGTTGGCGATCATCGAGTGCAGGCGCGCCTGGCCCCAGGCCGGAACGAACTTGGTGTCTTCGATGGCTTTGAGTGCACGCTCGCGCAGCGGCTCGCCGGTGCTCGGCTGCTTGTCCATACCGACGAACCACTGCGCGGTGGCGCGGTAGATCAGCGGGGTCTTGTGGCGCCAGCAGTGCATGTAGCTGTGGCTGATGGTTTCGGTGTGCATCAGCGCGCCGACTTCGCTCAGCTTGTCGACGATGGCCGGGTTGGCCTTCCAGATGAACTGGCCGCCGAAGAAAGGCAGCGACTCGACGTACACGCCGTTGCTCTGCACCGGGGTGAGAATGTCGTCGTTGACCATGCCGTAGCGCTTGCAGGTGACGAAGTCGTCTTCACCGTAGGCAGGTGCCGAGTGCACTACGCCGGTACCGGCGCCCAGTTCGACGTAGTCGGCCAGGTAGACAGGCGACAGGCGGTCGTAGAACGGGTGACGGAAGTTCACCAGCTCCAGGGCCGAACCCGGGGCGGTGGCGATAACCGAACCTTCCAGGTTGTAGCGCTTGAGGCACGACTCGACCAGCTCTTCAGCCAGCACCAGCAGGCGCTCGCCGGTATCGACCAGGGCGTACTTGAACTCCGGGTGGATGTTCAGCGCCTGGTTGGCCGGGATGGTCCACGGGGTGGTGGTCCAGATCACGATGGCGGCTGGCTTGGCCAGCGACGCCAGGCCGAAGGCGGCGGCCAGCTTGGCCTCATCGGCGACCGGGAACGCCACGTCGATGGTCTGGGATTTCTTGTCGGCGTATTCGACTTCGGCTTCAGCCAGGGCCGAGCCGCAATCGAAACACCAGTTCACAGGCTTGAGGCCCTTGAACACGAAGCCTTGCTTGACCATCTCGGCCAGAGCACGGATTTCACCGGCCTCGTTGGCGAAGTTCATGGTCTTGTAGGGGTTGTCCCAATCACCCAGCACGCCCAGGCGGATGAACTCGGTCTTCTGCCCTTCGATCTGCTCGGCGGCGTACTCGCGGCACAGCTCGCGGGTACGGTCGGCAGTCAGGTGCTTGCCGTGGGTGACCTCGACCTTGTGCTCGATTGGCAGGCCGTGGCAGTCCCAGCCCGGTACGTACGGCGCATCGAAGCCGGACAGGGTCTTGGAACGGACGATCATGTCCTTGAGGATCTTGTTCAGCGCATGACCGATGTGAATCTTGCCGTTGGCATAGGGCGGGCCGTCGTGCAGGACGAACTTCGGACGATCCTTGCCAATTTCGCGCAGCTTCTGGTACAGGCCAATGCTGTCCCAGCGCTGCAGGATCTGCGGTTCGCGCTGAGGCAGGCCGGCCTTCATGGGGAAGGCGGTGTCCGGAAGGTTTAGCGTGGCTTTGTAGTCGGTCATTTCAGGCTCTTGGTTAGCGGTTGAGCGTGCCAATGTGCACGTGCGGCGGCGATATCCGCATCGATCGCCGACTTCAGCGCCTCCAGGGAGGCGAATCGCTGCTCTTCACGCAGCTTGTGGTGGAATTCCACCGTCAGGCGCCGGCCATACAGATCGCCGGCATAATCCAGTAGATGAATCTCGAGGTGCGGGCGGCCGTCACCGGCCACCGTCGGGCGCACGCCAATGTTGCCGACACCCGGCCAGGCCTTGCCGTCGATCTCGATGCTGGCCAGGTAGACCCCGGACAGCGGCACACGGCGACGCTTGAGCTGGATGTTGGCGGTCGGCGTACCAAGCTGGCGGGCCAGCTTCTGGCCATGCAGCACGCGGCCAGTAATACGATATGGCCGGCCCAGCAAGTGCTCGGCCAGCTCGAAGTCGCCCTCGGCCAGCGCCTTGCGCACTTCGGTGCTGCTGACCCGCAGGCCGTCCTGGATCACCGTGTTGGCCGCTTCGACGGTAAACCCGTGCTGCTTGCCAGCGGCGACCAGGAAGGCGAAGTCGCCGGCGCGATCGCAGCCGAAGCGGAAGTCGTCGCCCACTTCCAGGTGACGTACGCCCAGGCCGTCGACCAGGATCGCCTTGACGAAGTCATCGGCGCTGAGCTTGCTCAAGCGCTGGTTGAACGCCAGGCACAGAACCCGGTCGATGCCTTCTGCGGCCAGCAGCTCGACCTTGTCGCGCAAGCGCGCCAGGCGGGCGGGCGCGGTGTCCGGGGCGAAGTACTCGCGCGGCTGCGGTTCGAAGATCACCACGCACGTCGGCAGGCCCAATTCCTGGCCGCGCTCGCGCAGGCGCGCCAGGATCGCCTGGTGGCCGCGGTGAACCCCGTCGAAGTTGCCAATGGTGGCGACACAGCCCCGGTGCTCGGGGCGCAGGTTGTGAAGACCTCGAACCAGCTGCATAACGCGCTTCTTGCTCATAAAGTGGCCGATTATAACCACACCCGGGCGCTGGTGACAGGCAGCAGCGCCAAGGGGTGGCGTGGAATGCGAAAAACCGACGCCTGACCCGCCTTCAAGCTCAATGCAGGGCCTTGCGGGCAAAATGCCGGGGACGGAAACCACACAAGTACAGGCAACCGAAATAGGTCACAACACCCGCCGCGATCAACGCGCCCAGGCGCAGGAACCGCTGCAGCATGTTGCCCTGTTCCCAGGCCGGCAGGTAGTGCATGCCCAGCAACAGCACTGCGGTCATCAGGCTGACTGCCAGCACCAGTTTGAGCAGGTACATCGCCCAGCCCGGCTGTGGCTGAAACAACTGCTGGCTGCGCAGCTTCCAGAACAGCAGGCCCGCGTTAAGGCAGGCGCCCAGGCTGATGGCCAGGGCCAGGCCGGCGTGCTGCAGCGGGCCGACCAGCGCCAGGTTGAACAGCTGGGTGCAGACCAGGGTGAAGACGGCGATCTTCACCGGGGTACGGATATTCTGCTGCGCATAAAAGCCTGGTGCCAGTACCTTGACCAGAATGATCGCCAGCAGGCCGACCGAGTAGGCAATCAGCGCGCGCTGGGTCATCGCGGCGTCGAAGGCGCTGAACTTGCCGTACTGGAACAACGCCACGGTCAGCGGCTCGGCGAGGATCGCCAGGGCCAGGGTGCACGGCAGCACCAGCAGGAAGCACAGGCGCAGGCCCCAGTCCATGATCCGCGAATACTCTTCGCGGTCCTTGTTGGCGTAGGTCTTGGCCAGGGTCGGCAGCAGGATGGTACCCAAGGCCACGCCCAGCACGCCGGACGGCAGTTCCATGAGGCGATCGGCGTAGTACATCCACGACACTGAACCGGCCACCAGGAAGGAGGCGAAGATGGTGTTGATGATCAGCGAGATCTGGCTCACAGACACCCCGAGGATCGCCGGCAACATCTGCTTGAGCACCCGCCACACACCCGCGTCGCGCAGGTTGAGACGTGGCAGCACGAGCATGCCGATCTTCTTCAGTGCTGGCAGTTGATACAGCAACTGCGCCAGGCCACCGGCCAGCACGCCCCAGGCCAGGGCCATGATCGGCGGGTCGAAATATGGCGTGAGCAGCAAGGCGAAGATGATCATCGCCACGTTGAGCAAGGTCGGGGTGAACGCCGGGACCGAAAAGCGGTTCCAGGTGTTGAGAATCGCGCCGGCCAGGGACGACAGCGAAATCAGCAATATATAAGGGAAGGTCACCCGCAGCAGGTCGGTGGTCAGCGCGTATTTCTCGGCACTGTCGACGAAGCCGGGGGCAGTGGCCCAGACCACCCAGGGCGCGGCGAGGATGCCGACGGCCGTGACCAGGGCCAGTACCAGGGTCAGCAGGCCGCTGACGTAGGCGATGAAGGTGCGCGTGGCCTCCTCGCCCTGCTGGGTCTTGTATTCGGCCAGGATCGGCACGAACGCCTGGGAAAATGCCCCTTCGGCAAAGATCCGTCGCAGCAGGTTGGGCAGTTTGAAAGCGATGAAGAAGGCATCGGTGGCGATACCGGCACCGAAAACACGGGCCAGGATGGTGTCGCGCACGAAGCCCAGTACCCGCGAAATCATGGTGATGGAGCTGACTGCAGCGAGGGATTTGAGCAGATTCATCGAAAAGATTCACGCCAGGGACAGAGGGCGCTGCCAGACAGCGTCCGAATGTGCGATACTCCCGCGCCTTCGCAGGGGAGCCAAAAAATCCCGAGTTTACAGGTAGCACGGCAGAAAGGAATATTTCCCGCCTGTTACTGCACCACTCGGCGGAACCCTGCAGGTGGCCTTGACATCCGGTCGACTCATCGGCATGATTCGCGGCCTATTTTGTTTGCTATTTACCTAAAGTCTTTCGAGGAGCTCGACGGTGGCCAACACACCTTCCGCCAAGAAACGTGCAAAACAGGCTGAGAAGCGTCGCAGCCACAACGCCAGCCTGCGTTCCATGGTCCGCACCTACATCAAGAATGTAGTTAAAGCCATCGACGCAAAAGACGCCGAAAAAGCGCAAGCCGCTTACGTTCTGGCTGTACCTGTAATCGACCGTATGGCCGACAAAGGTATCATCCACAAGAACAAAGCTGCTCGCCACAAAGGCCGTCTGAATGGCCACATCAAGGCACTGAAAGAAGCTGCAGCTGCCTAAGCGACGCTTGTCGAAAAAACCGACCCTAGGGTCGGTTTTTTTATGCCTGTAATTTCTTGCTGATACATCGCACTCTTGCAGGAGCGGCCTTGTGTCGCGAAAGGGCGCGCAGCGGCCCCGGCAATCTATGCTGGGGCGGAGATTTTTGGGGCCGCTGCGCGCCCCTTTCGCGACACAAGGCCGCTCCTACGCGGTATTGCAGCTACTTGGCGATCTGGATCTTCGGTGCCCACTGCAGCCAGGCATCTTCCGGCTTGTCGAACAAGGCGAAGGTCTGCTGCGGCCGTGCCGGGTTGCCCATCTGCTCGCCCTCAGGCGTGGCAAATGCAATACCGCCATCGATGAGCGTCTCCAGCGACTCCGTACGCACCGTAGCGCCCTTGAACAGCCCCCAATCGAAGCCGAAACCACTGCTGTTCCAGAACCGGCTACCGCCGCGCACCAGGGCGGCATAACGCGGCTCGATCAGAATATGGATCAATACACGATCCGCAGTCTGGCCCAGCTCGAAGCCGGTCACCTTGCCCACCGCCACCTCGCGATAGGTAACAGGCACTCCCGGCTTGATCGAACCACGTCGCGGCGCACTCAGGGTCAACGGCAGGCCGATTTCCTCCCCTGCGATTTCGGGCGCTTCGCCCAGCGCAATGAAATCACGCTGCGGTCCCTTGTCCTTCACCGCCGGCTGCACTTCGATGTACTGCCCACCAATCAGGGTATCGAGGTTCTCGGTACGCACGAGCCCAAGTGCCGGCTTGACCACCCAGAATTGCGTGCCAGCACGGGCGATGCGCTCAGCCGCCTCGGTAATACGTGCCCGCAGCAGCACCGCCTGCAAGTCCTTTGTCAGGTCCACGCTCTCGACGCTCCCCACATCCAGGCCACGGAAGCGGATTGGCGTACCCGGCTTGAGGCCGTCGGCCCGGTCTACCCGAATGGTGACCAGGGTACCGGTACGGTTCACCGCCTCTTGGCTCTCCATCAGCCGGAAGCGTGGGATATGGCGCTTGAGCGCAACATTGGGTGTAGGCGTATCGAAGGCGATACCGCCAGCCATGAGGGTCTGTAGCGACTCACTCTTGATCTTGATACCCGACAGGCCGCCGGTCAGGGTAATACCACTGACGTTCCAGAAGCGCGAGGAGCCATTGACCAGGTTCTCGTATTCCTTCTCGATGTGCACACCAATCAGGATGCGCTTGCTGTTGCGGGCAAACTGATAGCTCTGCACGCTACCTACCTTGACCTGCCGGTACATCACCGGGCTGCCTACCTCCAGCGAGCCCAGCGTATCGGCGAACAGCACCAGGTGCAGGCCGGGGGCTTTCAGGTCCAGCGGCGGCGCCTTGGGCCGGGCCTCGAACTCGCGCTGCGGCTTGGCGCCTTTCTCGCCTGGGCGAATGGCAATGTAGTTACCCTTGACCAACGCTTCCAGGCCCGTGATACCGGCAAGGGAGATGGAAGGCTTGACCACCCAGAACTGCGTACCATCGACCAGGTAGTCCTCGGCCAACGGGTCCAGGGTCAGCTCGGCCGTGGCACTGGCCAGGTTGTCTTCCATCTTCAGGGTTTTAAGCGAGCCGACCTGAATACCTTTGTACATGACTGGCGTACGGCCGGCCTGCAGGCCCTCGTAGTCGCTCAGTTTCACTTTGACACGGATACCCGCCTGGGCCGCATCGAAGTCTTCATACAAGCGGAACGGCAGGCTCGGGTCGGTCGGTGGGCTGTCCTTGCGATACTCTGGCGTGGCGAAGGCGATACCGCCGGCGACAATGCTCGACAGCGACTCGCTGCGCACTTTCACACCCGACAGATCAGCGTCGATACTGATGCCGCTGGCATTCCAGAAACGCGTGTGCTTGCGCACCAGGCTGGCATAGGCCGGCTCGATGAACACTTTGACCTCGACCGTGCTCTGGTCTTCGGAAAGGCGATAGCTTTTCACCCGGCCAACCTGGATCTGCTTGTAGAACACCGGGCTGTCCCGATTGAGCGAACCCAGGCGCTCGGCCTTCAGGGTCAGGTGCAAACCAGGCTCGGAATCGGACAGCGGTGGTGCAACCTTCAATGCGGTAAAGCGCTTGGTCAACTCACCCTCACCCGGGCTCACCGCGATGTAATTGCCCGACACCAGCGTTTCCAGGCCAGAGATACCGGCCAGGCTGACACTTGGCTTGACCAGCCAGAAGCGCGTGCCCTTGTTCAGGTGCGGCTCGGCGGCTTTGTTCATCTCGATGGTGGCGATCACCCCCTGCTTCTCGCCCTCTGCATCCAGCACGAGTTTGGTGACCTTGCCCACCGACATGCCTTTGAAGATCACCTCGGTCTTGTTGGCGACGATGCCCTCGCCGGTCTCGAAACGCACTTCGATCTCCACGCCAGCGTCGCGATAGGCCTGCCAGGCCAGCCAGCCACCGATCATCAGTGCGATCAGCGGCAGGATCCAGATGGCCGACCAATTCGAGGCAGGGCGGGTTTTAGCCGTTGGCATGTCACTCATGGTCGTCATCCGACTCCGTGTTATCCCAGATCAGTCGGGGATCGAAAGTTAAAGCAGCAAGCATCGTGAGGATCACCACAGTTGCGAAGGCGACAGCGCCCAGGTTGGCTTCGACACTGGCGATACGGCCGAAATTCACCACTGCCACCAGAATGGCGATGACGAAGATGTCCAGCATGGACCAGCGCCCTATGAACTCGATGAAGCGGTACATCAGGATCCTTTGCCTTGCCGACAGTGGCTGGCGACGCTGGACCGAATACAGCAGCAGAGCGATGCCCACCAGCTTGAAAGTGGGCACGAGGATGCTGGCAATGAACACCACAGCGGCGATAGGCAACATGCCGTGCTTGAGCAAGGTGATGACGCCGGACATGATGGTGTCGCCGCTACCCTGCCCCAGGGTGCTGACAGTCATGATCGGCAACAGGTTGGCCGGGATGTACAGAATCGAAGCGGTGATCAGCAGCGCCCAGGTACGGATGATGCTGTTGGGTCGGCGCCCGTGCACGATGGCGCCGCAGCGCGTACAGGTCTGCGAATCGCTCTCGGCATCCTGACGGTTCAGTTCATGACACTCATTGCAGACCAGAATGCCTGCATCAATCGCCCGCATGGAGATCCTCCCCCGACAACGCGCTCCAGATCTGGTGTGGCGACATCACCACTTCGAGCCAGACCTGGATCAGCAACAGGCTGATGAAACAGAACAGGCCAAGGCCAACGGTCAGCTCGGCCAGGTCCACGAGCTTGACGATCGCCACCAGCACGCCCATGAAGTAGACCTCGAGCATGCCCCAGTCGCGCAGGTGGTGATAGATGCGGTAGAACAGCAGGCCGTAACTGCGCCCGACATTCAGGCGAATGCTCAGCAGCACGGCCAGCTGACACAGCAACTTGAGCAAGGGGATGGCCATGCTGCACAGGAACACCACCACGGCGACGCCGCGCATTTCCGAGTTGTACAGGCCTAGCACGCCACTCCAGACGGTATCGTCCGAAGTCTGGCCAAGCAGGTGTAACTGCATAATGGGCAGGAAGTTGGCCGGCACGAATAGCAGCAAGGCGGTCAGCACCAGAGCAAGGCTGCGATTGACCACATTGTATCGGTGGGCGTACAGCTCGTAGCCACAGCGTGGGCATTGGGCTTTTTCGCCATGTTGCAGCACCGGCTTGCGCATCAACAGATCGCATTCGTGGCAAGCAACCAGTTCGTCCAGCGGTAACTGGTCCAAGGCTTCGGTTTTGAAGGGATCGGGCATCTCGAGATTCTGAATAGGTACGTCGGCTCTATTCTAGTGTTCCGAGCTCGAAATGTGGGAGCCGACTAAAGCCTGTCACGATCCCCGGAAAGACAAAACCCCTACCTGCGTGCGCAGATAGGGGTTTTGCGAAATGAATCTTGACGATGACCTACTCTCACATGGGGAAACCCCACACTACCATCGGCGATGCATCGTTTCACTG
>NZ_JBIVGA010000020.1:0-71559 GCF_044748405.1 Pseudomonas sp. NPDC089996 | reverse complement strand
AGGCTGAGATGGCTGTGAGCTTGAACTGCTCTGTGTATTTGCCCATAGGTCCCCCAAGGGTTGGATTTTTTGTCCAACTTCTTGGGGGCAGTCCAGGGACAGCGCTGACTCGGGTTTGGCACTATCCCTGTGGGAGCGGCTTCAGCCGCGAAAGGGCCGGTGCAGCCAGTGCATGCTTCGGATCAGACTGCGGTCTTCAGCTCGATGCGATACAGCTTCCCGAGCAGCAGCGAATAGGACAGGGTGCCCATCAGCGCCACCCCACCGATGAACCAGAACGCCATGGCGAACGAGCCGCTGGCCTGCACGATCGCGCCAATCACGATCGGCGTGACGATGCCGCCAATGTTCGCCGCCAGGCTGGTGACCCCGCCGGTCAGGCCGATCAGCTCCTTGGGTGCCACTTCCGACACCGCCGCCCACGACGACGAGGCGATGCCCTGGGCGAAGAACGCCAGGGTCAGGACCGCGATGCACAACACATTGGAGTCGGTGAAGTTCACCAGCACGATCGACATGCCCAGCATCGAGCCCACCACCAGCGGCAGCTTGCGGGCGAACGACAGCGAGTAGCCCTTGCGGATCAGCAGGTCCGAAACGATCCCCGCGAGCAGGATGCCGACCGTGGCACCAATGAACGGCATGACCGCGAAGATGCCGACCTTGATCAGCGTCAGCTGGCGCTCTTCGATCAGGTAGGTGGGGAACCAGGTGAGGAAGAAGTACAGCGCAGAGGTGCTGGCGAACTTGCCCAGGCAGATGGCCCAGACCTGGCGATAGCGGAACAGTTCGGCCACCTGGCGCCAGGCGAAGCGGGTGCGCTGCTGGCTGCTTTTCACCAGTGCGCCGCCGTCTTCGATATAGGCCAGTTCTTCCTTGCTGACTTTCTTGCAGTTCAGCGGGTCGCGGTACAGCCACAGCCACACCACGCCGAACAGGATGCCGACCAGGCCGGTGCTGTAGAACACATGGCGCCAGTCATAGGTGGTCGCCAGCCACAGCAGGGCGCCGGTGAACAGCGCGGTGCCCAGGTACTGGCCACACACGTAGATGCTGCTGGCCATGCCGCGTTCGCGGGCAGGGAACCACACGGTAACGGCCCGGCTGTTGGCCGGGAAGGCCGGGGCCTCCATGGCGCCCACAGCCAGGCGCAGGCCGAACAGCGAGGCAAAGCCGCTGGCCATGCCCTGGGCCACGGTGACCGCCGACCAGCTGATCAGCGAGACGCCATAGGTCAGGCGCGAGCCGAAGCGGTCGGCGATGAAACCGGCGGGCACCAACGCCAGGGCATAGGTCCAGGCGAAGGCAGAGAAGATCAGGCCCATCTCGACCTTGTCCAGGCCCAGGTCCTTGGCCATGAAGGGCGCCGCGATGGAAATGTTCACCCGGTCGACGTAGTTGATGATGGTCGCCAGCAGCAGCAGCGACAGCATGAACCAGCGTCGGCGGGTGGGCAGGCGCTGGGCAGGGGCCGCGTCCAGCGCGTATGACGACGCGGCGCGGGGGGTAGGCGTGCTCGACATGAGTCGACCTCGTTTGTTGTTGTTGGTAGAGGTTGGGCTGCAGTCCCTTTTCTAAGGTGGTCGTACAACGAATTGAATGCAACGGGGGTTTTAGACCGTTTCTTCACGGATGGAGGCGCTACGCTGTGTTGTCCAAGAAAATCCGGGGCCGGGGTTTTCTTCCAGTTTTTTGCTGAACCTCGCGTTTTCAGCGGGCTGCATGGATTTGCAGTTGCACAGGTTTTTGCAGAAGGGGTTAAATTGCAGAGTTTGGACATCGTACAACTTAGAGCCCCGCAACACGGAGATTGCCCATGCCCCCCAAGCGCGAGGTCCCGACCTACGTCATGCAGCAGCGCAGCGAGCTGATGGATTTCTACATCCGCGACCAGCGCGGCCGCCCCGCCGAGACCGCGCCGCACCGCCACGAGTATTTCCAGATCCAGGTCAACTTTGGCGGCGACACGGTGCAGCACATCGGCAGCGTGCAGCGCCCGTTTCGCCGTAACACCCTGGCCTTCATCCTGCCGCACCGGGTGCATGTGATCCCGCACCCGGCCGACAGCGACTTCGTGGTTATCAATTTTTCCCAGACATTCCTGCTGCCGCACCTGGCCTGCGACCCGATGGACCTGGAAGAGGTGTCGATCCTGCAGGCGCCTGAGCTTTCACCGTTCCGCTTCCAGGAGCATCTCGACTTCTGCCTCGATGAGGCCGATTTCGCCGAGGTGCGGCAGATCCTCGAACGCATGCGCGCGCTGGATGCCAATCGCCGGTTCGGCAGCCGCGAAATGCTCAAGGGCCTGCTGCTGCAACTGATCGGCCAGGTGTGCGGCCTGTACGCCGAACCGCTGCGTGAACTGGCCGACAGCAACGCCGCCCAGCTCAGCCGCCGCGCCGCGCTGGGGCGCATGAGCGAGTACCTGCGCCGGAACATCGACGACCCCGACCTGAACCTGCAGAAAGTCGCCGCCGCCACCTACCTGTCGCCGACTTACCTGACCCACTGGCTGCGCAAGGAAATCGGCAAGACTTTCAGCGAGCTGGTGCTGGAGCGGCGCATGCACGCCGCGCGCAACTACCTGCTCAATGGCAGCCGCCCGGTGGGCGAAGTGGCGCGGCTTTGTGGCTTCGCCGATGAAGCCTACTTTTCGCGGCGCTTCCGGCAGATCCATGGCCTGCCACCCGGTCAGTTCCGCCGCCAGCAACGCGACCCGGATACGCCGCAGGTGGCGATGCGGTAAGCTTGCCGGCATGAACCTCGACACCCGCATCAAGTACCGCCACCTGCTGTGTTTCCTGGAGATTGCCCGGCAGGGCAGCCTGGCCAGGGCTGCCGATATTCTGGCGATCAGCCAGCCAGCGATTTCCAAGACCCTCAAGGAACTCGAGGACCTGCTCGAGGCGCGCCTGTTCGAACGCAGCCGCCAGGGCGTCGAACTGACCCCGGCCGGTACCCGCTTCATGCGTTATGCAGGCCCCAGCGTGCAGGCGCTGCGCGATGGCGTCAGCAGCCTGCGCGGTGAAGCGCGCGCGCCGTCGCAGGTGCGCATTGGCGTGCTGTCGACGGTGGAAGGGCTGCTGATGCCAGAGGTGCTGTGCCGCCTGCATCAGCGCCACGAGGCGTTGGTGATCAGCGTGGTGACCGGGGTCAGTGCGCAGTTGCTGGGCCAGTTGCACCTGGGTGAGCTGGAGCTGGTGGTCGGGCGCATGACCGACAGCCCACAGATTCAGGGGTTGTCGTTCGAGCACCTGTACAGCGAATCGATGGCGCTGGTGGTGCGCCCTGGGCATCCCTTGCTGGTGAGTGCGCCGGTGGAGCGGCAGCGGGTCGGGCAGTATCCGTTGGTGTTGCCACCGCCGGGCACCACGATCCGGCAACATGCTGACAGCCTGTTCGTGCAGTGCGGTATCCAGATGCCGGCGCAGCGGTTGGAGACCTTGTCGTTGGCGCTGAGCCGGCGCTACCTGCTGGGAAGTGATGCGTTGTGGGTGGCGCCGCGGGATGCGGTGCTGCTGGATTTGCGCCGGGGGGATCTGGCCGAACTGGATCTCGGGGTGCGTGAGCCGGGTGGGTCGGTGGGGATTTGCCGGAATGCCGCCTTGCCTTTGAGCCTGCCGGGGCAGTGGGTGGGCGAGGTGTTGCGGGAGGTGGCGGGGGAGTATCGGGAGGGGCGGTATCCTTGAGGCAGGTACCTGTCAGCCCTCACCCGATCCCGACTCCCCACCTCAGAACCCACCGAAATAAAAAGCCACAAAAACCCGGCAAACCCGGCACATCGGGTCAATACTGGCCAATGGCTGTAAAGCTTCCATGAAGAAGCCTTTACCTACTGAACTTCCTTACGAAAACCCGCTCCTATGCCGGTAGCCATTGGTGATGGCCGCCTGATAAGCTCGCGGCTTTACCCTGATTGCCCTTATGGCGCATGAACAAGGAAATAGCATGAAACAGCATCGTCTGGCGGCTGCGGTTGCCCTGGTAGGCCTGGTACTGGCTGGCTGTGATCAACAGGCCAGCAGCCCCGAGCTGAAGACTCCGGCACAGAAAGCCTCCTACGGTATCGGCCTGAACATGGGCAAGAGCCTGGCTCAGGAAGGCATGGAAGACCTTGATTCGAAAGCCGTCGCCCTCGGCATCGAAGACGCCGTCAGCAAGAAAGAGCAACGCATCAAGGACGAAGAGCTGGTAGAAGCCTTCACCGCGCTGCAGAAGCGCGCCGAAGAGCGCCTGGCCAAGGCCAGCGAAGAAGCCGCCGGCGCTGGCAAGAAATTCCTTGAAGAAAACGCCAAGAAGCCTGGTGTGGTCACCACCGCCTCGGGCCTGCAATACGAAGTCGTGAAGAAGGCCGACGGCCCGCAGCCCAAGCCGACCGACGTGGTCACCGTTCACTACGAAGGCAAACTGATCGATGGCAAGGTGTTCGACAGCTCGGTCGAGCGCGGCAGCCCGATCGACCTGCCGGTCAGCGGTGTGATCCCAGGCTGGGTCGAAGGCCTGCAGCTGATGCACGTTGGCGAGAAGTACAAACTGTTCATTCCGGCTGAGCTGGCCTACGGCGCCCAGAGCCCGAGCCCGCTGATCCCGGCCAACTCGGTTCTGGTGTTCGACCTGGAACTGATCGCCATCAAGGACCCGGCTCAAATGCAGGGTGGCGAAGCGCCGGAAGCTGAAGCCCCGGCCGAAGCACCAGCCCAGTAACCGCTGCTGGTGTCTGCACAACGCCCCGTCCTGACGGGGCGTTGTCGTTTGTGGCAGGCCCTCTGGCGAACCTGCGGCGGCTGGCACTGTCGGAGCAAGGGCAGAGTGAAGAAGCGGGAAGCTTCTGACGCAAATCGTTTGCGCAACTGAAACGACTGTGTAAAAAACGCCCGATCTGACCGGGGCCCTTGCCTTGTGGGCGCCTGCCATCACAAACTTTGCCCTGTTCACAAGGTTATCCACAATAAATGTGGATAACCTTTCCCTGCTGGAGGCTCTATGAGCGCACCTTGGAATTTCGCCCGTTTCCTGCCCCTGGCCGAGCGCCTGCTCAGCCGTGGCCGGCTGCCGGCGCTGCTGTTCGCCGTGGCTCGCAAAGGGCCGCGCATCGGCCAGTTGCGCGACGATGTCAAGCTGCTGCAGTCGCTATGCCTGGCCTGGTGGCGCGGTGAGTACCGTGCCATCAGCCCCAGGGCGCTGGTGACCATCGTCGCGGGTTTGCTGTACTTCGTCAGCCCTGTCGATGCGATCCCCGACTGGATCCTGGGGGTCGGTTTTCTCGATGACATTGCCGTGCTCGGTTGGGTGCTGAAGACCGTGGCCGATGAGCTGGCACGCTTCAAGGCCTGGCGCGACAGCCAGGCGCCTGAGCGTCTGCGGGTAGTCGAACGCCTGCCCGATACCCCCGACGCGCTGCGCCTGGAGCGTAATACGGACTGAGAGGGGTAAAGCCATTTCGCAAGGGGCTACCGCGATCAGCTACAATCAGATTGCACCTAAGGGGATTGATGAGAACGTCTGTACCCGAATAGCAAACCTCAGCGAGCTCGCAGCTTGCAGTCTGGAGTTCGTGCCGCCTCCCTACAGCCTGGACTCTCTCAGGCAAATTCACTACAGCCTTTTCTCGAATATCTACAGTTGGGCAGGAAAACTGCGTACTTCTGCGATCAGCAAAGAGGCAGCACAAGGTTTTGCAGTCCTGAATTTATAGAGCCAGAGTCCAGGAAAGAGTTCTTGAAAATGGCAGAAGCGAGATGGTTTGAGGACTATCCGCGCGAGCAGTTGATCATTGCGGTAGCTGAAGCATACGGTACATTGAACGTTGCACATCCGTTCAGGGAGGGCAATGGGCGTACTCAGCGTATCCTGTTTGAGTGGGTCATCGTAAACGCTGGGTTCTCTATCACTTGGGACTCTGTGGAGAGCGAAGAGTGGATCACTGCAAATATCTATTCATACCTTGGTGACGATGAATATTTGGTCAATATTTTTGGTCGGTGCATCGGTCAGCCAATCCAGGAAGATGACATGTCATCGCTGTAGACAGATCCCCCATTCGAATTTTCAGCAAGTCATCAGATCACGAGCCTTGATCCGAGGTTAGGCATGCTTCTCGGAAATCTCTTACAATGAGATATAACGAAAGGGGAGCAGCCCGATTGCCTTTCGCTATTGGTCGAAGGCCGCTGGCAGGCGCAAATACGGTATTCCTAGTAAGGGGGTTGTAATGGGTATTCAGGTTATCAACCGGGACGGTCAGCCCGAGTACGCCGTCGTGCCTTGGGAGCAATACCAGGCGCTGCTCAAGGCAGCCGGGCAGGCACCTGCCGAAGGGGTTGTCGAATCGGCCCAGCAGAGCGCCCCGGCAGCCAGCCTGCCAGCGTTCAGTGAAGTGGGGCAACTGCGCCAGGCCAAAGGCATCGCCCCCGAGCAGTTGGCGCGCAATGTCGGGGTCAGCCCGGCTTACCTGGCCATGATCGAATCGGGCGAACGCGAACCGGATGCTGCAATCCGCCGTGCCCTGGCCTGGCATCTGGGGGTGGCCGGCTGGAGCGAGCCGTCATGAGTCAGGTCAGGATCAGCCGACAGCATTGGCAAAACCTGCTGGACGAGCTTGACCTGGCCCGCCGTCAACGCCACCTGCTCACTTACCGTGCGCTGATCGAGCGCCTGCAGTTGCCCAGCCCGGCCATGCAGACCCTGACCGCAGCGCTGGAGTACCTGGCCGTGCTCGATGCCCGTGCCGAGCAGCCGCTGCGCAGTTCGCTGGTGATCAGCCAGGGTGCCAGCCGCTTGCCACGCACGGGCTTTTTCGAATGCGTCGAGCGCCTGGGGCGTTTCACGGGGCCGGTCGATGGCATGGAGGCAGCGTCCTGGCATGCCTCCGAGGTTGTCAGGGTTTTCGAGTACAGTTACCCAGAGCTTGCCTGAACGATATGCAGGGGCTGTACTGGCCTCTTCGCGGGCACGCCCGCTCCCACAGGCTCATCACAGCTGCGAAACCTACGCTGATCCTGTGGGAGCGGGCGTGCCCGCGAAGGGGCCAGTGCAGGTAATGCATCTCGATTGATCACGCCGCAAGGATTGCCATCCGCATCCAGTATATCCAGCTCCCTCAGGTCGCCATGGCGGCCAAACAAATCCATGACTTGGCCAAGCGTGGCATTCAGCCCCACCGTCGGTTGCTCAACCAGAGCTGCAGGCAGCACCTGTGCCAGTAACTGCGAATTCTCCCGCACTCCAGACTCCTGCGGCCGCCCCAGCAGGTACCCCTGCACCAGGTCCACGCCCATCTCGGTCAGCACCGCCAGCTCTTCCGGCAGCTCGATCCCTTCGGCGATCACCTGCGCTTTCGATGCCCGGGCAATCTGCAGAATGGAGCCGACGAACTCGCGCTTGAGCGGGTCGCGGTGGATGCCATCGATGAAGTGGCGGTCGATCTTGACGTATTCCGGGCGCAGCTCCGACCACAGGCGCAGGCTCGAGTAACCCGCACCCAGGTCGTCCAGGGCAATGGAAAAGCCCATGTCGCGGTAGTGGTGCAAGGCATTGGAGAGCAATTGGAAATCGTCGGTAGGGGTCTGCTCGGTGAGTTCGATGACCACCCGGCCGGGGGCCAGCCCCACTTGCTCAAGCAGCTTGAGCGTGCGCCCGGAAGGGTAGTGCGGCTCCAACAGCGATTCGGGCGAAATGTTAAGAAACAGCTTGCCGTCGAGCCCTTGTTCGCTGAAGCGTCGGCACGCGCTCTCCCGGCATGCAGCCTCCAGTTCGGTCAGGTGACCGGCCTGGCGGGCGATGGCGAACAGGTTCAATGGCGCATGCAACGGGCTGTTGGACGGGCCGCGGCTCAAGGCTTCATGGCCGAAGACACGCCGTTCGCTGAGGCAGACGATCGGCTGGAACAGACTGTGAATGCTGCGCTGAGCCAGAATGGCGCTCAATGCACTGAGCTGTTCGGCGACGGTCATGACGGTTTCCTGAAAATGAAAGGGCCGAGCGTTCGCACGCCCGGCCCCTCTATTTCACGACAGCGCGATGACTGTTTGATGACAGGTCACATTAATCTGCCATCACTGTCGCGGCGCTTATTTCTTGGCCACCTTGGTGCTGGCACTCAGGTAGTCGAGCAGGATGCGCCCGGTCTCCGACAGGTAGGCATCGTCCTCCGGCTTGGTATTTTCATCCTCGACCGGCAGGGCGTCCTCGTCCTCTTTCTTCAGCTCCTTGAGCGGCTCTTCACCCTTGGCCTTGCGACGGATGTTCTCCAATGCCAGTTGCTTGGCTTCGACCTCGTCGTGGCGGGCACGGCGCTCCTGCTCGTTGAGGCTGACGGTCTTCTCGTCCATCAGCTTCTTGGTCAGGGCGAGGCGGTCGCGGATGTAGGTGAATTCCGCGTCCTTGTCGCTGCGGGCCTCATGCTGTGCCTTGAGCTGCGCCAGGAACGGCTTGAACGGGTCGGAAGCCGGCTTGACCACCGGGCGGATGGTATCCCACGGCATGGCCTCTGGCAGGGCGCTTTCGCCGATTTCCTTGGTGTCGATGATCGACGGGTAGTCGATGTCCGGGAGCACGCCCTGATGCTGGGTGCTCTGCCCGGAAACCCGGTAGAACTTGGCCAGGGTCAGCTTCAGCTCGCCATGGTTGAGCGGCTGGATGGTCTGCACGGTGCCTTTGCCGAAGGTCTGGCCACCGATGATCAGTGCACGGTGGTAGTCCTGCATGGCGCCGGCGAAGATTTCCGAAGCCGAGGCAGACAGGCGGTTGACCAGCAGCGCCAGTGGGCCTTTGTAGAAGGCGCCCGGGTTTTCGTCTTCGAGCACGTCGACGCGGCCGTCGCTGTTGCGTACCAGCACGGTCGGGCCCTTCTCGATGAACAGGCTGGTCAGCTCGGTGGCTTCCTGCAGGGAGCCGCCGCCGTTGTTGCGCAGGTCGATGACCACGCCGTCGACTTTTTCCTTCTGCAGCTCGGTGAGCAGCTTTTTCACGTCGCGCGTTGTGCTCTTGTACTCGGGGTCACCGGCACGGTACGCCTTGAAGTCCAGGTAGAAGGCCGGGATCTCGATGATGCCGAGCTTGTAGTCACGCCCGTCCTGCTTGAGCTTGAGCACCGACTTCTTCGCCGCCTGCTCTTCAAGCTTCACGGCTTCGCGAGTGATCGAGACGATCTTGCTGGTCTGGTCGCTTGGCGCATTGCTGGCCGGGATGACTTCCAGGCGCACCACCGAGCCTTTCGGGCCACGGATCAGCTTGACCACTTCGTCCAGACGCCAGCCGACCACGTCGACCATTTCCTTGTTGCCCTGGGCGACACCGATGATCTTGTCCGCCGGTGCCACCTGCTTGGTCTTGGCGGCCGGGCCTGCCGGCACCAGGCGCACGATCTTGACCTGATCGTTGTCGCTCTGCAGCACCGCGCCGATGCCCTCGAGCGACAGGCTCATGTTGATGTCGAAGTTCTCGGCGTTGTCCGGCGACAGGTAGTTGGTGTGCGGGTCGTAGGACTGGGCGAAGGTGTTGATATAGGCCTGGAAGATGTCCTCGGCACGGGTCTGATCCAGGCGCGCCAGCTGGTTCTTGTAGCGCTTGGTCAGGGTTTCCTGGATCTGCTTGGGCTCCTTGCCGGCGATCTTCTGGCGCAGCACCTCATCCTTGACGCGTTTGCGCCACAGGTTGTCGAGCGCGGCCTGGTCCTTCTCCCACGCGGCATCCTTGCGGTCGATCAGCAAGGTTTCCTTGGTGGTGAAGTCCATCTTGTCGACGCCCTTGGCCAGCTCGGCCAAGGCGAAGTCAAGGCGCTGCTTGACGCGGTCGAGGTAGCGCTTGTAGATGGTGAAGCCGGGGTCCAGGTTGCCACTTTTGAGGAAGTCGTCGAACTGCGTCTTCCACTTGTCGAATTCGGCGATATCGGCCGCAGTGAAATAGCTACGGGCCGGATCGAGCAGCTTGATGTAGCTGTCGTAGATGATCACCGAGCGGGCGTCATCGAGCGGCGGCTTGCTGTAGTGGTGGCGTTTGAGCAACTCCACCACGTTGAGGCTGGCGACGATTTCGTCACGGTCCGGCTGCAGGCTGTCCCACTTGTTGGCGGCCGCCGCATTGCCGCCGAGCGTGAGGCTACCCAGGCCAACCATCAGGGCCAGGGCGGTGCTAGGAAGGAAATGCTTCATGCTGATTCGACGTGGAGGCAATTGATCACGCATAGTAGGCCGTCTTTTCCGTTCGCCGGTTCCATCGGAGCCGGGCAAATACTGCAAAAAGCCTGAGGAGCAGGCTCCTCAGGCTCAGTCTGTGATTCAACTATGGAGGCACTGTGAAGGCATTGCAAGGCGTTGACGGACATGTGGCCTGGGTCGAGGCTGAACGCCCGGCCTGTGACGCGGGCCAAGTGCGCATTCGTGTGGCCGCTGCGGGGTTGAACCGCGCCGATCTGCTGCAGATGAAGGGCCTGTATCCACCGCCGCCAGGCGCCAGCCCATACATGGGCCTGGAGTGCGCCGGGGTGATCGAGGAGGTCGGTGCCGGCGCGGACTGGCGCGTGGGCGACCGCGTCTGCGCGCTGCTGGCCAGCGGTGCCATGGCCGAGGAAGTGGTGGTCGATGCCCGCCATGTGCTGCCGGTGCCAGAGGGCCTGAGCCTGCACGAAGCGGCGGCGTTGCCGGAGGTGTATGCCACGGCATGGTTGAACATCTTCCAGCTCGGTGGCGTGAAGGCTGGCGAAAAGGTGCTGGTGCATGCCGGTGCCAGTGGCGTCGGTTCGGCGGCGATTCAGCTGTGCAAGGCGTTTGGCAGCCCGGTATGGGTCAGTGTCGGCTCCCAGGACCGCCTGGACTACTGTGCAGCGCTGGGCGCTGCAGGTGGCGTGGTGCGCAACCAGAACCTCGACGCGCTGGAAGGCTTCGGGCCGTTCGACGTGATTCTGGACCCGGTGGGTGCCAGCTACGGCGAGCTCAACCTCAAGCTGCTGGCCCGTGACGGGCGTTGGGTGATCATCGGCCTGATGGGTGGGCGCAAATTCGAGCTGGACCTGGCCCTGGTGCTGGGCAAGCGCCTGGAAATCACCGGCTCGACCCTGCGCAACCGTGATGACAGCTTCAAGGCCGAGCTGCTGCGTGAATTGCAGCAGCAGGTGTGGCCGCTGTTCGCCGAAGGGCGGTTGTCGCCGCAACTGGTCGACACCTACTCGGTCGAGTTTGCCCAGGCGGCGTATGCCGAGCTTGAGAGCAACCAGGTGTCCGGCAAGCTGGTGATGGTCATCGACCCGAGCCTGGCGTAAGCAGGCCCGGCCTCTTCGCGGGCACGCCCGCTCCCACAGTGACTGCACATTCTTCCAGTTTGTGGTGAATCCTGTGGGAGCGGGCGTGCCCGCGAAGAGGCCGGAACTGGCACTGGAGATTTCAGCTCCAGCTCAGAATCGGCCAGCCATTGACCTCGGCATGCTCGCGCAACACCGCATCCGGGTTCACCGCATGCGGATGGTCCACCCTCAGCAACAGCGGCAGGTCATTGCGCGAATCGGAATAGAAACTCGCCCCTTCCAGGTTCTCCTGCTCCTGATCCAGCCATTCCAGCAAGCGGGTGATCTTGCCCTCGCGGTAGGTCAGCACACCATGGGTCTTGCCGGTATACACCCCGTTCACCGCCTCCAGCTCGATCGCCAGGTACTCATCCACCCCCAGCCGCGCCGCAATCGGCCCGACCAGGTGCGTGCCTGAAGCCGAAATGATCAGGATGCGATCGCCCCGCTGGCGGTGCTCGGCAATGCAGCGGCAAGCGTCGCTGTAGATGATCGGCTCGATCACGTCCTCGACCCACGGCTCTACCAGATGCTCGACTTCCTCCAGCGTGCGCCCGGCAATCGGCTCCAGGCTGAAGGCCATGTACTCTTCCATCTGCAGATGGCCCTTGCCGTAGGCCTCCATCAGTTCATGGTCGCGACGCAGGAACGCCTTGCCGTCGACCCAGCCCAGCCGGGCCATCTGTTCGCTCCACAGCGACGCGCAGTCGCCGTGGATCAGGGTTTCGTCCAGATCGAAAATTGCCAGTGCCATGATGTTGATACTCCTTAGGCCACTTCGCGCAGCGCCGTGGGGTCGATCGCCAGGGAAACCCGCTGGCCGTCGGCATGCAGGTCGCCAGGCGAACGGTTGAGCACGTCGACCACCAGCTCCACCCCGCGCACGTGCACGCGGTAGCGGATGACGTTGCCGAGCAGGCTGTGACTGCGTACCTCGGCGTCCAGTTCACCGTTGACGCCCAGGGTGATCGATTCCGGGCGGATCGCCAGGCGGCTGGCCACCGGGCGTTGCAGCAGGCGGCTGGCGCTGTCGGCGTCGAGCAGGTTGTAGTTGCCGATGAAGCCGGCGGCGAACAGGTCCACCGGTGCGGTGTAG
Organism: Pseudomonas sp. NPDC089996; assembly: GCF_044748405.1. Lineage (NCBI taxonomy): Bacteria > Pseudomonadati > Pseudomonadota > Gammaproteobacteria > Pseudomonadales > Pseudomonadaceae > Pseudomonas > Pseudomonas sp. NPDC089996. The sequence continues at coordinate 59,185 of NZ_JBIVGA010000020.1, read as the reverse complement.
AGGGTTTCGGCGTCGCCGCTCTGGACGATGCGCCCCTGGTTCATCAGGAAGATACGGTCCGACATTGTCAGCGCCTCTTCCTGGTCGTGGGTGACGAAAATGGTGGTCAGCCCCAGCTCGCGCTGGATCGCGCGGATCTGCTCGCGCAGGTGCTTGCGAATGCGCGCATCCAGCGCCGACAACGGCTCGTCGAGCAGCAGCAGGCGCGGGCGGGTGACCAGCGAGCGGGCCAGTGCCACACGCTGGCACTGGCCCCCGGACAGCTGGTGCGGGTAGCGCCCGGCGAAGCTGGCCAACTCCACCAGGTCCAGTGCTTCGCGCACGCGCTGCTGGCTTTCATCGGCCTTGACCTTCTGCATGCGCAGGCCAAAGGCGACGTTCTGTTCCACGGTCATGTTGGGGAACAGCGCATAGCTCTGGAACACCATGCCGATGCCGCGCTTCTGCGGGCTCAGCGGGACGATGTCGTGGCCGTCGAGGAGAATCTGCCCCGCGTCCACCGGGGTCAGCCCGGCGATGCAGCGCAGCAGTGTGGACTTGCCGCAGCCCGAGGGGCCGAGCAGGGTGACGAACTCGCCGCGTTCGATCTGGCAGTCGATGTTCTCGAACACCGGGCTGCCGGCGTAGCTTTTTTGCAGGTTCTGCACGCTGACGAAGCTCATGTCAGGTCTTGTCCTTGTTCAGGCGGTTGGCGACCCAGGTCAGCACCAGCACGAAGGCGAAGTACGAGATCACCAGCGCGCTGTTGAAGTGGCCGCTGCTGTTGCGCATGTTGTTCAGGTACACCTGCAGGGTTTCGTAGCGGGTGCCGACCAGCAGGTTGGCGAACACGAACTCGCCGAACAGGAACGAGAACGACAGCAGCAGCGCCACCATCAGGCCCTTGCGCAGGTTCGGCAAGACCACCAGCAGGGCGGCCTGCCAGGTGCTGGCGCCGAGCAGCTGGGCGGCGTCCATCAGGTCGCGCAGGTTGATCGCCTGCAGGTTGTTGGTGATCGCCCGGTACATGAACGGCAAGGCGATGGTGAAGTAGCAGCCCATCAGGATCCACGGCGTGCCGACCATCGCCATCGGGCCGCTGCCATACAGCTGCAGCAGGCCCACCGACGACACCACCGGCGGTACCGCGAACGGCAGCAGAATGAGGATGTTCATCAGCGCGTCGAGCCTGGGGAAGTGGTAGTGCACCACGAACAGCAGCGGCAGGATCAGCACCACCGACAGCAGCAGCGCGCCCACGCACACCAGCAGCGACTGGCCGAACGCGGCCAGGAAGCGCGGTTCGCTCCACAGCGCGACGTACCACTTGAGGGTCAGGCCGCTGGGCAGCAGGCTTGCCGACCAGCTGGTGGCCAGCGAATAGAGCAGGGTACCGGCCAGTGGCAGCAGCAGGATCAGGAACAGCAGGTACACCACCAGCCGGTGGTAGAGCCCGCTGGCGTTTTTTTCAGCGCGCATGGTAGCTCCTCTTGAGCAGCCATTGATGCACCACCGTGACCAGCGTCATCAGGCCCACCAGCACCATCGCCAGGGCGCTGGCCAGGTTCGGGTCGAGGCTGATATCCCCGGCCACCAGGCCGGCGATGCGGATCGGCAGCACGTTGAAGTTGCCGGTGGTCAGGGCATACACGGTGGCGTAGGCACCGAGGGCGTTGGCCAGCAGGATGACGAAGGTGCCGAGCAGCGCCGGGGTCAGCACCGGCAGGCCGATATGCCGCCAGAACTGCCAGTGGCTGGCGCCGAGCAGTGCGGCCGATTCACGCCAGTCTTCACGCAGGGCGTCGAAGGCGGGGTAGAGCAGCAGCACGCCGAGCGGGATCTGGAAGTAGGTGTACACCAAAATCAGGCCGCTCTTGGAGTAGATGCTGAAGTCCTCCAGCAGGCCGATCTGTTTCAGCAGCAGGGTCAGCGCACCGTTGAAACCGAGCAGGATGATGAAGGCGAAGGCCAGCGGCACCCCGGAGAAGTTGCTGGTCATGTTGGCGAAGGCACTGACGAAGTCGCGTAGCTTCGAATCGACCTGGCGCAGCGAATAGGCGCCGAGCGTGGCGATGACGATGCCGAACAGGCTCGACCAGAAGCTGATCTCCAGGCTGCGTTGCAGGGCCTGCAGGTAGAACTTCGAGGCGAACACCTTGCTGAAGTTGTCCACGCCCCAGCCCGCTTCCGACTGCACGCTGTTGATGGCGACCCAGGCCAACGGGGCGATCTGGAAGATGATGAAGAACACGGCGAACGGCAGCAGGCAGAGCAGGGCCAGGTAGCGGCTGCGGTTGCCGCCGGTCACTTGAGCAGCTCCCGGCACACCGTCTTGTCGTGGGCAGCGCCCAGCAGCTCGCAGATGGTGCCGCACAGTTCGGTCTGCAGCGGTTTGGCAGCCGGGTCGAGGCTGAAGGCGTCGCCGAACACGAACAGCGGTACCTCGCGTTCCTCGGCCAGCAGGCCGTTGTGCGAGCGGTCGTTGTTCATGCCGTGGTCGGCGGTGACCAGCACCTGGTAGCCCTCTTCGAGCCAGCCCGGCAGGTAGTCGGCCAACAGGATGTCGACGCTGCGCGCGGCATTGCGGTACTGGCTGCTGTCCAGGCCATGGCGGTGACCGATATCGTCGATGCTCATCGGGTGCACCAGCAGGAAGTTCGGCGCATGGCGGCGACGCAGGTATTCGCCATCGGCCAGCAGGTGCGAGTCGGGGTAACGGTCGTCCCAGTAGAACAGGCCATGCTGGATCGGCAGCTTGGGCGCGTGGGTGTGGCGGTCGCGCTGCGGGTCGAAGGGTGAGCGGTTGTACAGCTCGCTCATCCAGTGATAGGCCGCCGCCGCAGTGCCCAGGTTGGCTTCGCGGGCGTAGTGGAACACGCTGCGCTGGTTGGACAGGCGGTTGATGTTGTTGTGCACGATGCCGCTGTCGATCGGTGCCACACCGGTGAGGATGCACTCGTACAGTGGCCGTGACAGCGACGGCAGTTCGCATTCCATACGGTACAGCGCGGCGCGGTCGGCCTCGACGTAGGCGTGCAGGTGGCCCATGGCATGGTGGGCCACCTGGTAGTTGAGGCCGTCGAGCAGGACCAGGATGACATTGTGGTTCATTCAATACTCCGCTAGTGAACCGGGGAGGGCTGCGCCCTCCTTTCGCGACACAAGGCCGCTCCCACAGGAACGGTGAAAACCTCTGGGGCGACACTGGCCCTGTGGGAGCGGCCTTGCGTCGCGATGGGCTGCACAGCAGCCCCAGGTCGGCCCTGCCTTACTCCATCTCGATGATCACCTGCTCCTGCCACTTCTGCGGCAAGGCCTTGGAGGTCGCTTCCCAGGCCGCAGCGTCCTTGATCGGCTGGGCCACTTTGTACTGCTCGTTCGGCAGCAGCTTGGCCTGCACATCCTCTGGCAGCTTCAGGTGCTCGGCACGGATTGGCCGCGCATGCCCTTTGGCCAGGTTGATCTGCCCGGCGTCGCTGAAGATGTACTCACGCGCAAGCTTGGCCGCGTTCGGGTGCTTGGCGTACTTGTTGATGATGGTGGTATAGCCGGAAATCACCGAGCCGTCGGACGGGATCAGCACTTCGAAGCGCTTGGGGTCGATCTGCTCGCGGTAGCTCAGGCCGTTGAAGTCCCACACCACGCCGACCTCGATCTCGCCTTTTTCGATGGTCTGAATGGTCGGGTTGGCCAGCGACAGGCGCTTCTGCTGGGCCAGCTTGGTGAACAGCTGCAAGCCAGGCTCGATGTGCTTCTCGTCGCCCTTGTAGGCGATGGCTGCAGCCAGCACGCCGTTGGCAGCCTGGGCTGCGGTGCTGACGTCGCCGATGGCGACCTTGTACTTGCCTTTTTCCAGGTCGTGCCAGCTGGTGGGGCGATCGCCTTCCTTGACCAGATCCTTGTTGATGATGAAGGCGATGGTGCCGGTATAGGCCAGTGCCCAGTGGCCGTCCTGGTCCTTGGCCCACGTCGGCACCTGGTCCCAGGTGCTCGGCTTGTACGGCTGGGTCACGCCCTTGGCGGCGGCGATCGGGCCAAAGGCGGCGCCGACGTCGCCGATGTCGGCGCTGGCGTTGTCCTTCTCGGCTTCGAACTTGGCGACTTCCTGGGCCGAGCTCATGTCGGTGTCGCTGTGCTTGAGGCCGTACTTGCTGGCCAGGTCCTCCCAGGTGCCTTTCCAGTTGGCCCAGGCATCGGGCATGCCCACGCTGTTGATATTGCCTTCCTTGCGGGCGGCGTCTTCCAAGGCCTTGAGGTCGGGGCCGGCGGCCATCGCCGACGTGCACAGGGTAATGGCCGAGCCGAGCAGTGACGCCATGAACAACTTTTTCATCCGAAGCTCCTTGGGTGGGTGCCTTTAGCGATCGTTGTTATGAGTGAAGCTGTTTTTGCGGGCCGTTGGTCTAGGTCAGCAAAGCTTGAGCCAAGGTAGGCCGCTTGCGTGACAATTTGATGTAGGGCACGGCCTGCGCAGGCTTTGAAGCTACAGCGTAGACCACGAAGTTGCCCCGGCTCTGCTGGCCTGGCGCGTTTCTGGCAGCGTCTGGCCAAGGCCTTTGTCACAGGATGTTCATCAGCCCTGCCTAGGCTTGCACTATCCTCCAACGGCCCCGTCATGGGGCTGGACTAGTCCAGATAGGTAACCTTTCGATGCAGTCGACGCCACCGCGCGCGGTAACAGCCATCTGCCATGCCCTGCAGGAGCAGATCGAGCACGGCTTGCTGGCGCCAGGCGGCAAATTGCCCGCGGAACGCAAGCTCAGCGAAGTGTTCGACACTACCCGCATCACCCTGCGCGAAGCGCTGGTGCAACTGGAAGCCCAAGGCTTGATCTACCGCGAAGAGCGGCGCGGCTGGTTCGTCGCACCGCAGCGCCTGACCTACGACCTGATCGAGCGTAGCCACTTCCATGCGATGGTGCGGGACCAGGGGCGGGTGGCCACCACCGAGCTGCTTTCGGCGCGCCAGCAACCGGCTTCGGCGGCGATCTGCGCGCGCTTGCAGCTGCCGGCGCTGTCCAGCGTGGTGCGGATCAGCCGGTTGCGGCGCATCGATGGGCGGGCTGTGTTGTATGCCGAGCACTACCTGAACCCCAGGTACTTCCCCGGCATTCTCGAGCAAGACCTGGCGCAGTCGCTGACCGAGATCTATGGGCGGGTGTATGGCATCCAGTATGGGCAGGTGTGCTTCGAGATCCTGCCGACCGCCTTGCCGGTGGACGCGGCGGGGGCGTTGAAGGTATCGGTGGGTAGCCCGGGTTTGCAGATCACCCGGGTCAACAGCGACCAGCATGGACATCTGATCGACTGCGATCTTGAGTATTGGCGACACGATGCCATTCGCATCCGTGCCCAGGCGGGCTGAGGTGCTGGATTCTTCGCGGGTTCACCCGCGAAGAGGCCCTAACTGGAGGACCCGGATTCTGCCATCTGGCCACCCCCCGCAGTCACCACCTGTACCGACAGCCGCGGTGTCGCCAGGTCCAGCCCGGCCTCATCCAGCTGACGCTTCAACGCCAGGTTGAACGCCCGTGACACTTCCCACTGCTTGATCGGCGCTGTCTTGAACCGCGCCCGCAGGATCGCCGAGCCCGACTCGAAGCTTTCCACCCCCTGCAACTCCAGCGGCGACCAGATGTTGCGGCGCATCAGCGGGTCGTTGCGCAGCTTCTGCCCTACTTCGCGAATCAGCGTGATCGCCTGGTCGATGTTCATGCTGTGCGGGATGGCCACGCGGAAGATCGCGTAACCGAACTCGCGGGAGTAGTTCTTGATGCTCTTGATCTCGCTGAACGGGATGGTATGCACGATGCCGTCGATGTCGCGCAGGCGCACGGTACGGATGGTCAGGCCCTCCACCGTGCCCAGGTGGCCGCCGACATCGACGTAATCGTCGATCGCCAGCGAGTCTTCGATGATGATGAACAGCCCGGTGATCAAATCGGCCACCAGGGACTGCGCGCCAAAACCGATGGCCAGGCCGATCACACCGGCACCGGCCAACAGCGGCGTGACGTTCATGCCCATGTTGGCCAGGGCGACGATCACCGCGATGATGAATATCACCACGAACATCACGTTGCGAATCAGCGGCATCATGGTCTGCGCGCGGGCGTTGGCCAGCCCCCGGCGCGAACGCACCAGGGCATGGTGCACCGCGGTGTCGGCGAGGATCCACACCAGCCACGCGACGATCAGCGTACCGGCCAGGCCCAGCAGGCGCATGCTCACATCGTGGCCGTCGCCCTCGGCGAAGTTGATCATCGACAGGCCCCACACGCGCAGCCCCAGTTCGATGAATATCAGCCAGATGAACAGGTGCACCAGCAGGTAGCCAAAGTTGCGCAGGCGCTCGGCATACACCGCCTGGCGCTTGCTGACGCGTTTGGGGTTGGCCGCGTGGCGGCGCACCAGGCCGTTGAGCACCATGCACACCACCACCAGCACGGTGCACATCAGCGACTGGCGCAGGGCGGTGCTGGTGTCGCCGGCGGAAATGAACGTGGCGAACAGCGATACGGCCACCAGGATCAGTGCCGGCACGAACCAGAAGCTGCCAAGGATCTCGATGGTGTCGCTCAGGGTCCGCCGGGTCAGGCGCCGGGCCAACGGCTGGTTGCGGATCAGGTGGGCGATCGGCCGGCGAAAGCGCAGGATGAACAGGCCGGACGACAGCGCCGCGATGACGTTGGCCAGGGTCGCCAGGGCATGGGCCAGGTGGGTCCCCAGGGCGACCAGCATGCGCGGGTCGCTCATGGCCTCGCCAAAGGCGGCGAAGCTGCCGATCAGCCACAGCGGACGGAAGGCCTGGTGACGCAGGATGTGCAGGGCGCGGTGGCGGTGTGGGCCGTCGAGCAGCGAGAAGGCGATCACACAGATGGCCGAGAAGCAGGTGCCGACCACCAGTGCGTAGGCCAGAACCATGGCCAGCGATTTCCCCAGCGAAGGGGGCAGGGCGAAGCTCAGGTACACGGTGAAGATCAGGGCCACCAGCCACGGCCCCAGCTTGCGCAGGGCAAAGCGCACCAGGTCCCAGGTGCGCGGGTGTTGCGGCAGCTCCTCGGTCAGGCCGAAACGCACCCGCACGCGGTGGCCGACCCAGTTGAAGGCATAGGCCAGCAGGCTCCACACCGCGATCACCGCGGCGAAGCCGAACAGGATGGCCGGCCACTGATGCACGGGCACGATCAGTTCGGTCAGTTCGGTTTGGGCCTGTTCGATTTCCTGCGACCAGCGGTAGAACGGGCTGGAGTCACCGCTGAACTGCTTTTCGAAGTCGTGCAGGGCGCCACCGATCAGGCCCAGTACACCCTGTTCGACGGTGGGTTGCGATTGCTTGGTGGCGTCCCGCAGTTTCTTCAGGTCGGCCAGCAGCTTGGCGCGTTGCTGGTCGTTTTCGAGGTTCTTGATCACCTCGTCCAGCGATTTGCCCAGGGGCTCGGTGGCTTCGGGCTGAGCGGGGGCGCTGGAGCCCAGCAGGCCGGGCAGGCCCGCCGCCTGTACCGGGGACATGAAGAGGAACAGCAGCAGGGCTAGGCAACGCAGAAAGGCTGGCACCGGAAAATCTACCTCAGGTCAAACGATTGACCGAGTGTAGAGGTTTATGTCGGCAGTTTCTCCAGGATCGTCCAGCAGGTGAGGCCAAAGATGCCCAGCGTGCCGAGCCACATCATCAGCACACCAATGTTGCGCTCGCGCAGGCTGAAGCCGATGGTCAGCAGCACCAGGAAGCCGAACACCGGAATGAACAGCGAGAGGAAGGGAGACATGGCAGCGGTCCTTCTGCTTGGGGGGCCATACAACAAGCATAGCGGGTTGGGCAGAAGGGAGGATTGATCCTGGGCATCTCTTTGCAGGGCCGGCCTCTTCGCGGGCACGCCCGCTCCCACATCGATCTCGTAGACACAGATCCTGTGGGAGCGGGCGTGCCCGCGAAAAGGCCGGACCCGTGTACATCAGTCTCAGGGCAATTCGCGGCTACGGTAGAACGCCGACAACACCTTCACCAAGTGCGCCAAATCATGGCTGCCACACAGCTCGCGAATCGAATGCATGGCAAAGGTCGGCAAGCCGATATCCACCGTACGCACCCCCAGATGGCTGGCGGCGATCGGGCCGATGGTCGAACCACATCCCATGTCGCTGCGTACCACAAAGCTCTGCACCGGCACTTCCTCGGCCATGCACAGGTGGCGGAAGAACCCGGCCGTCTCGCTGTTGGTGGCATAACGCTGGTTGTTGTTGACCTTGATCACCGGGCCGGCATTGAGCTTGGGCCCGTGGTTGCCATCGTGCTTGTCGGCGTAGTTGGGGTGCACGCCGTGGGCGTTGTCGGCCGAGACCATCAGCGAGCGCTGGATGGTGCGCACGTAGGCGTCGCCGTCCGGCAGCAGGCGCTGCAAGGTCTGTTCGAGCATGGGGCCGTCGGCACCGCAGGCCGAGCAGCTACCGACTTCTTCGTGGTCGTTGCACACCAGCACGCAGGTCTCGTCGCTGTCGGCGGCCAGCAGCGCCTGCAGGCCGGCATAGCACGACAGCAGGTTGTCCAGGCGGGCGCCGGCGATGAAGTCACCATTGAGGCCGATCAGCGCGGCGTCCTGGGTGTCGTAGAAGCTCAGTTCGTAATCCAGTACCACGTCGGCGTTGAGATCGTGTTCGCGGGCCAGTTGTTCGGTGAGCACGGCGCGGAAGTCGATACGCTCGTCACCGGCCACCTGGGCCAGCACCGGCGGCAATTCGTTCTGCGGGTTGATCTGCCAGCCTTCGTTGGCGGTACGGTTCAGGTGGATCGCCAGGTTGGGGATGATTGCGATCGGCAGCTTGAAGTCGATCAGCTGGCTTTCGACTTTGCCATCGCGGCGGAAGGTGACCCGCCCGGCCAGCGACAGGTCGCGGTCGAACCACGGTGCCAGCAGCGCACCGCCGTACACTTCCACGCCCAATTGCAGGAAGCCCTGGCGCTGCAGCTCGGGCTGCGGCTTGACCCGCAGGCACGGGCTGTCGGTGTGCGCGCCGACCATGCGGATGCCGTTGTGCAGCGGCGGCTGCTTGCCCAGCCTGATGGCGATGATCGAGGAGTCGTTGCGGGTAACGTAGTAGCGCCCGCCAGGCACCGTGGCCCAGCTGTCACGCTCGTCCAGGCGCTGATAGCCGGCCGCTTCCAGGCGCTGGGCCAGGCTGGCGGTGGCATGGAAGGGCGTCGGGGAGGCCTTGAGGAATTCGATCAGGCCGGTATTCAGTGCTTCGCGCATAACTCACTCCAGACAGCAGTGGCGCGAGTTTAGCGCAGTTACCTTCAGAAGGGGGCAGGGCACTCGAACTTCAAGCGCTCACCGCTGACAGGGTGGGTGAAGCTCAGCATCGAGGCATGCAGGCACAGCCGGTCATGGGCCGCCAGCGCTTCAGGGTTGGCATACAGGCGATCGCCCAGCAGCGGGTGGCCGATCGACAACATGTGCACCCGCAGCTGGTGCGAGCGGCCGGTGATCGGTGTCAGCTCGACGCGGCAATGGTCGCCGCAACGCTCGACGATACGCCAGAAGGTCAGGGCATGCTTGCCTTGCTCATGGTCCACCACGTGCCGCGGCTTGGTGGGCGGGTCGTAGCGCAGTGGCAGGTCGATGCTGCCGCTGTCCAGCGCCGGCTGGCCCCAGCACAGCGCCGTGTAGGCCTTTTCGGTTTCGCGGTCGTGGAACTGGCGCGACAGCTCGCGGTGGCTGTCGGCATCGCGGGCCAGCAGGATGATGCCGGAGGTTTCCCAGTCCAGGCGGTGCACGATCAGTGCATCCGGGTAGCCGTTGTCCTGCAGGCGGGTGATCAGGCAGTCCTTGTTGTCCTCGGCGCGGCCGGGTACCGACAGCAGCAGGGTCGGCTTGTTGATCACCAGGATGGCGGCGTCTTCGTGGAGGATCTGGATGTTCGACAGCGGCATTGCTTGGTCTCGGATAAATCGGGGAAAACCATTGGGGCCGCTTTGCGGCCCTTTCGCGACACAAGGCCGCTCCTACAGGAATAGCGTATCCCCTGTAGGAGCGGCCTTGTGTCGCGAAAGGGCTGCAAAGCAGCCCCAGCTTCAAGCCGGATCAGCGATCCGGCAGCGTGATGTTCAGCTCGAGGATCGAGCAGCTGCCCTGGTTTTCCAGCTCGATATGCACATCATCGTTGCCGATGTTCACATACTTGCGGATCACTTCCAGCAGTTCTTTCTGCAGCGCCGGCAGGTAGTCCGGCTCGCTGCGCTGGCCCCGCTCGTGCGCCACGATGATCTGTAGACGCTCTTTCGCTACCGACGCGCTGGTCTGTTTCTGCCTGCCACGAAAGAAGTCAAAAAGGTTCATGGTTTATTTGCCTCCGAACAGGCGCGCGAAGAAGCCCACCTTAGGCACTTCGACGAAACGCAGGGGTTTCTCTTTGCCCAGGAGGCGGTCGACAGTGTCGCTGTACGCCTGGCCGGCATCGCTTTGGTCATCGAGGATAACCGGGATGCCCTGGTTGGACGCCTTGAGCACTGCCTGTGATTCTGGAATCACGCCCTTGAGTTTGATCGCGAGGATGTCGGTGACGTCATCGATGCTCAGCATTTCGCCGTTCACCACGCGCTCAGGGTTGTAGCGAGTGATGAGCAGGTGCTCCTTGATCGGCTCTTCGTTGTTTTCGGAACGGCGCGATTTGCTCGACAAGATGCCCAGCATGCGGTCCGAGTCACGTACCGAGGAAACTTCAGGGTTGGTCACGACGATGGCTTCGTCGGCGAAGTACATCGCCAGGTGCGCGCCTTTCTCGATACCGGCCGGGGAGTCGCAGATAACGTATTCGAACTCTTTTTTCAGTTCCATCAGCACGTTTTCCACGCCTTCCAGGGTCAGCGCGTCCTTGTCCCGCGTCTGGCTGGCGGCCAGTACATACAGGTTCTCGAGGCGCTTGTCCTTGATCAGGGCCTGCTGCAGGTTGGCTTCACCGTTGACCACGTTGACGAAGTCGTACACCACGCGGCGCTCGCAGCCCATGATCAGGTCGAGGTTACGCAGGCCCACGTCGAAGTCGACGATGACAGTCTTGTGGCCGCGCAGTGCGAGGCCGGTGCCGATGGCGGCGCTGGTGGTGGTCTTGCCCACACCCCCTTTGCCGGATGTAACGACGAGAATCTTGGCCAAGGTGTTTCACCCCTAAATAAGTCGGGACACGTGTCCCAGCAAAATGCAAAAAAACGGCAACAGGTAAAAAAGTTGCTCTAAAAATGACGGCAAGTATCCGTTAAAGACGGGTGATGTTCAACACGTCACCGGACAGGCTGACTTGCACGCCGGCGCCCCACAACGGGTCGCGGCGCAGGTCTTCGCACACCTTGTACTGGCCGGCGATGGAGACCATTTCGGCGGTCATCTGCTGGCAGAAGATACGTGCCTTGGTATTGCCTTTGATACCGGCCAGGGCGCGGCCGCGCATGGCGCCGTACACATGGATGTTGCCGTCGGCGAGAAGTTCCGCACCCGGGCTGACCGAAGCGGTGACGATCAGGTCACCACCCTGGGCGTAGATCTGCTGGCCGCCACGCACGGGGGAGGTGATGATCCGGGTCGGTCGCACCTCAGGCTCGGACGCCGGGGCTGGGGTCGGTTCAGGGACGGGTTCGACCTTTTTCACCTCGGGTTCGGGTTCCAGCGGCCGCTCGCGGGCGCCGGACGGCGGCAGCACCGGCAAGTCGATGGCGATCGCCGCAGCGATGTCCTCGATGCGGTTGGCGCGGATGGCCAGAGTACGTAGGCCATGATGGCGGCAGATACGCATCAGCCCGGGCAGGTCGATCGCCCCTTCGTCGGCCGGCAGCTTGTCCAGCGCCAGCACCAGCGGCGTGTTACTGAAGAAATTCGGGGCCTGGGCCACTTTCGCCGCCAACTGGCGGTCGAGGGCTTCCAGGTCGTTGCGCCCCAGTTCCAGCACGGTGATGGCGAGCATGCTGCCCTTGAGCTGGAACACGGAGGCGGTGTCGGGTGTGTGGTTTGGGCTCATGGTCTGCATAGACGGCTTGTTGCGAAAAAAGTGCCCTGACTTATAGCGATAAGACCGGTTGGCCGCAACCGGTGCCGATCCGTTGTAGAATGCTCGGCCTTTGTCTTGCCGGAAGCTTCAATGGAACGCCCGCGTTTTCGACCCTACTTCCTCCACCCGCGATTCTGGGGCCTGTGGCTTGGCCTGGGCCTGCTGTGGCTGGTGGTGCAGTTGCCGTACCGTGCCCTGCTGTGGCTCGGCAGCGCCCTGGGCGCGCTGATGTACCGTGTGGCCGGCGAGCGCCGGCGCATTGCCGCGCGCAACCTTGAACTGTGCTTCCCCGAGCTGTCGGACGACGAACGGCGGCGTCTGCTCAAGGCCAACTTCGCGTCCACCGGCATCGCCTTCTTCGAAATGGCCATGAGCTGGTGGTGGCCAAAGGCCCGCCTGGCGCGCCTGGCCCACATCGAAGGTCTCGAGCACCTGCAGGCTGCGCAGCAGGCCGGGCAGGGCGCCATCCTGATGGCAGTGCACTTCACCACCCTGGAGATCGGCGCCGCGCTGCTCGGCCAGGCCCATACCATCGACGGCATGTACCGCGAGCACGGCAACCCGCTGTTCGACTTCATTCAGCGCAGTGGCCGCGAGCGGCACAACCTCGATTCGCTGGCCGTGGAGCGGGATGACGTGCGGGGCATGCTCAAGCTGCTGCGCTCGGGCCGGGCGATCTGGTACGCACCGGACCAGGACTACGGCGCCAAGCAGAGCATCTTCGTGCCGTTGTTCGGCATTCCAGCGGCCACGGTCACTGCCACCACCAAGTTCGCCCGCCTGGGCAAGGCGCAGGTGATTCCGTTCACCCAGAAGCGCCTGGAGGACGGCAGCGGCTATCGTCTGGTGATCCACCCGCCGCTGGCAGACTTCCCGGGTGAAAGCGAAGAAGCCGATTGCCTGCGTATCAACCAGTGGGTCGAGGGTGTGTTGCGCGAGTGCCCGGAGCAGTACCTGTGGGCGCACCGGCGCTTCAAGTCGCGGCCAGAAGGCGCGCCGCGGCTGTATGACAAGAAAAAACGCTGATTTTTGTGTTGCCTGTACCGGCCTCTTCGCGGGCCTGAAAACAGCTGATCCAGGAAGGAACCCATGGCGCCACCCCCGGTAACCGGTCTGATCCTTTCTGGCGGCGGCGCCCGTGCCGCCTATCAGGTGGGCGTGCTCGCCGGTATAGCCGAGCTGTTGCCGCCCGGCGTGCACAACCCGTTCCCGGTCATCGTCGGCACTTCGGCGGGCGCCATCAATGCCGTGACCCTGGCCAGTGGCGCCAGCCGCTTCAACGAAACCGTGCAGCGACTGACCACGTTCTGGCAGCACTTTCGCAGCCACCTGGTAATCCGCAGCGATTGGCCCGGCGTGATGCGCCAGGCCAGCCGCTTTGTCGGCCACAGCCTGCTGGGCCTGGGCGGCCAGGTGCCGGTGGCCTTGCTCGACAGCAGCCCCTTGCGCGGCTTGCTGCAGTCACATCTGGACCTGGACGGCATCGGCCACTCGCTTGCCGCCGGGCAACTGCAGGCCGTCGCCGTGACCGCCTTCGGCTACGAAAGCGGCCAGGCGGTGACCTTCTACCAGGGCCGCGGCACCATCGACGCCTGGCTGCGCCACCGCCGCATCGGTGTGCCTACGCCGTTGACCCTCGACCACCTGCTGGCCAGCGCCGCGATCCCGCTGCTGTTCGCCCCGGTGCGCCTGGGTGACGAGTACTACGGCGACGGTGCCGTACGCCAGTCGGCACCGATCAGCCCGGCCCTGCACCTGGGCGCCAGCCGCGTGCTGGTGGTGGGGGTCAGCGGCAACCCGCAGCGCCCGGCGGCACCGCTGCCGACCCAGCGCGTGTTCAGCGGCCAGCAGCCGAGCCTGGCGCAGATCGGCGGGCACATGCTCAACAGCACCTTCATCGACAGCCTCGAAGACGATATCGAGCTGCTGCAGCGGCTCAACCACCTCAGCCGGCTACTGCCAGCGCACCTCGATGCACGGCGCCTGGGGTTGGCGCCGATCGAAGTCCTGGTGGTAGCGCCCAGCCAACCGCTGGACGAGATTGCCGCGCGGCACCGGCGCGAGTTGCCGGCGGCGTTGCGGTTGTTCCTGCGCGGGCCCGGGGCGACCCGGACCAGCGGGGCGGGGGTGTTGAGTTATCTGCTGTTCGAGGCCAGCTATTGCAGCGAGCTGATCGAACTGGGGCGACGCGATGCCCTGGCCAAGAAGCGCGAGCTGTGCCAGTTCCTGGGGATTTGATGTTGCCTGCACAGGCCTCTTCGCGGCTAAAGCCGCTCCCACAGGTACTGTGCAGGTCTCAGGCCTGAGTTCACCCTGTGGGAGCGGGTTTACCCGCGAAGAGGCCGGGCCTGCTTACTCGGCTATCTGCAGCTTGCGCGACTGGGTATACACATACCGCACCTTCTCGTACTCGAACGGCGAATTGAGCTGCCCATAGCGGAATTTGGTGGTGTAGCGCTTGTCCACCACGCGCAAGGCGAAGATCTCCGGGTGGTCTTCGCTGGCATCGGCCACGTTCAGGTAGTTGATCGCCTGCTCGCCGGCATAGTCCACCGCCAGCCCGGTGGTGTCGCGCAGGTTCGACGGGCCGAGCACCGGCAGCATCAGGTACGGGCCATCCGGCACGCCATAGAAGCCCAGGGTCTGGCCAAAGTCCTCGTTCTGGCGCGGCAGGCCCATGCTGGTTGCCGGGTCCCACAAACCGCCCACGCCGATGATGGTGTTGAACATCAGCCGAGCAGTGATCTCCGCCGAGCGCTTGGCCTTGAGCTGCAGCACGCTGTTGAACAGGTTCGGCACGTCGCCCAGGTTGTTGAAGAAGTTGCTCACCCCGGTGCGCACGAAGCTGGGCGTGACGTACTGGTAGCCGTTGACCAGCGGCAGCAGCACCCATTGGTCCAGGCGGTAGTTGAAGTGGTAGATGCGCCGGTTCAGCGATTCCAGCGGGTCGTATATGTTCAACGCTTCCAGGGTCGAGCGTTCGAATTCGCGCTGGTCGAGCCCCGGGTTGAATTTCAGCTCGCGCAGCGGATCGATGAAGCCGTCGGCCTCCGGTGCCAAGGGCGCCGCGCCGCTCACTTGCGGGTCGGCCTCGATCACACTGGCCCGTGGCGCGGTTTCTGCGGCCAGGGCATTGCCGGCCAGCAGCAGGGCGGTGGCGAAGAGGAATTTGTTAACCACGGAAGAACTCCAGCATGGCGTCGCTGTTGACGCGGTAGTTGAGGTTGCCGCAATGGCCGCCATGGGGGTACAGGGTCAGGCGATCACCGAATACCTTGCGCAGGAAGCCGATATCGCCGGGGCCGAGGATGACGTCGTCGGCGTTGTGCATCACGGCGATCTTGTCGCTGTTGCGCAAGTAGTCTTCCAGGGCATACAGGCTGACCTGGTTGACCAGCTGCAGGACGCTGTTGCCATCGGTGCGGGCGCGCCACATCGGGATCACCTGCTCGGTCATGTAGCATTCGAAGTCACACTGCAGGGCACGCTTGAAGAACGGTGTCAGGCTGCTGCCCTCGGTGATCGGGAATTTCGGCGGAATGATCAGGCCACGGCGGTTGATCAGGTCGGAGGTGAAGGCGATGTCGGCCGCCGAGAAACGGAACGAGGTGCCGATGAGCATGGCCATCTGTTCGTTGGACAGGTGCTGGCGCGACTGCTGGAAGTCGTACAGCAAGGCGTCATTGAGGTCGATGTAACCCTTGTCCTGGAAGTAGCGGGTGAGCTTGCCCAGCATCAGTTCGTAGAACGTCGTGCTGCGGTCGATGCCCTTGACCTGGGTCTGGACCAGCTTGTCGAGGTTGCTGATCGAGGTGTACAGGTTGACTGGCGGATTGAGCAGCAGCACGCGCTTGAAGTTGAAGCTGCGACGTGTTTCGTCGAGGTGGCTGACGAATGCCGCGTCCAGCGCGCCCAGGCTATAGCCCGTGAGGTAGTAGTCGCTGACCGGCAGGCGCGGGTGTTGAGCGCGCACGGCCTGCATCACCCGGTACATGTCTTCGGCGTCTTCCTGGCTGACCCCGGGGGTGGCGAAGCGCGAGGCGGCGCTCATGAAGTCGTAGCTGGTCGGCGACGACAGCTGAACCACGTGGAACCCGGCCTGATAGAACAGCTTCTTGAGGTATTCGTTGATGCTGCTGGAGTAGGGCGCAGCGGTGCCGGCAATGAGGAAGATCAGTGGCGCCTCGTGGTCCTGGCGCGCCATGCGGTACTTCAGCTTCTTCACCGCCCAGAAGTTGTCGGGCAGGGTGAATTCGCGCTCCGGGCGCAGGTTGAGGGTGTAGTCGGACTGGTCGATTTCATCGTCGCTGGGCAGGGTCGGGCGCTGGTCCGGCGGTGTGGTGGCGATGGTCGCCTCGAACGGGTTGGTCAAGGGGTAGCCATAGCTCGCGGCGTCGATATCACGCGCTGAAGCGGCCGCAGCCATGAGCAGGCCGCCAACAAGGGCGGCAAGGCGCCAGGATCGAAGCATGTGTTCCCCCAGAAGGTTCAAGGTCGTGCAGTACGCAGGCTAGGACCACGGTTGCCTTGGCAAAGTTGCCAAGTGTGGTGGCCTTTGGTGTGCTTGTTATCTGCAACATAGCTGCAGGATCGGGATTTTGCCTTACAACAGGGCTTGGGTGATCATGGATGAATTCGATTACCGCTATTGGAGAACGGGATGTCTCGATCGTTACCGGCCGCTCTGTTGCTGATGTTTCTGACGCTCTGGCTTGCCGCCAGTTACGGCGTGCGCTATGGGCTGATGGAAGATGGGCAGTGGGTCGGGCTGTGTACGATGCCAGGCGACTACTGGCAGTGCCAGGTGCGCGCGCTGCTGGGGTTGGGTATACATTTTCAGGTGATGGCATGGGCCGGGTTGGGGTTGGCGTTGCTCGCCCAGCTGGTTGCCGGGCGCGCCGGGTGGTGGCTGGCGGTGCTGGCGCTGGTGTTCGGCATTCCTGCCCTGGTGCTGTATACCGCCAGCATCGCGGTGTTCGTCGTTGTGTTGGCGGGGTTGCGCCTGGTTCGGCAAAAAGCGACACGGTCGCTGTAGGAGCGGCCTTGTGTCGCGAAAGGGCCGCGCAGCGGCCCCATCGATCTCGGCGGGATGCTGAAATCCTGGGGCCGCTGCGCAGCCCTTTCGCGACACAAGGCCGCTCCTACAAGGATTCAGTTTCTTCCGGCAATTCGCAAGCTCCGCCAGAGGGCCGCAGTCATCAACACACTGACCACCGCCCAGCCCCAGGCCTGCTGGTTCTCAAGCCCTTCCCTGTACAGCTGCGGCAACACCCCGGCGCCAATGATAAAGGCCAGCAACGCCACCTCGGCCCGCCGCGCCGCCACCGGCCTCAGCAGATACACCAGCGCCGGCAAGGCCAGCGCCACGCTGGGGAAGCTGCGATAGCGCGGGTCGAACACCATCGCCAGCATGCTCACCGCCGCGGCAAACCCCGCAGCCAGCAACAGCCATCCCGCCCGCGCCTGCAGCCAGGCGAACAGCCGTCCACGCCAGCCTGTGCGGCGCACAAGGGCCAGGGCAGCATGGGTCAGCACCAGCAGGTTCAACCCTGCCAGCGCCACGGCCCACACCCATTCCCCGGCAAACCGCGCATGGGTGCGCATCAGCTCGCCCCACAAGCCCAGGCAGCCTGCGGCAAATGCCGCCAGCAGCGGCAGCAGCACGGCCGCCAGGGGTGTAGCGGGGCGCCCGGCCATCAGCAACGTGACAGCCGTCAACAGCACGCTTGCCAGCAACCACTGCGGCCAGTAATGCAGGTTGCTGACCGGCCCTTCGAGCACGCCCTTGTCCTGCCGGTCGGCATCGTACAGGCCCCAGTAACCGCCCACCGCACCTTCACTGGCACGCTTCCACGGCTGGTCGAACGCTTCGATCAAGTTGTAGTGCCAGCCATTGGCCTCGGCCATGCTGACGAAACCTCGTATGAAGCGCGCCTCGTTGGCCCGGCTGGGTACAGCGGTCTCGCGCTGGCGGCCTTCGCTGGGCCAGCCGGTTTCGCCGATGAAGATGTCCTTGGGCGCAAAGCGTGTGCCGAATACCCGGCGTACGTCGGCGACATGGGCCAGGGCATCGTCGATGCCGCGCGGGTCGTCTTCCCAGTAGGGCAGCAGGTGGATGGTCAGAAAGTCCACTGCGGGAGCCACCTGCGGGTGCTGTAACCAGAACTCCCAGACATCGGCATAGGTCACCGGCACCTTGACCTGGCTTTTCACCGTGTTGATCAGCGCGGCCAGGCGCTCGCCGGTGACTTCCTTGCGCAGCAGCGCCTCGTTGCCGACGATCACGGCGCTGACCACGTCCGGGTTGGCATTGGCGGCGGCGATCAGCGCCTCCACCTCCTTGTCGGTATCGACCGGGTTGGCGTTGACCCACGCCCCGAGCATCACCTTCAGCCCATGCTTGCGCGCCAGCGCCGGAATTGCCTCAAGACCGGTCATCGAGTAGGTGCGAATGCACTGGAATCGCTCGGCCAGCAACGCCAGGTCGGCATCCATGCGCGCCGGGCGCAGGCGAAAGGGCTGGTCGAAGGGCGACTGGTCCTTGTCGAATGGGGTGTACGACGCGCACTGCAGTTTATGCGTGGGGCTGGCCGCGTCGGGCAGCAGGACGGGCTTGCCCAGCCCGTACCAGAGCGCGCCCAGGCCGAGCAGGGCGAGCAGGCAGGCGAGCAGATACAACGGCAGCAGGCGGGAAGCATCAGGCATCGGGCGGTCCATCGTCAGGCGCAAAACGTTAGATAGTAGCCCGGCGCCAAACCTTTGGCATGCAAGGATCGCGCAGGTTGGCACAGGCCGATGCCGCTAATGGCACAGTGCTGTCGCATATGGGGCGGGTACAGGTCGCAGTGGGAGCAGGTCGACCTCCGTTGCAGGAAGATGATGCAATCTCCAAGACCTGACGAGGGGATGCTTTGATGGCAACTTTGAAAAAAATGCGACGTTTCCTGGGGGTGGCCACCGCCCTGGTACTGGGAATGAGCGCAGCACAGGCAATGGCCAAGGAAGTCAGTATTGGTTACGTGGATGGTTGGGCCGACAGTGTGGCCACCACCAACGTGGCCGCAGAAGTGATCAAGCAGAAACTTGGCTACGACGTGAAGCTGCAGACTGTAGCCGCAGGGATCATGTGGCAGGGCGTGGCCACCGGCAAGCTCGATGCCACGCTCTCGGCCTGGCTGCCGGTGACGCACGGCGAGTATTGGGCCAAGAACAAGGACAAGGTCGTCGACTACGGCCCCAACTTCAAGGATGCCAAGATCGGGCTCATCGTCCCTGAGTACGTCAAGGCCACCAGCATTGCCGACCTCAAGACCGACGATAGCTTCAAGCAGCGCATCGTCGGTATCGACGCCGGCTCCGGGGTGATGATCAAGACCGATCAGGCGATCAAGGATTACGACCTGAAGGGTTACAAACTGGTGGCCAGTTCTGGTGCCGCCATGACCACCGAACTGGGCAAGGCCGTCGACGCCAAGCAATCGATCGCCGTCACGGGGTGGGTACCGCACTGGATGTTCGCCAAGTGGAAGCTGAAGTTCCTGGACGATCCTAAAGGTGTGTATGGCGCGGCGGAAACGGTCAACAACATTGGTAGCAAGAAACTGGCCGAGAAGGCCCCTGAAGTTGCCGAGTTCCTCAAGAAGTTCCAGTGGCAGTCCAAGGACGAGATCGGCGAAGTGATGCTGGCCATCCAGAACGGCGCCAAGCCTGAAGCGGCGGCCAAGGATTGGGTGGCCAAGCACCCGGACCGGGTGAAGGAGTGGACTGGCAAGTAATGACCTCTCAGGGCCAGTTTTGATTCTTCGCGGGCTCGCCCGCTCCCACAGGGACTTGCACATGCCTGAAGCTGTGAAGATCCCTGTGGGAGCGGGCGAGCCCGCGAATGGCCCTCAAGGTTTGTTACGCAATCGGTAAAACACCGTTGCATCTAAGACTAAGGTCGTCTGGTTGCCGTCCAACAGCTGCATAAAGTAAGGGTGTGGGTTCCATCCCCTACTTGTGCTGCTAGGACAAAAACAATGAACGACAGCATTTACCTCTCGATACAAAACAGCCCGCGCTTCAAGGAGCTGGTCAGCAAACGTGAACGTTTCGCCTGGGTTCTCTCGGCGATCATGCTCGGCCTCTACTGCGCCTTCATCCTCCTGATCGCCTACGGTCCTCAGATTCTGGGCGCCAAGCTCAGCCCTGACTCGTCGATTACCTGGGGTATTCCCCTGGGCGTCGGCCTGATCGTATCGGCATTCGTCCTGACCGCCATCTACGTGCGCCGCGCCAACGGCGAGTTCGATGAGCTGAACAAGGCCATCCTCAAGGAGGCGCAACAATGATTCGCCACGCCAAAGCCCTGGCCATACTGGCCTGCGGAGCCTTCGCACCCGCCGTGTGGGCCGCCGATGCCCTGACCGGCGAGGTGCAGAAACAACCGCTGAACGTTGCCGCGATCGCCATGTTCGTGGCTTTCGTCGCCTTCACCCTGGGCATCACCTACTGGGCCTCCAAACGCAACAAGTCGGCAGCGGACTACTACGCCGCCGGTGGCAAGATCACAGGCTTTCAGAACGGCCTGGCGATTGCCGGTGACTACATGTCGGCCGCCTCGTTCCTGGGTATTTCCGCCCTGGTATTCACCTCCGGCTACGATGGCCTGATCTACTCGATCGGCTTTCTGGTCGGCTGGCCGATCATCCTCTTCCTGATTGCCGAACGCCTGCGCAACCTGGGCAAGTACACCTTTGCCGACGTCGCCTCGTACCGCCTCGGTCAAAAGGAAATCCGCACCCTGTCGGCCTCCGGCTCGCTGGTGGTGGTGGCGTTCTACCTGATCGCGCAGATGGTTGGCGCGGGCAAGCTGATCGAACTGCTGTTCGGCCTCGACTACCACGTTGCGGTGATCCTGGTGGGCATCCTGATGTGCCTGTACGTGCTGTTCGGCGGCATGCTGGCCACCACCTGGGTACAGATCATCAAGGCCGTGCTGCTGCTGTCCGGTGCCAGCTTCATGGCGCTGATGGTGATGAAGCACGTCGGCTTCGACTTCAACACGCTGTTCTCCGAAGCGGTCAAGGTGCACGCCAAGGGCGAGGCGATCATGAGCCCCGGCGGCTTGGTCAAGGACCCGATCTCGGCATTCTCCCTGGGCCTGGCGCTGATGTTCGGTACCGCTGGCCTGCCGCACATCCTGATGCGCTTCTTCACCGTCAGCGATGCCAAGGAAGCGCGCAAGAGCGTGCTGTACGCCACCGGCTTCATCGGCTACTTCTACATCCTGACCTTCATCATCGGCTTCGGCGCGATCCTGCTGGTCAGCACCAACCCGGACTTCAAAGACGCCGCCGGTGCCCTGCTGGGTGGCAACAACATGGCGGCGGTGCACCTGGCCGATGCCGTGGGTGGCAGTATCTTCCTGGGCTTCATCTCGGCAGTAGCCTTCGCCACCATCCTGGCGGTGGTTGCCGGCCTGACCCTGGCCGGTGCCTCGGCGGTGTCCCACGACCTGTACGCCAGCGTATGGCGCAAGGGCAAGGCCAACGACAAGGATGAGATCCGCGTGTCGAAGATCACCACCGTCGCCCTTGGCGTGCTGGCGATCGGCCTCGGCATCCTGTTCGAGAAGCAGAACATCGCCTTCATGGTCGGCCTGGCGTTCTCCATCGCCGCCAGCTGCAACTTCCCGGTGCTGCTGCTCTCGATGTACTGGAAGAAGCTGACCACCCGCGGCGCCATGATCGGCGGCTGGCTGGGCCTGGTGAGCGCGGTGACGCTGATGATCCTCGGCCCGACCATCTGGGTGCAGATCCTCGGCCATGAAAAAGCCATCTACCCGTACGAGTACCCGGCGCTGTTCTCGATGGCGATTGCCTTCGTCAGCATCTGGTTCTTCTCGATCACCGACAAGTCCAAGGCCGCGGATGACGAACGTGCCAAGTTCTTCCCGCAGTTCGTTCGCTCGCAGACTGGCCTGGGCGCCAGCGGTGCGGTGTCCCACTAAGCGGTCCCACTGAAACGGGCATCACTGCCCCAAGAGACAACGCCCCGCTAGCCGGGGCGTTGTCGTTTCCGTCCTGGCATTTTGCCGCCGTCGGAAAATTCAACATTGCGCTCGGAAGCGTCCTGTATTTCCCCTGCAAGCGAACCCGAATAATCCCTCCTGTCGATCGCTTTCGCCGATTGACGATCAATCGAAAACGCTACCCACAGGTTTCAAGGAGATACATTCGTGAAAGCATTGCTTCTGGCACTCCCCTTCGCCGCTCTGGTCGCAGGCCCGGCCATGGCCGAAGACCCTATCGAGAAACAGGTGCTGATCACCGCCACCGTGCCAACGGCCGCGTTCTACGTCGAGCCTGTGGGCGGCAACTGGATGAACGACCCGCAGGACATGGCCTGGAACTCGTTTCAGGGCAGCCTGACCCCGGTCCGCAAACAGCTGCAGGCCAAGAGCACCATCGGCCCGATCACCGCGCACCTGCTGTCGCCTGCAGTGGTCAGCAGCGGCCTGGACGCCATCGACCTGGACGTCAAGATCGGCGATACCGTGCTGACCACCAATGCCACCGAGATCCTCTCGGACGCCCAGGCAGCACCCGGCGCGGTCGTCGACTTCGAAGTCGCCCCGCAGGTACCGGCAGGCGGCTACAAACCAGGTAACTACCAAGGCCTGGTCAGCATGATGTTCGAAACCGCAGCGCCCTGATCCCTCCGCTTCTTTTTCATCCGTCGTTCAACCCCTTCGCCCCCGGTTCGTGCCGGGGGTTGGAGTGGGTATTCGTCCTTGGGCAGGGTCATGGCCTCCTTCATCACAAAATTCGCCTCACTCGCCGCTTGCCTGGCCATGCTGCCGGCAGCTGCCGAACCGGCTGGCACCGCCATGGGTGTGGTCAGCCAGGCGCAAGGCTTGCCGCGCGAGTTCGAAGCGCACTTCTTTGACGTGCCGTTGGCGGTTCGGGTTGACCTGGACGGGCGCTACCTGGGCGACGGCATGGTCGTACTGAGCCGCGACGAGCGCGTGCAGTTGCTTGAATTCACCGACCACGCTGAAAGCCGCGAGCCCGAAAGCCTGCGCCGCCGCTGGCAGGAGCGCCTGGCCAGCGGCCGCTCGCTGGGTAACTGCCAGAGCGATTGCCCAGATGGTTTGCAGGCGATCCACTACAGCCTGGTGAACTCGCAACTGTCGTTACTGACCGACGCCGCCGAGCAGGTAAGCGAGGCGCCCCGTTACCACACCTTGCCCGAAAGCGGCGGCGGCTTGCTGATGCGCCACCAGCTCAACCTGGTCAACGACAGCCGTGAGACCAGCGGGATGTATGCGCTGCAAGGGCAGGGCAGCTGGAACGACTGGACCACACTCGCCGACGCCCAGGTCGACCGTGGCAGCGTGGCGGGCGAGCAAACCCGGCACCGTGTCAGCCAGTTGTATGCCGAACGGCTGCATGATCAAACGTTCTTCCGCCTGGGCTACTTCACCCCCGGCGCGCAAGGGCTGACCCGCCAGCCGCGGCTGCTCGGGCAGCAGTCCGATACCACCTTGGGGCTGATGTTCGGTAGCAGCGACAGCCTGTTGATCGACAATGGCCAGGCCAGCTCTACCCCTATTCATGTCACCCCCAACCGGCCGGGGGTGGTGGAGATCTACCGCAACGGCGTGCTGATCAACAGCCAGCCGGTGCAGCCTGGTTTGCAGGCGCTGGACACCCGGGTGCTGCCCGGTGGCATCTACGAGGTCGAGGTACGCCTGCTCGAAGACGGCCAGGAAACCGCCCGCACCCAGGAGTTCGTCTACAAGCCCAGCAGCTGGCGCAATGCGGACAGCCGTTGGCTTTACAACCTGTACCTCGGGCAGCAGGCGCATTTGCTGAGCAATTGGGACGACGCGAGCGGCAACAGCCTGAACGCCGGCGTGCTGGCCAACTACCTGTTGCATCCCCGGGCCATTCTGGGGTTGTCGGTGCAGCAAGTGAACGAGGCGATGCAGTATGGCACCTCACTGGACTGGGACCCGTTCGACCGCCTCAAGCTCTACGGCAATCTGTACCGTACTGAAGGCCTGGGCGATGGCTACGACTTGCAGCTGATCCACAATCACGACCTCGGCTCGCTGGTGTTCAGCCACAGCCGTTCGTGGCTGGAGAGCGTCAGCCGCCCAACCCATAGCCAGGCCGTGCGGTATGCAGAGCAAAGCCAGACTTCGGTGCTGTTCACCCACCGCCTGAGCAACCGCAATTCCGCGACCGTGCGGCTGGCCCACAGCACCGGTGCCGCCGAGGGCCTGGGCGTCGACCTGGGTTGGTCGTACTACGGCAAGTTTCTCGGCTCCGATGCCAACTGGCGCCTGAGCCTGTTCGACCGGCCAGGCACGCGCAGCAGCGGCGATGCACGCAGCCGGGGCATCAACCTGGCGCTGAGCATGAGCCTGGGCGGCCCGGGTGAGCGCATCGCGGCGACGGTCGGCAGCCGAACGTCCCACGACGGCGGGCGCGACCAGAATGCCTCGCTGTCCTACATGCGTGATGTCGACATGGGCGCGCTGCGCAACCTTGGCGCCACCGCCTCGGTGGACCGTTACGGCGTCGGTTTAGGCGGCAATGCGCAGTTTCAGGGGCAGGCCTTGTACGGCGATGCCTATGCGCAATCCTCGTCCTACAACGGCGAAGTCAGTGCTGGCCTGAACCTGCAGAGCATCGTGGCGGTGGGCGAAGGCAAGGTGGCGATGACCGGGCAATACCTGCCCCACGATGCCGGCCTGATCGTCGACGTCGAAAGCGATGTCGAGGGGCTGGTGCTGCGTGCGGACGGCTCGTCTGGCCTGGGCGCTACCCTGCGGCCCGGGCGCAACGTGGTGCCGGTGCAGGCCTACAAGTCGGGCTACGTGCAGTTCGACCTGGAAGGCGACAACGAGGCGGCTGCGGTGATCCAGCCCACCAGCCTGGATTATCACCTCAACCGCGGTGGTGTGGCGTACCGCAAGTTGCAGGTGGTGCGCACGGTCACCGTGCTGGGGCGCCTGGTGGATGCGCAGGGCCGGCCGCTGAGCGGCGCGCAAGTGATCAACCACGTCAGCCGCAGCGTTTCCGAGAACGGCGGGATGTTCGCCGTGGAAATGCGCGAGTCCGCGCCCACCCTGGAGGTGCGCCAAGGGGGCACGTCGTTGTGCTTGCTGGAGCTGGACATGAAGACGCTGAAGCGGGAGGGCGACGTGCTGCTGGCCGGTGACCTGCCGTGCAAACCGGGCGATCTGGCCCAGGCCGAGGCGCCATTGGGAGGGGCAAAAAGTTGAGTCATGTGTCGAAACGAGGGTGGCGCCTTGCGGCTGCGTGCATCTGCATGGGCTTGCTGTTATGGGGGCAGCAGGCCGTGGCACTGGAGGCGACAGTCACTGCGCAATACCGCGCCCAGGCATCGGGGCGGTTTGAAAACACTACGCCGCTGGCATCGTTCTGCCAGCGCTGGCCGTCAGAGTGCGCCGGCACGCTGGCGATGAAGGTTCCGATCACTTACACCAAGACCACGGTTACCGGGGACCCTGACTACCGCAATCGGTATTACCTGCAGATGCCCGGGGTGCGCCAGGTAGATGTGTTCCACGATCAAACCGGGGAGCATCACACCTTGCGTTTCGAACTGACCGGCGTCAGCCAGACGGTGGTGGCCTCAAGCAATTACGGAGTGAATCCGGTCTGGACCCGTTATCCCCAGGGAGGGTGCAGATTCCGGCAATCCTACCTGCACACTGGGCGCCCTTATCCGGTCCGATACTTGTGGGAGTTGAAGAATTCGTCGTCACCGACATCCTGTTATTCAGACCCCCAAGACGGCAAGAATGGCGAAGTGATTGACAATGATGTCAGCGAAATGGGCATTTCCTACACCCTGGACATGCCTGCGCCCTACCGCATGAAGCCAGGCATCTATAGGGGAAGTGTGACCTATTCCATAGGCCCGGGCGCAGATTTCGACTTCGGCAATGCAGTCAGCAACCTGAACGGCAGCAGCCTCACCCTGAATTTCGTGCTCGACGTGCAACACGCGTTCATTTTCGACTTCCCGCCGGGGTCCGAGCGTGCCGTGCTCGAACCGCCTGGGGGCTGGCAGGCCTGGCTGGGTGGCCGGGGTGCTCCAGAGCGCTTGCTCCGCGACCTGCCGTTCCGCCTGTGGTCCACCGGCCCGTTCAAGGTCTACAAGCTGTGCCGCTATTACGCCGGCAATGGCTGCGGCATCCGCAACCGTGCAGGGCACCAGGTGCCGGTCGACATCGCCCTGAGCTTGCCAGGAGGCATACAGCATGCAGGCGGGGCCGTGCAGAGGCTGCTGTTGCCGACCGGGCGCGACAGCGCCCTGGCCTTCGATTCCGTCACCCCTGTGTTCAACCGGCCGGGGCAGCTGCATTTCGAGGTCGGCAAGCAGGACGTGCGGACGATGCTCGACCACCCCGGCAGCCGCTATGAGGGCGAGGCGACAGTGGTTTTCGATGCGCAGCTTTAGTCGCAACCTGTCTTTAGGAGATTTCCTAATTGCTACAGCGACATTTCCTACTTTTTTCTCTTCATAACTTGTGGACCATCGCAATTAAGGCATTTTGCCCACTGCTCTTGGTAAGGAGGCTGTAATGATCAACCTGTGCAGGTCACTGTGCTTGGCCGTGTTTGCGTTGCCCACACTGGCGCAAGCTGCCCCGGAATTGAACGTGGGCGGCCTCTACGATTACCTCGACGCCGGCAAGAGCACGTTGCTCAAACGGGTGCGCAACGGCGGCGATGCCACCGCGTTCGTCAAGGTCAGCGTGGTCGAGCTGGTCTACGACCAGGCCGGCTCCGCCCGCGAAGTCGACCTCGATGGCCTGGCGCTGGAGCAGCGCGGCCTGGTGGTGAGCCCGGCGCGGCTGATTGTGCCCGCCCGCGGGATGCAGGCCGTGCGTCTGCTGTATCGCGGCCAACGTGACAGCGAGCGCTATTACCGCCTGCGCTTCATACCGGTGTTGCCCGAGCTGGGCGACGGCTTCGCCGTGAGCGAGGCGCAAGCCGAGGAGTACCGCGATCAACTCAAGGCAGGCGTCAACCTGCTGGCCGGCTACGGCACGCTGCTGTTCGTGCGCCCCGACAACCCCCATTACCAAACCCCCATTCGCCGCCAGGCAGGTGCGTTGACGGTGACCAATGAAGGCAATGCCACGGTGGTGCTCGACCACTTCCGCCAGTGCCAGGCTCAGGACCAAGGGTGCGAGACGGCCACCAAGCACCATCTGCTGCCGGGGCGTACCCGCCAGTTCGACGGTCAGGCCGCCAAAGTGCACCAGTTCGAGCTGCACGAAGGCGCGGATCAGCGGCAAATGGTGCTGGAAGGGTGAGTACTCACAGTCGTGCGCTCGCACGGATAACCAACGCCGGAGCTTTCGTCTGCGGCCAGTCAGGTGAGGATGCTTATGTATAAGGCAGTGGTTGTCGACGACCACCCTTTTATCCGCGCCACGGTGTGCCAGTTGCTGCGTCAAGAACGGGTGACCGTGGTCGGCCAGGCGGGCGATGGCATCCAGGCGATGCGCCTGGTGCGTGAACAGCTACCCGACCTGATCGTCCTCGATCTGAGCATGCCCGGCCTGGACGGCATGGAGGTCATCACCCGGGTCAAGCGCCTGGAGCAGGGGGCCAAGACGCTGGTGCTGACTTCTCACCTGCCCGAGGCCTACTCGCTACGCTGCATGAACGCGGGGGCTTCGGGCTTCGTGTCCAAGACCAATGATCTGGGTGAGCTGAACAAGGCGGTGCGCGCGATCAGGTCGGGTTTCGCATACTTTCCCGACGTGCTGCTCAGTACGGTGAATCGTCAGGAAATGGCCCAGACCGACGCCCAATTGCTGGCCCGCCTCAGCGACCGTGAGCTGGCGATATTGCAGCATCTGGCTCGGGGGCTGAGCAACAAACTCGTGGGTGAGATCCTGTTGTTGAGCAACAAGACCGTCAGCACCTACAAAGGGCGGCTGATGGAAAAACTGCGGGTCAGCTCGTTGATCGACATGGCGGATTTCGCTCGTCGCAACCACCTGATCTGACTTGCTGTCATTGTGCGAATCTTTTGCTTGCTGGCCCTGTGTTGCCTGTTTCCGCTGCCCGGTGCGGCTGTGCCGATGCTGTACGGGCGTACCGTCTACGATGGCCCCCGCATCGAGCCCGATGGCCCCGAGTTGCGTTGGCTGTGGCGTCAGCGGGTATTGCGCCTTGGCGTACTGGACCGCGATCAGCCACCCCTGGACGCACTGGGTACCGGTAGGACTTACGAAGGGATCAGCGCCGATTACGCGAGCCTGCTGGCTGAACAGCTGAACCTGGACATGACCGTGCAGGTGTTTCCGTCGTTCGAGGCCGCGAGCACGGCCCTGCACCAGGGCGAGATCGACCTGCTCGGGTCGGTGACTGCCCGGCAGGCGCAGCAGGCCGGGCTGCTACTGTCGCCTGCCTATGCCGAAGACTGGCCGTTGTTGCTGGCCCCGGAGCCGCGCCCGGCGGTGGGCCGCGACGAGCCGTTGCGCCTGGTGATGGTGGAGGGTTATCGCACCCTGGAGCAGGTGCGCGAGTATTACCCCAACGCCCAGGTGCAGCAGCACCCAGCCGCGCTCAGCGCCATCGCCGCGCTGACCTTGGGCCAGGCCGACCTGTACCTGGGCAGCGCCATGGTTGCCCGCCATGTGCAACGGCGCAGTCAGTTCGCCGGGGTGGTGGAGGTCGGCCATGCGGCCATGCCCCCTCAGGATATCGGCTTCGCCATGCAAGACAACGGTACTCCTCTGCCAGCCCTGGTCGCGCAAGCCATGAACAATATCGACCAATCCCAGCGGGCGGACATCAGTGCGCGCTGGGACCTGGGCAGCAGCACCATGCACGCTACCCGGCCGTTGCGACTGGATGAAGCCCAGCAGCGCTGGCTGCAGGGCCACCCCACCGTACGGGTGCTGATCAACGACCAGATGCTGCCCTTGAGCTACCGCGACAGCACCGGGCAACTGCGCGGGTTGACCCTGGATGCCCTGAAGCTGGTGTCGCGGCGCACCGGCCTGAACTTCGAGGTGCAGGCGGTCAACGACGTGCAGCAGATGGTCGCGCAGGTGATGCAGGGCAAGGCCGAGTTGATCGCCGGGGTGGTGTACAGCGAAGCGCTGGCGCAGCAACTGTCGTTCAGCCGGGCGTACCTCAGCGCCCCCAGGGTGCTGGTTACCCGCAGTGGCGTCTCGCTCGAAGCCGACCTCGACCGGCTTGCCGGCCATACTGTTGCCCTGGTGTACGGCAGTGCCATGGGCGAGCAGCTGCGTCGGCGCTACCCCGAGGTACGCCAGCGTCGCGTGAAAAGTGCGTTGGATGCCTTGCATGACGTTGCGCGTGGCAAGGCGGATGCGGCCATTCTGACGCTCGACAGTGCCCGCGCACTGATCGCCCGCTGGTACCCAGGGCGGCTGGAGATCAAGGCCAGCCTGGCCATGCCGCCCGCGCACTTCGCCCTGGCGGGCGCCCTGGGCCCGCATGAGCTGCTGGGTATCCTGGACGAGGCGCTGCTGAGCCTGTCGCCCCGCGAAACCGAAGCCCTGGTGCGCCGCTGGCGTCACCCGGTGATCGTTCCCGACGGTGTCTGGGCGCGCTACCGCAGCAAGGTCCTGTTCGGCTTTGGCACAGCACTCGTGTTGTTGCTGCTGGCGCTGCTGTGGATCCGCTACCTGCGCCGTCTGCAGGTAGCGCTGCGCCGCGCCAAGCAGGACGCCGAAGCCGCCAACCAGGCCAAGACCTCCTTCCTCACCACCATGAGCCACGAGATCCGCACCCCCTTGCATGCGCTGATGGGCATGCTCGAGCTGACCCAGCGCAAAGCCACCCAGGGCGTACTCGACCGCTCTGCCATCGAGGTGGCGACAGACGCCGCGCGTGGCCTGCATGAGCTGATCGGCGATATCCTCGACATCAGCCGTATCGAGACCGGCAACCTGCAGTTGGCCCCGCAGCGGGTGCGCCTGCGCGAGCAAGTCGAACGGGTGCTTCAGTTGTTCGAGCAGCAAGCGCGCGGCAAGGGCCTGGCACTGGTGCTCAAGACCCAGGGTGCGATAGACGCCGAGGTGATGCTCGACCCGTTGCGTTTCAAGCAGGTCATGGCCAACCTGCTGAGCAATGCCGTCAAGTTCACCCGCCAGGGGCAGGTCATGGTCAGCCTCAGTGCCGTGCCTCGGGGCGAAAAACTGGAAGTCTGGGTACATGTACGGGATACCGGAATGGGTATCGCCGCCGCAGAGTTGGCAGGGCTCGGGCAGCCGTTTCGCCAGGCCAGCAACCAGAGGCAGTCTGCGCGCTGCAGCGCTGGCCTGGGCTTGAGCATCTGCCGCAGCCTGTGCCAGATGATGGGCGGCCAGCTGCGCCTGAGCAGCATCCTGGGCAAGGGCACCACGGTGGCTATTTCACTGTACCTGCCGTTGCTGTCGAGCGATGACCCTGTGGCGTCGGCAGTGCCTGCACGGGCGGAGCGCAGCGAGGTGCGCCTGCGGGTACTGGTGGTCGACGATTACCCCGCCAACCGCCTGTTGCTGGCCCAGCAGCTGGATTACCTGGGCCATCGGACGCGGGTTGCCGAGGACGGCTCGCAAGCCCTGCGCCTT
The DNA here is from genome assembly GCF_044748405.1 of Pseudomonas sp. NPDC089996. Taxonomy (NCBI): domain Bacteria; kingdom Pseudomonadati; phylum Pseudomonadota; class Gammaproteobacteria; order Pseudomonadales; family Pseudomonadaceae; genus Pseudomonas; species Pseudomonas sp. NPDC089996. The sequence continues at coordinate 28,543 of NZ_JBIVGA010000020.1, read as the reverse complement.
TGGTTGAAGGAGCATTTCGATGTGGTAATCAGCGATTGCAGCATGCCGCGGCTCAACGGCCATGGGCTGGCTCGCGCCATTCGCGAGCACGAGCGCCGCAGCGGGCGCCCGCCGTGCAGGTTGATCGGGTTGACCGCCAACGCCCAGGAAAGCGAGCGCCTGGCGTGCCGCGCCGCCGGCATGGATGACTGCCTGTTCAAGCCCCTGGTACTGGACAGCCTCGTGCAGGCGCTGGCCGGCTGCGAAGCCTGCCCTGACGCCTCGCAGCAAGACCCGGAACCGCTGGACCTGCAACAGCTATGGCACCTGGTGGGCAAGGATCAGGCCGCGTTCAGGGCGCTGCTGCGCGACTTGCGCGCCAGCAACCACGAAGACCTGCAACGGCTCAGGCGCCATGACCTGGCGCCCGCTGCCCTGGCCCGCCTGGCACATCGGGTAAAAGGCGGCGCGCGGATCGTGCGCGCCGAAGGTCTGGTGGGCTTGTGTGAAGACCTGGAGCGCTGTTGCCTGGCCCGGCCCCAGGATACGCAGGCAGTGCACCTCGCGGTACAGGCGCTTGCCGAAGCGATGATGGGCCTGGAGCTGCACCTGGACCGCAGGGCTGCTCCAGGCCTGGGGGGTCATATCATGCCGAGTAGCAACAACACCAACAGGATCACCAGCACCACGCCGATGATGCCGGACGGGCCGTAGCCCCAACTGCGCGAGTGCGGGAAGACCGGTAAGCCACCAATCAGCAGGAGGATCAGGATGATGATGAGAATCGTGGTCATGACGGAGTCCTTGCGTGGTTGAAGGTCAAGGGCCTCGGACTGCTGGCCTCTTGTTAAATCGGACTATTGCCGCTTGCGAAAGATTCCATCGGTGTACTGACCACGTGGTCATGCCCGCTCATTCACTAGCCTGATGAACCCTGCCTGGGGTCAAGGCCTTGATTAGACTCGGTGCACAACCTGTCAGAACAAGGCCTGCCACCATGCAAAACCGCATCATGATCACTGGCGCCGGCTCCGGCCTCGGCCGCGAGATCGCCCTGCGCTGGGCGCGCGAGGGCTGGCGCCTGGCGTTAGCCGATGTCAACGAACCGGGCCTGCGCGAAACCCTGGAAGGGGTGAGGGCTGCAGGCGGCGATGGTTTCGTCCAGCGTTGCGACGTGCGCGATTACAGCCAGCTCACCGCCCTGGCCCAGGCCTGCGAAGAACGCTTCGGCGGCATCGACGTGCTCGTCAACAATGCCGGTGTCGCCTCGGGCGGCTTCTTCGCCGAGCTGTCGCTGGAAGACTGGGACTGGCAGATCGCGGTCAACCTGATGGGCGTGGTCAAAGGCTGCAAGGCGTTCCTGCCGCAGCTTGAGCGCAGCAAGGGGCGCATCATCAATGTGGCCTCGATGGCGGCGCTGATGCAGGGGCCGGGGATGAGCAACTACAACGTGGCCAAGGCCGGTGTGCTGGCGCTTTCGGAAAGCTTGCTGGTGGAGCTGCGCCAACTGGAAGTGGCGGTGCACTGTGTGTGCCCGTCATTCTTCCAGACCAACCTGCTCGACTCGTTCCGCGGGCCGAACCCGGCGATGAAGGCCCAGGTCGGCAAGCTGCTGGAAGGCTCGCCGATCAGCGCGGCGGATATCGCCGACTACATTCACCAACACGTCGCGGCCGGCGAATTCCTGATCCTGCCCCATGAGGCCGGGCGTGAGGCCTGGCAACTGAAGCGCCAGGCGCCGGAACGGCTTTATGACGAAATGGCGGGCATGGCGCTGAAGATGCGGGCCAAGGCGCAAGCGCGCTGATCGAGAGGTTGTCTGTAGGAAAAATTACCAGCCGTTGTAGGTGCGGTCTGAATTGCTGGCCAAGTATTGTCCAGAGGAATCTCGCCAAGCACTCTGCGGTCTTTTCCTGTTACGAGAGGACCGGAGCATGTTGGTGATCGGGCGTGAAGTCGGCGAAGTCATCACCATTGGTGACGATATTCGGATCAAGGTGGTGGAAACGCGCAACGGGATAGTGCGCTTTGGCGTGGAAGCACCGCGTAAGGTGCCTGTGCACCGGGCCGAGGTCTATCGACGGATCAAGGCAGCGCAGGCGTGCAAGGCTGACTAACCTGCGCAAGCCCTTGTAGGAGCGGCCTTGTGTCGCGAAAGGGCTGCAGAGCAGCCCCAGCATTATGAGCGTCGCCGCTGATATCCCGGGGCTGCTCTGCAGCCCTTTCGCGACACAAGGCCGCTCCTACAAGGGCCGCTACAAGGCTCAATGTCAGTCCAGCAGCTCGCGGGGCACATCATGCTTGGCCAGCAACTGGCACTGCTGGCTCTCCAGGTCGAACAGGATGAACGCCTGGCCTTTGGCCAACGCCTGGCGCACCCGCAGCACGCGGGTTTCCAGCGGGGTGTCGTCGCCGTTGTCGGTGCCGTCGCGGGTGACGAAGTCCTCGATCAGGCGGGTCAATGTTTCGGCTTGCAGTTGCTCGTAGGGGATCAGCATGGGCGGCGCACGGTCTTGTTCATGAATGCCTGCATGCTACGCGATTCCACGCTCATCAGCTTTTGTTTCCTACCAGGCTGTCCACGGCCGGCACCCGGGTGTCGCTCTCCATCTGCGCATCGTGCTCCAGCTGGTGGCTGAAGCGCTCGAGCGAGGCGTTGGCCGGCTGCGAGTCGCTGGCGAACACCGGTGGGCTGAGCAGGTAGGCCGAGAGCAGGCGGCTGAGTGCGGCCAGGCTGTCGATATGGGTGCGCTCGTAGCCATGGGTGGCGTCGCAGCCGAAGGCCACCAGCGCAGTGCGGATGTCATGCCCGGCGGTCACGGCCGAGTGCGCATCGCTGAAGTAATAGCGGAACAGGTCGCGGCGCACCGGCACGTCGTGGTCGCCCGCCAGTTTCAGCAGGTGGCGTGATAGGTGGTAATCGTACGGCCCGGAAGAGTCCTGCATGGCCACGCTCACCGCGTGCTCGCTGGAGGCCTGGCCGGGGGCGACCGGGGCGATGTCGATGCCGACGAACTCGCTGACGTCCCATGGCAGGGCACCGGCCGCGCCCGAGCCGGTTTCCTCGGTGATGGTGAACAGCGGGTGGCAGTCGATCAATGGCTGGCGGCCGCTTTCCACCACCGCCTTGAGGGCGGCCAGCAGGGCGGCCACGCCGGCCTTGTCGTCCAGGTGGCGGGCGCTGATATGGCCGCTTTCGGTAAATTCCGGCAGCGGGTCGAAGGCGACGAAGTCACCGATGGAGATCCCCAGCGCTTCGCAATCGGCGCGGGTGGCGCAGTAGGCATCCAGGCGCACCTCGACGTGTTCCCAGCTCACCGGCATCTGGTCGATGGCGGTGTTGAAAGCGTGCCCGCTGGCCATCAGCGGCAGCACGCTGCCACGGAACACCCCGGTGTCGGTGAACACGCTGACGCGGCTGCCCTCGGCGAAGCGGCTCGACCAGCAGCCCACCGGCGCCAGGGCCAGGCGGCCGTTGTCCTGCAGCTGGCGCACGCTGGCGCCGATAGTGTCGAGGTGGGCCGAGACGGCGCGGTCGGGGGAGCTCTGCCGGCCCTTGAGGGTGGCGCGGATGGTGCCACGGCGGGTCAGTTCGAAGGGGATGCCCAGTTCATCCAGGCGTTCGGCCACGTAGCGCACGATGGTGTCGGTGAAACCGGTCGGGCTGGGGATGGCGAGCATCTCCAGCAGCACGCGCTTCATGTAGTCGAGGTCGGGTTCGGGGTGTCGTTCGGTCATGGGTACTCCTTGGTAACTGTGTTGGGGCCTTCGCGGGCACGCCCGCTCCCACAAGGGCGGTGCAGTACCTGTGGGAGCGGGCGTGCCCGCGAAGGCCTCAACACTGATTCACGCCAAAGCCCGGCTATGCGGGAACAGCAGGTCGACAAAGCGCTCCGCCGTCGGCTGCGGTTCATGGTTGGCCAACCCGGCGCGCTCGTTGGCTTCGATGATCACGTACTCCGGGTGCTCGGCATCGCGGACCATGAAATCCAGGCCCACCACCGGGATCTCCAGCGCCCGCGCCGCGCGCACCGCAGCATCGGCCAGCACCGGGTGCAGGCGCTCGGTGACGTCTTCCAGCGTGCCGCCCGTGTGCAGGTTGGCCGTACGCCGCACCGCCAGGCGTTGCCCGGCCGGCAATACATCGTCATAGCCCAGGCCCGCGCCCTGCAGGGTGCGTTCGGTTTCGTCATCCAGCGGGATGCGGCTTTCGCCACCGGTTGCCGCCTGGCGGCGACGGCTCTGCGCCTCGATCAGCTGGCGGATGCTGTGCTTGCCATCACCGACCACCTGCGCCGGGTGGCGAATGGCCGCCGCCGCCACCTCATAGCCGATCACCAGAATGCGCAGGTCGCTGCCGGCGTGGAAGCTCTCCAGCAGCACGCGGCTGTCGAAGCGCCGGGCATTTTCAACGGCCTGGGTCACTTCTTCGATGCAGGTGAGGTTCACGGCCACGCCCTGGCCCTGTTCGCCGTCCACCGGCTTGACCACCACCGCACCCTGCTCGTCGAGAAACGCCAGGTTGTCGTCGGCATTGCCGGCCAGCTGCTGGGCCGGCACCTGCAGCCCGGCGTTGTGCAGGGCATGCCGGGTCAGGCGCTTGTCCTGGCACAGGGTCATGGTCACCGCGCTGGTCAGGTCGCTCAGCGACTCGCGGCAGCGGATGCGCCGGCCACCCAGGCTCAGGGTGAACAGCCCGGCACTGGCGTCGTCCACCTGCACCTCGATACCACGGCGCAGGGCCTCGTCGACGATGATGCGGGCGTAGGGGTTCAGCCCGGCTTCCGGACCGGGGCCGAGGAACAGTTGCTGGTTGATGCCGTTTCTGCGCTTGACCGCGAAGGTCGGCAGGTTGCGAAAACCAAGCTTTTCGTAAAGGCGCTTGGCCTGGCGGTTGTCGTGCAGCACCGACAGGTCCAGATACGCCAGGCCACGGCTCATGAAATGTTCGACCAGATGGCGTACCAGTACCTCGCCCACCCCCGGGCGGGTGCACTGCGGGTCCACGGCCAGGCACCACAGGCTGCTGCCGTGTTCAGGGTCGTCGAACGCCTTGCTGTGGTTCAGGCCCATGACGCTGCCGATCACCGCACCGCTGTCTTCATCCTCGGCCAGCCAGTACACCGGGCCACCGAGGTGGCGCGGGGTGACCAGATCGGGGTCGACCGGCAGCATGCCGCGCGCCTGGTACAGCGTGTTGATCGCCTGCCAGTCGCCGGGGTTCTGCGCCCGGCGCACGCGGAAGCCGCGGAACACCCGCTGCGCCGGGCGGTAGTCGGTGAACCACAGGCGCAGGGTGTCGGAGGGGTCGAGGAACAGCTGCTGCGGTGCCTGCGCCAGCAACTGCTGGGGGGCGGCCACGTACAGGGCAATGTCACGCTCGCCGGGGCGTTCGTCCTGCAGCGCGGCGGCCAGGCTGGCGGGGTCCGGGTAGGTGTGGCCGATCAGCAGGCGGCCCCAGCCACAGTGCAGGGCCCGTGGCTGGTCGTGGGGTTCGCTGCCGTCGCCGGCCAGGCGCGCTTGCAGGCGCTCGTAGGACGGCGCCTGGCCGCGCAGCAGGCGCTGACCGTAAGCGATTTCGTGGGCTTTCATCGGTCAGAGTCCTTGTTCGCTGAGCCACAGGTTCAGGGCCGCCAGCTGCCAAAGCTTGGAGCCGCGCAGTGGGGTGAGCTGGCCGTGGGGGTTGCTCAGCAGGCGGTCGAGCATGGCCGGGTTGAACAGGCCGCGGTCCTGGCTCGGGTCGGTCAGCAGGTCGCGCACCCAGCCCAGGGTCGCGCCTTCCAGGTGCTTGAGGCCGGGCACCGGGAAGTAACCCTTCTTGCGGTCGATCACCTCGTGGGGGATTACCCGTCGTGCGGCCTGTTTGAGCACCTGCTTGCCGCCATCGGGCAGTTTGAAGCGCGCCGGAATGCGCGCCGACAGTTCGACCAGGCGGTAGTCGAGGAACGGCGTGCGCGCTTCCAGGCCCCAGGCCATGGTCATGTTGTCGACCCGTTTGACCGGGTCGTCGACCAGCATCACCGTGCTGTCCAGGCGCAGGGCCTTGTCCACGGCGTCGGGTGCGCCGGGGCGGGCGAAATGCTCGCGGACGAAATCGCCGGCGGCGTCGGTTTCCAGCAGCCAGGGCGCCTGGACCGTGTCGCGGTACTCGTCGTGGCTGCGGTCGAAGAAGGCGTCACGGTAGGCGCCGAAGGCATCCTCGGCGCCGACCACTTTCGGGTACCAGTGGTAGCCGGCGAACAGTTCGTCGGCGCCCTGGCCGCTCTGCACGCCCTTGCAATGCTTGGCCACCTCCCGCGACAGCAGGTAGAAGGCGATGCAGTCATGGCTGACCATCGGCTCGCTCATGGCGCGGAACGCGGCTGGCAGCTGCTCGATGATCTCGTGCTCGGCGATGCGCAACTGGTGGTGGCGGGTGCCGTAATGCTTGGCGATCAGGTCGGAATACTGGAACTCGTCACCGCGTTCGCCGCCAGCATCCTCGAAGCCGATGGAGAAGGTCGACAGGTCGTCCACGCCGACGTCGCGCAACAGGCCGACCAGCAGGCTGGAATCGACCCCACCGGACAGCAGCACGCCGACGTCCACGGCGGCGCGCTGGCGGATCGCCACGGCATCGCGGGTGGCGTCGAGCACGCGGGTGGTCCAGCCTTCCAGGTCGAGGTCGCGCTCGTCCGGGTTGGGGCCGTAGTGCAGCTGCCACCAGGTCTGGCGTTCCACTTCACCGTGGCGGTCGATGCGCATCCAGGTGCCGGGTTCGAGCTTCTGCACGTTGGCCAGCAGCGTGCGAGGCGCCGGCACCACGGCATGGAAGTTGAGGTAGTGGTTGAGCGCCACCGGGTCGATCATCGGGTCGATGTCGCCACCCTTGAGCAATGCCGGCAGGGTCGAGGCAAAGCGCAGGCGCTCGCCGTTGCGCGACAGGTACAGCGGCTTGACCCCGAGGCGGTCGCGGGCCAGGAACAGGCGCTGGTTGTCGCGCTCCCAGATGGCCAGGGCGAACATGCCGTTGAGCTTGGGCAGCAAGGCCGCGCCCCAGGCGTGGTAGCCCTTGAGCAACACTTCGGTGTCGCCTTCGGACCAGAAGCTGTAGCCCAGGTCCTGCAGCTCCTGGCGCAGTTCGGGGAAGTTGTAGATGGCGCCGTTGAAAGCCAGCGACAGGCCCAGGGTGTTGTCGACCATCGGCTGCGCCGAACCGTCGGACAGGTCCATGATCTTCAGCCGGCGGTGGCCGAGGGCGATCGGGCCCTGGCTATGGAAGCCCCAGGCGTCGGGGCCGCGGGGCGCCAGGTGATGGGTGATGCGCTCTACCGCAGCCAGGTCGGCTGGGCGAGGGGCTTGATCGATGGGGGTAAAACGCAACTCTCCTGCTAATCCGCACATAGGTCCTTACCGGTTTTTCCGTTGGGGAATGAGTGCCCCGGATTAGGGCACCCTGTAAGGAACTGACCTGTGTGGTTTGTGGGAGTTTTAGATCAATCTGTTATATGCAGTGGGGCTGCTGTGCAGCCCTTCGCGGGCACGCCCGCTCCCACAGGGATATCACAGCCATCGGGCTCTTTGTGGGAGCGGGCGTGCCCGCGAAGGGCCGCACAGCGGCCCCAGCCTTTCACTTGCCGCGGATCAGCTTGCGCAACATGAAGCGATTGGGGTGGCAGGCCTCGGCCACTGCCCGTGGCAACGGCAACGGTTCACCACTGGCCCAGGCGGCAATCAGCTCGCCACTCAACGGCGCCGTGATCAGCCCGCGCGACCCATGCCCGCTGTTCACATACAACCCATCCAGCCAAGGACACGCGACCTCCGGCACCTGCCTGGCATCCTTGCCAAGCACGGCATAGGCCTCGGCAAACAACACCGTGTCGGCCACCGGCCCGACAATCGGCAGGTAATCCGGGCTGGTGCAACGAAACGCCGCACGCCCCTGCAACTGTTCGGCATCCAGTGCCTGCGCCCCCAGGCGCGACGCCAGGTCGATGGAAATCTCGTCGAGCAACGCCAGGTTGCCCTGGTGCTCGGCCACCGTCGGCGTCAGGTCATCGTTATGGAAATCGAAACTGGCGCCCAAGGTGTGCTCATCACCCCGGGGCGGTGCGACGTAGCCATCGGCACAGACCACGGTGCGCAATGCACGGCTGGCCGGGGTGGCCGGCAGGCGGGTGATCTGCCCGCGAATCCGCTTGAGCGGCAGCTGCGCACAGGGCTCGAACCTGCGCACATCGGCACCCCCGGCCAGTACCACCAGCGGCGCGCTGGCCAGCAAACGCTCGCCATCCCACGCCTGCCACAACCCGTCGGCCTTGCGCAGTTCGACCACGTCCTGGTGCAACTGAACACCAATGTTCGGGTGTTGCAGCTGCGCCCGGCACAAGGCCGGTGGGTGCACCCAGCCACCTTCCGGGTAGAACAGGCCGCCCGCAGGCAGCGCCACTCCGGCAATCGCTTCAGCTTCAGCCTGCTCCAGCGCACGCAGCAGGCTGCTGTCGAAGGCCTCGGCAAGCTTGGCCTGGCGCTCGCCTTCCTTGCTGTCGAACGCCAGCTGCAGCACGCCGCACGCGTCCCAGTCCTGACCCCGCTGCAAGCGCTCAAGCTGGCGCCGGGTGTAGCCGAAACCGGCAAGGATCATTTGCGACAGCGCGGTGCCATGGGCGGACAGCTTGAGGTACAGCACGCCCTGCGGGTTGCCCGAAGCCTCCTGCGCGGGGGCCGCGTGGCGCTCCAGCACCGTCACCTGCCAGCCGCGTGCGGCCAGGCTGGCGGCAGTGGCGCTACCCGCCAGGCCGGCACCGATCACCAGTGCCTGGCGCGGCCCTGCAGCCGGGGCAGGGCGGGCATACCAGGGCGCGGTGTTGGCTGGTGACGGTTGCCCGGTGTATTCGCCACTCATCACTTCCCACTTCTTGCCGATGCCGGGGATTTTCTTCATGGTGAAACCGGCATCGATCAGCCCGCGGCGTACCCAGCCGGTGGTGGTGAAGGTACCCAGCGCGGTACCGGCGTGCGCCAGTCGGGCCAGTTGCGCGAACAGTTCAGGGGTCCACATGTCGGGGTTCTTCGCCGGCGCGAAGCCGTCGAGGAACCAGACGTCGATGCGTGCGTCGAGCTGCGGCAGTTGCTCCAGTACGTCACCGATCAACAGGGTCAGGGTGACCCGGCCATTGTCGAAGCTGAACTGCTGGAAGCCGGGGTGTACCGCCACGTACTGGGCCAGGAACGGCTCGGTGAAGGCCGCCATCTCCGGCCACAGGCGCACGGCGCGGGCCATGTCGTCATGGCCGAGCGGGTACTTTTCAACGCTGATGAAATGCAGCCGCGCGTCGCTATGGGCCTGTTCGGCGAACAGCTGCCAGGCGCAGAAGAAGTTCATGCCGGTGCCGAAGCCGGTTTCGCCGATCACCAGGCAGCCGTGTGGTGCCAGGTCGGCGAAGCGCTGTGCCAGGCGGGTCTGCTCGAGGAACACGTAGCGGGTTTCCTCGGTGCCTTCGTTCCGGGAGAAATAAACATCGTCGTACTGCCGCGAGTGGGGGCGGCCCTGGTCGTCCCAGTCGATCTGGGCGTGCTGAAGAAGGGTGGACATGGTTGGCTCGGTTGCAGCGGATGTGCGGATTTTATGACATCCGCCGGGTTTGCACAGGGCAAATCCGCTAGTCTTGCTTAGCCAACGAAGGAGCCAGTGAATGTTCGAATCTGCGGAAATCGGTCACAGCATCGACAAGGAAACCTACGAAGCAGAAGTCCCCGCCCTGCGCGAGGCGCTGCTCGAAGCTCAGTACGAACTCAAGCAGCAGGCGCGTTTCCCGGTGATCGTGCTGATCAATGGCGTCGAAGGCGCCGGCAAGGGCGAAACGGTCAAGCTGCTCAACGAGTGGATGGACCCGCGCATGATCGACGTGCTCACCTTCGACCAGCAGACCGACGAAGAACTGGCCCGGCCACCGGCCTGGCGCTACTGGCGGGCACTGCCGCCCAAGGGGCGGATGGGCGTGTTCTTCGGCAACTGGTACAGCCAGATGCTTCAGGGCCGGGTGCATGGGGTGTTCAAGGACGCCGTGCTCGACCAGGCCATCGCCGGGGCCGAGCGCCTGGAGCAGATGCTCTGCGACGAAGGTGCGCTGATCATCAAGTTCTGGTTCCATCTGTCGAAGAAGCAGATGAAGTCGCGCCTGAAGTCACTCAAGGACGACCCGCTGCACAGCTGGAAGATCAGCCCGCTGGACTGGCAGCAGTCGCAAACCTACGACCGCTTCGTGCGCTTCGGCGAGCGTGTGCTGCGTCGCACCAGCCGCGACTACGCGCCCTGGCATGTGGTCGAAGGCGCCGATCCGCACTACCGTAGCCTGGCCGTGGGCCGCATCCTGCTCGAAAGCCTGCAGGCCGCACTGGCCGTCAACCCCAAGGGCAAGCACCAGGGCAATATCGCCCCGCTTGGGCGCAGCATCGACCAGCGCAACCTGTTGGGTGCGCTGGACATGACCCTGCGCCTGGACAAACACGACTACCAGGAGCAGCTGGTCACCGAGCAGGCCCGGCTGGCGGGCCTGCTGCGCCACAAGCACATGCGCCGGCATGCCTTGGTGGCAGCGTTCGAGGGCAATGATGCGGCGGGCAAGGGCGGTGCCATCCGCCGCGTCGCCGCCGCGCTCGACCCACGGCAGTACCGCATCGTGCCGATCGCCGCGCCTACCGAGGAGGAGCGTGCGCAGCCGTACCTGTGGCGCTTCTGGCGGCACATCCCGGCGCGTGGCAAATTCACCATCTTCGACCGTTCCTGGTACGGCCGGGTGTTGGTGGAGCGGGTGGAAGGTTTCTGCAGCCCGGCCGACTGGATGCGGGCCTATAGCGAAATCAATGATTTCGAAGAGCAACTGGTGAATGCAGGCGTCGTGGTGGTCAAGTTCTGGCTGGCGATCGACCAGCAGACACAGCTGGAACGCTTCGAAGAACGCGAGCAGATCCCGTTCAAGCGTTACAAGATCACCGAGGACGACTGGCGCAACCGCGACAAGTGGGACCTGTATGTCGATGCCGTGGGCGACATGGTCGACCGTACCAGCACCGAGATCGCCCCATGGACGTTGGTCGAAGCGAACGACAAGCGCTGGGCGCGGGTGAAGGTGCTGCGCACCATCAACGAGGCACTTGAGGCGGCGTTCGCCAGGCACAAGAAGTGACCAGGCATGCCGTGAGGGAATGACCCGATGAATTTATTTCCCGGCATTTTCCTCCGGCCCGGTACTCCAAGCCCTTAGAATCCGATTACCGCCATCAAGGGCTTGTTCGAGGACTGTATGCACACAACTTCCGGCCGTTGGGGCTACGGCCTGTTCCTGGCGCTGCTGACCGCGCTGCTCTGGGGCATCCTGCCGATCAAACTCAAGCAGGTGCTGCAGGTGGTCGACCCGCTGACCGTTACCTGGTACCGCCTGGTGGTTTCCGGCGGCTTGCTGTTCGCCTGGCTGGCCGCACAGCGGCGTCTGCCGTCGTTCGGCAAACTGGCACCCAAGGGCAAGTGCCTGGTGGCCGTGGCGGTGTTCGGCCTGATGGGCAACTATGTGCTTTACCTGATCGGCCTCAACTTGCTCAGCCCAGGTACCGCCCAGCTGGTGGTGCAGATGGGTCCGGTGCTGTTGCTGGTGGCCAGCGTGTTCGTGTTCAAGGAGCACTTCAGCCTGGGGCAGGGCATCGGCTTGCTGGTGCTGTTGGTGGGTTTCGCGCTGTTTTTCAACCAGCGCCTGGAAGAGCTGCTGACCTCGCTGGGGGCCTACACCACCGGTGTGCTGACCGTGCTGCTGGCGACCAGCATCTGGGTGTTCTACGCGCTGAGCCAGAAGCAGCTGCTGACGGTGTGGCATTCGCAGCAGGTGATGATGGTCATCTACCTCAGTTGCGTTGCCCTGCTGACGCCTTGGGTACACCCGCTGGAGGCGCTGCAGCTGACACCGGTGCAAGGCTGGCTGTTGCTGGCCTGCTGCCTGAACACCCTGGTGGCCTATGGCGCGTTTGCCGAGGCGCTGGCGCATTGGGAGGCGTCGCGGGTCAGTGCCACGCTGGCGTTGACGCCGCTGGTGACCTTCGTCGCGGTGGCGCTGGCGGCGGTGGTGTGGCCGGAGTATGTGCAGGCCGAAGACATCAATGCGCTGGGGTATGTGGGGGCGGTGACGGTGGTGGCGGGGTCGAGCCTGGTGGCCTTGGGGCCTTCGCTGGTGGCCGGTTGGAAGGCCAGAAGGGCACGGTTGGCATAGCATTGCGCGCACTTTGTGGGAGCGGCCTTGCGTCGCGAAAGGGCCGCAAGGCGGCCCCGACAATCTCGCGGTGCAGCTGAAATCCTGGGGCCGCTGCGCGCCCCTTTCGCGACGCAAGGCCGCTCCCACATTGGCCGGGTATTGACGGCTGGCAGAGTCAGCCTTTGCCGCCAGGCGCCAGCATGTTTTCCGGCCTTACCCACTGGTCGAACTGCTCATTGGTCAGGTACTTCAGCTCCAGCGCCGCCTCGCGCAAGGTCTTGCCCTCGCTGTAGGCCTTCTTGGCAATCTCCGCCGCCTTGTCATAGCCAATGTGCGGGTTAAGCGCCGTCACCAGCATCAGCCCACGTTCCAGGTGCGCCGCCATCTGCTCGGCATCCGGCTCGATCCCGGCCACGCAGTGTTGCTGGAAGTTGCGGCAGCCATCGGCCAGCAGTTCGACCGACTGCAGCAGGTTGTGGATGATCACCGGCTTGAACACGTTCAGCTGCAGGTGCCCCTGGCTGGCGGCAAAGCCGATTGCCGCGTCGTTGCCCAATACTTGGCAGGCCAACATCGACAGCGCTTCGCACTGGGTCGGGTTGACCTTGCCGGGCATGATCGAGCTGCCCGGCTCGTTGGCCGGCAGGCGTACTTCGGCCAGCCCCGCACGCGGGCCGGAGCCGAGCAGGCGCAGGTCGTTGGCGATCTTCATCAGCGCCACCGCCAGGGTCTTCAGCGCACCGGCCAGGCTGGTCAGCGGCTCATGGCCGGCGAGGGCGGCGAACTTGTTGGGGGCAGTGATGAAAGGCAGGCCGGAGAGGGCGGCCAGTTCGGCGGCCACGGCTTCGGCAAAACCATGCGGGGCGTTCAGCCCGGTGCCGACGGCCGTGCCGCCCTGGGCCAGTTCGCACACCGCCGGCAAGGTGGCGCGGATGGCACGCTGGGCGTAGTCGAGCTGGGCGACGAAAGCCGAGACTTCCTGGCCGAAGGTGATCGGCGTCGCGTCCATCATGTGCGTGCGACCGGTCTTGACCAGCTTGCTGTGGCGCGCCGACAGCTCGGCCAGCCCCGCCGACAGCTCGGCAATTGCCGGCAGCAGTTTGCCATGCACCGCCTGGGCAGCGGCAATGTGCATGGCGGTGGGGAAGCAGTCATTGGAGCTCTGCGAGCGGTTGACGTGGTCGTTGGGGTGCACCGGCGCTTTGCCGCCACGGCCCTTGCCGGCCAGTTCGTTGGCGCGCCCGGCGATCACCTCGTTGACGTTCATGTTGCTCTGGGTGCCGCTGCCGGTCTGCCAGACCACCAGCGGGAACTGGTCGTCATGTTCGCCGTCGAGCACTTCGTCGGCGGCCTGTTCGATCAGCCGGGCGATGTCGGCGGGCAAGTCGCCGTTGCGGTCGTTGACCCGCGCGGCGGCTTTCTTGATGAGTGCCAGGGCGTGCAGCACCGCGAGCGGCATGCGTTCCTTGCCAATGGCAAAGTTGATCAGCGAGCGCTGGGTCTGTGCGCCCCAGTAGGCGTCCTCAGGAACTTCGACCGGGCCCAGGCTGTCTGTCTCGATACGGCTCATGCTGCGTTCACTCCTTTGTCAGTCAGAATCAGCAGTTTAGGCCCTCATGCGTGCGAGCGGTTCATTCGCTCGTCGTGCCACTTGAGCGCTGCGCCCCTGCGGGAGCAGAATGCTCTACTCTGAGGTACCGCCTCCCCCTCCTTGAAGGAAATGCAATGACCCGTCTCCGTGTCCTCTGTGCTGCCGTAGCCCTGGCCTGTGCCAGCGGCCAGGTACTCGCTGCCACCGCCAGCCACAACGCTGCCGCCGAGAAATTCCTGACCCTGGCCCACGCCGACAAGCTGGGCACCCCGGTGTACATGCAGGTCCAGCAGATGTTCGCCCAGCGCTTCGCCCAGACCAAGGCCCCGGCCAGCAAGCAGGCCGTGCTGGAGAGCTACCAGGCCAAGGCCAACGCCGCGCTGGACGGAGCCATCGGCTGGAGCAAGCTGAAGCCGAAGATGGTCGACCTGTACACCCAGACCTTCACCGAGCAGGAGCTCAAGGACCTGGTCAAGTTCTACGAGTCGCCGTTGGGCAAGAAAGTCCTGACCCAGATGCCGAAAGTCACCCAGCAGTCGGCCCAGCTGACCCAGTCCAGCCTGGAACCTGCGGTGCCGGTGGTCAACAAGCTGCTCGAAGACATGACCAAGGAGCTGGACCCGAACGCAGGCAAGGCCGCCGCCCCGGCCAAGAAGTGAGTGGTAGCCGATGAGCATGCAGCAACGCATCGAGCAGCAACTGGCCACGCTGGCCCCGCAACACCTTGAAGTGCTCAACGAAAGCCACATGCACAGCCGTGGCCAGGAAACCCACTACAAGGCGGTGATCGTCAGCGAGCAGTTCGCCGGGCTCAACAGCGTCAAGCGTCACCAGAAGGTCTACGCCACCATGGGTGAGCTGATGGGCGAGATCCACGCCCTGGCGATCCACACCTACACCGCCGAGGAGTGGGCCAAGGTGGGCGTGGCACCGGCCTCGCCGGTGTGCGCTGGCGGCGGGCACTGAATCCTTTCCGTCGTTCTGGTACAATCCTGCAAAATCCGGGGGCCGCTTTGCGGCCCTTTCGCGACACAAGGCCGCTCCCACAGGAATTCGCATTCCCCTGTAGGAGCGGCCTTGTGTCGCGAAAGGGGCGCAAAGCGCCCCCATGCTTTTTATGTCAACCCGGTCCGCCCCTTACGAGGGCAACCACTGGAGAGTCTGTTACATGTCCCAAGCTATCGTCGTGGCGGCGCTATACAAGTTCGTCACCCTGGAAGACTACGTCGAGCTGCGTGAGCCGCTGCTCAAGGCCATGCTCGACAACGGCGTCAAAGGCACCTTGCTGCTGGCCCACGAAGGCATCAACGGCACCGTCTCGGCCACCCGCGAAGGCATCGACGGCCTGCTCGCCTGGCTGCGCAACGACCCGCGCCTGGTCGATGTCGACCACAAGGAATCCTACTGCGACGAACAGCCGTTCTACCGCACCAAGGTCAAGCTCAAGAAAGAGATCGTCACCCTCGGCGTGCCGGGCGTCGACCCGAACCAGGCCGTCGGCACCTATGTCGAGCCCAAGGACTGGAACGCCCTGATCAACGACCCCGAAGTCCTGCTGATCGACACCCGCAACGACTACGAAGTGGCCATCGGCACCTTCAAGGGCGCCATCGACCCCAAGACCGAGACCTTCCGCGAGTTCCCCGACTACATCAAGGCCAACTTCGACCCGAGCAAGCACAAGAAGGTCGCGATGTTCTGCACCGGTGGCATCCGTTGCGAAAAAGCTTCCAGCTACATGCTCGGTGAAGGCTTCGAGTCGGTCTATCATCTTAAAGGTGGCATCCTGAAGTACTTCGAGGAAGTACCTCAGGAAGAAAGCCTGTGGGACGGCGACTGCTTCGTCTTCGACAACCGCGTCACGGTGCGCCATGACCTGAGCGAAGGCGAGTACGACCAGTGCCATGCCTGCCGCCACCCGGTCGACGCCAAGGACCGCGAGTCCGAGCATTACTCGCCAGGCGTGAGCTGCCCGCACTGCTGGGACACCCTGAGCGAGAAGACCCGGCGCAGTGCCATCGACCGGCAGAAGCAGATCGAGCTGGCCAAGGCCCGCAACCAGCCGCACCCGATTGGTTACAACTACAAAGCCGAGGCTTGAGCCATGACTGCCCGCCTGATCTATGTGATGGACCCGATGTGCTCCTGGTGCTGGGGGTTCGCACCAGTGGCCGCGGCCCTGGTCGCACAGGCCGCCGAGGCGGGCGTCAGCACCCGGTTGGTGGTGGGCGGCCTGCGCAGCGGCGGCAGTGCGCTGGATGGCTCGACCCGCAAGTACATCCTCGAGCATTGGCAGGCGGTGGCCGACGCCACCGGGCAGCCGTTCCGTTTCGACGGTGCCATGCCTGACGGCTTTGTCTACGACACCGAGCCGGCTTGCCGTGCCCTGGTCACTGCCCGCGCGCTGGACGCTGAACGTGTCTGGCCGCTGCTGGCGCTGATCCAGCGTTCGTTCTACGAGCAGGGCGTGGATGTCACCCGCGCCCCGCAGTTGGTCGAATTGGCCGAACAGGCCGGTTTCGACCGCGAACACTTCGCTCAGCAGTTCGCCAGCCAGGACATCCGCGCCACCACCGCAGCCGATTTCAGCTGGGCGCAAGACCTTGGCATTGCCGGCTTTCCGACCCTGCTGGCCGAGCGCAATGGCCAGCTGGCCTTGCTGACCAACGGCTACCAGCCGCTGGGCAACCTGCAACCGCTGCTTGGCCGCTGGCTGCAGCAGGCCGTCTGTGCTTGACCTGCCAGGGTCGCCAGACCCTGTACCAGGGAAGCCCGCCGCTGTGTCCGATCGTCTGAGCTGGGCAGAAATCCGCCGCCTGGCCCTGCATCACAAGAAAAACCTCTGGACCGCCAACCTGATTGCCGTGCTGGCGGCCTGCTGCAGCGTGCCGATCCCGTTGTTGCTGCCGTTGCTGGTCGACGAAGTGCTGCTGGGCCACGGTGATGCCGCACTGAAATGGATGAACAACCTGCTGCCGAGCGGCTGGCAGGTGGCAGCCGGCTACATCGGCCTGATGCTGGTGGCCACGCTGTGCCTGCGCCTGGCGGCACTGGCCTTCAACGTGGTGCAGGCCAAGCTGTTTGCCGGGTTGGCCAAGGACATCGTTTACCGGCTGCGCATTCGCCTGATCGAGCGCCTCAAGCGCATCTCGCTCAAGGAATACGAAAGCCTGGGCAGCGGCACCGTGACCACGCATCTGGTCACCGACCTGGATACCCTGGACAAGTTCGTCGGCGAAACCCTGAGCCGCTTCCTGGTAGCCATGCTGACGCTCACCGGCACGGCGGCGATCCTGCTCTGGATGCACTGGCAGCTGGCGTTGCTGATCCTGTTGTTCAACCCGCTGGTGATCTACTTCACCGTGCAGTTGGGCAAGCGTGTCAAGCACCTGAAGAAACTCGAGAACGACAGCACCGCGCGCTTTACCCAGGCACTGTCCGAAACCCTGGATGCCATCCAGGAAATCCGCGCCGGCAATCGCCAGGGCTACTTCCTCGGGCGCCTTGGCCTGCGTGCCCGCGAAGTGCGCGACTATGCCGTGGAGTCGCAATGGAAGAGCGATGCCAGTGGCCGTGCCAGTGGCCTGCTGTTCCAGTTCGGTATCGATATCTTCCGCGCGGCGGCGATGCTGACCGTGCTGTTCTCCGACCTGTCGATCGGCCAGATGCTGGCGGTGTTCAGCTACCTGTGGTTCATGATTGGCCCGGTGGAGCAGTTGCTCAACCTGCAATACGCCTACTACGCCGCCGGCGGTGCGCTGAGCCGGCTCAACGAGCTGCTGTCGCGAGCGGACGAGCCGCAGTATCCGGCAGCCACCGACCCGTTTGCCGGCCGCGAGACGGTGGGCATCGAGGTGCGTGACCTGCGCTTTGCCTATGCCGACGAGCCGGTACTCGACCAGTTGAACCTGGCCATCGCCCCCGGTGAAAAAGTGGCCATTGTCGGTGCCAGTGGTGGCGGCAAGAGCACCCTGGTGCAATTGCTGCTGGGCCTGTACAGCGCCCAGGCCGGGACCATCCGCTTCGGCGGTGCCAGCCTGCAGGAAATCGGCCTCGAGACGCTGCGCGAAAACGTGGCGGTGGTGCTGCAGCACCCGTCACTGTTCAACGACACCGTGCGCGCCAACCTGACCATGGGCCGCGAATGCAGCGACGAGGCCTGCTGGCAGGCACTGCGTATCGCCCAGCTGGACGCCACCATCGCCGCCTTGCCGCAAGGGCTGGACAGCGTGGTCGGCCGCTCGGGGGTGCGCCTGTCCGGTGGCCAGCGCCAGCGCCTGGCGATTGCCCGCATGGTCCTGGCCGAGCCCAAGGTAGTGATACTGGATGAGGCCACCTCGGCGCTGGATGCCGCCACCGAGTACAACCTGCATCAGGCATTGGCACGTTTCCTCAGTGGCCGCACCACGCTTATCATCGCCCACCGCTTGTCGGCAGTGAAACAGGCCGACCGGGTGCTGGTATTCGATGGCGGGCATGTGGCCGAAGATGGCGACCATCAGCAGCTGATTGCCGAGGGTGGTTTGTACGCCAAGCTCTATGGTCACCTGCAGCAGACGTGAACGACTGAGAAAATTCCCCGCCGTGCAGATGGCAAATGGCCTACGCTGTGCTTGTCTGGGTTGATTCGAAGTCTTATCTGCTCTGCGACAGGGACTAAATGAAGGGAAATCGCACTCAAGAAGCGCCAAGGTTGGTAGGTATCATCTGGCCCTTCATCGCCGTTGTCATGTTCCAGGTGTTGCTGGGTAGCCTCAGCCTTTATGCATTGTCGGCGGTCCGTGCCTATGTGGCCGGCGAAAGCCTCTGGTCGAAGGCGCAGAAAGACGCCATCTACTACCTCAACCTGTACGCCGATGACCGCGACGAGCGTACCTACCAGCGCTATCGCCAGGCCATGAGCGTGCCCCAGGGCGACCACGAGCTGCGCGAGCTGCTCGACCAGGCCAGCCCGGACCTGGAGGGTGCCCGCCTGGCCGTGTTGCAGGGCGGCAACCACCCTGACGATGTTGACCGCATCATCTGGTTCTACCGCAACTTCCGCCAGATCAGCTACATGCAGACGGCGATCGAATACTGGAACATCGGGGATGGCTACCTGGCCAAGCTCGATGTACTGGCCAGCGAAATGCGTGATGGCTTTGCCGGTGGGCTGGTCGGCGCCGGGCGGCTCAGCGAGTGGAAGGGCCGCATCGTCGCCATCAACGAAGGCGTCACGCCAGCGGCCAAGGCTTTCAGCGATGCCCTGGGTGAAGGCTCGCGCATGTTGCTGCGGGTGCTGCTGGTCACCAACCTGCTGACGGCGCTGTTCCTCATCGCCATTGCCTGGCGCCGTTCGAGCAAGCTGCTGGCCCAGCGTCAGGCGTTTGCCAGTGCCCTGCAGGAAGAACGGGAGCGTGCACAGATCACCCTCGAAGCCATTGGTGATGCGGTAATCACCGCCGACGTCGAGGGCAACATCGGCTATATGAACCCCGCCGCCGAGCAATTGACCCACTGGCAGGGCGCCGAGGCGCTGGGCTTGCCGCTGGGGGCGTTGTTCAAGTTGCTCGAGGAGCAGGACGACGGCGCTGGCTGCCCGCTGGTCGAGCAGGTGCTCAGTGGCAGCCTCAAGAGCGGCGCGGAGCATGCGCGGTTGATCCAGCGCCTGGATGGCAGCACCGTATCGATCAACCTGGTCGGCTCGCCGATCATCAACGACGGGCAGGTGGCCGGGATCGTGCTGGTCCTGCACGACATGACCCAGGAGCGGCAGTACATCGCCAACCTGTCATGGCAGGCGACCCACGACGCCCTGACCGGGCTGGCCAACCGCCGTGAGTTCGAATACCGCCTGGAGCAGGCGCTCAATGGCCTGATGCGCCAGGCCGGGCGCCATTCGCTGATGTTCCTCGACCTCGACCAGTTCAAGCTGGTCAATGATACCTGCGGCCATGCGGCTGGCGACGAGCTGCTCAGGCACATCTGCGCGGTGCTGCAGTCCGGGTTGCGCGAGGGCGATACCCTGGCCCGCCTGGGCGGCGACGAGTTCGGCGTGCTGCTGGAGAACTGCCCGGCCGATCAAGCCGAGCGGATCGCCGAAACCCTGCGCCAGGCTGTGCAGAGCCTGCACTTCGTGTGGAAGGGCAGGCCGTTCGTCACCACTGTCAGTATCGGGCTGGTGCACATGGCTCAGGCGCCGGGCACCCTGGAGGCCTCGCTGCGGGCGGCAGACATGGCGTGCTACATGGCCAAGGAGAAGGGCCGCAATCGGGTTCAGGTGTACCATGTCGACGACAGCGAATTGTCCATGCGCTTCGGTGAAATGGCCTGGATCCAGCGGCTTCATGTGGCCCTGGAGGAAAACCGTTTCTGTCTCTATTGCCAGGAAATCGCCCCGCTCAAGGCCATCGACGGTCCAAGTCATATCGAGATCCTGTTGCGCCTGCATGATGAGAGTGGGCGCACCATCCTGCCCGACAGCTTCATCCCGGCCGCCGAGCGCTATGGTTTGATGACCGCGCTGGACCGCTGGGTGGTGCGCAGCGTGTTCCAAGTCATACGCCAGTGCCTGGACGAGCAGCGGCAAGGGCCGCTGGCGATCTGTGCAATCAATCTCTCGGGTGCCAGCATCGGTGATGACAAGTTCCTGGATTACCTGCAGCGACTGTTCGTCGAATATTCCATTCCGCCGCGGCTGATCTGTTTCGAGATCACCGAGACCAGCGCCATCGCCAACCTCGGCAGTGCGATCCGCTTCATCAACGAATTGAAGGGGCTGGGTTGCAAGTTCTCGCTGGACGACTTCTGTGCCGGAATGTCGTCATTCGCCTATTTGAAACATTTACCCGTGGACTTCTTGAAGATCGACGGAAGTTTTGTCAAAGATATGCTGGATGACCCGGTCAACCGTGCCATGGTCGAGGTGATCAATCACATCGGCCACGTCATGGGCAAGCGGACCATAGCCGAGTTCGTCGAAACACCGTTGATCGAGCAGGCCTTGCAGGAAATCGGCGTGGATTACGCCCAGGGCTACCTGATCGAACGACCGCAGGTGTTTACCTGTGACAGTCTGCAGCGCCAACGGATTGCTGCGCGGCCCTTGCTGCATCGGGCGCCAGGTACTTTTCGCTGAAAATACGTCCGCAAAATCACAAGGATCAAGGAGCTGAAAGTGATTGATGCATTCGTTCGTATCGGGCCCTTGATGGACCCGGCCAGTTACCCCCAATGGGCTCAGCAGCTGATCGAGGATTGCCGGGAGAGCAAGCGGCGAGTGGTGGAACATGAGTTCTACCAGCGCTTGCGCGATGGCCAGCTGCGCCAGTCGACCATCCGCCAGTACCTGATCGGTGGCTGGCCGGTGGTCGAGCAGTTTTCCCTGTACATGGCCCATAACCTGACCAAGACCCGTTATGCCCGCCACCCTGGTGAGGACATGGCGCGGCGCTGGCTGATGCGCAATATCCGCGTCGAGCTCAACCATGCCGACTACTGGGCGCACTGGTGCCAGGCCCATGGCGTGCACCTGCACGACCTGCAGGCGCAGGATGTGCCGCCGGAACTGAATGGCCTCAACGACTGGTGCTGGCGCGTGTGCAGCACCGAGTCGCTGGCGATTGCCATGGCGGCGACCAACTATGCGATCGAGGGGGCGACCGGCGAGTGGTCGGCAGTGGTGTGCGCCGATGATACCTATGCCATGGGCTTCCCGGAGGACGTTCGCAAGCGGGCGATGAAGTGGCTGAAGATGCATGCCCAGTATGATGATGCGCACCCGTGGGAGGCGCTGGAGATCATCTGCACCCTGGCGGGCGAGAACCCGACCCTGGGCCTGCGCAACGAGCTGCGCAAGGCGGTGTGCAAGAGCTACGACTGCATGTACCTGTTCCTGGAGCGGTGCATGCAGCTGGAGGGGCGCCAGCAAGGGCGCCTGCGCCCGGCCTTGGCCGCCGGCTGAAAGCCATTGGGGCCGCAAAGCGGCCCCGGCGGTCTCCAGCCCTACTGGGCGTTGAACGCCTGCCCGTTGACCGCCTTGCTATCTGGCCCCATCAGGTACAGATACACCGGCATGATCTCTTCCGGCAGCGGGTTGTTCTGCGGGTTCTCGCTCGGGTAAGCCTGCGCCCGCATCGCCGTGCGTGTGGCGCCCGGGTTGATGCTGTTGGAGCGTACCGGCGCCACGCCTTCCAGTTCGTCGGCCAGGGTCTGCATCAGCCCTTCGGTGGCGAACTTCGACACCCCGTAGGCCCCCCAGTACGCCCGGCCCTTGCGCCCGACGCTGCTGGAGGTGAACACCACCGAGGCGTCTTCCGACAACTTGAGCAGCGGCAGCAGGGTGCTGGTGAGCATGAAGGTGGCATCGACGTTGATGTGCATCACGCGCATGAAGTTATCGCCCGACAACTGCTCCAGCGGGGTGCGAGGGCCGATGATCGAGGCGTTGTTGAGCAGGCCGTCCAGGCGTCCGAACTGCTCCTCGATCATCACCGCCAGCTCGTCGTACTGGTGGGGCAGGGCGGTTTCCAGGTTGAACGGGATCACCACGGGCTGAGGGTGGCCGGCCGCCTCGATCTGGTCGTAGACCTCGTTCAGGTTGGCCTCGGTCTTGCCCAGCAGCAGCACGGTGGCCCCCAGCGCGGCATAGGCCTTGGCGGCAGCAGCGCCGATGCCGCGGCCGGCACCGGTGACCAGGATGACGCGGCCAGCGAGCAGGCCGGGGCGAGCGATGTAGTCGAACATGATTCTGTCCTTCGAGTTCGTAAGCGCCACACAGGGGTGCAGTCCGGAACGTCGATCAGTATTCAGCAGCCGCACAGCGCGCTGTCGATCACCTTGCGCAGCTCCAGCGGGTGGTCCACCACCACATCGGCGCCCCAGTTGTTCGGGTTGTCCTCTGGATGAATATAGCCGTAGCGCACTGCCGCCGTGCGGGTGCCGGCGTCGCGGCCAGACTCGATGTCGCGCAGGTCGTCGCCGACGAACAGTACGCTGGCCGGGTCCAGGTCCAGGGTCTTGCAGGCGAGGATCAGCGGCTCCGGGTCGGGCTTGCTGTTCTTCACGTGGTCCGGGCAGATCAGCAGGGCAGAGCGCTCGGCCAGGCCCAGCCGCTGCATGATCGGTTCGGCGAAGCGCACCGGCTTGTTGGTCACCACGCCCCACAGCAGGTTGCCCTTCTCGATGTCGGCCAGCAGTTCGCCCATGCCCTCGAAGAGCTTGCTGTGCACCGCGCAGTCACGCTGGTAGCGCTCGAGGAACTCAAGGCGCAGGGCTTCGAAGCCCTCGGCGTCCGGGCTCATGGCAAAGGTCGCCGCGACCATGGCGCGGGCGCCGCCGGAGATCACGTCGCGGATCAGCTGGTCGTCGATGGCCGGCAGGCCGCGCTCGGCGAGCATGGCCTGGCAGATGGCGATGAAGTCTGGCGCCGTGTCGAGCAAGGTGCCGTCCATGTCGAAGAGTACTGCTCGCAAACGCATGCTCATTCCTCGCGCAGGGTCTGGATCATGTAGTTGACATCAACGTCGCTGCTCAGCTTGTAGTGCTTGGTCAGCGGGTTGTAGGTCAGGCCGATGATGTCCTTGACCTCGAGGCCGGCGACCCGGCTCCAGGCGCCGAGCTCGGACGGGCGGATGAACTTCTTGAAGTCGTGGGTGCCGCGCGGCAGCATCTTGAGGATGTATTCGGCGCCGACGATGGCCAGCAGGTAGGCCTTGGGGTTGCGGTTGATGGTCGAGAAGAACACCTGGCCGCCAGGTTTGACCATGCGGAAGCAGGCGCGGATGACCGAGGACGGGTCGGGCACGTGCTCGAGCATCTCCAGGCAGGTGACCACGTCGAACTGTTCGGGCATCTCTTCGGCCAGGGCTTCGGCGGTGATCTGCCTGTATTCGACCTCGACGCCCGACTCCAGCTGGTGCAACTGGGCAACCGCTAGTGGCGCCTCGCCCATGTCGATGCCGGTGACGGTAGCGCCGCGCAAGGCCATGGCCTCGCTGAGGATGCCGCCGCCGCAGCCGACGTCCAGCACTTTCTTGCCAGCCAGGCCGACACGCTCGTCAATCCAGTTGACGCGCAGCGGGTTGATGTCGTGCAGCGGCTTGAACTCGCTTTCACGGTCCCACCAGCGGTGGGCCAAGGCTTCGAACTTGGCGATTTCGGCGTGATCGACGTTGCTCATTGAACAATCCTCTGGAACTTGCACTTCAAATGGGGCGCAGTATACCCGAGCGTCTGCGGCCGAGGGTCGCTATAATCGCCGGCTTTTGATATCCGAACGACGGGGAGAGGCAATGCGCGAGCGACTTTTGGCGGCGGAGAAGGTGACCGGGATGCGCTGGCAAGGCGGCGTCCTGCACCTGCTCGACCAGCGCCTGCTGCCGTCGGAAGAACGCTGGCTGACCTGCGACAATGTCGCGCAGGTAGTGGCAGCGATCCGTGACATGGCCGTGCGCGGTGCTGCCGCCATTGGCATTGCCGCAGCCTACGGCCTGGTGCTGGCCGTGGAAGAGCGCCTGGCCCAGGGCGGCGACTGGGAAATGGACCTGGAAGACGACTTTCTCAGCCTGGCCGAGGCCCGGCCCACCGCGGCCAACCTGTTCTGGGCGCTGAACCGCATGCGCGAGCGCCTGCTGCGTGTGCGCGGCGAAGAAGACGTGCTGGCAGCGCTGGAGGCCGAGGCGATCGCCATCCATGAAAGCGACCGCGAAGCCAACCTGACCATGGCCCAGCACGGCATCGAGCTGATCCGTCGCCACCAGGGCAATGAACAGACCTTGCTGACCTACGGCAATGCCGGTGCCTTGGCCAGTGGTGGAATCGGCACGGCCCTCGGGGTGATTCGCGCCGGTTACCTGGAGGGCATGGTCGAGCGGGTGTATGCCGGGGAGACCCGCCCCTGGCTGCAAGGCTCGCGCCTGACGGCCTGGGAGCTGGCCAACGAAGGCATCCCGGTGACCCTGTGCGCCGATTCGGCGCTGGCCCACCTGATGAAGACCAAGGGCATCACCTGGGTGGTGGTCGGCGCCGACTGCGTCGCGGCCAACGGCGACGTGGCAGGCAAGATCGGCACCTATCAGCTGGCCGTCAGTGCCATGCACCACGGCGTGCGCTTCATGGTGGTGGCGCCGAGCACCAGCATCGACCTCAACCTGGCCACCGGCGAGGACATTCCGCTGGAAGAGCGCGAAGCCGATGAGCTGCTGGACTACGCCGGAACCCGTGTGGCGCCGCAGGTCGAGGCCTTCAACCCGGTGTTCGACGTGACCCCGGCCGACCTGATCGACGTGATCGTCACCGAGCGTGGCATTGTCGAGCGGCCGGATACTGCCAAGCTGGCCCAGCTGATGTGCCGCAAGCGCCTGCACTGAACGCGTACCTTGTGGGAGCGGCCTCGTGTCGCGAAAGGGTCGCAAAGCGGCCCCGGGATTCCAGCAAAGAGGCAAAAATTGCTGGGGCTGCTGCGCAGCCCTATCGCGACACAAGGCCGCTCCCACATTGACCGCGCACTCCTGTTCAGCTCTCCCCACCGCCCCGCCTTTGTGGTAACATCCGGCAGTTTCCAAGACCGCCCACGAAGGCGGCCTTCATTGCGCAGATCCATGCAACAACTCATTGATTTGTCGTAAGTCGTCGCACCCCTTTGCGCTGCGGCGGCGAGCTTCGTTCGGCCCTTGATGGAGCTGCGAAGTTTCACCAGAAAAAGGAATCAGGCTTCTCATGGGCGAACTGGCCAAAGAAATCCTCCCGGTCAATATCGAAGACGAACTGAGACAGTCTTACCTCGACTACGCGATGAGCGTGATTGTCGGGCGAGCGCTGCCCGATGCGCGTGATGGCTTGAAGCCCGTGCATCGTCGCGTCCTCTATGCGATGAGCGAGCTGGGCAACGACTGGAACAAGCCGTACAAGAAATCCGCCCGTGTGGTCGGTGACGTGATCGGTAAGTACCACCCGCACGGCGACACTGCGGTCTACGACACCATCGTGCGTATGGCCCAGCCGTTCTCGCTGCGCTACCTGCTGGTCGACGGCCAGGGCAACTTCGGTTCGGTCGACGGCGACAACGCCGCAGCCATGCGATATACCGAAGTGCGCATGACCAAGCTGGCTCACGAGCTGCTGGCCGACCTGCACAAGGAAACCGTCGACTGGGTGCCCAACTACGACGGCACCGAGCAGATCCCGGCGGTCATGCCGACCCGCATCCCCAACCTGCTGGTCAACGGTTCCAGCGGTATCGCCGTGGGCATGGCGACCAACATCCCGCCACACAACCTCGGTGAAGTCATCGACGGTTGCCTGGCGCTGATCGACAACCCGGAAGTCACCATCGATGAGCTGATGCAGTTCATCCCTGGCCCGGACTTCCCGACTGCCGGCATCATCAACGGCCGCCAGGGCATCATCGAGGCCTACCGTACCGGCCGTGGCCGCATCTACATGCGCGCCCGCTCCGAGATCGAAGACATCGACAAGGTCGGTGGCCGCCAGCAGATTGTCGTCACCGAGCTGCCATACCAGCTGAACAAGGCGCGCCTGATCGAGAAGATCGCCGAGCTTGTCAAAGAGAAGAAGATCGAAGGCATCACCGAACTGCGCGACGAGTCCGACAAGGACGGCATGCGCATCGTCATCGAGCTGCGTCGCGGCGAGGTGCCGGAGGTGGTGCTCAACAACCTCTATCAGCAGACCCAGCTGCAGAGCGTGTTCGGCATCAACGTGGTTGCCCTGGTCGACGGTCGTCCGCGCCTGCTCAACCTCAAGGACCTGCTCGAGGCGTTCGTCCGTCACCGCCGTGAAGTGGTGACCCGGCGTACCGTGTTCGAGCTGCGCAAGGCCCGTGAGCGTGGCCATATCCTTGAAGGCCAGGCGGTCGCACTGTCCAACATCGACCCGGTCATCGCTCTGATCAAGGCCTCGCCGACCCCGTCCGAAGCCAAGGAAGCCCTGGTGTCCACGCCGTGGGAATCCAGCGCCGTGCAGGTCATGGTCGAGCGCGCCGGCGCCGACTCCTGCCGCCCTGAAGACCTGCCGGAGCAGTATGGTCTGCATGACGGCAAGTACTTCCTGTCGCCGGAACAGGCCCAGGCCATTCTGGACCTGCGCCTGCACCGCCTGACCGGCCTGGAGCACGAGAAGCTGCTGGCCGAGTACCAGGAGATCCTGGAGCAGATCGGCGAGCTGATCCGCATCCTCAGCAGCGCCACGCGTCTGATGGAAGTGATCCGCGAAGAGCTCGAAGCGATCCGTTCGGAATACGGCGATGCCCGTCGCACCGAGATCCTCAATGCCACCCACGACCTCAACTACGGCGACATGATCCCGGAAGAAGAGCGCGTGGTGACCATCTCCCACGGCGGTTATGCCAAGACCCAGCCATTGTCCGCTTACCAGGCTCAGCGCCGTGGCGGCAAAGGCAAGTCGGCGACCGGCGTGAAGGACGAGGACTACATCGAGCACCTGCTGGTCGCCAACAGCCATGCCACGCTGTTGCTGTTCTCCAGCAAGGGCAAGGTGTACTGGAAGAAAACCTACGAAATCCCTGAAGCGTCCCGCGCTGCCCGTGGTCGCCCGCTGGTCAACCTGCTGCCGCTGGAAGAAGGTGAGCGTATCACCGCCATGCTGCAGATCGACCTCGAAGCGTTGCAGCAGAACGCCGACCTTGACGAAGAACTGGAAGACGCTGACGACACCGTGCTCGAGGGTGAGCTGGTAGAGGCCGAAGAAGTCGACGAAGAAGACGGCGACACCCTGGAGTGGGTGGCGGAGCCGACCGGCGCGTACATCTTCATGGCGACTGCCTCCGGTACCGTCAAGAAGACCCCGCTGGTGCAGTTCGCCCGTCCGCGCTCCAACGGCCTGATCGCGCTGAAGCTCAAAGAGGGCGACACCTTGATTGCCGCGGCGATCACCGATGGCGCCAAGGAAGTCATGATGTTCTCCGACGCGGGCAAGGTCATTCGCTTCGCCGAGAGCGTGGTGCGCGAAATGGGCCGTACTGCCCGTGGCGTGCGCGGCATGAAGCTGGGCAAGGGCCAGCGGATCATTTCGATGCTGATCCCGGAATCCGGTTCGCAGATCCTCACCGCCTCCGAGCGTGGTTTTGGCAAGCGCACGCCGCTGTCCAAGTTCCCGCGTCGTGGCCGTGGTGGCCAGGGTGTGATCGCCATGGGCACCAAGGGCCGCAATGGCTTGCTGATCGGTGCTATCCAGGTGCAGGAAGGCGAGGAGATCATGCTGATTTCCGACCAGGGCACCTTGGTGCGTACCCGGGTTGGCGAGGTGTCCAGCCTGAGCCGTAACACCCAGGGCGTGACCCTGATCAAGCTGGCCAGCGATGAAACGCTGGTAGGCCTGGAGCGTATCCAGGAGCCTTCCGAGGACGAGCTCGATGAACTGATCGAGACGGACGAAGAGGGCGTCGAGGCCGATGCGCCAGATGACGAAGCTGCAGGCGCCGAAGAGGCTCCTCAGGAATAAGCAAGCGTGAAACCCGAGCGGGGCGACCAAGGTCGCCCCGTTTGACTGATTGCAGCAGGCAATGCCCGGCCCTGTGCGGGCTGGCTTTTTGTAGGAGCGGCCTTGTGTCGCGAAAGGGGCGCGAAGCGGCCCCAGGGTCTCAGCGTCAACACATGGATTGCTGGGGGCCGCTTTGCGGCCCTTTCGCGACACAAGGCCGCTCCTACAAAGAACAGCGCGCGGCCTGCAAGAAATGAATATGTTCTATTTGGCAGAGCGAGAGTGGATGTGAGCAAACGAGCCTTTAACT